>NZ_KV800108.1:622088-625585 GCF_001810135.1 Rothia sp. HMSC069D01
CGGAGCGGGGGTGCTCAATCCAGTTCGGGTCGCTCTCGGCGATGCCGTGGTTAGTCCAAATCTGCTCCATGGTGTTCTGGTCGAACACAGACAGGGAGTTGTCGGTGGTGTTAGTAACCCACACGGTGCCGGATACGTCATCAACAGTGATGCCGTACGCGGAAATGTAGCCGAATTCGCCGTTCTTATCCAGCTCGAAGGGAAGCGCTGCTACTTCTTCAATCTGAAGAGTGTCTGCGTTGACACGAGCAATGGTGGAGGCGAGGTCGCCGCGTGCACCCACGCCGACCATCCAAATCTTGTTGGTCGCCTTAGAGTATGCAACCTGGTACTGGCCGGGCAGACCCTGGGTAATCTGCGCGACGGACGCGGAGGTGTCAACAACGCGGCTCAGCGATGCGGTGGAAGGAGCCGATGCGCTGGGGGTCGCGGTCTGGTTTGCGGTGTTCGGTGCTGCGAAGGAGGCAGGAATCATGGCTGCGCCGGAGATTGCGAGCGCGAGGGAGCCGACGGCGAGCCCCTTCAGTGCTTTGCCCGAGGAGGGAGTGAGGTTCAATGTGTGTCCTTCAAATGTGTAACGGAAGTGCTCACATGCCGCATGCGAATGCTAACGAGACACCCGTGAATATGCGGTGACATATTCGACGGCACGAAAAGCAGAAATGCAGGTAACGCATAAATTTACCTACCTTCTAATCCTCAATGTTTTCCCAGGAAAATACAAGCAGCGACGTGGGCGTGTTTTGTGTTTTTGTGAGTGATCCCCTAATTCGCCTTCAGTATCACGTGAAGGTTGAGGCGCTTCCCCGGTTTTTCCTTGCTCTTGCGGGCAAAAACCCAGGTCGCGAGGGGTATTGTGATGCTTTTATATTTACACATTAATGTAAATGTTTAGGTGAGGCGCGCCAGCGACATTCACCACGGGCCACACATTTTTTAACATTCAAAACCTATATTTTTACAAGCAAGTGCACATATATAAATATGCTTTAAAACCACCCACCCAGCATTAGCCCAAGCGGGCACGCAAAAGGCGGGTACTCCCTCCCCCAGATTCAAAGAATCCGAAAGAGAAAATACCCGCCTTCTCACGCGTTATATCGAGCTTTTAAGCCCGAGAGCTAAACGCTATGCCTTGCGGCGACGCACCACCAGAGCAGCACCCGCAATCAGAGCCACAGAAGCAAAAGCAACCAGCGGCATCACAGCGTTCGCACCGGTGTTCGCCAGAGCGCCACGCGAAGAACCAGCCTGCGAGGAACCTGCGTCGCTCTTAGCTACCGAGGAGCCACCGCCCAAATTATCGGAACCACCTGCGGAGGAACCACCGTTCTTCACAGCCGAACCCGACTTATCAGCCTTCACCGCATCCGGAGCAGACTTGGAGTCCTGTGCACCGGTCTTCGCGTCAGACTTCTTATCCTCAGACTTAACGTCCTCAGACTTCTTATCTTCAGCCTTCTTGTCCTCTACCTTCGGATCTGCAGGCTTCGGATCTGCAGGCTTCGGGTCAGCCGGCTTCGAATCCTCAGCCTTCACACCGGTCACCGTCGGGTAACCAGCGAACTGCAACGAAGTCGGGGTGATACCCACCGGAGCTGCGCTCGCGTCGGTGTCCTTCAGGCCAACCTTGAACTTCAGAATCGAGTTAGCCTTCAGCTGCTGAACCGATGCGGGAACATCGTTACCCTGGCGGTCCTTGCCGGGCAGAGTGGTGTACTCGCTGGCGGTGGTAATCTCTCCGGTGGTGCCGTTGAGCACGTAGGGCAGGGTGACCTTCTCGTCGCGGTCCTTCTTGTCGAGGACCAGCACGGAGCCGTCCTTGAGCAGGGTCACGTCGTTCGCTGCGGCGCCGTTCATCTCGACCTCGCCGATCACCTCGTCGGCGCGGCCGTCAAAGACTGCAACCTTACCGGTGCCGAAGTCGGTCACGTACACCAGGTCGCTGTCCTCATCGTGCTCCAGGGCGAGCGCCTGGGTGCCGAACTTGACGAACTTCTTGAAATCGCCGGTGCGCAGGTCGTACACGGAAATACCGGAGTTGACGCCCTTCACGCCCTGGGAGGAGACGTAGATTTCGCCCAGGGAACGGTCCACTGCAACGTCGGAGGGGCGAACCTCAACGGTGGAGTCCTCACCCTGAGTCTGGATGGTCTTCTCAACCTTGAAGGTCTTGGTGTCCACGACGAAGAGCTTACCGCCGGTACGCTCGGGCACGTACAGCTTGCCGCCGTCCAGGAACAGGTTCATGCTGATGTAGCGGGTACCGCCGTCGGGGGCACCCTCGAGCTGAATCTTCTCAACCTGCTTGGTCTTCAGGTCGATAGCGGAGACGAAGAAGCGGCCGGTCACGAACGCCTTACCGGACTCGTGGTCGACGAGCACAGAACGGGGGTGCTCAATCCAGTTCGGGTCGCCCTCCTTCACGCCCTCGTTGCTCCAGATGAGCTTGAGGGTCTGCTGATCGTACACCGCCACGGAGTTGTCGGTGGTGTTGGTGACCCAGACGGTGCCGTCCACGTCATCGACGGTCACGCCGTACGCGGAGGTGTAGCCGTACTGGCCCTTGTCGTTCTTCTTCACGGGCAGCTCGGCGAATGCCTCGGTCTGCAGGGTGTCTGCATCCACGCGCGCCAGGGAGGAAGCAAGATTGCCTCGTGCACCCACGGTGGGCACGAACAGCTTGTGGTTCTTCTTGGAGTAGCCAACCTGGAACTGGCCGGGCAGACCCTGAATGATGTTCGCAACGCTACCGTTTGCATCCACGGTGCGGTGTGCCTCGGTGGAGGGGGCGGTAGAGTCGGCTGCCTTGGTCTTGGTGGCGGTTGCCGGGTAGCCCTGGAACTCGCGGGTTTCGGGGGTGACCTGCTTGACCTCGGAGTTGTCGCCCGCGGTTGCGGTGACCTTGAACTTCAGGATGGAGTTCGCCTGAATGTCGGTGGTCTTGGCGGGTACGTCGTTGCCCTGCTTGTCCTTAGAAGGCTTGCTGGTCACCTTGTTGGAGGTGTTGACGGTGCCGGTGGTGCCGTCGAGCACGTAGGGCACGGTTGCGGTTGCGCCAGCCTGCTTGTCCACAGCAACAACGGAGCCGTTGGGCAGCACAACCAGGTCGTTTGCCTTGCCGCCGTTCATGGCGACCTCTGCAATCAGCTTGTCCGCTGCGCCGCCGTCAATCACGCCGACCTTGCCGGTACCGAAATCAGAGACGTACACCAGGTCGTTGGCCTCATCGTTATCGAGCGAGAGCGCCTGGGTGCCGACCGGGATGAACTTCTTGAACTCGTGGGTGGTCGCGTCGTAGATGGACACGCCGGAGTTCGCTCCCTTCACGCCCTGGGAGGAGACGTAAATTTCGTTCTGGGAGTGGTCAATCGCGATGTCGGAGGGGCGAACCTCACCCTCAGCGTTGCCCTTGGTGTCGAAGCTGGTCTCCACCTTGAAGGTCTTGGTGTCGATGACGAAAATCTTGCCGCCGGTACGCTCGGGCACGTACAGCT
>NZ_KV800108.1:625685-639235 GCF_001810135.1 Rothia sp. HMSC069D01
TTGCCGCCGGTACGCTCGGGCACGTACAGCTTACCGCCGTCAACCAGGATGTTCATGCTGATGTAGCGGGTGCCGCCGTCGGGTGCGCCTTCGAGCTGGATCTTCTCAACCTGCTTGGTCTTCAGGTCAATCGCGGATACGAAGAAGCGGCCGGTCACGAACGCCTTACCGGACTCGTGGTCAACCAGAACGGAGCGGGGGTGCTCAATCCAGTTCGGGTCGGTCTCCGCGATACCCGCGGTGGTCCAGACCTGCTGCATCGTTGCCTGATCGTACACGGACACGGAGTTGTCGGTGGTGTTGGTAACCCAAACGGTGCCGTCTACATCGTCAACGGTGATGCCGTAGGCTGCGTCGTACTGGTAGCCCTTGTCGTTCTTGACGATGGGCAGCTCGGCGACAGCCTCAATCTTCAGGGAGTTTGCGTCAATGCGAGCGATAGTAGAAACGTGCTTGTCGCGGTCTGCAGTGCCCGCAACCCAAATCTTGTTGGTCTTCTTGGAGTATGCGACCTGGAACTGACCGGGCAGGCCCTGGGTGATCTTTGCCATCGCCTTGTCGGTGATGGTGCGAGCGTCAGTGCTCTGGCTTGCCGCCGGGGTGGAGTCTGCCGCGAACGATGCGGGGATGGTGGCAACGCCGGAAATTGCCAGTGCCAGCGATCCAACGGCGAGGCCCTTGAATGCCTTGCTTGAAGCGAGGTTCATATGTATGTCCTTTTTCGTGGGTGGTGTGTGAAGGTGCGTCTCTCCCCCACCGATGGGTGGTGAGGCGCCGCGTTTTTTCCTGCTCTTTGGTGTGGGTTTCGTGGGCCCATGAGGAAGGAAACTAGTCTTCACACAGTATTAAGTAAGGCAACCTTTAACTTACCTTCTAGGTAATACTTACTTAGCGCACAGGATTTTGCAAGATTTTAGGCATATATAACGCAAAATTTCATATGCCAGGCACAGCCTGTCACTAAAACTCCCCGAGGTGCGGCAATGTAGCAGCACGGCACGACTCGGCGCCCCGAAATAGCACGCCAAAACGGTACCCCGACATGGCGCATCCCAAAGCGCACCGCAGGGCGCACCACCCAGGGCGCGCCGTACAACGGGGCATAGCGAAACCCCCGCCTCCAGCAAAAGCCAGAAGACGGGGGTTTCACGCAACCCCAACAGGCACGCGCAGTGCCGGGGGTAGCTAAATTTAGGAGCCGTACGAGAATTAGGAAACGTACGAGAAGTCAGTGAACAGCAGGTTCTGCAGCTTGTAGCGGCGAATGAAACGAGCCAGCTCCGCGCGAGTAGTCGGCGCGGTCGGGTTGAACACACCCGAAGAATCCAGCACGATGTCGTTCGCGCCAGCCCACGCAACGTAACGGTGCAGAGTACCGGCACCGAGCACATCGCGGAAACGAGAACCAGCAGCCTCGTTCATTTCAGTCAGCTGAACCTCCGCGTTGTACTGGAACAGCACAGCCGCCAGCTCCTCGTGAGAAACCGGTGCGGTCGGGTCAATCTTGTCGCCACCGGTGAGCGGCTCGGTAATCCTGCGGTCACGAGCCCAGTGCAGCGCGTTCGCGGTCGGGCGGTCTGCCGCATCCGCAAAGGGGGCAACCTCAGAGTTTTCGCTCACGCCAGCGTGACCAGCAGCGTGGTTCAGCAGAGCAATAAGCTCCTCACGGGTCACAGGGCGGTCCGGCTCAAACGCGCCAGTCTGCGGGTTCGGCATCAGCCACTTCTTCTGGTTCGCCATGCGGATATCCTCAGCGAACGGGTGGTTATCCGGAACATCCTCGAAAGAAGTCTTCAGGATCTTAGTCTCAGCCACGGGGATGCGCGCAGCAATCTGGTGGGCAATCTCCTGGCCCCACGGGTCGGAGCAAATATCCAGCTGCAGGGCGTGCTCGACACCCTCACCCTGCATCAGCTCGATGGGGAACTGGTCGCTACCGCTGAAGCTGTCAGCATCACCGTCAAATTCGGGGGTGAGCGGCCAGGAGCGCAGAGTTTCGAAAGAGTCGTTACGAACGTAGCCGTGGCGTACGGTCAGAGTGGTGCCTTCGGTGAGGAATTCGCGCAGACCGTGTGCAGTGTAGTTGACGGTCATACCGGTTTCAGTGATGGTGGCACGCTGAATAACGAGGCGCGGGCCTTTAGTTTCCTCGGTTGCCGGGGCAAGGTTTGCGGGAGCTTCGTCAGCCTGAGCGGCCTGTGCCTGCAGGGTCAGTGCGCCTGCAGCGGCGGCGGCGGAAGCACCCTTTACGAAAAATCGTCGTGAGAGTCGATGGGTAAGCAAGGGCATGATTGTCCTATTCAGTTCTTGTTTGAGTTGAGTGAGTTACGGGTGGCAGGATGCGCGGACAGCGGCGTAAACGGTGAGTGAGGCCGATACGTTGGGTTCCCTCCCCTGTGTGCGTGAGTGAGACGCAGCATACCGGGGTGCGGGTGTCTGTCGGGCGGATGCGCGGTGAGTGAGACCGGCACGAGTTCCCTGACCCAGTCATCTAGCGTACCTTAAGGTCCCCTTTAAAGCGAAGACGAAACGACGGTGATTTTACGCCCATTTTCGGCGTTCAACGAAGTAGGGGCGTTATCTGGCAGTGTTTGCCGGAAGTTGGTATGGGTTTTTGATGGAGCGATTTCGGGTTGTTCTATACCGAGGCGTTCCGGGATGTGGAACATGTGGGATTCTGAGGTTTTATGTGCGACACGCCGTTTCGAACCCTTTTCAAAGAGTTATAGTTATTGGTACCCTATCACTGTTTCTATATCCTCAACAAAGGAGTTACCCATGGAGGCCAAGGAATTCTCTGAGAAGGCTCTCCTCTTTTTCGCCAAGTCCAAGTACGCCGACCTTTTCGGCGTAGCACTGGTTATCGCCATCGCAGTCGCATCAGGATACCTGGGCACCCGCCTCGACAAATACGTCGACTGGGGCCCGATTACGCCCTTCATCCCCCTCGGTGTGATTTCCGTGATTAACGTGGGTATTTCAATGATGTCTACCCGCCTGACCGGCCGCCTCTCAAACATCGGCAACGTGCTCGGCATTATTAACACGGCGCTGTCTGGCGCGATTGACTACATTCTGGGCAACAAGGCAGCGATCATCACCTACCCGGTAACGTTCATCGTGTACACCTTCGCGATTCGTAGGTGGCAGAACTCCGAACGCGGCAAGGCGATGGAACCGCCGACCGGCGCGAAGGGTCAGCTGATTATTAGCGGTATTGTGGTGGGCTCGTTCGCGTTCTCCCTGGTCGCGAACTACATTGGCTACGGCGGCAAGACCTCGTTCCTGTTCTGGATCACGACCGTAGTGTTTGGCCTCTCCCTGTCAGCAAACATTCTGAACGCGCTCAAGCTCACGATGCAGTGGCAATTCTGGTTCCTGTACAACACAGTGCAGTGCGTGAAGGCGCTGACTCAGGGCAACTTTGCGAACGTCGGAAAGTATATCTTCTACATCATCAATAGCGTGGCGGCGCTCCTGCTGTGGACCCGAAGCGGCACCGCAGCCAAGGGCACCCTGGCGGTGGCGTAAGGGGCGGTTCCCTGGCGCACCAGCTACCGCATATCCACCCAGCGATATGTAGGCACTCATAATAGGTAGGGAGGGGCCCTCCGGCAATACGACCGGAGGGCCCCTCCTCTGCATTGTGCGGGCATATTTGCCCGCTTCGATAAGCGGCTAGGTTAACCCAGCGGAATCGCGCTACCCTTCAGAACCTGACGCTCAGGAGCCGAATCACTGCCCACCTTCACAATGGGGAAAGCAACAAACGCCTGAACACCCTTCTCACGAAGAATCGCCTTCTCATCCGCCAGCTCAGACACGAAAATGTCAGAGCTCAAAGAACCGCGTTCCATCGCCTTACCGACCTCGTCAACCACCCTACGGTAAGGGTGGCTGCGCAGCACGGTTCGCAACCGGGCTGGCGTAACCCTTCCGGAGGGTACCGGAAGCACCATGAGCCGCGGGTGCAAAGCGTTGTACGGGTAGGCACCGGGGGTCACGCCGATTCGGTGGATCTGGTGAATCACCGGGAAGTTCGCAACACCCACCAGGGCGCAGAAAGCGAGCGCAGTGTCCGTCGGCTGCGGGACAGTGAAACCGGTTCCGGTTCGGGAATCCGGCTTCTTATCCAGCGAGTCGTGCAGGGTCTGCCCGGTAATACCGCTGAGCATCGCGGAAGGTTCCCAAGTGGCCAGATCCGCACACATCAAACGCAGACGGTCCTTGACGAACTCCTGGCCCTTGTTGCGGGTTTTCATCTCCCAACGGGATGCACCGTGGTCGGGGCGAGGCGCCTTGACTTCAAAACGCCAGTAGGCAGGTTCGCCCAAGCCAGAGATCCAGAGCAGAGACAGCAGGTCGTCACGTTCCATCAGCGCATCCAGATGAGCCTGTCGGGTCTTCTGGTGAGAAGCCCAGTCGTCCGGGTACTTCTCCGCGTCAATTCCGCGAATACGCGGTGAGAACGGGGAGAAAACAGCGGTTTCCTTACCCGCACCGTAGGACTGGTCAACGTTCACCCAGCTACCATCAGCAGCCAGGGAAGAAACGTAGGAGTGCACGCACTCGGCAATTTCTTCTTCTGACACGCCTTCAGCATGCATCTGGGCGCGCGGCTGACCTTCCTGAGACCAACCGACGGTGACGGTTCCGGGGTGCTTCTGCTCAACCATCAGGGACAGCCCGTAGAGGGCAAAATGGGTCAGTGCCGAGGTGTAGTCACCGGCAATAGTCAACGTTGCCATTAGTGTCCCTCCCGTGAAATCTGGGCATCTGCTGCGCGTTCGACGGCCTCAAGGTAGGCAGTAGCGTACGGGCCGTAGGTGCGGCTCGTCTGCTCCATGAGGTTATCCCAGTAACCGACGTTGAAGAGTCGGGTCGCCTGCTCCTTGAGCGCTTCGTAGTCCATTCCCTCGGGCAGGTAGCCTTCCTTGAGCAGGAAGCCTGCATCGTGGGCGAAGGAGAACCGGCCGTGGCCGTGGCTGCAACCGATGATGCGCAACACCAGGTCACGGTGCTCCCCCACCTTTTCGGGCGAGGCGGCAACCATGAGCGCGGACAGCTGCTCGTGACGCCAGCCCCTCGGCAGGGCGCTACGGCTACGGGCACGGTACGCCTCTGCCACGGAACGGCGGCCACTCTTCGCGAGCGCGCCCGTCTCCGCATCTGCACCCAGCATCTGCTGGAAGCGCAGGTCGCGTTTGCCCTCGTCGTGGTACTTTGCCGCCAGCTCCAGGGCCTCAGAGAATTCCGGTGCCAGGCCGAGGTTCTCGGCAAGCTGGCGGGTACGCTCAGCAACATCGTTCTGGTGGTCGTCCAGAAGAACGGGACCAGCCAGCACCAGTTCCTGAGCAATATCGGAACCTTCAACAGACTTTTTCTCGGTCGCATTGGTCACTTTGGCGTACCAGGAGATAACTTCCTGACCGTCCTCAGCCTCGGTAGTAAGTTCAGAAGCAATCACCTTCTGGCCGTCCGGAGCTTGGGTGTCAAGCAGTTCTACTGCCTCTTCGGGTGAGAGACCCAGGTATTCCCTGAAGTGTTTCTCACGGTCCGTGCACTTCTCGTACACGTAGAGCTTGATGCCCTCGGGGAAGGGCACAGCCTCCAGCTCGTCTTTCTTAGAAGGCAACTCACGCTGAGTCACAGCAATACCCTGGTTCGTGAACGGGATAGTACCCGTGTCAAGAATCAGAACGTCACCGGGAGTCAACGTCTGACTGCTCTCTTCACCCTGGTCAGCATCCTGCCACAGGGAGATTTCACCCTGACGGTAAAGGAACTTACGCGGCTTCACGCCGTGCTCATCCTGGTAGTCCAGAATCTCCTTGAGAATCTTCAGATTCGCGGGGAAAGTTTCCTCGTCGCGCGGTGCGAAGTAGCCGGTCTTGAGAATCTCCATGGCGGCAGAAGTGTTGCTCGGCAGGTTATCGCGCACGATAACACCACCCATCGCGGTTTCTGCGTCCAGGGAGTCGTGCAGCCACAGGTCAAGGTCCGGCTCATCGTAGGGGTTCTCATCGGTACGCGAGAATTCCAGCAGGTCAGACCGCTCCGGGCGCTGGTAGAGCAGACGCTCCGGGGAGGACTGCACCGGCGGGTTCTTCACCATTGCGGCAGGGTTCACCGACGGATTCTCAGTACCGTTGAGTGCTTCGAGCCAACCATACGCATTGCTCAGGTCGACCGCCTTATAAGGAGGCGCGTCCTTCTTTACCAAGTCGCCGCTGGCAGGCCTAATAACAACAACCTTGGAATCCGTACGGTGGCCCAGGCGGTTAACACGTCCGAATCGCTGCGCCAAAGAAGAGGCAGGCGCCAGCTCGGTCACCAGGTCAGCAAAGTCAACGTCAATACCGACTTCGAGAGTCTGGGTGGCCACAACAACCTTCACGGACTTATCGCCTTCGGTAGTGAAGAGCTCGCGATGCTTGTTCTGTAGCTTTTCCAGATCCGAGGGACGCATGCGTCCTACGAGAAGCTGAACCTCATCCTTTGCCAGATCCTTAGCGAGTGCTTCCTTGATAGAGATAGCCGTCCGCACATGGTTGACGATACAACCGACAGTGTGGGCTTCCTTGGAGTCTTCACCCGCCTCACGGTGGGCAAGGAAATCCTTGATAGCGTCCACAGCAGCATTCACGGTCGCAGCGTTACCGGGCTTACCATCCCACTTATCGATGGGGCGGAGCACCAGTTCCTTGTGCGAGTGGACACGCTTGCGCAGCTCCTTGTCATTCGGGCTGTCGAGAGCCTCAATGTCCACGCCCAGGGTAGTCGATTCGCTGTCCTCGGTGGAGGGGGTAGCGGTCGTCTCGACCACCTGCAGGGTGGGAATGCCCAGGTTGACCTCGCGCTTCTGTAGCTCGGCAATACGCTGAGTGGTGTGCAGCAGCTGACGGTTCATGTGTGCCTCATCGAGCACCATGACGGTGTCCATGGCCAGTAGGGCGGTCTCACGCGGCCGGGCAGCCTTGGTGCTACCGTAACCGCGGAAGAGCGCTCGCGAACCGTACATGTCGGGGGTTGCGGCAATGATTGCGCAGGCCGAAATGTCGGTGACCGGCAGGGTGCGATTCGAGAGTTCGCCACGGATATGACCAACCTCGAAGGGGGCACGCCCCTTCTCGTCGTTACGGGTCTGGAAGCTCTGCAGAGCTTCAGCAACCCTACGCAGAATATCCTGCTCGGCGGATTCATCAGTCAGCGCCTTCTTCAGGCAGTCGAGAATCATATCGGCACGAGTTGCCTGGCTGTCGACCAGCGCGCGGCGTCCCACGGTCACGCAGAGGCGACGAGGAACGCGCGGTGCGGCGCCAACAGCAGTGAGAGCATTCGCGAAGAGATGGATATCAACCACGGAGGACTTACCGGAGCCGGTCGGTGCGTTAATACGTTCCGGCCATACCCCGTGCTCGCAAATGTGGTCGAGCACTTCTTCCTGCCAGCTGAAGGGCGCGTACCCTCCATTGAGAGAGGCAAAGAACTCACCGAACTCATCACGAGTAATAGAGGGCAGCTTGGTAGCGGGGCTAGTCATGCTTTTCCTCCTTCTCGCTACGGTCGTATTCTTCAACGGGCACGTCGAACGGAACCAGCAGGCCGCCGCCCATGTGGCGGGACTGGCCGATGGCTACGATGGTAGTGTCCGTTGCCAGGTTGCCGAGGTCTACGACGCCGCGCCACGGCTCTGCGGGCAGAGTGCGGGGCAGCTTGTAGGCGTAGGCGGCGGGGTTCTGGGTTACTCGGTGAGCTTCCAGAACCTTGGCCTCAGCCTTTTCCTCAACCTGATCCCTCAAGCTACGAATTCGTTCGCTCGAGGTTTCAGCCTCGGGCGCCTCGAAGCTATCACGCCACACGTAAGCCATGGAAAGCAGAGCGGCGTCAGCGAAGGTCCAGGCCTTCGTCTCAGTCTTCTTCGGGCGGTTGAAAACGCGCGATTCGGGAACGGCCGCGCTGAGGGTACACCACAGACGCTTGTACCCGGTCTTGGGAGCATCCCAGAAACCCTGCGCGGGCAGGCGCTTCTGGCGAAGCTTCACGGTCAGCCGAGGGAAGTCCTGAGCGTAGAGGGTTTCTACGCTCCTGAGCGCAATACCGAGTTCTACTGCTTCATCGGTCGGGGCGTTGGCCGGGACCAAGACAAGCAGAACTCCCCTAGACTTCACCTCACGACGCAGGTAGTCAGGCAGGTAGCGGGCAGGCAGGTACTGTAGCGCCAGACTGTTGGCCGGCTTGTGACCCTTGGGGTACCTGCCGGTGATGAGGCTGGGCGCGCCGAATCCTGCGGCAGCTACGAGAGCCTTGTGCAGCAGGGAGCTTGCCTTGACGTACTGCTCGGGCTTCAGCTCTTCACCGTCTACTTCGAGGAGCCACAGGTATTCCCAGGGGCTGGTGGAGGTCTCAGCCTCCACCGGCTGGTACTTGATGGATCCCAGGCCTGCGGTGGGTACCGGGGAAGGATGCAAGGTGTCTTCTTTGTTGGTCTTGTCCGCTGATTTGGTGGGCACCTTGGCGGGGTACGCTTCTGCGTGGGCACGCATGAGCGCGTCGATTCGACCGGGTACGGGCACGCGGACGGGCATGCCACCTGCTTCGAAGGGGCCCGACTTAGTGTCGATGGTGTGGGTGGGTTCCACGTCTCCGGTGTAGAGGGCGGTGAAGCTGCTGGCTTCTCCGAGGGAGGGTACTTCGCCACAGAGCTGGGTGATGGTTTCCGCAATGTCTGCGGGTACCTTATCGTACTGCCAGCCGATGGTGTCGGATACAGCCCAGCCGTCGGATACGGCGCGACGTTCGGTCTGCCGCCCGTCCTTCTCGGAATATGCCACTTCGCGGTACATGAAGCGGCTCATCTTGTTGCGTGAGCGGTACACGGGGCACATGTCGGGAAGCTGCAACCCGGTCGGGGGGTTCTCCTCAAGCCACTTGAGAGCCTTGAGAGATTCTTCCGAAGGGACAAGCTGCCCGTTTTCGATAATTGCGTGAGGTCCCTGCGCAGCCGCGCTGAGGAGCGCGGCCTGCAAGCGGGCAGGGTCGGGGAAGGCGTCGGGGCTTCCGTCTGCCTTGTGGCCCTGGTATACGCCGAGCGGGAACCTCGCGAGAATTCCGAGGTTCGTCATATTATTCAGCGTCCTCCGCGGTGGCGTTCGCGATGATGGCGGAGTTGCCCTCGACGTTGAAAGTCTGGCCGTCCCACTCAGCCACGCCAACCTTCTTGGCGTTCTCGATAGCCTCGAGGAGAAGCTGGTCGGTGTCTTCAACGGTCAGGCGGGCGAAGGTCTTCTTCTCGCCGAAACGCTGGTCGAGGGTGACAACGGGTGCGGAGGATTCGATCAGGTCACAGTTAGCGCGGATGTAGAGCTCACGTTCCGCACGGGCGATAGCGTTGAGGCCGAGTGCGGCAAGGAGTGCACGGGCGGCAACGTTCTTGGTTTCGTCCTGGCCGAAGCGCAACTGACGCAGAGTGGCGAGGCTCAGTACCCAGGAACGGATGATACGGCGGCATGCGACGGCACCGGTTTCTTCGAGCACGGGCGGGATGCTACCCAGGCCCAGAGTGGATGCGGAGATACGGGCGTCAGCCTTGGCGGTCTTTGCTTCCTTGCGGCGTGCGGCAACGTTCTTGGCGCTCAGTTCAGCTTCCTGGTCATTAACCAGGGACTCCATGTCCTTAGGGGTAAGCTGCACACTAGCAGCGACAGCGTCGACGCGGGCGCCGCCACGGCGTGCCTGTCGGTGTTCAGCGCCGGGTTCCTGGTCTGCAAGGACACCGATGATTTCACCGACGAGGGCACTACGCAGGCGGACCTGGTTGCTCTTGCGAGTGGAGTCCCATGCGCCGAAGAGGAGTGCTGCGGGGGCGGTGTTGAGCAGCGCGCTCATGTCTGCGGGGGTGCAGTTGCGCAGCGCGCGGTACTGCTCGTTTTCGGTAATCGGCTTGTCGTTGACGCGACCGGCACGGAAGTGGCCGTCGAAGATGCGGTGGGACAGTTCCATGTCGCTGTATTCTACGGGGCCATTTTCGGTCTCGTAGGTGACGACGGCGCGGGGAATCTTGACGACTGCTTCGTTGCTGTACTGGCGGCCCTGTTCAATGGCGGCTTCTGCGCGGTTGAGCTCGGACTGCTTGCTGTCGATAAGGACTACCTTCCGCGCATCGCCATCGATGTAGCGGGTTTCGTAGGCGAAGACGGACTTGGAGCCGTCGACGAACTTGGCGGGTGCTACGGATGCGTGGGGGCCTGCGGCGGGTTCGAGTTCGGTGATGGAGGTGATGACGGAGCCGCGGCCGAGCTTGAGGTTATCGAGGAGATCGGCGAGGGTGATGGTGTTCTGGGACTCGTTCTGGGACATGGTTGTCTCCTTATATGTTGGGTGCACGTTTGCTTCGATGCGTTGGACGTGCACGTTTACTTGTATAGCTTTAAGCTACATCGGTTTTCCGAATGGTGCGCGCGTTTTCGTCACGCTGCTAATTCGGTATGCCATTTCCCTCTCCCCCTGTGCTGTCACGTCCCGCGTTTTGGGTAGTGAAGCACAGGGGGCAGAAGGATATGACTCAGCCACACAAGCGGTCAGCATCGGGGTGGAATTAGGATTCTTTTCCGTAGCCCCGGTATACTGAATCGGTCATGTTTTGTTGCCGCAAAACGTGACCGCCGCTTGATGCGGTTTCACGAATTTGAATAAAAGCCGCCCGTTGCGCCTCGCGTAGCGGGCGGCTTTTTACTTCTTGTGAGTAGTCGGAACATATCCTTCACCTCCTAGATCGGGGCTAGAGCCACTTCGGCAGGTCGCTGAAGTAACCTCCGAGCCAGTTGATGCCTCAACTTTAGCATTAAGAGAATCTATCCACAACACCTCGCGCTCCGATATTTTTAATAATCCGTATAAAATTTAGCTCCTCCCTCTAAGACGATGTTAAAGGAAGGAGCATATTGAAAGCTCTTAAACCCATATAGTTCAAGAGAACAGAGTAGTCTCTGGTGCTCTGATATGTTCAAAAATCCACCTCAATGAAGACTCACACCTCAACGGGTGCGAGAGGGCAGGTAAGAATCATATATCTCGAGAATGTCACCACCAGACCCATTCATTATCCCCATCCCTCTTCTGCGTCGCAATCGGTTCTCTTTTCTGCTCATGATTTCACCATAGCGCTGTTACAGATTACGCGCATCCGATTTGGTCATTTCAGACTCAGCTAGCTGGCAAGAGGAATCTGCAGTAGGTACCGCATCTAGTGTGTCTTCCTGTTTTAAAGAGAATAGCCCCGTTCTAGAAATCAGAGCGGTTTCCAGAGCGGGGCTACGTAACCCGCGTGTAGCTTCCCGATTCGCGTTCAGAACCACAACGAAGATTCCCGCCTGAAGGCGGGGAAATCACTACCCGTGGCTATTCATCAACCACTCCCTGCCACCTCAATGAAAGTCCCCACCCGAAGGCGGGGAAATCCGTCCGCAGGGAAGAAGGCGCTTCGAATCATGGTGCCTCAATGAAAGTCCCCGCCTGAAGGCGGGGAAATCGCCGCCGGAGCCTCTGTAGCCCTCATGCTCGGTGCGGCCTCAATGAAAGCCCCCGCCCGAAGACGGGGAAATTGGTTGAGCCGCCACAGTGCAAAGTCGGTGCAATTGACGCCTCAATGAAAGTCCCCACACGAAGGCGGGGAAATATCGGAGAATACGGACACGTTGCCTGGGTAGAAGAAGCCTCAATGAAAGTCCCCGCCCGAAGGCAGGGAAATGGCGCCTGCGATGTAGTGGTAGGCCTCCATGTCGCCACCTCAATGAAAGTCCCCACCCGAAGGCGGGGAAATCCTGCAACCTCGGCATCACATGCGGCGCACCGTAGCCTCAATGAAAGTCCCCACCCGAAGGCGGGGGAAATTCCGTCTTGCCGGATAACTGCGGTGGGGCCTGCGTTACCTCAATGAAAGTCCCCGCCCGAAGACGGGGAAATGGGCAGGTGTACTTGGGGCTGACCGGCCCCGTCGATACCTCAATGAAAGTCCCCGCCCGAAAGCGGGGAAATGATCTACAGCGCCCAGGTTGATGTAATCCTCACCGCCTCAATGAAAGTCTCCACCTGCAGGTGGAGAAATCTCGCGGAGGCAGACGAAAGCCTCCAAAGGTCATTATCCTCACCTCTACTACCAGTCCGCAATCGAACTCGTCATTCCCCGCTCCCCTGCCGCGCGTTGCTAGAGAATGAGCACATCCGATTCGGTCACCTCACGCGCCCGGCCAATATAGCTGAAGGTCGGCTCGTCAAGGCGGGCCAGCAGCCCCAGGTCGCAGAAGAGCACCGAATCCTCGTCCGGATCGATGAGTTCCTGAACTTCGTCTTTGATGCATCGCACCTTGGCGGGGGCCGCATCCACAATGAAGACGCTGTACTGAATACGGTCCCCATAACTGAGAATGAGCTTGGCCAGTTTGGTGCGCCGCCGGTCGCTGGGCACGTCGTAGGCGATGAGTGTTCGTCGGGCGTCGTCACGCATTATCGTACGGTCACCCCCGTGTACTCGCGGGTGGTTCCGTTGATAACGCCCAGGAGCATGCGGGCCTGCACCTCAATAGCGCGGCGCCACGTCACCGAGTACCCGTAGGTGGGGTGGGTAATCTCCGTGGCCATACGCTTCTCGAAAGTGGCAGATTTTCTGAAGGGCGAGCTACACCCTGTGGGCGAGGGTGACAGATGCGTTGCGGCGTACGGGTGTTGCCTTGCCTCAATGAAAGTCCCTACAAAGCTGCAGGGAAAGTTGAGGTGTTTCCCGCACAAGCCGGGATGAGCCCGCCTCAATGAAGGTCCCAACCGAAAGGTAGGGAAATCGCTGAGTTGAGAATCTTTCATTATTCGCCTTGGCCTCAATGAAAGCCCCTACGAATAGGTAGGGAAATCCCGATACGATGGGATCCCAGTGCAGACCCCCGATACCTCGATGAAAGTCTCCGGCTAGAAAGCAGAGAAATGACGGCCGGTGAGATTGGTCAGTTTGTGCGTACCGCGGCTCAATGAAAGTCCCTCCCGCAGGAGAGAACAGCTCAGAATATGCACCTGACTTACTGAGTGCATGAGTCCTCAACGAAAGTTTCCGTTAGAAACAGAGAAATGCCAAGCAACAGCCGCTTCCCTGACGGGTGACCGCAGGGCGCCTTAATGAAAGTCCCTACAAAGCTGCAGGGAAAGTTGAGGTGTTTCCCGCACAAGCCGGGATGAGCCGCCCTCGATGAAAGTCCCTACAAAAAAGAAGGGAATCGGAGTGCCTAGACTGAGGACTTGAAAGAGCCTTCTGGGCCTCAAAGAAAGCCCCTCCGAAAAGGAAGGAAAATGAACCAGACGTAGCCGTTGTTAGCGACATAGCCGTCGCCTCAATGAAAGCCCTTCCAAAAAGGAAGGGAAATGACGTTTTTAAGCGCGGCGGCATCCTGCCTCAGTCACCTCAATAAAAGCCCTTCCCAGAAGGAAGGGAAATCGTCGGTTCGGGCTCCGGGGTCTGCAGCGCACTCGATCCCTCAATGAAAGCCCTTCCGGAAAGGAAGGGA
>NZ_KV800108.1:639335-640378 GCF_001810135.1 Rothia sp. HMSC069D01
TCAATGAAAGCCCTTCCGGAAAGGAAGGGAAAACGGCTTCGCCCAGACCCTTGGATTCCCAACCAGGGCCTCGATGAAAGCCCTTCCGAAAAAGAAGGGAAACTATGCACTTTTGAATGTACCGCGGATTTTCTCCGCGGCCTCAATGAAAGCCCCTCCAAAAAGGAAGGGAAATCCCGCTGGATAAGACGCAGCGACAGGTTATCTCCGTCGCCTCAATGAAAGCCCTTCCCAAAAGGAAGGGAATTTTCGCGGGTCACCGGGATTTCATCGGCTGAACCCTCGCCTCAATGAAAGCCCCTCCGAACAGGAAGGGAAATGCCGTCTCCGCCCTTCAGTTCTTCAAAAGCGAAACCGCCCCAATGAAAGCCCCTCCAAAGAGGAAGGGAAATACGATGTGCTGCGCTCTGCTGACCGTGAGCTAGGCGACTAGCCTCAATGAAAGTCTACACCTCAAGATGCAGAGCAAACGGTCCCGCGGTCATCCGGGGGATATTGATCTATCTTGTTGAAAGCCCCTCCGAAAAAGAAGGGAAATAGGCTCGATGGGCTGGCACAGAACACCCTTCGTAAGCCTCAATGAAAGTCCCTACGAAAAAGCAGGGAAATAATCACCAGTAAGCTCGACGCGGCAGTATTCGCTGAGCCTCAATGAAAGCCTTCCCGAAAAGGAAGGGAAATTCCAGAGCAACCATAGTGAACCGCAAACCCAACCTCTGGCCTCAATGAAAGCCCCTCCAAAAAGGAAGGGAAATAAACGCGCGAATCCAGATAATGCCGTCGTTATCGGTCCCTCAATGAAAGCCCTCCCGAAAAGGAAGGGAAATTTACCGGGCGGCTCGGCCGTCTTGTCCTGCCACAGCTGGCCTCAATGAAAGCCCCTCCAAATAGGAAGGGAAATCCCCCATTCAGGAGAAAAACCCATATAGGAAATATATACCTCAATGAAAGTCCCTACGAAAAAGCAGGGAAATGCGCATTGCCTGGTATGCCTCGCTGCCAGAGTCCGCGCCTCAATGAAAGCCCTTCCGGAAAGGAAGGGA
>NZ_KV800108.1:640478-645021 GCF_001810135.1 Rothia sp. HMSC069D01
TCAATGAAAGCCCTTCCGGAAAGGAAGGGAAATTCCTGCACCGCAAAAACAGCCATGTGACCGGGCGTGCCTCAATGAAAGCCCCTACGAAAAAGCAGGGAAATAACGTGGACGGTGAATCATTCGAGACAACGCGGGTGCCTCAATGAAAGTCTACACCTCGAGGTGCAGAACAAACAGTCCCGCGGTCATACGAGGGGATATTGATTTGTCTTATTGAAAGCCCCTACGAAAATGTAGGGACATTACGGTCAGGCAAGTGCAGCTCATCAATTTTCGCCGCGCCTCAATGAAAGCCCTTCCCAGAAGGAAGGGAAATTCCCACGGGGAACCGCATTGTGAGCACGTTTCTGTCTTGCCTCAATGAAAGCCCTTCCGAAAAGGAAGGGAAATCCCCGACTCGATCCTTGATGGTGAGCTCTCCGACCTGCCGCCTCAATGAAAGCCCCTCCGAAAAGGAAGGGAAATAGCTACCCGAAAATAGCCCGCAACCATGCGGCAGAAACGGGTGCTTCGCGAGAACCTCGCGGAGGCTACACGCAAAATTATACACTCCAACCACATCTACCCCCGCATAACTCCCTGGCAAGGGAAGAAACCATGCGAGCGACACGCCATGTTCCCGTCACGTACCAGGTTCTCGCTCACACAAAGACCCCCGCCGGGTGCTTCCTAAGCGACCCGGCGAGGGTCCTCACGCATGAGAGGGGTTGGCGCGGTTCAGGTAAACCAGACTAACCAAGCTAACCATGCAAATCGGGCGAGCTTCGAGTCTCACGGGACTAGAAAGAACAGCGCATCAAAACCCGAGCCGGCCAAAGCTCGGCCCCGGCGAACAGCGGAACTAGCGCTCCGCCTCCTCGCCGAGCATGCCCTCACGAGCCAACGCAGTCAAACGAGACACCGCACGGAAATACTTCTTCTGATAACCACCAGCCAGCATCTCCTCAGTAAACACCTTGTCAAAAGGCACACCCGAAGAAACAATCGGCAGGTCCTTGTCATACAGGCGGTCAGCCAACACCACAAAACGCAACGCCACCGACTGCTCAGTAATCGGGTGAACATCACGCCACGCAATACCATCCAAGCCATCAATCAGCTGACGGTAACGCGACGGGTGCACCTTCGCCAGATGCTCCACCAGGTCAGCGAAGTTATCAACACCAACAGTCTGGCCGCCGAACACTTCCTCAACCTTCGCATCAAACGCATCATCAGCAACAGGCTCCGGTGCGGCAGGCAGGCCACGGTGACGGAAATCCTCACCATCCACACGGTGCACCTCAAACTGCGAAGCAAGCACCTGAATCTCACGCTTAAAATCCTCAGCCGCGAAACGGCCCTCACCCAGCGCACCAGGCAGCGTGTTCGAGGTCGCCACAAGCTTCACACCAGCATCCGCCAGCTCACGCATCAGACGAGACATGAGCACAGTATCACCCGGATCATCCAGCTCAAACTCGTCAATGCACACCAGCTTGTAGCTGCTCAACGCCTCAACCGTCTTACGGAACGTCAACGCACCCACCAGGTTCGTGTACTCCACAAAAGTACCGAACGCCTTCGGGCCATCCACATAATGCCACAGCGACGCCAACAAGTGAGTCTTACCCACACCAAAACCGCCGTCAAGGTACAGGCCAGCCTTCGTCGAATCCTTCTTCTTGCCACCAAACAGGCGACCAAAGAAACCGGCACCAGTGCCGCCACCATTAATCTTGTCGCCAAAATCCTTCAGCTTCTGCACAGCCTCAGCCTGCGACGGCTGATTCGGATCAGGAATGTAGCTATCAAAAGACACTTCACCAAAACGCTCAGAGGGGCGGAAACCCGCCAGCAACTCATCAGCAGAAACGCGAGGGATGCGGTCGGTCAAATGTACGGTCGTGGTGGGCACAAAAACTCTTTTCTTCAGTGACGGCGATGTGACTTCCGCTTTAAGTGTAGTACTGTCTAACACCCCGCGTGAGCCGCATGAGTTGCCCGCCACATTACGGGCATGAGGAGGGAATGGGGTGGGATATGCGGGAGGGGCTGCTGGGCTGGGATGCGGAGGGCGGGATTGCGAGGGCATGGGTATTCGGGTGCGGAGGCTGAGGTGGAGTGTGTTTTGGGCAGGGTCTGTCTTGGGCGGGTGCTCTTGGGTGGGCGCAGCGTTCGATAGGTTAGTGTCTTCGCCGTGGGTTTTAAACCCGCAGCGAAGACAGTAACCTATCGAAACGGCCAGTTACCCGCCGCCGGTGAAAACTCAGTAATGACCTAGCAATTTCAGCCATGACTTAGCGTCTTTGGCAATGGCTAAAACCCCAGCCTGAAGTCACTAACTCATGGTCGAAGTCCGTAACTCATGACCGAATTTCCGCAGGCACGGCGCCTCCGCGGGCGCAGAGACATTTGATGCATAAAGCAATGAAATATCCGAATAGTGATGTTTCGTTGCTATAGCACCCAAAAGAATGCAAATGACCGCAAACATGCGGTAGGGTGGTAACTGTAGTGCTCCATAGCGCATTGATGCGCTTGATGGGCGCGCTATGGAGCTGTTTTCTTCCGGCAGTCAGTTTGACCTGCAAAAAAGCGGCCCGACTAGTAACTAAATGACACACCATCACCGACGATAGGAGCGTATTCTCTATGGATTCGACCATTTTCAACCGCCGCGCCCTGCTGGGTAGCGGCGCACTTGTAGGCCTTGGCGCCTTGCTTGCGGCGTGTGACCAGCAGGCAAATAATGAGGCGGCAGCGACTGCATCTGCTGCGCCGAGCGAGACCGCTTCGGCGTCTGCGGCAGCTACTGAGTCACCTTCAGCGAGTACTACCCCTAAACCGAAGGTTACTCGCGGATACTCAGGACAGTCCAAGGCACCCGATGGTGAGTACCGTAAGGCAGACGGCTACGGACCCGCGCAGAATGTCCCCAAGCCTCGTAATGAGCCCGCTCAGTATCCTGAGACCGAAGAAGGCCTCAATCGTATGATGGAGGATTGGGTCAATGCCCATAACTACGCAATTCAGACTGGTGACTGCTCCTATGCCTTCAAGTATGTAACAGAAGATACTGAAGAATATGGGTTCTACAAATATATTGAAATACTTTACAAAAATGGCGGATGGGCTGTAGATTCCCTAGATTCGTACCAGAGTGAAAGCGCCCTATTTTATGATGAATCTAAGAAAATCTATCGCATGAAAGTCCGCAGAATTTGGTCAACTGAAATATACATTGAATCAAATGGAGATATAACGAGAAAGGCAAACACTGATACAAGTGACGATACTTTCTACTTCCTTTATACCTATTCTAATGGTTATTGGAAAATAATCGACAGCAAGTACGAGAACGAACTTTAGAGGCTAATTGAAATATGAAGAACATTAGCAAAATATCTACGCTTTTTATACTTTCAACATTAATTGTATCTACCTTAAATATCCCCCCCCCAGCATTAAGCAGTGAGTGCACCACGGGAGATTCAAATGGACATTGTGTTAAAGTCTCCAAAGATAAGCAAGTTCCGAGCTCAAATCGCAAAGGAAACAAATCCGAGAATAATACGCAAGACTTAGTAAAAGCTAATTCAACTCCATCAGGATCAGCAATTTCTCCAGAAGAGGCAGTCCAAAAATGGAATGAAGAACATCCAATACAACTCGATGGAGCAAATCAAACATATCGCGCAAGTAGCGTCAAAGCCCGACAAGCCGGAGATGCAGAATGTCATACAGAACCAGACCATCGTCCTGGCCACTACGTCATAGGATCACTACCCCTGGGAGATAACGCTAACAGAATACCCAACCAGGTCGGCGGGCGCTACTGCGTACCCAATGACACTAAAACCCTCACCTCCAACAATCCTGAACAGCCCAAGGGCCCTTCTCCTGAGGAAATGCTCCAAGAAGTTGAGGACCAATTCGCTAACACCAACATCCAGGCCCCCGTACTGAAGCAGTCCTACAACCTTGGCACCGGCCTGGGTGAAGATAACCCCAACGTCTACAAGAACCAGGCCGTCAACTTCTACGTCGATGCACCCACCGCACGTTGGGAAGGCGACCTGATGATTGGCCACGTTGAGATGGAGTCCTACCCCACCCAGATGACCATCCAGTACGGCAACGGTGACGAGGGCAGCTTCTACACCATGGGCAAGCCGGTTAGCAGGGCACGTGGTGAAGAGTCACGCAAGACCGCGACCAGTTATACCTACAAACGTTCAGGTAATTTCCATGCGTACGCGACCGTTTCTTATTCTGGCCGTTTCCGTGTTGACGGTGGCGATTGGCAGGCTCTGGATGTCGTTTTGACGAAGGAAACTGTCGATCCGCTGCTGATTCGTGTGTGGTGGGTTGATGTGGGTCGTGTCGGCGGCACCTGCGATGAAGACGACACTCGTTGGGGTTGCAAGAACGATCCCACGATGGGTAAGAAGGATAACCCGAACCCACGCCTGCGCAAGGCCGATATCCGTACCGGTCAGCGCTGGCACCTGAACGATAGCGGTGACGGGGATACGGAGTATTCGTTGCACCGCGACTG
>NZ_KV800108.1:645121-746576 GCF_001810135.1 Rothia sp. HMSC069D01
GCTTTTCGAAACACATGTGGCTTCTCAGCTATTGGATTCTTCTCTGTGGTTGGTTAGTCTTCCGGTTTCTAACCAGCCCCCCCTATTCACACTTCACACCGATACGAGGAATGTATTTCCATGACTTCCGTTTTTCTTACCCGCCGCGCGATGTTGAGCGGCGGCGCATTTGTGGGCCTTGGCGCCCTGCTTGCGGCGTGTGGCCAGCAGGCAAATAACGAGGGGGCAGCCACCGCCTCTGCCGCGCCGAGCGAGACCGCTTCGGCGTCTGCAGTGGCATCTGAGTCTGCATCTGCTTCGGTCTCAACCACCCCGAAGCCTGTTGTGACTCGTGGATATTCGGGCAATTCCAAAGCCCCGGATGGCGAGTATCGCAAAGCTGATGGTTACGGCCCTGCGCAGAACGTCCAGGAACCCCGCAAAGAGCCCGCACAGTACCCTGAGACCGAACAAGGCCTCTACCGCATGATGAAGGACTGGCTTGTCTCCCATAACTACGCCATCCAGACCGGTGACTGCTCCTACGCGTTCAAGTACATCACGAAAGACGCTGAAGAATATGAGTTCTACCTGTATATTCAGGGTCTTTATCAGCGCGGTGGTTGGACTGTTGATGGTCTGGATAGCTACCAGCCAGAGGGCCCGCTTATCTACGATGAAGCAAAGAAAATGTATCGTATGAAGCATCGTCGGTTCTGGAGCACTGTTATGTACGTGGAATCTAATGGCCACCTCACAATGCAGGCTAACACTGAGACTAGTGACGATACTTTCTATTTCCTTTTCACCTACTCTGATGGCTATTGGAAGATTGCTGGAAGTAAATCAATTGAGGAAATAGATAGCTAGCAATAGTCTCTTTCTTCAATTCACACACCACACTGATAGAAGGAATTTACTTCCATGACTTCCGTTATTCTTACCCGCCGCGCAATGTTGAGCAGCGGCGCGATGCTGGGCCTTGGCGCTCTGCTTGCGGCGTGTGGCCAGCAGGCGGCTAACGAGGCGGGGCACCTCGGCTTCTTCGGTAGCTACGCCAAGTGAGACCGTTTCAGCTTCTGCGGCAGCATCTAACGCTGCTTCTGCTTCCGCTACTCCGAGCCCGGTCATTACCCGCGGCTACTCCGGCGGATTAAAGGCGCCCGACGGCGAATACCGTGAAGCTGATGAATACAGTATGGCTCAGAACCTCCCTCTCCCCCAAGACTAAGCCGCAACAGTACCCTGAAACCTTTGCTGGTCTTCGTGAGATGATGACCGATTGGGTCAGAGCCCGTAACTACGGTATTCAGACCGGTGACATGCAGTATGTATGGCCCTCTATGCTGGATACCTACGAGAAGGATATTAAGTTCCTCAAGGATATCGAAGGCCTTTATCAGCGCGGAGGCTGAGGTGGTGCGCTCCCCGGACTGGGTCTGTATTCCTACTTTCTAGTTTACCAAATAAGACTATAATAAGGAGTATCTATTTTCGGAGGTTTTTATGTCATTTCTATCAAAAAATTGGGCAGGGCTGTCAGTCTGTCTGATCATTTCTATCATCTCTTGGGTTTTAGGAGGATTTCTGCCTGTTGTGGGAGCACCTGTTTTCGCCATTTTTATCGGAATGATTCTCCATCCCTTTCTCACTTCCTATACACAACTGGATGCCGGTTTGACTTATAGCTCCAAAAAATTGCTTCAGTATGCTGTTATTTTGCTTGGGTTTGGACTCAGTATCTCACAAGTTTTCGCAGTTGGAAAATCTTCCCTTCCTGTCATCATTTCGACCATTTCTATCGCTTTAATTATTGCTTTCTTTTTCCAACGCTTTTTTAATCTGGATACAAAGCTTGCTACCTTGGTCGGTGTAGGTTCTTCTATCTGTGGCGGTTCTGCCATTGCAGCGACTGCTCCTGTTATTCACGCCAAGGAAAAAGAAGTGGCCCAAGCCATTTCTGTTATCTTTTTCTTCAATGTCTTGGCAGCTCTTATCTTTCCAACTCTAGGTTCTTGGCTCCATCTTTCCAACGAAGGTTTTGCTCTCTTTGCGGGTACTGCGGTCAACGATACTTCCTCTGTGACAGCTACTGCTAGTGCCTGGGATAGTCTTTACAATGCAAACACTCTTGAGCCTGCAACTATTGTCAAGCTGACACGTACTCTAGCTATTATCCCTATCGTTCTCTTCCTCTCCTATTGGCAAAGCCGTCAACAAGGCAACAACCAAGGAGTGAAGCTTAAAAAAATCTTCCCCGTTTTCATTCTCTACTTTATCCTAGCTTCTCTGCTAACTACTCTTCTCACATCTTTCGGTGTCAGCAATAGCTTCTTTTCACCTCTCAAACAACTCTCCATATTCCTCATCATCATGGCTATGAGTGCTATTGGTCTCAAAACCAACCTCATTGCTATGATCAAATCCAGTGGAAAATCCATTTTTCTTGGAGCCCTTTGCTGGATTGCTATCATCTTGACTAGTCTTGGCATGCAATTACTCATCGGTATTTACTAAGAAAAAAGGGAGCCTAAAGGCCACCTCAGAACGTAGACAAATCAGATGGATTTTGGACTGTCGTTGGCTCGCTTTCTCAAGAGCAGCTGAAGGAAAAAGGGTTACTGAGATAACCCCATAACCATTGAGAAGCCACATGTGTTTCGAAAAGCCACCATTATTGTGGCTTTTCGAAACACATGTGGCTTCTCGGCGCATGGGTATCAGCGCATAGGTATCAGCGCATGGTGACTTCCGTAAAATGGTGTCTATGGCTAAGAAAACTAAAGGTAAGAAGAGCGGCGCAGCAACCGCCGCCGTAGCACTGCTGACCGAGACGAACACCCCCTTCCAGATGCGTGAATACGAGCACGTTGAGGGCGTCACCTCCTTCGGTGAAGAGGCCGCGAAGAACCTCGGCGCCTCCGAGGAGCAGGTGTTCAAGACCCTGCTGATTGTGCACGAGAAGGATTTCGCGGTCGCAATCGTACCCGTGTCTGGCAAGCTCAACGTGAAGGCGGCCGCCGCAGCCCTCGGCTGGAAGAACGCCTCCATGTGCGACCCGAAGGTCGCCGAACGCCGCACCGGCTACGTGGTCGGAGGCATCTCCCCGCTGGGCCAGAAGACCCCCTCCCCCACCCTGCTCGATGAGTCTGCGCAGCTTTTTGACACGATCATGGTCTCTGGCGGTAAGCGCGGCCTGGATGTTGAGCTCGCCCCGGACGACCTGCTGAAGCTCACCAACGGCAAGTACGCTGACATCCGCGCTTAGTCCGCGCTCAGCGGGAATAATCCGCCCGGCCGCGGCGTTACATATGCCGTAGGAGCCTGGGCATGAGAGCAAACTGAAAGGAGTCATCATGGGCAATTCGCTACCCGGCGTGGGTGCTATCGCCAAGAACTGGCGTGAAGTGCTCAAGCCTGAAGAGTACGCTGTTCTGCGTGAGGGCGGCACCGAGCGCGCGTTCACGGGCGAGTACTGGAACACCCACACGGAGGGTGTGTATTCTTGCCGTGCTTGCGGTACGGAGCTGTTCCGTTCCGATCAGAAGTTCGATTCGCATTGTGGTTGGCCGTCGTTTTTCGCGCCGCTGGCTGAGGATCGTGTGCGTTACCTGGAGGATACGACGTTCGGTATGCGCCGTGTGGAGGTGCGTTGCGCCGCCTGCGATTCGCATCTGGGTCACGTGTTTGAGGGTGAGGGTTTTCCGACTCCCACGGATTTGCGGTATTGCATTAATTCGGTGTGTCTGACGCTGACCCCGGCGGGTGAGGCACAGCCTAGTGAAGCACAGCCTGGTGATACTCCGGTTGACGAGGCGGAAGCCGCCGAATAGAGCCCGGCAAGCCCCCTCGCGGGCGTACCGGTGAACCCCTTATTGTGAGTATCTCTAAATTCGAGGCTTTAAGCTCGGGCGGGTAGAATGGCGTAGTGCCTTCGCGGGCACGCCACCCCGCCCGGGCTCGTGTTTGCTCGGGCGTACGCCTACCCGGGCATCTGGCGCGTCGAATCAGACAGAGGAAAAGGATTGAGTGCATGAGTACCGCAGCTGAACAGAATGCCGCAGGCACCCCTCAGCTGACCCTTCACGGTATCGAAGTTCCGGACGTTGTTCCTCTGGAGGCCCCTTCCTCACCGATTCCGACTCTCATCACCACTGAGAGCGGTCTGCGTCGTGCCGCTGAGCAGTTGGCGGCGGCGTCCGGCCCGGTGGCTGTTGATACTGAGCGTGCTCAGGGCATCCGCTACGGTTCGCGTGCTTTTTTGGTGCAGCTTAAGCGTGAAGATCAGTTGTACCTGATTGACCCTGAGGCGTTTAAGGATTTGCGCATTATTAACGATGCTTTGGCGGATGCTGAGTGGGTTATTCACGCCGCGATTCAGGACTTCCCGAGCCTGGACATGCTCGGTATGCGCCCGAACCGCCTGTTTGATACGGAGCTTGGTGCGCGTCTTGCCGGTCTGGAGCGCGTGAATCTGGGTGCGACCGTTGAGGAGCTGCTCGGCTATAAGCTGGCGAAGAAGCACTCGAAGGAAGACTGGTCGCGCCGCCCCCTGCCGGAGTCGTGGCTGAACTATGCGCTGCTGGACGTTGACGTGCTCATTGATTTGCGTGACGCATTGGAGGATTTGCTCCGCCAGCAGGGTAAGCTGCAGTACGCCCTGGAGGAGTTTGAGTACCTGTGCAAGACCCCGGTGAAGGATCCTACGGATCAGCCGGAGCGTTGGCGTAAGACGAAGGGCCGCACGATGTTGCGTTCGGTCAAGCAGCTGACGGCGCTGCGTAACCTGTGGCTTGAGCGTGACTCGCTGGCGCGTAAGAAGGACGTTGACGCGAAGCGTCTGCTGCCCGACTCTGCGATTGTGGAGGCGGCACGCACCATGCCGCGTAACGTGCCCGCTATCATGGCGATTCCTGGTTTTCAGACGCGCGGTTTGCGTCGTGAGGGCCCGCGCTGGGTGCGTGCTATTGCCGCGGCGGCACGCGGTGAGAACGCCGTACCGTTCACTTTGCCGTCAACTGCCCCGCCGCCGTTGAAGGCATGGGAGTCTAAGCGCCCCGAGAACTTGGCGCTGTTCACCGAGGTTCGTCAGGCAATTGATGAGCTCTCGGAGGAGCTGAATATCCCGGCGCAGAACCTGATCACGACCGATTATGTTCGCCGCCTCTGCTGGGAGCCGCCGGCTCGTTTTGACGAGCAGACCCTGCGGGATGCGCTCACCGAGTACGGTGCGCGTTCGTGGCAGACGGGTCTGGTTGCCCCCGTGATTGCGCCGATTTTTGCCCGCCACCTGGGGTAGATTTCTCTAACGTTGAATAGATGTGTGTGCCGGTTGGGTGCGTTGCTGATGCGACCGCCCGACCGGCATTTTGTGTGCCTCAGGAGTTTGTCTCGGGTTTTTGTCTCGGGGAGTTTGCATGAGGTGCAAACGCGAACCAAGCTTAGCCTGCTCTCATTCGATTTTTGTCCCAAACCGGCATAGGGTGGAGAGAGTACACGAAAGGAACCACTATGCCCGCACCCAACGGATGCTGCCGCTCTCAGAAGGCGTGTGCCTCCCCCGCCGCAGTCGAATCTAATGCCGTCGATGCCGCAGCAGCTACCGCAGAGACGGATTCTTCTGCTCGCGTCTTCTCCCGCCGCGCAACCCTCATCACCGGTGCCGTCGCATCCGGTGCGTTGCTCGCCTCCTGCGCTGAAGGTGACTCCAACGTCACCGCCCCCGAAGGCACCGTTGAGGTGGGTTCCGCCTCCGCAGTGGGCGTGGGCAAGGCAGCTAAGCTGACTCACGGTTCCACGACCGTTATCGTGTCCCAGCCGTCCGCGGGTGAGTACAAGGCGTTCAGCACCGTGTGCACCCACCAGGGCTGCCAGGTGCAGGTGCAGGATTCCAACCGTATCGTGTGCCCCTGCCACGGCTCCGAGTACGCCGTAGCT
The DNA here is from genome assembly GCF_001810135.1 of Rothia sp. HMSC069D01. Taxonomy (NCBI): domain Bacteria; kingdom Bacillati; phylum Actinomycetota; class Actinomycetes; order Micrococcales; family Micrococcaceae; genus Rothia; species Rothia sp. HMSC069D01. The sequence goes on from NZ_KV800108.1 coordinate 651,038, forward strand.
GACGGCTCGGTCGTGCACGGCCCTGCAGAGGAGGCGCTGACCAGCTACCCGGTGCAGGTGAAGGGCGGCAAGATTTTCGTCACCCACACCTCCAACGATTCCTAAACCGGCGGCTCAGAACCTACGTACAGCAAAACCTCTACACAGCAAGACCTGCGCACAGCAAAGTCCCGCCCATCACGACTGATGGGCGGGGCTTTATGCTGTCTGATGGTGCCCGCGGCTACTGATGCCCGTTACTAAGGCGCGCTCAGGCGGCACTCAGATACGACCGCTTAGCGGGTGTGTCGCGGCTTCTGACCCTCTTCACGAGCGAACGGAACCTTATCGCCAGCCAGTTGCGCACGCAAATCCGCGATAATGGTTTCGGCGGTCAGGCCGACCTCCTCCAGAATCTGCTCGCGAGAAGCATGCGGAATGAACTCCGCCGGAAGACCCAGCTCGCTCAGCGCGGTATCCACGCCAGCCGCACGCATTTCCTGGCGGATGCGCGAACCCACACCACCGGAACGCACGCCGTCCTCAATGGTCACCACAATGCGGTGATCACGAGCCAGCTCAACGACCGAAGACGGCACCGGCATCACCCAGCGCGGGTCAACCACGGTGGACTGGATGCCCTCGGCGGCAAGCACCTTGGAGGCTTCCAGAGCCACGCGAGCCATAGCGCCCACGGCAACGAACAGCACGTCACGCTGACCGGTCTCCGGGTGGGGTTCACCGGTGCGTGCCAGCACATCCACGCCGTCGCTGCGGCGCTCCAGGGCGGGAATGTCCTCGCCCACGGAGCCCTTCGGGTAGCGAATCACGGTCGGTGCATCGTTAATAGCTACAGCCTCACGCAGTTCTTCACGCAGGGTCGCACCATCACGCGGAGCCGCCAGGTGCAGGCCCGGAATGAACTGCAGCATCGCCAAATCCCACATGCCGTGGTGGCTTGCGCCGTCCGGGCCGGTAATGCCGGAGCGGTCCAGCACCACGGTCACGCCCGCCTTGTGCAGGGCAACGTCCATGAGCAGCTGGTCAAAGCCGCGGTTCAGGAAGGTTGCGTAGAGGGCAACCACCGGGTGCATGCCGCCGTACGCCAGGCCGGCGCTCATCGCCACGGCGTGCTGCTCAGCGATACCTACGTCAATAACGCGCTCGGGGTGGCGTTTCTGGAATTCGCGCAGACCCACGGGGATGAGCATCGCGCCGGTAATACCGACGACGTTCTCCTGCTCATCCGCAATATCCGCGATTTCGCTACCGAAGACACCGGTCCACGACTCGGAGGTGCTGGTCGAAACATCCTCACCGGTCAGCGGGTCAATCTGGCCCACCGCGTGGAACTGGTCGTCCTCATTCGCGCGGGCGGGCGCGTAGCCGTGGCCCTTCTCGGTAATGGCGTGCACAATCACCGGGCCGGCGTAGTTCTTCGCCGCTGTCAGTGCGTTCTCCACAGCCTGCTGGTCGTGGCCGTCAATGGGGCCCACGTACTTCATGCCCAGGTCTTCAAAAATGCCCTTGGGTACGACGACGTCCTTAATGCCCGCCTTCATGCCGTGCAGGCCGCGGTACACCATCTGACCGACGGGGCCGCCACGCTGCAGACCGATGCGCACCGCATCCAGAGCATTGTCGTAGCGGTGATCGAGGCGCACACGATCCACATGCTGCTGCACACCGTGCTTGAGCTCAGAGAGCTGGTTCGCGAAACCGCCAATGGTCGGCGCGTAGGAGCGGCCGTTATCGTTGACCACAATCACGACCTTGCGGGTGCGGTCGGCAGCAATATTGTTCACAGCCTCCCACGCCATGCCGCCGGTCAGCGCGCCGTCACCAATGAGGACCACGGTGTAGCGGTCATCTTCACCGTTGAGCTTGTGCGCGCGAGAAATACCGTCAGCCCACGAAATCGAGCTGGAGGCGTGCGAAGACGCGATAATGTCGTGCTCAGACTCGCCACGATCCGGGTAACCCGACAGGCCACCCTTCTGACGCAGAGTCTTAAACGCGTGACGACCAGTCACCAGCTTATGCACATAGGACTGGTGGCCGGTGTCGAAAAGAATATTGTCCTTGGGAGATTCGAAGACACGGTGAATGCCGAGGGTCAGCTCCACAACGCCCAGGTTCGGGCCCAGGTGACCGCCGGTCGCCGACACGTTCGTCACGATGAACTGGCGGATTTCCTTAGAGAGCTCCTCCAGCTGCTCGTAGCTGAGGTTCTGCAGGTCCGCCGGGGACTGAATACCCGGGAGCAACTTGGCAGTGGCACCATCGCCAATGCTGTAGTCGGCGGTGGGTGCGCCACCGGCGGCGCTATTCGGGGTCTCCTCCTGCGGCAATGCGTTTTCAGCGGACATACACCCACACTCCTCAAGGTCGGGGCACGGCTCATTCCGTGCGTTGGTTCTTCAATGATTCTACCGTTTACGATGCCAAAAAGCAGATTTATGCGCCCGCAGAGCAAGACGCACCGGGTTGAGCGAAAACGGCCTGAAATAACCCCTAGTGGGCAGGCTGGTGAACAGCCCAACCCGTCCAACACGGCGATTATTTGCTGCTTTGTTACGGCTACTAGCCTCGCGCTACTCTCCGCACTACTTGGTGCGGCGGCGGCGCGGACGAGGTTTCGCCGGGGCACGCTCAAAAAGCGCAACCGTCTCCACATGATGCGTATTCGGGTACATATCAAACGCCCGAAGCTGCACCATGTCCCAGCCCAGCTCACGCAAAATACCGGTGTCACGACCCAGGGATGCCGGGTCGCACGCCACGTACAGAATACGCTTGGGGTCCAGCGCATCCAGGCGTTCCAGGGTGGTGCGGTTCGCGCCCTCACGGGACGGGTCAAGGACCACCGCATCAATAGCGGGGATTTCGCCAAACTCAAGGGCGGTCTTCAAATCGACCAGGTGGCGTGCCACATCGCCGCGAATCACCTCAATGCGGGTGTCCGCAGAGTTCTCGGTGCGGGAGCAACCATCCGGCGCGAAGTTCGAGCGCGCATCCTTATGGGTCACCGGGGAGCCCTCAATGCTGACGACGGTACCGGTTGCGCCCACGGCGTCCGCGAGCGCGGCGGTGAACAGGCCCGCGCCAGCGTACAGGTCGAGGGTGCATTCGCCTTCCTGCGGGCGGAGCATGGTGAGCATGGTTCCGACCATGGTGGAGGGGGCGGCGCGGTGAATCTGCCAGAAGCCGCCGGCGGATACCTGGTAGCTGAATCGGCGGGAGCCGAAGGTGACTTCTTCGGTGACGGAGCGCAGGCCCGCGCCGAGCAGCTGGTCACCTTCGGGTACGCGGCGGTAGGGGGTGTGGGAGGAGCCGGGGCGGCGGCGCTTGGGCTTGCCGTTGGAGGTGGCCTGCGGGGTGAAGAAGAGGGAGATCTTGCGCTTGGCGAGCAGACCCCAGGCGTCGGATGCCTGCTGTTCGATGTCCTTAGCGACCTCCTCGACGGAGAAGCGCGGGTCGACGATGAACTGCAGCAGGACCCTACCGCGGGAGGAGACGGTCGCCTCGACTTCGCGTACGCCGCGCAGGTTCAGCTGTTCAAGCTGCAGGTTACGCAACTCGGTGGCGGCGAGGGGAAAGTCGACGACCGGTACGGGCTGGGAGGCGCGGTACGGGTGCATGCCGACGCGCCAGGTGACGGCAGGGCTCTTCTTGCCGCCGTTCTGCTCTTCGCTATTGTGCGCGCGGACCTTGGTCACGTTGTAGCGCACGCGGCTACGCCAGGACAGACCCTCGTTGTTATCGCGCAGGGGCAGCTCTTCAACCATGAGGTTGGTCAGCAACGGCGATTCGAGGGGCAGGCCGCCCAGGCGGTTGATTTGGGTGCGGACGATATCGGTCTTGTAGCGTCGCTGCTCATCCAGGTTGATGTGGCCGTACTCCATGCCGCCGAGTAGTTCGGGTACGCCGGTTGCTGCGGCGCGTTCCTCTTCGGTGGCGAGCGCATCCGCCTGAATCCAGGGGTGGGCACGGCGCGCCAGGGAGGGTACGGGTACGGAAATAACGTCCGCGAAGTAGAAGCGGCGCTTGGGGCCGATTGCGGTGATGCGCACTTCAGCCTGTTCGCCGACGATGCCGTGACGCACAAAGATGACGCCCTGTTCGGTGCGCGCTACGAAGGCGCCGCCGTGTGCGGGTGCCTCACAGGTGACGGTGAGGGTCTGCCCGACGCTGTATCCGTCTACTTTTTTAGAGGCGGCAGGCGTGGTAGCAGTGTGAGTCACAGCATTGTCTCCTAAAGAATCACTTAATGTGAACTATTTTACACCGGTTTGTATCTTTATTCCGATTCCGACGCCCCGCTAGGGGTACCGAATAGGGCGTAAAGGGCAAAGTCCAGGCGCTATTCGAGGGGATGTACGAGGCTACGTACGGGGTGTACGGAGGCTCAGAAATCGGCTTAGCCGATACGGCTAGCGCTTCTTCTCGCGCGCCACAGCGTCCGCCTCGTGCAGGCGGCCGCGGTACACCGCGTGGCGGTTGCTCTGAATCAGCTCGCGGCCACCACCGGCTGAACGAGTAATCTTCGGGGCGACTGCAGCCGCAGAGCCGTCAGTATCAGCCTCTGCGGTCAGCTCATTGGTAGCCGAGTCCTTACCCTGCAGGCGCTGATCAAAAATCTCATCATACACCTCATCCTCGTGCATCGCCCAGGGCACGGTTGCCGTCATAACGCCTGGCTCATGCAGAAGCGCCTGCTTGAGGCGGCGCACCGTGCGGCGGTGCAGAAGACGCTGCCACCAGTGCTCCACCACGAATTCCGGCAGGTAGACCACCAAAATATCGCGCGGTGACTTCTTGCGGCGGCGGCGAATATACGAGACGACAGCATCCACCGTGTCACGGTACGGCGAGTCAATGACCGACAGCGGCACCGGAATACCGAGGGCGTACCAGCGCTTCTTCACGACCTCCAGGGCGGCCCGGTCGTTGTTGACCGTCAGCGCCTCAATCGTGGAGGGGCGACCGGCACGCGCATAGGAGAGAGCACGAACCACCGGGCGGCGCACACGCTCCACGTACACGATGGCGTGCACACGCGAAGGCAGGGCCGCCACATCCGCAACGGATTCGGCGTTCAGGGGGACGTCCAGGGCGGCATCCACCGCATCGTAGTGGCGGCGAGTCACAACCATACCTCCAACCATCAGGGCAATCATTCCAAGGGAGAGCCACGCACCGGCGGCGAACTTCGTCACCACGACGATGACCAGCACCGCGGCGGTTACGACCACGCCCACCGCAGAGACAGCGATATCACGTAGCAGGGCGCGACGCGGCATCTGTGCGAGAGTAATACGCAGCAGGCGCATGCGGTAGCGCACCACCGCCAGCTGCACCAGCACCATGGACAGGCACATGCCCACGATGTACAGCTGAATCAGCGAGTACACGTCCGAGCCGAAAACGGTGGTGAGGAAAATTGAGAATGCCGACAGCGCCAGCACACCGTTCGCATACAGGCCGCGTGATTCCATGCTGCGGAAGAACACCGGCAGGTACTGGTAATCAGCCAGCGACGAGGCAATCACCGGGAAGCCGGTAAACGCAGTCAGCGAGGCAATAATCAGCACGCCCACCGTGGCAAACACCAGCAGCTGCGCGAAGAACGGAACACCCTGATAAATCGCCAAAGCCACCTGGTACAGCGCCGGCTTCTGGTGGAAGTACTCCCCCGGCGCGTGCCCGTCAATGAACAAGAAACGGGTCGTATCGTGCACCATGTGCACGCGGGTTGCCGCCGCAAAACCGAGCAGGCTCACCAGCAGGACCGAGGTAATCAGGCCCATCATCATCATGGTGACCGCCGCGTTATATTTCTTCGGACGGCGGAAATACTTCACCGAATTAGAGATCGTAGAAACACCCGAGAACGCCACCACACCGGCGGAGAACGAACGCGCCAGAAGCAGCACCAGCGCCAAGCCTTCCAGGGCATGATCGTGGTATTCGGGGGCAATCACGTAGGTCGCCGACTCAGCCAGCGGCAGGGTACCCGTCGCGGCACGAATCCAACCCACAATGAGGGTCGCTCCTAACAGCGCCAAGAAAACGTACAGCGGCCAGTACGCAATCTTGCCCAGCAGCTGCACGCCACGCAGCGCAAACAGCGTCAGGGCAACAATGAGCAGCACCGCAATGAGGGTGCGCCAATCCTGAATCTGCGGGTACAGCGCCACCAAAAACGAGGACGCCGAAGACATCGACACCGCCACTGTGAGCATATAGTCCATCAGCGACGAAGCGCCCATCACAATCGACGGCAGCGCACCCAGTTTGCGGTGCACCAGCTGAATATCGCCCTCAGAAGCAATCTGATTAATGTTGTACCGGTACGTGCCAATCACCAGCAGACCCACCATCGCCACCCCCAAACCAATCCAGGGCGAAAAAGCGAGCGCAGACGCACCCGCGGCGGCAAGGGTCAAAATCATCTGGTCGGCGGCGTAGGCGACCGAAGAGATGCCGTCGGCACCGAAAAGAGGCAGGGCGTAGCGCTTCGGCAGATTGACAGCCGAAAGATTTCGCGTGCTGACCGGCCTGCCGGTCAGGGCGATGCGCATCTTATCCCAACGATTCCTCACGCTGTTAAGGCTATAGGTCGCGGCTTCAAAGCTCAATTTTATTCAGCCGAATAGTGGGCATGGCGAGCGGAATATCACGGAGCATCGGCGCGGAGGCTCACCCGCCCATTACACTGGTAGGGGTAGGCGGTAACGCCTTATCGACACAAAACATCAACACATTCGGAGGGATGTATGCCTCACTTCGTCATTATGGGTGCCGGGCGCGTGGGCGTCATGTTGGCGCGCACTCTGGAAGCTTCGGGGCATACGGTCGCCGTCATTGACCAGGACGAACGTGCTTTCCAGCCGCTGCGTAAGGGCTTTGAGGGCCGTCTGGTGACCGGTGTTGGCTTCGATGAGGACACTCTCAAGCGTGCCGGTATTACCGAGGCGTATGCTTTTGCCGCCGTCTCTTCGGGCGATAACTCGAATATTATTGCCGCCCGTGTGGCACGCGAAATGTTCAAGGTGAAGAACGTTGTGGCGCGTGTGTACGACCCGAACCGCGCCGAATTCTTCCAGCGCATGGGTATTCCCACGGTCGCTTCGGTGCGTTGGTCCACCGACCAGGTGCTGCGCCGTCTGCTGCCCGAGCAGGCGCTCAAGGGCGACTTCCGCGAGCCCTCGGGCCGCCTCATGCTCACCGAAATTCCGCTCGACGACGGCTGGGCGGGTCACGCCCTGACCAGTATCGAACGTGCCGCCGGGGTGCGCATCGCCTACATCACCCGCTTTGGTGAGGGCATGCTCCCCCGCCCCGATTCCGCCTACCAGCAGGGCGATAGTGTGCACGTCATGATGCGCACCGACGACGTTGCGGACGTAACCCGTATTCTCTCCCGCCCGCCGCGCGTTGAAGACGAAGAAGTGGAGGCGAACTACGCCCCCGCCTCGGGCCACCGCAAGCACCCCCACGCCCCGAAGAAACCCGCCGAGCAGAAGCACAACGACGGCCCCGTTATCGAGCATGAATTCCACCTCGGTGACACTCCCCCGGAGCTGCCCGACCCCCTCGAACTCATCGGCCGCCATCGTGATTCCTCGAAAGGTGAGAAGTAAGTGAAGGTCCTCATTGTTGGTGCCGGTTCCGTGGGCGCCTCCATCGCTAAAGAGCTCATGATGAACGGCCACGACGTGGCCATCATCGACTCCAAGCCCGAAGTCAAGAAACGCGCCGATCTGCCCGGTGTGCGCTGGCATATTGGTGATGCCTGCGAACTGTCCGTACTGCGCCAGGTGCACCCGAACAAGGCGGATGTGGTCGTTGCCGCAACCGGTGACGATAAGGCAAACCTGATGGTCTCCCTGCTGGTTCGCAGTGAGTTTGGTGTGCCGCGTACCGTGGCGCGTGTGAACAACCCGCGTAATGAGTGGCTCTTTGACGATTCCTGGGGTGTGGATGTTGCGGTGTCTACCCCGCGTCTGATGACCGCCCTCGTCGAGGAAGCCGTGGAAGTCGGCGACGTGGTGCGCCTGCTGACCCTGCAGGCTGGCGGCGCGACCCTCGCCGAGTACACCGTGCCGGATGACCACCCCGTCATCGGTTACCGTGTGGATCACGTGCAGTGGCCCGTCGATACGGTGCTCACCGCAATCCTGCGTGACGGCGCGCCAATCCCGCCCAGTGCCGATGTGGCGATTGAGGGCGGCGACGAGCTGTTCTTCATCACGACCATTGCCGGTGAGGACCAGATCCGCGCACTGTTTGCATAGCGTTTATGCTTAAGTTTTTGAGGAGGCGAAAGCCCCGGTCACGGGTACCGGGGCTTTCGCGTACTTCTATGAAGTTCTTCTACATATGAAGTTGTGGGTTAGCGGCTTTCTGAACCGTCAGCTTCGGTAGCGGCAGATGCTTCAGCTTCAGTAGCCTCGGATTCCTCGCCCGTCAGCGCCTCCTCCGGTGCCGATACGCGCCACGCCAGCCACACACCCAAAGCGTACAGCGGCAGACCCATGATCAGGCGGGTCGCGCCCAGCGCCTCCACATTATTCGCAAAATACAGGGGCACCTGCACGGCAAGGCGTAGCATCATCAGCACGGTAATAATCCAGGTCGCCAGCATGTACTGGCGCAGACGCACCGGGTTCTGGCGCCAGCTCAGCGCCTCACCGCGAATGACCGCAAAAATCAGACCCATCAGCGGCCAACGCACCAGCATCGACAGCAGATACGCCAGGATGTACACGCCGTTCGTCCAGAAGCCCACCACAAAGTAGTCGCTCGCATTACCGGTACGGTACGCGGCAAACGCACAAATTGCCACGCCCACCAGACCGGTCAGCGCACTCACCAGCTTAGAGCCCTGCACCAGACGAATCAGCGTGAACACGCCCGCCGCAGCCAGCGCCGCAATCAGGGACAGGTTCAGTTCCTTCGTCACGGTGAACAGCACCAGGAACGCCACCGCGGGCAGGGAGGATTCCACCAGGCCGCGCCAGCCGCCAATAGCGTGCAGAATATCCACATCGCCGTTGGCGGTGCGGCGCATATTCGCACCCATGGAGGCGCTCAGGCTCTGCGCCAGCTGATTTTCCTCCCGCGCCGGGTCAGCAGCCGGGCTAGTTGCGGGGTTAGCGTTCGGATCGGGCTGGGTCGAAGACTGCTCAGCGCTCATGTTTTCCCTTCTCAGCAAAGAATTGCGGCACGATCTCATAGCGCGGGTTATAAATCACCGGCTGATGAGCCCTCACCGACACCACACCGGAACAGCGCAACAACGCACCGGCAAGCACGCCGGGCACCATCCGCTGCCCCTGCCATTTCAGCAGCACCCTATCCCCCGGGTTGAACGGCGCATACGGCGGGAAAGACACCTCGTGAGGCTCCTGCACCGCCACGGTCGCCAAAGACGCCGTGTTCAGATGGTGCTGCTTCTCGGGGTCCTCGGATTCCTCCTCGAAGTCCTCACCGGGCGGCTCCACAATCGGCATACCAATCAGCGCCAGCGGGCTCGACCACTGCAGGGGCTTCGACTTAGCCACCACCAGCTCGGCACGGTACATCGGCTTATCCTGCAGCGCAGGCAGCCATACCTGCTCCACGCGTCCGGCAAGGCGTACGCGAAAGCGCTCGGGGTACCCGGGAGCAAGAATCTGCTCCTCAGGAACCGCGAGCGCACTCGGGTAGTTCGAGAACTCAGGCATTAGCCAATCTCGGTAATCTCAGGGCCGCGGCGAGGCATCGGGCGCAGCTTGCTGTGCTCGTTCTCGGTTTCTTCCTCGACGGCGGGCTCTTCCTCAGCCGCAACGATCAGGTCGGCGGGCAGAGTCATGGGCAGCAGTTCACGCGGCGGGCGCGGCTCGTCGCCACGGTCCACCACGACGGTGCGGAATACTTCTTCCACGGAGGCGGCAGCCTTATCGTCACCGAGCACAGCCGCGCCGGAGATGACGCCTCGCAGGAACCAGCGGGGGCCGTCCACACCCACGAAGCGGGCGATGCGCTCGCCGGGCTGGCCGTCGGGGGTGACGGCGGGCAGGCGGGTGAGCATTTCTGCACCGAATACGCCGGCGTAGATTTCGACGATGCCGCCCTGGGATTTGACGGACTCGGTCAGGTCGTGACGGATGTCGTCCCAGATGCCGGTGGTGCGCGGTGCGGCGAATGCCTGCACCTGCAGGGTTGCGCCGTCGCGGGTGATGGTTGCGGCGATCACCGCGCCGGTTGCGTCGTCAGTTTCGAGGCGCAGGTTCATGCCGTCGAGCAGCTTGATGCGCAGCGCACCCAGGTCGACGTAATCTTCGAGGTCTTCGGCGGTGACTTCTTCAATGTCGTGCGGGCCGTTGACACGGTCGTACTTGATGACCTCGGGAGAGTTCTCCTCTTCCTTCAGCTCCTCAACCTCGACGCTGGTCTCCTCAATCTCTTCGGCGACAGCCTTGTCGATGGCGGCCTTTTCAGCCTCCTCGGCGTGCTTCTTCTTACCAAATCCGAACATGGTATTCCTACTTTCACCGCACGCAGGGTGCGGGGGTTTCTTCTCTTCTCTCGTGCGACAATCGCGGTGAGGGCAGACTAGTAGATTCCGCTGGAACCGAAGCCGCTGGAGCCGCGTTCGGTCTGTTCCAGTTCATCCACCACGGTAAAGGTTGCGTGCTCGTACTTCTGAATGACCAGCTGGGCGATGCGGTCGCCGCGCTGCACGTGGAAGGACTTGGTCTTGTCAGTGTTGAGCAGGGTGACCATCAGCTCGCCGCGGTAGCCGGAATCAACGGTGCCGGGTGCGTTCACAATGGTGATACCGTTCTTGGTTGCCAGGCCGGAGCGCGGGTGCACCAGACCAACGTAGCCTTCGGGCAGGGCGATTGCCACGCCGGTGGGGACGAGGGCGCGTTCGCCCGGTTCCAGTTCGAAGTCGATGCGGGAGCGCAGGTCAGCGCCGGCGTCGCCGGGCTTTGCGTAGGCGGGTGCGGGCAACTCGGGGTCGAGCAGCTTAATGTGGACGTTTACGGGGGTCATCATGGTCAATACTCTAACCTTTCGCGGGTGTCTGTGCCATCACCTCGCGCTGTGTTGAGGCTCTACTGCGGGGTGTTTTCGTTGTGTGTTCGCGTTCAGCACGTGCGGCGGCGTGCCGTGTTGGGTGCGACGCGGCGCTGTTCTTGCGTGCGCGGCTTTCACATACTCAACGGGGCGGGTGCACTCGGCACTCGCCCCGTCATGAGGTGTATGTCGGGTGGGTGTTAGCCCTTCCCTAAAGTTTTAGCCCTCGCACTCGATGCAGTAGGACAGGCCGCCCTCTTCGCGTGCAATCTGCGAGCGGTGGCGCACCAGGAAGCAGGATGCGCAGGTGAACTCGTCGTCCTGAGCGGGCAGAACAACAACGTTCAGCTCCTCGTTGGAGAGGTCAGCACCGGGCAGCTCGAAGCTTTCTGCTGCGCTGTTCTCGTCTTCGTCCACCGCACCGGACTGCATCTCGGAACGGCGGGCGTTCAGCTCCTCGTAGGACTCTTCGTTCTGCTCTTCGTCCTGCTTGCGAGGTGCATCGTAATCAGTTGCCAAACTTTCACGCTCCGTTGGTTCTGTGGCTGTGTGTTGGACTAGGCCACGCTGGTTTATTGAGTGCTCTAGGTGCCGCTGGTGTGTAATTAACCCTGACGGCATGCCAGGTATTGTTCACCATTGGCACCCTATTTGTCTAATCCTGGGTAGGCTTTGGACTGTTTAGGCGTCACATTCTAGCTTTTTCGGCGCGAAAAGTACATCTTTTTTTGGTGAAAATCCCGCCTCCGCTACTGATTTACCGCGCTTTCACGGTACCCTGGTAGGTAGTTTGCGTTCCGTGCAACACATTCACGAACGCGTCCGGTTCACCTATGGAGGTTCTCATGCTTGAACTGCGTCTGATTGGCGTTCACGATGACGGCGAAAATCTGGTGCTTGAGTCTGCTGACGGCACCCGCTTCTTGCTGCCGATTGACGCGAACCTGCGCACGAGCATCACCAAGGCTCGCCGTATTCAGCCCGCCCGCGGTCTGGGCGCTAAGGGCACCTACGGTCCGCGCGATATTCAGACCCGTTTCCGTCAGGGTGCCTCCGTTGAGGAAATCGCTGAAGAGTCCGGTTGGGAGCCGGAGCGCGTGCGCCGCTACGAGTGGCCGATTGTTGCTGAGCGTGCCCACATTATTCGTGCCGCTCAGAGCGTGAAGATTGGTCGCCGCAGCTCCGCTTCGGGTACCGCACAGATTCCCGTGACCCTGAGCGCCCGCATTGAGGAAGTCTCCGAGCGCTACGGTTTTGAGGACGCAACCCAGGACTGGACCACCCGCCAGCAGGAGAACGGCCAGTGGCGCGTTGAGGTTGATATTGCGCTGAAGGATTCGGTGCGTCAGAACCTGCCCGCGCAGGTCGTCTTCCCCGCACGTTGGGTGTACAACCCGGCGAACCAGGGCCTGTACGCGTCGAATGAGGCGGCGTACTTCCTGATGGGCAATAGTGAGGACGCTGTTGCCGCCGCCGCTAAGAAGGCTCCCGTGGAGGTTCCTCCCGCCCGCCTGCCGAAGGCACCCGAGCCTGCACCGGCACCCCTTACTTCTTCTGAGAGCGCTGATGAGCGTAAGCTCAAGGAGCTTCTGGAGCGCGCCCGTTCGGTGCGCCCGGCACAGGTTGAGGAGCCCGAGGTGTTCGTGCACCGCGAGTCCGCTCAGCCCGCTGAGCCTGTAGCACCGGCTGCGCCCGCTGCGCCGGTAGCGTCTGCCCCGGCTACGCCTGTAGCTCCTGCGGCACCCGAGCCCACCGTAGAAACCACCGACCCGCTGGCTGTGGATTCGGAAGCACCCGTTGAATCCGTTCCGGTCGAGTCCTTCGCCCTGCCGGCACCCATCGAGGACGCACCCGCAGATGCAGCTCAGGCACCCGCTGTTGAGGCACCCGCAGCTGAAGCACAGACTGAGTCCGCTTCCGAGCCCGCCTCCGAAGAGAAGCCTAAGCCTTCCTCCTCGAAGAAGCAGCGCGTGAGCGTTCCGGCATGGGATGACATCATCTTCGGTAGCCGCAAGTAAGCGAGCACCCTCGCGCCGCCCGATCAAGGGCATCTAGACATACGAAAACCGCTGGTTATTCACCCGAATAACCAGCGGTTTTCGTTTATCCTCCAACGTTTTAGAAGGTCTTGAGCATGCGCAACGGCACCAGACGTTCCGCGTCCGTGAGCGAACCGTGCTGACCAACCATGTGCAGGGCACGCTCCTGGTAGTGGCGCATATCGTACAGCGCCCAGTCGTCGCGAGCACACACCATTAGGTCGCCAATGCGGCCGCGCGCCGCATCCGTGATGACCGGGCCGAAGTAGCCGGCACGCATCAGTTCGCGAGAGTCAATCACCCAGGCGCGCTCGCCCCAGTACTGCGCCCAACGCTGAGCGGTGGCGGTACGTGCCGCCTCCGAGGTGTCTTCGAGGTACAGGTGCACGGCGCGCGGTTCACCGGCGGTCATGGCGATATTGCGGGTCAGCTCTTCCACACCGGAGTAGTCGATGCGATGGTGTGCGGGCACGTTCGCCATGCCGTGATCGGCGGTGACGAAGAGTGCCGCCCACGCTGGGGCGCGCTCCGCCAGACGCTTCAGCGCCGAGTTCAGTTCCTCCAGCTGTTGCAGCCATTTGTCGCTGCCCACACCGTAGCGGTGGCCCGCCGCGTCAATCTCGCCCCAGTACAGGTACACGGTGGTGGGGGTGCGGCTGGAGAGCGCCTCCAGGGCGTAGGTGACGCGGGCGTTATAGCCGACAGCATCCACGAAGTCGCCGCCACGCAGCGCCGCCTCCGTCAGACCGGTACCGCGGTACTTACCCAGCGAAATGGTGAGCACGCGGCGGTTCGTATGGTGGCGTTCCAGCACGGTCGGCAGCGGCTGCCAGGCGTGCGGGTCCACCGACTGATCCCAGCCGGACAGGTGGTTCATGACCGAGCCCGCTCCCCCATTACCTGCCGGGTTGCGCACCTCATAGCCGGCAATGCCGTGCGCGCCGGGTGCCGTGCCGGTACCCAGCGAGGTCAGGGAGGCGGCAGTCGTAGTGGGGAACGCGGCGTCCAGCGGGCCCAGGTTCAGGGTCTTACGCAGGGCGGGCGCGTAGCCACCGTAGCTGTTGAGCAGCTGCTCACCCAGGCCGTCCACCATGATCACGCAGGCGTGACGGAAAGACACCGGATCAACATCCTGCTCCGCGAGGCGGCCGGCAAGGTTCAGCGGGTCGGCAACAGCGTGGAACGCCGGGTCAGAATCCAGGGCGTGCGCGGGGCGCGCCAGGCTTCGCTGAGCCACCAGAGAGGAGGCGGACTCCAGCACATCGGCGATGCTATTGCTACCGTAGGCGGGCGCGGGAGGCAACGGCGCTCCCAGAACATCGTGCAGAGTGGGCTGTTCGGTGCGGGACGGGGCCGTCATAAGTTCCTCTCGGGTGTGTCTCTCAGGGTGTGGCGAGTGCTAATCGCGAGCGCCGTTGGGTGGCAGGCGCGGGATGCCGGTGGTTATCGGCGGGTTGCGTACATGCGGGCACGGTGCAGAGCACGCGCAAAATGCTGCGCACGCTGAACCGACTCCGGGCCGTCAGCGGTCGCAGACACACGCACCGCAATGTCCTCGCGGCGCGCATCACCGGTGTAGCCGTGGTCGGCGTTGCACTGCGGATCCTGGCAACCGGCGGGCGCCAGCTCCACGTGCAGGGAGCCGGTCCAGGCAATCTGGAAGGAAATCTCGGTCGGGGCGGTGCTACCGGCGTTGTACGCCTGCGGCTGGCTGAAACCGTAGCTGATGGTGACCGCGTTCAGGGCGCTCAGGTGCACCGCCTCCACGCTCACATGCGCCACGGTGCCCTGCGCGTCACCTTCAAGGTGCTGGTCGTCCAGGTGCGCAAAGATGACGTGCTCACCGCAGAGCACCATCACGGTGATGTGGCGGTGAAAATCATCGCGTGAGAAGTGGGTTTCATGCTGTACGAAGTGCGCGTCCGGGTTCATGCCCGCCAGCGCGTCATCCACCACTTCCAGCACGAGGTCGGGGTAGAAACCGGCATGCTTAATGTCTGCGACCAGTTGCTCGCGTTCGGGGGTGGTGGCGTACATCGTACCTCTTTCGTGCGGTGCCCTCATGAGGCGACGTCGGTCGGCGCACACGATGAGGGCGGTTAGGTATTACTCCCCTCTACCTTAGAGGGTTCCAGCCGGGCTGTGCTAGTTAGGCACGCTCTGACGGCGCATATGACGTCATACGCACCCCGCGATATCTCTGCTGTCCGTTTGTCGTTACCCCGTTGGCGTTCCCTTCTGCGCTTTGATGAAGGCTCCGCTACGTTCTTGGTACACCCCACAGATGATGCTGACCAGCCAGTCCGTCTCATCCGCTACCACCCGCTAAAATAGGAGGAGCGAAAACACACCGACACGAGGAGATATATGGCTCGCCGATCCAAATCCGCCGTCAGCGACTACCCGGTGGATGTGGTAGAGAATATCGTCGACATCGACGTATCCGCCGAGATGGAAACCAGCTTCCTGGAATACTCCTACTCGGTGATTTATTCGCGCGCCCTCCCCGACGCCCGCGACGGCCTCAAGCCCGTGCAGCGCCGCATCCTCTACATGATGCAGCAGATGGGTCTGCGCCCCGACAAGGGCCACGTCAAGAGCGCCCGCGTGACCGGCGAGGTCATGGGTAAGCTCCACCCGCACGGCGACGCCGCCATCTACGACGCCATGGTGCGCCTCGCCCAGCCCTTCGCGCTGCGTCTGCCCCTCGTTGACGGTCACGGTAACTTCGGCTCCCTCGACGACGGCCCGGCAGCCGCCCGATACACCGAAGCACGCATGGCACCCGCCGCGCAGGCACTCACCGCAGACCTCGAAGAAGACGTGGTTGACTTCGTACCGAACTACGACAACCAGTTCATGCAGCCCTCCGTGCTGCCCGCAGCGTTCCCGAACCTGCTCGTCAACGGCACCACCGGCATCGCGGTCGGCATGGCAACCAACATGGCGCCGCACAACCTGCGCGAGGTCATCGCCGGTACCCGCCACCTCATCGCTCACCCCGAGGCGAGCCTCAAAGACATCATGAAGTTCATCCCCGGCCCCGACCTGCCCACCGGCGGCACCATCGTGGGTCTGGGAGGCATCCGTGACGCCTACGAAACCGGCCGCGGCACCTTCAAGACCCGCGCGAAGGTCTCCATCGAGCAGGTCAGCCCCCGCAAGCAGGGCATCGTCGTCACCGAACTGCCGTACATGGTCGGCCCCGAAAAGGTCATCGAAAAGATCAAGGACGGCGTCAACTCCAAGAAGCTCACCGGCATCTCCGACGTGGTCGACCTGACCGACCGCACCCACGGCCTGCGCCTCATCATCGAAATCAAGAACGGCTTTAACCCGGAGGCGGTGCTCGCCGCCCTCTACAAGCACACTCCGCTTGAGGACTCCTTCGGTATCAACAACGTGGCGCTCGTGGACGGTCAGCCGCAGACCCTCGGCCTGCTCGACCTGATGCGCGTGTACATTGACCACCGCCTGAACGTGGTCCGCCGCCGCACCGAATTCCGCCTGGGCAAGCGCACCGACCGCCTGCACCTGGTGGAGGGCCTGCTCGTGGCGATCCTCGACATTGACGAGGTCATCCAGATTATCCGTGAGTCTGACGAGACCGCTCAGGCACGCGAAAAGCTGAAGGCCGTCTTCGACCTGACAGACACCCAGGCGAACCATATCCTGGAGCTGCGCCTGCGCCAGCTCACCAAGTACTCCCGCCTGGAACTCGAGGCAGAACGCGACACCCTGCAGCAGGAAATTGCGGAATTGCAGCGTATCCTCGGCTCCGATGCGGCACTGCGCGAACTGGTCTCCGAGGAGCTCGCAGAGGTCGCCGAACGCTACGGCACCGACCGCCGCACCCAGCTCAAAACCAAGGACGAGATGCAGGTCGCCATTGAGGCGGTCACCGCGCAGTCCAAGGCGAAGAAGAGCCTGGGCCTCGCCCTCGAAATCGCGGACGATCCCTGCTGGGTGCTGCTTTCGGCATCCGGCATGATGGGACGAACCCCCGGCAAGCCCATCCGCGAGGCGCTCGTGGATCCCGGCAAGCGTTTCAAGCACGACGTGTTCACCTCGATTGTGCCGACCACCGCGCGCGGTGAGATCGGTGCCGTGACCTCCGCAGGACGCATGGTGCGCCTGTCCGTCATGGACATTGCGGTGCTAGACGAGAACGGCGGCACCCCCTCCATGGCGTCGGCGGTGAAGGCCGCCGAGCTGGTTCAGCTCGCCAAGGGTGAGAAGCTGGTCGCCCTCGTACCGCTGAACACGGTGCTGGCACTGGCAACCGCGGGCGGCGTGATTAAGCGTCTCAACCCGGAATACCCGCTCAACCAGACCGAGTGGGACATCATGAAGCTCAAGGACGGCGACGAAATCGTAGCCGCCGCCCCCTGCCCCACCGATGATATGGTGCTCACCTTCGTCACTCGCGACGCGAAGCTGCTGACCTTCGACGCCGCCAAGGTACGCCCGCAGGGACGCACCGGCGGCGGTATCGCAGGCGTTAAGCTTGCTGACGGCGACCGTGTGATTGCCCTGGGCGTGACCGCACCCGGTGACGCGGCGGAGGTCGTGACCGTCACCAACGGCAAGGACGGCCTGGCGAGCGCCAAGGTCACCGCCCTGAGCGAGTACCCGCAGAAGGGCCGCGCAACCGGCGGTGTGCGTGCGCACCGTTTCCTCACCGGTGAGAGCCAGCTGGCTCTGGCGTGGGTGGGCGTGGGCCCGGCGAAGGCGGCGTCCACCGGTGGTGTGGCTCGTTCCCTGCCGACCGAGTACGGTGCTCGTGACGGTTCCGGTGTGATGCTCACTCAGAGCATCGGCATTGTGGGCCCGAACTATGCGGCTGTTTCTGCTGCGATGGCGGTTAGCCCGGAGGGTGAAAAGCTCTTCTAGGCGCGCGGTTCACGGCCTTTCGACCTCAGGTTGTTTACAAAGCCGGGGGTGAAGACACGTTGTGTGTGTCTTCACCCCCGGCTTTTATGTGGTGTACCTTAAGTAACACAGCACACATTTATTGACGCATTATTCCTAGAGGATTTGTCGTGCTTGATTTAATGTCCGTCACACCAGAGTTATTTATCGTGCTCCTGCTCGCTGCCTTCTGTGCGGGATGCATCGACTCTGTCGTGGGCGGAGGCGGCATGATCCAGCTCCCCGCACTGCTCATGGCACCCGGATTCTCACCCGTCGCCGCCCTGAGCACCAATAAAGTTGCCAGTTCCATGGGCACTTTGACGAGTGCCTCAACCTATATTCGCTCACTCAAAATCCCGTGGAAAATCCTACTCCCCGTAGCGTTCGTGGCGTTCTGCGCCTCCGCCGCCGGCGCATACTGCGCCACGATCCTGCCGGCACATATTTTCCGCCCCGCAATTGTGGTGGTTCTAGCCGCTATCCTCGTCTTCTCGGTGCTACAACCGCGCATACCTCGCGGGCAGCCTCGCGCGCTCACAACCTCATCGTTCCTAGTGCGCGGCTTTGCGCTGGGTCTGATTCTGGGCGGCTACGACGGCATCCTCGGGGCTGGCACCGGCGCGATGATGCTCGTCGCCCTGCAGATAGCCATGGGCTACGATATGCTCCACGCAACCGCAGCCGCCAAGATTCTCAACACTGCCACCAACCTCGGCGCGCTCCTCTACTTCATTCCGCTGGGCTCAATTCACTGGCTCCTCGGAATCGCCATGGGATGCGCCAACATGGCGGGAAGCTGGGTTGGTGCCCGCACCGCAATTCACCTGGGCGAGCGATTCATTCGCCGCGTGCTCGTTATCGTTATGACCCTCATGCTGCTGCGGTTGAGCGCGCAGATACTCGGCTGGGTCTAGCTCTCTCCTCCCCACCCTCACCCGAACCTATTCGCGCACAAGAAATGCCCCGGTACTTTCACGAAGTACCGGGGCATTCCTCGCAGTTTCTTGCGTTCAATCTCGCCCGCGATGGCTACGCTCAGCTGCGTTTAGAGACGAACCACCTCATCGCAACGGGCAATATCCTCAGGACGGTGCGACACCAAAACCGTAGCCACAGAGCTAGAGCGGGTCGCCGCATCCAAGTCAGCCATCAGCGCACGGGCAGACTCAGCGTCCAGGTGCGCGGTCGGCTCATCCAACAGCAGCACCGGCGAATTCACCAGCAGGGCACGAGCCACCGCCAGACGCTGACGCTGACCACCCGACAGGAAAGAACCGCCAGCACCCACCGGGGTGCGCAGACCCTGAGGCAGAGCGTCAAACCACTCGCCCAGACCCACACGGCGCAGAACCTCAATCAGCTCTTCCTCGCTCGGGCGATCCGAACGGTCACGAGCCAGCATCAGGTTACCCTCAAGGGTCGACTCAAAAATGTGAGCCGCCTGCGGGCACCACGCCGCGTAGCCGCGCAGTTGCTCACCCTCCAGGACCTCACCGGAAGCCAGCACACGGCCGGACTCCAGCGGCAAGAAGCCCAGAACGGTTGCAAGCACCGTAGACTTACCGGAACCGGAGGGGCCGGTCACCGCAGTCCAGGAGCCCGCGCGGGCGTTCATGTTCAGGTCGGTGAAGACCGGGTGATCCATGCCGGGCCAGCGGGCGGCAGCGTCCTGCAGGCTCAGGGCGGGGTCGGTGACCTTCACGCCAAGCTCCTGCGGGGTACCGCAGCTGACCAGGGTGGGCTCGCCGGGCTTCGGCGGGCGCGGGGTATCGCTCTTAGAACCAGCCGCAGATTCGGGGCGGTCAAAGCGGTGAGCACGCTGACGGTCAGCCTCCAGCAGCTCCTCCATCTCGGCCTCCGCGCGGGCACGCAGACGCTCAACACGACGCGGCAGAACGTGGGTGTCCACCTCAGCCTCGGTCGGCACGGAACGCTTCAGGGTCGAGGTGGCGACAATACCCTCCAGGGATACGTCACGCACGCTCGGGGCAATCGTCGCGAGCAGGCGGCTGAACGCGGGCCAGGAGCGGACCGCCTCAACATGGCCCAGGGAGCTTTCCAGCATGCCGGTGCACAGCAGTACCACAATCGCCGCTTCGGGGGCACGCACGGTGCCGTCAACAGCCAGCGGGTACGCAATGACTGCGCTCGCCAGAGCCGCACCGAACCAGCTCAGAGTCACGAGGGTACGACCCACGCCCTGAGCGGTCGAGCCCTTCTGCAGGGCGGACAGGTTCTCGGCGTCCAGAGCGCCGTTAGCCTTCTCAGCGGTGGTTGCCACGCCGTTAGCGCGCAGATCCTCAGCCGCCGAAAGCATGCCGGTGCCCAGGCGCAGCATCTGCGCGGTGGAGCGGCGAGCCAGCGACTCCGCACGGGCATCAGCGCGAAGCACAATCCACGGAGCCACAAAAGTGCTAACCAGCACGGCAAGCAGAACCGGAATCAGAGCCTGCGGCAGGATGCACGCGGTCGTAATCAGCGCCGCGGTCATGACCAGCAGGTGCGCAGCCGGCGGAATAATAACGCGCGGCACGCCGTCACGTAGCTCATCAATACCGCCCACGAGGCGTTCGAGCAGCGCGTCACCACGCAGCAGGGCACGCACGCTGCTCACGCTCTGCCATGCGCCAACCCAGGCGCGCAGACGCAGAATATTTGCGGCGGCAAGAACCTTCGAGTGGGTCATTAGACGCTCAGCGTAGCGGGCGCAGGCACGACCCAGGCCGAAGAAACGCACGCCCACAATGGCGACCATCAGGTACATCATTGCCGGGCCCTCGGCGGCGCGAACAATCAGCCAGCCGGACAGCGCGGTCAGTGCCGCAGCCATCAGGGAAGTAATCGCAGCCATGATCACCGGGCCGGTTGCGGCGCGAACACCGATACCGGTCAGTTCCTTCAGGGTGTGCAGGCTTGCGAACAAGCCGGCAGGCTCGACTTCCTTGACCTCGGCAGCTGCGGAGGCGCCCGCCGGGGCAGTGCTTTCAGCCTCGTACTCTTCCCTGTCCTTGAGCAGGTGCGCGGGGGCTTGCGCGGGAACCGCAACGCGGGCGGTGTTCGCCTCGGCGGTCCAGGTGTAGCCCTGGGCGGTCTGAACGGCACGAACGAGGGTGTCGCAGCCAGCGGCGAGTTCCTGCTCGTGGGTCACGATCAGCACGGTTGCGCCAAGTTCCGCCAGGCGGTGCAGGGCGCGGGTCACCAGGTATGCCGAGTAGGCGTCCAGGTGCGCGGTCGGCTCATCCACCAGGACGGTCAGCACGGTCTGCTCACCGCCGGCACGGTAGATAGCCTCGGCACGAGCCAGGGTACGTGCCACGGCGAGGCGGCGCGCCTGACCTGCGCTGAGGGCACCGGGTTCAAGGGCGGTGAGCTTCTCCATGCCCAGCTGAGCCAGCGGACCAACCAGCAGAGCAGACTCGGCATCGGTGGCGGACAGCTTCTTGGAGTCCATCGCCTCACCGAGCAGAGCGGCTGCGCGCTCACGCTCAGCCTCAGTGGCACTGAGTGCGTAGAGCGCCATTTCGGTCTGCACGGTCGGTGCGGTGAAGACCGGCGACTGCGGGATGACCAGGGTGGTGCCCAGACCGGTCACGCTACCGGTCAGGTGCACGGGTTCCTCCGAGCCGGTGGGCACCAGGCCCTCACGCACGGCACCGGAGAACACGTTCAGCAGGGTGGACTTACCGCAGCCGGATTCACCCATCACGCCAATGACCGCGCCGCGCTCACCGTTGGCAGTGGCAACGCGACGGTCCAGGTTCAGCGACAGGTGAGTCAGCACGGCAGGACGCGCCGGGTAGCTCACCGACAGGTCCTCAACAGCGATCACGGAAGGCTGAGCCTTCTGTGCTGCCGAATCCTGGGCAGTCGAGTCCGCAGCGGCGGCGGGCAGGGGCGCATCAATAATCTTCTGGGCGCTACGCAGGGCGGCAACGCCGTCCTCCGACTGGTGGTAGGCGGCACCCACATCACGCAGCGGCTGGTAGCATTCGGGAGCCAGCAGCAGCACGAGAATTGCGGTGTCCAAGCCCAGGGTGCCGTTGACCAGGCGCACACCAATCAGCACAGCAATCAGCGCCACCGAAATGGTGGTGATGAGCTCCAGCGCGAGCGAAGACATGAAGGCGCTACGCAGGGTCTGCATGGTGCGTTCACGGTAGCGCTGACCCAGGGCGTTCATGGCGCGGGTCTGCGCACGTTCGCGGCCCAGACCGATAATAACGGGCAGGCCGCGCACAAGCTCCAGAATATGGTCGGAGAGGCGATGCAGTTCAGCCTGAGCTTCTGCGGTTTCGTCGCGGGTGTTCTTACCAATCAGGATCATGAACACCGGAATAAGCGGCAGGGTGCATGCCAGCACCATGGCGCTCATCCAGTCCAGGGATGCCACAACGACCCAGAGGATGAACGGCACAATCGCGGTGGACACGAACGCAGTCAGGGTCTTGGTGTAGTAGTCATCCAGAGCGTTCAGGCCGCGGGACAGCAGCACAGCGGTCGCGCCGGTACCTTCGGGGGTGTCTGCGCCACCGGTGGCGAGCACGCGCTTGAGCAGCGAGGAACGAATCTGAGACTTCGCCCCGGAGGCGGCACGCTGCGCGCTCACAGCCAGCAGGTAGTCGGTACCCGAGCGGACAAGCAGGGCAGCCACGGCGACCGCAATCAGGCCGGGGGTAATGGTGTCTGCGTCACCGAAGATACCACCGAGGCCGAGCAGCCAGCCGCCGTGCGCCTCCAGCTGTGCCTGCGCGGAGCCAGCGAATTCGACGTAGGCGCGGTACACATCCGGCGCGCTGGTCTCTTTGAGGCGCGCGTGTTCGGCGGCGACAGCGGCGAAACCGGCGTGTGCCGCACGGGCAATAATCACAGCCAAGGCGGCACTGAAAAGTACCGTCGCGAGGGTGTGCACAGCGGTGATAACACCGAAGGTGCTGAGGGTTTTACGGGCGTCAGGGCCCAGGGGCGGGCGACGGTCAGCGCGGTCGTTGCGCTTTCCCGCGGTCACCTCTGGTGCCTCAGTGTTCTGATGTTTGTCAGCATGACGCGGTGTGTGCGTTCGACTCACGTGTTGTCCTTTGACCTAGTCTTCTGCTGTTTTTACCTTCTATCAGTTTAAGGGCTGGGCTATCTAATACCTATTTGACCAGTTAGGTTTCAGATATTTGGTTGCCCCCCACCCAGCGCTATCTTTAGCCGCGCATCGCGTCGGCGGGGCTCTTGCGGGACGCCACCCACGCCGGGTACGCCGAAGACACCAGACCGGTAAGGGCGCCAACGCCCACGCCGAGCACCACGAATCCGGGTGAGAGAACCGCCTGCCAGCCTTGCACGAGCGAAAGAATAATCGTCGCAATCATGCCGGAGCAGGCGCCGATGGAGCCGCCGAGCACACCAAGCATGACGCCCTCCATGAGGAAGATGCGGGCAATCAGCCATTTACTCGATCCGATGGCGCGGCGCAACGCAATCTCTGCGGTGCGCGATTGCACGGACAGGTACATTGCGGTTGCCGCCGAGAGGGAGGCAAGCACCAGCAGAATACCGGAGAGCACACCCACGTACAGACCCAGATCCGAGGCGATAGACGCGCGCAGGCTCTGCAGGTCGGAGGGGGTTTCCACGTTAATCTGGCTGGGTTCAGCGGGCTTGAGCGTCAGCGGAATTGCCTTGGCGACCGCCTTGCCGTAGCCTCGTTCGGTTTCGGCAATGTAGGTCACCTGGCCGCGTCCGGTGCGCTGAAGGGTGCCCGGCGAGACAATGACCGTATTCCTGAATTCGTAGCCGCTATTGCCGGGGTCGAAAAGGCCGACGACCGGCATCAGCTGACCATCCACCCAGATGCTCACACCGGGTGCCACCTGCGGCAGTCCGCCGAGCTTAATGCCGTACTCGACGGCGGGTAGCTCGCCGGGGCGGGGCTCGGTTGTGGCGTTATCTGCCGCTTTATCTTCGGGAATAATGCCGAGGGCGCGGGCAGCGGAGACCGAGACGATAGCGCCGGAGAGCTGCTCGGCGCGTTCACGGTCGGCAACGTTCTCCTGGGTGAGGGTCGAGTTCATCTGTTCAAGCGCACGCAGGGTTTCGGGGTTCATGCGAGCACCGATTTGCTCGAGCCTGGTCTTCGAGGTGGAGCTGAGGCCAATCGCCGTTTTGGGTTCGTCCTCGTAGGGGCTGAAACGGGTGATTCGCACGTCCGCTGGTGCCACGCTGCTGACGAATCCGGTGTTCTTCACGTAGTCCAGCGCGCTAATGCGGTCGGCAACATTCTGCGCGGATTCGCCCTGCCGGTAGGTTCCGAGCATGTTCTGGTCATTGTCCCTGTCGCTGATGTAGAGCGTGGATTGTTCGGATCCGAGCAGGCGCTGGTTCACCTGGTAGCTGGCGGATTCGCTCATGCCGGAGGCGCTGATGAGTCCGCCCACGCCCAGTGCGAAGGACAGGCCCAGCAGCAGGGTGCGTAGCGGTCGTGAGGTGAGCGCGGAGATCGCCTCGATGCTGTCGTCGGTGAGGAAGCTTCCGCGGCGATGCGTAGCGGGCTTCTCCCCCACAGCGAGGGTGGCGGGGGCACCTACCGGGGCACCTACCGTAGCTTCTGCAGGGGTATCCGTTGTAGCCGGCACAGCCTCGGCAACCGGCACCTCAGCGACCGGCACCGTAGCCAAGTCGGCGCGGCTCTGCTCGTGCAGCTGCCCATCCTCAATGCGGATCACGCGGCGGGCGGCGGCGGCAACCTCCGGGTCGTGGGTAATAACCAGCACGGTACAGCCGGTCGCGTTAATGCGCTGAAGAATCTCAATGACCTTGGCGCTATTGTGGCTGTCCAGGTTGCCGGTCGGCTCGTCGGCAAGAATCAGCGGCGGGCGCGTGGCGAGGGCACGGGCAATGGCGCAACGCTGCTTTTCGCCGCCGGAAAGGTAACGGGTACGGATGCTGGCGCGGTCGCTCAACCCCAGAAATTCTAGGGTTTCTTCGGTGCGTTGCAGGCGCTCGCTGTAGGGTACGCCCTGCACGCGCAGACCCATGGAGGCGTTGGTTGTGCTGGTTTCGTCCAGCAGCATGTTTGAGGATTGGAAGATGAAGCCGAGGTGGTCTCGGCGCATTTCGTCGCGTTCTCTGTCGCTGAGTCCTTCCGTGTTTTTGCCAAAGAGGCTGTAGGTTCCGCTGGTGGGAGTGTCGAGCAGGCCAATGGCGTTGAGCAGGGTGGATTTACCGGAGCCCGACGGACCAATAATGGCGAGGAATTCGCCGCGTTCCACCACCAGGTCGAGGTGGTCGAGGACGGCTCGTTCGCTCCCCTCGAAAACACGGGTAATGCCGTGCATTTCAATAGCGGGCGCGGTACCGAGCCCGGCGGCAGGTGTAGCGGCGGACGCTACGTTGGGCGCAATTGTAGGCGCACGTCCTGGGCTTGCGTCTGGGGTTCTCTTACGGCGGCTCATGAGACAAGCACCTTCTGTCCCGCGCTGAGGTTCGCGTTGATTGCGGCATATCCGCCGGCGGTGCGCAGAACCTCAACATTGACTCGTTCGGTGGCGGGCGCATCCTTGCTGGTCGAGGTGGAGCTTCCGCCCTTTTCAACGAGCACGTAGGTGCCCTGGGAGTCCTGGCGTACCGCGGTAGTCGGCACGGCGAGGGTGGTTGAGGTGTTGCCCTTGCTGGTGATGGAGGCGCTCTGCCCCGGAGTGAGCTTGCTCGGGTCGTCGGCGCTGAATCGCACGCTCTTCGCCGCACCCTTGGAGGGGTCGTTCTGCAGCTCACCAATGCTGGTGATGGTGCCCTCCACGCTGCCGGTAGAAGTGCGCAGGCTAACGCGGTCGCCGGCCTTGAGCTTATTGGCAACGGAGAGCTCAACGCTGGATTCCACGTAGGGTTCGCTGGTTTCTACACTCGCGATGGGGTTGCCGTCGTTAATGAGCTGGCCGACTGCCGCAACTGCGGTGACGGTGTGGCTTCCGCCGGGCAGAATCGCGTAGTTGTTACGGGCAATGCTGGTGACCCCTTCGCTGGGCACGCCGGTCAGGTGCGCGCGGTGCAGGCGCGTGACGGCGTCGAGGGTGTCCTCGGTGACGGTGCCGCTCTGAGCGGTGGCGTACCCGGCGGAGTTCAGTGCCTTCTGGAAGGCGAGCACGTCGTCGCCGTTATCGCCTAGGTTGAGGTCGCGGTACAGCGGCAGCGGCCCTTCCAGCACGAAGACGGGGTCGGCGCCAATAATGCCGATGAAGTCACCGGCTTTGAGCACGTTACCGGGCTTCTGGTTCTGGTAGACGAGCACCGGCTCACCGTTGGTGCGCGCGCTAATCGGGGCGGTCTCCCCAGCCTTGGTGGTTCCGGCAATGGCGAGGCCCTCGCTGACGGTTCGTTCTTCAACCTTCGCCCAGACCGGAATCACGGTTTTCGCCTGCACGGCCGGGTCGGGGCCCGTGGCGGCGTAGCGGGTGCCCAGGTAGAAGGACAGCATGAGCGAGCCGATGGCGAGGATTGCCAGCAGCAGGAGCACGCGGGGTCGGGCGATGCACTCGCTGAAGCGGTGACC
This sequence comes from Rothia sp. HMSC069D01, assembly GCF_001810135.1. Taxonomy (NCBI): domain Bacteria; kingdom Bacillati; phylum Actinomycetota; class Actinomycetes; order Micrococcales; family Micrococcaceae; genus Rothia; species Rothia sp. HMSC069D01. The sequence continues at coordinate 677,573 of NZ_KV800108.1, forward strand.
GCTGTTTTGGTTCTGTGAGTGAGTGGTCATGGCGGTGTCTTTCTGAGCTGTTTTTGCGCTGTCTTTTGTGGTGCTGTCTTTCAGCGTCCCGGTTTACTGGTGCTCCATAACGTACTGCTTGAACTTCTCGTCACGCTCACGTTCTGCCTTGCGTTCCTGCTCAAGCTGCGCCTGGTACTTGCGGATGAGCGGCATCTGATACTGAGCTTCCAGGTCGTAGAGCTGCTGGCTCATGCCAACCTGTTGGTTGCATTCGGCCATGATGGTGGCGATGCGAATTTCCTCTTCGGAGGCGGGCTCGTTGAAACCGCCGTTCTTGCTCAGCTGCTCATTCAGCGGGCTTTCCTCGGCGACATAGCCTGCCTTATTGGGGGTGAGGCCGCGGTCAGAGACGCACTGCTTCCACTTCTCTTCGAGCTCGCGGTGCAGTTTGCTACCGTAAACGGCATTGCCCGCCTCGGTGGAGATACGACTGTATGTGGACTGCACGTCATTCTCGAGCCTCTTACCTTCGGGCACCGCGGCGTCCAGGGTCTCGCGGGCCTTGTCAAGACATTCGGTGCGAAGCTGCTCCTCGGGGCTCAAGCTCTCCGGTGAGCTAAAGGAGATGGGGGCGGCGTTGGGGTCTCGCTTCTGAAAACCGTACTTCTTGGCGTACTCGACGTTCCAGGGACCGTACTTTCGGCCCGGATCGCCACTCGGCGCGCTTTCAGATTGGGAAGCTTGGTCGGGGTCGGTGTAGCTCTGCCCGTGTTCGGCGTAGCACTGCTTCATGGCGATTTGATGGGCCGTGTATTCGTAATGAGTGCCCCCCTCGTAGTAGGGGTAATCGTCCAGGGGCATCTTCACGATGTCCTGTTCCGCGTCAAAGACGGCGTGGACGCTTTCGTCACGTTCCAGCGGCGGGTTGAAGAGCGAGCATGCGCTCAGCGGGAGCACGCCGATGGCCAGCAGGGCACCCGTGGTGAGCAGGCGGCGGCTCATGCCAGTGCGAGAAGTAGCTCCGGTGCGGCGGTTGGGGGACTTCATCGTCAAACTCCTTATCGTGAGAGTGAGTTGTACACCACATTACACCTTTTACTCCCTGTCACGCCCGAATTTCGGGGGGGGTGTGCACCAAAAAATTTTTGCGCGCCCACTCGCCTGCCGCAAGCTGCATCCTCTGCGGGAATATCCTCTGGGGACATAGAAAAATCCCCCGAACTTCTCAGAAGAGAAATCCGGGGGATTCTTCAATCAGCTACAGGCTACTTGGTCGGCAGTTCAGCCAGTTCGGTAGCGTCGTGTGCTTCGGGGATGTGATCCACGTGCAGACGCTTACGGAAGACCCAGTAGGTCCATGCCTGGTAGACGAACACGACCGGCAGACCAAGGCAGGTCACAAAGGTCATAACGCCCAGGGTGTACTCGGAGCTGGATGCATTCGCAATGGTGAGCGAGTATGCCGGGTCCAGGGTGGAGGGCAGAACGTTCGGGTACATTGCGGTGAAGATTGCCAGCGCACCGAATGCGAGGAACACGGACAGGCCTGCGAAAGCGCGACCCTCACGGCCACCCTTTGCGGAGGTCCAAGCAATCAGAACAGCAACCACAGCTAGGATGGTGCACAGCCAGGAAATGCCGTTACCGGTGGTGAAGTCCAGTGCCAGAACCCATGCAACAATCGGCAGCAGCAGGACGGGAGCCCAGCGTACCAGGATGTTGCGAGCACGGTGGCGGATGTCACCGTCGGTCTTCAGAGCGATGAAGGCAAGACCCTGAACCAGGGAGAAGCCAACGAAGCCCAGACCGCCGAGCAGAACCGGCAGGGAGACCCATGCGAAGGCGCCGCCGACGCGGTCGCCGTTCTCGTTGATGGGCAGACCCATGGAGGTCAGACCCAGCAGAGCACCAACGAGCAGTGGGATAAAGAAGGAAGAAACAGACAGAGCGATGTTCCAGTTACGGATCCACTTCTCGTCGTTCTTCTTGCCGCGGTATTCAATGGCGACCACGCGCAGAATCAGGAAGACCAGCGCGAGGGTCAGGGGGATGTACAGAGCCGAGAAGAGGGCTGCGTACCAGATGGGGAATGCAGCGAACAGAGCTGCACCACCGGTCACAAGCCACACCTCGTTACCGTCCCAGACGGGGCCGATGATGTTCAGCAGCAGACGACGTTCCTTTTCGTTCTTTGCGAACTTGGAACCCATCAGCATACCGACACCCAGGTCAAAACCGTCGAGAATCATGTACATGATGAAGAAGACACCAATGGCAGCAAACCAGAGGGTGGGCAGACCAGGCTGACCGGCAAAGATATTGAAATCAAAGTTCATGGTGAATCAATCCTTACCCGCCTAGTAGGCGAACTCCAGCACGTCGCGCTTGGACTTGTCGTTGGACTCGTCCTCGTGGTGCGACTGAACCAGCTCGGGCATTGCAGCAACCACACCGGCCTTGACGTACTTGATGAGCAGGTAAACCTCAACCACCATCAGCACGCCGTAGAGCAGGCCCAGGGTGAGCAGGGAGAAGAGGATTTCTTCACCGGAAACACCCGGGGAGATAGCTGCTGCGGTGTACAGGCGGATTGCGGGATCGCCCTCAAGGTTGGGGACAACCACGAAGGGCTGACGGCCCATTTCGGTGAAGATCCAGCCCAGTGCAATTGCGAAGAAGGGAGCCAGGATGGACCAGACGGCAACGTTCTTGAGCAGCTTGGACTCGGGGACGGTGCCCACGCCCTTCTTACGGGTAACCCACAGTGCGTAGAGGTAGAAGGGAACGACGACTGCGCCCAGACCGATCATGCCGCGGAAGCCCCAGTAGGAGACCTCGAGGGAGGGCAGGTAATCAATCTTCTGACCTGCACGCTCACCGTAGAGCGGGTTATCGGGCAGGTTGGTGCCGTACTTAGCTTCGTACTCGGGAACCAGGGTCTGGATACCCTTCACCGGGGTGTTGAAGTTGTCGTATGCCAGGAAGGACAGCACGCCGGGAACCTCGATGATGGTGTGAATCTTGTCGCAGCTCTGAGCGCCAAGCTCACCAACGGTCAGCACGGAGAAGGAGGTACCGTCGTGGCAGGCGGCCTCGGCGGCAGCCATCTTCATGGGCTGCTCGTGAATCATCATCTGTGCCTGCATGTGGCCGGATGCGCCAACACCAGCGAAGCCGATGAGGCCCACCACTGCGCCCAGGCGCAGGGACTTGAGCCAAACCTGGAAGTCCTTCTTGTCGCGTGCGCCCTTGTCGGACTCACCAACGACAACCTTGCCGTCAACGACCTTGTCAATGCCGTCCTTGCGGCGGCGCCACAGCTTGTACCAGGCGATACCGACCAGGAAGCCACCGGCAACCTGAATGGATGCGGTGATGACGTGCGGGAAGGTGACCCATGCGGTGGGGTTCATCAGCACGGCGCCGATGTCGGTCATACGGGGACGACCGTCAATCATTTCTGCACCGACGGGGTGCTGCATCCAGGAGTTTGCAACCAGAATGAAGAATGCAGAAATCCAGGAGCCGAGAACTGCCATGAACAGACAGAAGGCGTGGACTGCGGGCTTGAGGCGGTCCCAACCGAAGATCCACAGACCAAGGAAGGTCGACTCAACGAAGAAGGCGAAGAGGCCTTCCATTGCCAGCGGAGCGCCGAAGACGTCGCCGACGAAGCGGGAGTATTCACTCCACGCCATGCCGAACTGGAATTCCTGAACCAGACCGGTGGCCACACCCATAGCGAAGTTAATGAGGTACAGCTTGCCCCAGAACTTCGTCATGCGCTTGTATTCGTCCTTCTTGGTACGAACGTAGCAAATGTACAGGTAGGTCACCACAAGGCCCAGACCCAGAGTCAGCGGAACCATGAAGAAGTGGTAGACGGTGGTAATACCGAACTGCCACCTACCAAAATCAAGGGGATCCATTGATAGGTCCTTACTATGTGTGTACTTAATGTGCGTTTGTGCCAGATTTCGGGTAGTCCACCATCGATGGAGGGCATACGAGAGTTACTGACACAGTGTCTCTCATGCTTCTAAGGTACAGGGTTTTCCTAAGAAGCTGTGAGTAGGCTGTGCATAGTATGGACGTTTATTGTTTGACGTTTCGCTAAAGGTACCTTGAACGTTATCCCTCGATGCAAGGGTGGTGAGAGGAATGAGACACGATGGTGCCTTGCGGGGTTGAGAAGCAGTTTCGGAACCTTGGTGAAATATTGCAGTTTTTAATATTTTCTGCAAAATTTTGGTGACAGATTTCGTGATTGTGACAGGTGCTTCAAGTAGTGCTCAAAGCTTAAATTTGCCTGTTTCATGCGGAATTTACGCGGAATCTCCGAGAATTGCGTGACTATTCTCACACAAAATTCATGGATTGTGACACGCCAGCCACCACTGCCCCGCAAGGCACCGCAATGCCCCGCAAGGTACCGCACGCTACATATCGATGCTCTACATATCAATGCTCTCGGCATCCAGCTGATGAGCACCCGCAATAATGAATTCCTTACGCGGAGCCACCTCAGAACCCATCAACAAGGAGAACGCACGCTCGGCAGCCTCCGCATCCTCAATGCGAATACGGCGCAACATGCGATGACGCGGATCCATCGTCGTCTCAGCCAGCTGGTCAGCGTCCATCTCACCCAGACCCTTATAACGCTGAATGGGTTCCTTATAGGACACCCCCTGCTCCCGCAGAGAATCCAGAAGCTCGTGCAGCTGCTTCTCCGAGTAGGTGTACACCATCTCGTTCGGCTTGCCGCGGCGCACCACCTCCACACGATGCAGAGGCGGAACCGCAGCGTACACGCGACCCGCCTCAATCAGCGGACGCATGTAACGGTAGAACAGGGTCAGCAGCAGGGTACGGATGTGGGCGCCGTCCACGTCCGCATCGGTCATCATAATGACCTTGCCGTAGCGAGCAGAGTCCAGGTCAAAGGTACGACCCGAACCCGCACCGATCACCTGAATCAGCGCCGCGCACTCAGCATTCGCGAGCACATCAGTCACCGAAGCACGCTGAGTGTTCAGGATCTTACCGCGAATCGGCAGCAGAGCCTGATACGAGGAAGAACGCGCCAGACGCGCCGTGCCCAGCGCCGAGTCACCCTCCACAATGAACAGCTCAGAATGCTCAACATTGGTCGAACGGCAATCCACCAGCTTGGTGGGCATGGACGAAGACTCCAGCGCGGTCTTACGGCGCTGAGTTTCCTTATGGATGCGCGCCGAGACGCGGGTCTTCATCTCAGAGACGACCTTCTCACACAGAGCGGTCGCCTGAGCCTTCTCCGCACGGGCGGTCGACTCCAGGCGAGCCTTCAGCGCATCGCCCACGACCTTCGACACGATCTGGCGAACCGCCGGGGTACCCAGAATCTCCTTGGTCTGACCCTCAAACTGCGGCTCGGCAAGACGCACGGTCAGCACGGCGGTCAAGCCGGCGAGCACGTCGTCCTTCTCAATCTTGTCGTTACCCACCTTGTACTTGCGGGCATTATCGGCAAGGTGCTTGCGCATCACGCGCAGCAGGCCCTGCTCAAAACCGGTCGTGTGAGTACCGCCCTTGGGGGTGGCAATAATGTTCACGAAGCTGCGGACCGTCGTCTCGTAACCAATGCCCCAGCGCAGCGCAACGTCCACTTCGCAATCGCGCTCCACGTCGGTCAGCTGCGAGCGGCCGTCCTCACCCAGCACCGGCACGGTCTCGGTGAAAGATCCGCTGCCGCTAAAACGCCAGGTGTCGGTAATACGCTCATCGTGCGCCAGAAACTCGACGAACTCGCTAATGCCGCCGTCGTACTGGAAAACTTCCTCGTGGGGTTCCAGCTCGCCGGGGGTGCCGGGCAGTCGGCGCTCATCACGGATGCAAATACGCAGACCCGGAATGAGGAACGCGGTCTGGCGCGCACGAGCAGCCAAGTCCTCGTAGCTGAACTTAGCGTCGGGGGTGAAAATCTGCGGGTCAGCCCAATAGCGCACACGGGTGCCGGTCACGCCACGCTTAGCGCGACCCACAATCTGCAGGGCGTCAGTGCCCTCGGTTGCGGGAGTGAACGGATCTTCGGGCTTGGGGGTGCGGCCGGACTCGAAGAATCCGGGAATGCCGTGGCGGAAGGACATCTGGTAGGTCTTCGAGCCACGGTCCACCTGCACGTCCAGACGGGAAGACAGCGCGTTCACCACGGAAGCGCCCACACCGTGCAAACCACCGGACGCGTTATAGGAGCCGCCGCCAAACTTACCGCCGGCGTGTAGCTTGGTGAATACGACCTCGACACCGGACAGGCCGGTGCGCGGCTCAATGTCGGTGGGGATACCGCGGCCATCATCGCGCACCTCAACCGAACCGTCACGGTACAGAATGACCTGGATGGACTGGCCGAAACCGGCGAGCGCCTCATCCACCGAGTTGTCGATAATCTCCCAGAGGCAGTGCATCAGGCCGCGAGAGTCGGTGGAGCCAATGTACATGCCCGGGCGTTTGCGTACAGCTTCCAGACCTTCCAGCACGGAGAGGTGACGGGCGGTGTAGTTCGAAGACGCCACGGGAATCCTTTCGGCAAGTGATGACTGTGTGCAAGTGATGACTGTGTATTCAGCACGGCAAGCTTGCGGAAGGGAGAAAAAATGCCCCGGGCTTGCGCTCATAGTGCTCTAAGTTTCTATTCTATCGTGGCTTGTTGCCCGCTTCTGCCTGCGCCGTCATGAGGCTCTCTGTACCGTTATTAGACGCTGCCGCGAGAATGAAACAGCAGAAAAGCACCGGCTACCACTCCCCTATGGAGTAGCAGCCGGTGCGTGGATGTCTGAATTTTTAGGATGCGTTTCTGAGGTGTCCACTCTGGGCGCCTCATAGCAGTGGCACTGCCCTAGTGAGCCTCACCCGAGGCGCGCGAGGAGCTCTCGTGACGGTTCGTGACCATGATATTGGACTTGAAGTAGAACTCTTCGGGAAGCTCGTTCGTGACCGGGCCGTGCGGGAATTCGCTGAGCTTCGGCACGAAGTACCAGTCCATCAGCTCGCCGCTGCTCTGCTTGAGCACGCGGCGTTCCCTCATGGCGTGGCGTACCTTGCGGCGCAGGCGCGGGCTGTCTTTCAGGGTGCTGGTGAAGACCCACGGAGTCTCGTAGCCCTCGGTAATCATGCCGAAGGTGATGCGCAGGTTGCCGTTCTCATCGGCGTCCATCGTGAAGTCGCCGTCTGCAATATCGGTGAAGGCGAGCATCCAGCTGTGGCGGCGTTCGTAGCTTTCGCGGGTGGTCTGCAATGCCGCAATGATGCGGTGGTCGACCAGCAGCTCCACCTTGCGTTCGGTGATTTCACCCAGACGAGCGTAGGATCCGAAGGCGCGGTTCGCACCGCTGCGGCGAGGCCACTTCGTCACCGCACCGTGCGGCACCTCCCCCGCAAAGGTGAAGGGGCCCGTCATGGTGCCGGGCAGACGCAGACGCTCAAACGGAGCCGTCGGCAGGAAGGTCGTCAGCAGCTGATCGGAGCTGACCGATTTACCCCAGCGCGCCATCTCAAAAATGGTCGGTTCGGGGCCCACCGGGTAGAGGCGCGGCATCTTGCGGCCGAACTCGTCAAAGCCCTCAATAAACTCGCCGTTGGAGCTGTACCCGGGCATGGTCGCACCGAGCGGGCGAGTCCACGATCCCGAATACGGCTTGGTCAGGTGCGGGTTCTCCACCGGCAGGATGCTGGTGCGAGCACCCAGGTAGGCGGGCATGCGCGAGAGGTTACGCCAGGCGAACTTCGCGGCAACCGCCTCACGCCACCACATCGGGCGTTTGCCCGGAGTCTGCCCGCCCAGGCAGTGCATGAGCAGCCAGAATCCAGCCCAGCCGAGGCACCCTGCGGCAACCACGCAGAAAATAATCGTCAGCACAGTGTGCAGGGTTCCGGTCGCCCAGATATTCGTGGCGATCAGAGCCATGAACGCCACCCACGCCGCCATGACGTACGGGCCGAGCGTAATCATCGGGTCGACCACCTTCACGGCGGCAATGACGCGGCGGTTCAGGCCGCGCCACACGTAGGAGTACGCCCAGCATCCGGCGGCAAGGGCGAGTGCCATCAGCAGAAGAAGGATGAGCATCAGTGTGTCTCTTTCGCTGCAGGTTTTTCTACCGCGGTCGGTGACCGGCGGGCATCGGGTAGGTGCCCCGTTGACAGATGCACCGTTGAAATGCTCTTCAACAACAAAACTCGCCTGCCGAAGGTACCTTCAACAGACGAGTTTCTTTGGTGTCACTAACCTTGAGGTAAAGCTTCTCACACTATTGTGCCTTTAATTGGTATCCCTGTGGGGGATTTTAGAGGGATGCGTGAAAAAATCGCACCCAACCCCGCGTTTCCACCCAACAGAGCGGCACAGTGAGAGCGGCGCAGCGAGTAGGCTCTGGCGCCTCAGCGACGGTTTTAGACAGAGGTTTTAGACAGCGGTTTTAGGAGGTCAGCGCGGCAGCAATCTGAGGAATCAGCGCCTCAAAAGCACGCGCACGGTGGCTAATCGAGTTCTTAATCTCGGCGGGAATCTCAGCGCACGACTTGCCAGCGTACTGCCCCTCGTACAGGGCGTTCTCACCGTTCAGTTCCACGGGACGCAGAATCGGGTCGTAACCGAAGCCGCCCTCCCCCGCCGGTGCGGTCAGCAACTCGCCGGGCAGCTCGCCGTACTCGACCGCCTCAAAACCGCTCGGGGAGGCAACCGACGCCGCGCAGCAGAACTTCGCGCCGCGGTGCTCGGCAGAAATATCGCTCAGCTGAGCCAGCAGCAGGTTCAGGTTCGCGGAGTCATCGCCGTGGCTACCCGCCCAGCGTGCCGAGAAAATACCGGGAGCGCCGTTGAGCACATCCACCGACAGACCGGAATCGTCAGCAATAGCGACCAGGCCGGTTGCCTCGGCAACAGCGCGCGCCTTCAGCAGGGAGTTCTCCGCGAAGGTCACGCCGGTCTCGGGAACGTCGGGGGCGTTCACGCTGGAGGCGTCAACCACCTGGGTGTCAACGTCCAGGCCGTCAATGCGTCCGCGCAGAATTTCACGCAGTTCCTTGAGCTTGCCCTTATTGTGGCTTGCCAGAACGATCTTTGCGTCTGCCATAGTTTCTCCTTGTCGACGGAACTAGTTACTGGGACGGGTTAGTGTGCCAGTGCTTCACGCTGAATCTGAGCCAGCTCAGCGGTGCCTTCCAGCGCCAGGTCGAGCAGGCTGTTGAGCTCGTCGCGGTCGAAAGGTGCACCCTCGGCGGTGCCCTGAACCTCAACGAACTTGCCGCTACCGGTGACGACCACGTTCATGTCGGTCTCGGCGCGAACGTCCTCGGTGTAGGGCAGGTCCAGCATGGGGGTGCCGTCAATAATGCCCACCGAAATTGCGGACACCGAATCGATCAGCGGGTTCGCCTTAGCGGGCAGAATCTTCTGCTCCTTCGCCCAAGAAATAGCGTCAGCCAGCGCCACGTACGCGCCGGTGATGGAGGCGGTGCGGGTGCCGCCGTCAGCCTGCAGAACGTCACAGTCAAGCACGATGGTGTTCTCGCCCAGCTCATCCATGTTGATGACCGCACGCAGGGAGCGACCAATCAGGCGAGAAATCTCGTGGGTGCGGCCACCCACGCGGCCCTTGAGCGACTCGCGAGAAGAACGGGTGTTGGTGGCGCGCGGCAGCATCGCGTACTCGGCGGTCACCCAGCCCTTACCTTCGCCCTTGAGCCAGCGCGGCACGCCCTCAGTGAAGGATGCGGTGCACAGCACGCGGGTGTTGCCGAACTCGATGAGGGCGGAGCCCTCAGCGTTGCGGGACCAGCCGCGGGTAATGGTGATGGGGCGCAGCTCGTTGAGGGCGCGGCCGTCTTCGCGGGTTGCAGTCATGGGTTCTCCTTGAATCTGTCTGCGGAATCTGTGTCTGTCTGTTGACTCTATGTCGAAAGGCAGGCGGAGCTGAGCGCAGTTTGCACTAGTCCAGCTCGTTTTAGCCTAGCTCGGTTTGGTCTAGTCCAGCTCGGGTTTGGTCTAGTCCAGCTCGGGCTTGGGCAGCGCAATCGCGGTGTTCAGCGGCGGATCGAGCACCTCCACCACGTTCAGGGTGGACGTGACCGGGTGAGCCTCCGTCGGGCGCGGGTAGATGCGGTAGCTTGCCGCCATTTCGGCAATGCCGACCGGGCCGGAGAAGGCGCTGCGCGCCTCCGCGCGGGCGATGTCCGGGTCGTTCCACACGGGCAGGTGGGTCAGTAGCAGGTTACGCACGCCCGCCTCCTGCGCTGCCTCACCGGCACGCTTACCGGTCAGGTGAATACCGCGCAGGGCGTCATCGCGGCCCTCCTGGTAGGCAGCCTCGCACAGGAACAGGTCGGCACCGCGCGCAGCCTTGACCAGGCCCTCGCACAGGTCGGTATCGCCCGAGTACGAGAACACTGTGTGGCCCTCGCGGTCGTTGCAGGTGATGCGCAACGCGTACGGGTCCTTCGAGGGGTGAACCACGCGGAACGGCTCCACGCGGAAGGGGCCAATCTGCACGGGCTCACCCTCAGTCCAGGTGTGGTACTCAAACTCGGTGCTCATGCCCGGATCAGGGTCCAGGCCGTGAGTCGCCGAAAGGTACTCGTTAATCGCGGCGGGACCGTACAGCGGAATGCGGCCCTTGGGCCAGCCGCGCGGATCCCACTTGACCGCCACGTGCAGACCGGACAGGTCGATGCAGTGGTCCGGGTGCAGGTGCGAAATCAGAATCGCGTCGATATCGCTCAGGTCGATATGGCGCTGGAGCATGCCGAGGGAGCCGTTGCCCATGTCCATGATGATGCGCCAGGTTCGACCCGCGAAGTCCGTGGCGGTGAGCATGTAGCAACTAGCCGGTGAGACGGGGCCGGGAAAGGAGCCCGTGCAACCGATAACGGTTAGACGCATGAGGTGTCGTCCTTAGGGGTGGTGCCAGAAAATTCGGTGCCCGCGACAGTGTGTGCTGCCTCTGCAGGATCTGCCGATTCGTCGAGGGTAATGCTGCGGTGTGCCGCAAGCATTTCGGGAGTGAGTGCCGCCAGCGAGCCGGTCGGGTAGCGTTCCGCCACGGAGCTGGTGTGGCGCACGTTGGTGACCTCGGGGCCAAGGAAGCGGCGCGCCAGCTGCGAGAACGTCTCAGATTCGCCGGTGGCGAGGAATTCGTGGTGCGGGTTTTCCGTGGGGACCGGGCTTTCAATGGCGTGGTTGAGCAGTTCGCGGTACACGTCCTTCGCGGTCTCATCCGCGGAGGACACCAGGGTGACGTCCTCACCCATAATGTAGGAAATCACGCCGGCCAGCAGCGGGTAGTGGGTACAGCCGAGCACGAGGGTGTCCACGCCGGCGTCCTTGAGCGGCTGCAGGTACTCGCGGGCGGTCTCCAGCAGCTCGGGGCCGGAGGTAATGCCCTTCTCCACGAACTCCACGAAGCGCGGGCACGCTACCGAGTGCACCTCAAGGTTCGGGGTGATCGCGAAAGTGTCCTCGTAGGCGCGGGAGGTGACGGTCGCCTCCGTCGCAATCACGCCGATCTTGCGGTTGCGGGTTGCGGCGAGCGCACGGCGGGCGGCGGGCTGAATCACCTCAATGACGGGGATGCCGTACTGGCGGGTGTAGCGTTCGCGGGCGTCGCGGAGCACCGCTGCGGAGGCGGTGTTGCAGGCGATGACGAGCATTTTCACGCCGGAGTCGACGAGTTCATCCATGATGCGCAGCGCGTTGGCGCGTACTTCTGCGATTTTGAGGGGGCCGTAGGGGCCGTGGGCGGTGTCGCCGACGTAAATGATGCGTTCGTGAGGCAGCTGGTCCATGATGGCGCGTGCCACGGTAAGTCCACCAACGCCGGAGTCGAAGACGCCGATGGGTGCCGCGGCGGTGGGGCCTACGGGCGCTGGGCTTCCCCAGGGGGTGCGGGCACGGTAGGGATTGGTTGCATCAATGCTGTCACTCATGTGTCACCTACACTTCGTTATCGGTCGGGTACCACGTTCTATGCTAACTCGCTAAGGTTACCCTTTTAGTCCGTTGAGCGGTTAGATGAGTCGAGAACCACCATTATGTGGTTGTATATGACGGTAGTTTGAGGGAAATTTGAAAAATTCGTTCTATTCTTGCTCGTCTGCCCCGCCATTTTCCCCGCCAAATACTCCGCCGGTCGTTTCTTCGTCGTCCAGCCCGTCGAGCATGGCGAGCATGAGCGAGTCCTGAACCCAGGAGATGAAGTTGTACACCACAGCCATGTACTCTTCTTGGGTCTCGATCTCGGAAGGGTCGGTGAACGCCGCAATATCTTCTGCGGTGTCTTCGTCCACGATGTAGAGGCGGTCGGCGAGCACCAGGCGAATATCGCCGAGCGCGGCAGCCCAGGCGCGGGCGTGTTCTTCGTTCAGGCGCAGGTCGCTGGACTCAATGTCGAAGGCAAGCATGGCGAGGTTCGCGCGTTTGGTTTCGCGCAGGTCGCGTTCGGTGTAGCGGCGGTATTCGGTGGCGGCCTCGTCGTTGCTGCTTGCGGCGGGGAGCAGGCGTGCTACGGCACTGTCGGCGGGAATGATGGGGTTTTCGGTGATGCCGACCAGCGCCTCCAGCGGGTCGACGGTGCCGCCGTCGGCGGTGGTATCTGCCGGGCGCAGTAGCGCGCGCACGTCTTCGGCGAGTTCACGGATCAGGTCGCGTTCGGCGGGTTCGAAGGAGGCGGTGTAGCCTCCGGGGGTGCGGCGGAAGGGTCGCGCCATTAGTTTTCTACTTTCTCGAAGGTTGCCAGCAGACCCCAGGCGTGCATTGCCTGGGTATGTTTTTCGGCGTCTTCGCGCGAGCCGGTGAAGACGATTGCCTTGCCGTTGTTGTGCACCTGCAGCATGAGCTCTTCGGCGCGGGCGCGGGAATAGCCAAAGTGACTGCGGAAGACGTAGGACACGTAGGTCATGAGGTTGACGGGGTCGTTCCAGACGATGACTTTCCAGGGGGTGTCTGTGGCGAGGATGTTCTCCAGGGCGGTGTCGAGGTCGGTGTCCTCGAGGGTTCCGGTAGAGAGGGTCACGGCGGTAGTGTTCATTGGTTTCCTTTGCGGCCGGTTCCCTTTGATTATACGGGCGGGTATGTGTTGCCCCTGTGTGGCCCCTGTGTTCGTCCTGCGCTACTGCGATGTTCGTCCTGCGTTGCTCCCGCGCACAGTGCTGGTAATTTGTCATACTACAGCACTTAGAGTCAAGAATACTTTATGTAGTGATTGACACGCCGACTCAAGAGGAAAAATACCCTAATCCCCCACTACAATAAACACATGGCTACTACCTCTCTTCTCACCGATCACTATGAACTGACCATGCTCCAGGCGGCACTCGCCTCCGGCGCAGCCAACCGTAAGTGCACCTTCGAAGTCTTCACCCGCCGCCTGCCCGCGGGCCGCCGCTACGGCGTCCTCGCAGGCACCGGCCGATTCCTCGAAGGCCTCGCAGACTTCCGCTTCAACGACGAAGAACTCTCCTTCCTCTCCTCCCGCAACATCGTCAACAAAGAAACCCTTTCCTACCTCGAATCCTTCACCTTCAGCGGTAACATCCGCGGCTACGCAGAAGGCGAAGCGTTCTTCCCCCACTCCCCCGTCATGCAGGTCGAAGGCACCTTCGCCGAAGCATGCGTCCTCGAAACCTACCTGCTGTCCATCCTGAACTTTGACTCCGCCGTGGCGAGCGCCGCCTCCCGCATGAGCGCAGCCGCAGGCAACCGCCCCTGCCTCGAAATGGGTTCGCGCCGCGCCCACGAACGCGCCGCCGTCTCCGCCGCACGCGCCGCCGTGATTGCCGGCTTCGCGGGCACCTCCAACCTGGAGGCTGGTCTGCGCTACGGCCTGCACACCATCGGCACCAGCGCCCACGCCTTCACCCTGCTGCACGACAGCGAACGTGAAGCGTTCGAGGCGCAGTTGCGTTCCCTCGGTGCCCGCACCACCCTGCTCGTCGACACCTACAATGTGGACGAGGCAGTCCGCCTCGGCGTGGAACTCGCGGGCGAAGAGCTTGGCGGCGTGCGCCTGGACTCCGGCGACCTGGTTGCCACCGCGGCACGTGTGCGTGAACTGCTCGACTCGCTTGGCAACACCCACACCAAGATCACCGTCACCAGCGACCTGGACGAGTACGCCATCGCATCCCTGGCGGCAGCACCCGTGGACTCCTACGGCGTGGGCACCAAGCTGGTCACCGGTTCCGGCGCGCCGACCTCCTCCATGGTGTACAAGGTCGTTGAGCGTGAGAACTCCGCCGGTGAAATGCAGCCGGTCGCTAAGGCGTCGGCTGGCAAGGCGTCCATCGGTGGCGCCAAGCGTGCGGCCCGCCGCCTCAACAGCATGGGCATTGCGACCGCCGAGGTTCTGGGCACCCACGAGGACCCGAGCCTGCTCGAGGACACCCGCCCGCTCATGGTGGACTTCGTCCGCAACGGCGAGCTGCTCCCCGGCTTCACCGGTGAGGAAGGCGTGCGCCGCGCGACCGCCCGCCACGCAGCCTCCCTGGCTGAGCTTCCGGAAGCTGCCCGCCGCCTCTCGGAGGGTGAGCCAATCATTCCTACCGAGTTCATCTAAACCACCCTTCTGAGATACTGTTTTCACCTGGCGAATCAGAGTGAAAACTCATTCCTACTTGTAAAGGACAGACATGTCTAAGGCACTGATTATTGTTGATGTGCAGAACGATTTCTGCGCCGGCGGCGCCCTCGCCACCGAGCGCGGTGCGGACGTTGCCGCGCTGATTAGCGAATACGTGGAGAACAACCACCACCGCTACGACGCGATTGTCGCCACCCAGGACTGGCATATTGATCCGGGTTCACACTTCTCTGACACCCCCGACTACGTTGACTCCTGGCCGGTGCACTGCGTCGCCAAGAGCGAAGGCGCGCAGATTCACGAGAACCTGGACACCGACTACATTGAGGCGTACTTCCGCAAGGGCCGCTTCGAGGCAGCCTACTCGGGTTTTGAGGGGCTTCTCGCCCCCGAGGATGAAGTCGCAACCGGCGAGCACGAGCCCGGTGCGGATGCATCCGAGGACGGTCCGCAGACTCCCCTGTCGGAGTGGCTGGATGAGCGCGGTATCGAGTTCGTCGATGTTGTCGGTATCGCCACCGATTATTGTGTGTCGGCAACCGCTCGCGATGCGGTCGATGCAGGCTACGAGACTCGCGTGCTGCTTGACCTGACCGCGCCCGTGCACGAGGACAAGCTCGACGACGTGGTTGCCGAGCTTGAAGATGAGGGTGTCGAGGTGGTTGAGGTTCTCTAACCTCCACTATCGTTGTAGGTAACTCGCCATTTCAGGCGGGTACTAAAGATACAGAGGCGTTGAATATACAGAGGCGGGGAGCCTGGGATAGTACATCCCAGGCTCCCCGCCTCTAGCATGCCCATAACCTAGCGTGTCTGCAACCAGCCGAGGTCATGAAACCTCTGCGGTTATGTAGCAGATTGAGCCGCTTACTTAAAGCGGACCTCCGCCATGCCGTTCACGCGCACGTTCGGGCCGGCCGGCACCTCCTTAGTGCCGACGATCGCGCCGTTACGCACGCTCGGCGCCAGGTAGGATCCGCCTGCACCACCGGCGCCGCCCTGCTGAACGTAGCCGACCGCGCGGCGCGGGTTTTTCGGGTTGTTGCACCACTGCTGCGAGATGATGATTGCCGAAACCGCGTTCGCCACGCCGGAGCCGCCACCACCGTAGCCTGCACCGCCACCAGCAGACACTACGGTCTGGTAGCCGAAGAAGTTCTTGCTGATGGTGATGCTGGTGGTTCGTGCGGTTGCGGTACCGGTCAGGTTCTTCGGGTCGTTCTTGTCATACTGGTAGGCGTACGCGCCCACGCCGTCCGCACCGTTCGCATTGAAGCCGCTACCGCCGGTTGCGCCCGCGGTACTGGTGCTGTGGATGACCTGCTTGTTCTGGGAGCCGAAGCCGACCAGACCGTGGTCACCGGTGGGCAGGGGGTCTGCGATAGCACCCATGCCGCCTCGACCGCCGGAGCCACCCGTGCCGGGGGTTGCGATGATCTGCAGGTTCGCCTCGACGCTGTAGGCGTCGCTTGCGGCGGCACCTTCATAGCCCATGGAGGCTTCTGCATTGCCGCCGGAGCCGCCGCGTACCCATTCCAGGCCGCAGACCGGGCTAATGGCGTAGCTGGAGCCGGGCAGCGGTGCGGTGGAGCTGGAGTTACGCACATGTCCGCCGCCGCCACCTGCTGCGATAGCAACCACGGTGCCGTTGACCAGCAGTGCAGAGGAGCCGCCACCGGATGCGGCGTAAATGCTGCGCTTGAAGTGAGTGTGGGGTGCGCCGTCGCCTGCAGTGGGGTTGCCGTAGGTGCGGGGATTTGCCGTGTCGATAATAGCCTTCGGACCTGCGGGAACGGTGACCTGAGCGGCGGAGGAGCCACCCTTGCCGTAGCCTTCACCGCCGGTTGCGGGCTTGGATTCGTTCCAGCTTGCGCCGTTGCGGGTGACGCGCTCAAGCACGCCGATACCGCCGGCTGCCGCGACGATTTCTACGGTTGCGCCGGGGGTGACACTGACGGTGCCGGTGACCTTGGCGCCGCATCCGCCCTGGCTGCGTGCCATGACGGTGCCGCCAGCGCCGCCGGTGAGGGTGAAGCTGAGTTCGCGTACGCCCGCCGGGACGGTGAAGGTTTTGACGGTCTTGCGGCCGTTTGCCTGTCCCTTGATGGTGTGGGAGGTGCCGGTCTGCGCGCCGTTGGCGGCGTATGCGGGTACGGCGGCGGAGGTTGCGATGATGGGCAGTGCCCAGGCTGCGCCGGTGAGGATGGTGCGGCGGGTGGGGTGTGCGTTGTGGGGCATGAGGTTTTCTTTCATGAGGGCTGAGGGTACGGGTTGAGTAGAGTGAATAATTTACACCATTGTGCACTGAGTGCAATATTCATTTTATAGAGTATAGACCCCGAAAAACATTCTCAACTCGCCGCGCTATGCCCCCGCTCAACCCGGCATTTCCGGGGTATAGCGAAGGCCCGCAGACACCGAAGTGCCTGCGGGCCTTCAGGTTGGCGCATTACTACCAACCTTTTCCTCAAAAGCCATTGGTTTCATCGTTGAGACTCAACGAGACATCACTCAATGGCATTCTCCGTGAGTGGCCAAAATACACCAAGAGACCACTCGCCAGAGAAGCACACAGTCCTCATGCCAGATACGCGCGGATGCACATCTGGGGGACTAAAACTTAGGGGCCGGTTCTCCCACTCCTGATGAGATTTCAGGAGCGGGAGAACCGGAAGGGTTAGTGTCTAACCCACCGAGCAACCCAAGAGGGAGACTCGGATAAGCACGCTATTAGGAGCGCTCGCAGAGGGTGACCTTCACGTAACCGGGGTTACGAACGCCGGATTCCTTTGCAGCGTTGTTAGCGGAGGAGATAGAGCCTTCAGCGACAGAGGGAGCAACGTAGGAGCCACCTGCGCCACCTGCACCAGCCTGAACCAGCGCACCAACATTCTGGCGGACACCACCCTTAGCAGCAGTGTTACCGTTCCACTTTTCACCGGTCAGGATCGAGGAAAGTGCGCGAGCAGCACCGGAGCCACCGCCACCGTAGCCAGCGCCACCACCTGCGGAGACAACAGTCTGGTGACCATTGAAGCTCTTCTGAGCAGCGATAACCTCAAGGCCACCCTTTTCGTCACCCTTAACTACACCTGCAGCGATAGCTTCCTGGTTAGTGACGGGGATAGATTCACGCGGCTCGTCAGGGTGGTTATCAACCTGGTAGGAGTATGCGAAGACGCCATCTGCACCCTTACCGTCGAAGCCTGCACCGCCCTGGTCGCCAGCGGTGGAGGAGCTGAAGATAACCTGGTTGTTCTGGCTCGTGAAGCCAAGCACACCGAAGACGTTAGCCAGAGCGTACAGGCGAGGCTTCTCGCCACCGGTACCACCGGTGCCATTGCCGCCACCCTTACCGCCAGCGACCTCCATTGCAGAGGTGGGGGTACGCTTACCGGATGCATCCTTCAGGTGGGTGTACCAGGAGACGGAGGTCTCTGCGTCGCCACCGGTTGCTGCGGATGCGCTAGCACCAGCAGGCAGAACGGAGATGTTCGACTTGTCACCCAGAGTGGTGGTGCCAGTGTCCTTCGCGTTGGGGTTGAAGAAGGGGTTGGGTTCCTGACCGATAACCTTACCTGCAGAATCCGTCTTATTACGCATCTTCGCCAGAACATTGTTGGTACCGGGCTGGGTACGGATACCCGCACCGCCACCGCCACCCGCGAGGGCAACAACCTTGCCATCGATGACCAGAGCGGAGGAGCCACCGCCGGAGCCACCGTACAGGGCTGCCTTCATATCGGAGTGAGGAGCGTACTTTGCGTCAACCAGAGCCTTAGCGTCTGCAGGCATTGCCTGAGCGTTTACGTCACCACCGTTACCGTAGCCTTCACCACCGGTTGCGGGACGGGTAGCCCAGATGTAGTACTTCTGCTCCTCCTTCGGGTTCGCGGGAACCTCCGCACCATAAACGCGCTCCAGGTAAGCCACACCACCGGCAGCAGCGACCAGCTCAATAACCTGGCCTTCCTTGACGGGAATTTCACCCACAACAAGAGCACCGGAACCACCGTTAACCGACGAGGAACCGCCACCTGCACCACCGGCAACCTCGAAGCGAATCTTGTCGACCTTAGCGGGAACGGTGAACTTCTGAGTGTTCTTAGCACCGGAAGGCTGACCGGAGATGTTGAACTTGGGAGCAGATGCGTACGCGCACTCAGTAGAAGATGCGAAAGCGGGAACCGCAGCAGATGCTGCAACAACCGGAGCAGCCCATGCTGCGCCAGCAACAACCTTGCGGCGAGAAATGTTAGTAGACATGTATGTCCTTCGAGAGTGATGTCTTGGGCATTCACTCCCACCAAGAACGCGGCCGATAAATCCACGCAGGGCAGACGCACACAAAAAGTGAAGATAGCGTGCAGAAGAGAGTGAATGCATGATGTTTCTATACAAGCGTCAGCCCCTGCACGCCCAGAAGATCAAAAAACACAAAGGTCAGCTTCAAAAGCACAGGGAAACCCAACACTTGGAGAAAGCATACCCCCCCCCCGTATTAAAATTTCAAGCGAAAAACGCACATAATCTTCCATAAACCCACTTTGACATGCAGTGTTCAACCAGTACTTGAACTTTTATTCACACACATTTCTCCCCTAAATCCCTCTGATGCTCCTCCCATAAACAACCTTCAGGCGATGTTTTTCTCAAATTAGGGAGCAAAAACCAACATTAAGTTTTTTAAGAACCACCTATTCCCACTATCTAACCGACTTATTTCTCCGCGTATGTGCTTTTAAGCACCTAAGAAAACCTTCAGGTAAAAACCACTCAAAGAACTACAGGTACCCTACATACGCAAGAAGCCCCGCGAGCGCACTCACTCGCGGGGCTTCTCTATACGTTCTATCCACCTTCTAGCGTCGGCCTACGAACCAGTCCGACAGCTTATCGAGACGCGCCTGAATCTGTTCTGCAGAAGCCTGCGCGACCGCCGGGCCGCCACAAATCTTACGCAGCTCATTATGAATCACGCCGTGCGGCTGACCCGAACGAATCGACCACGCCGCCACGTTCTTCGCCAACTTATTGCGTAGCTCCTTCAACTGGCGGTGATCCACCACCGAAGGTGCCGCAGTCGCCGGGCGGCGTGCCGCGTGCTCACGCTGATGCGCTCGCAACAGCGTACCGACCTGTTCGGCATCCAGCAGGCCCGGAATACCCAGGAAGTCCTGCTCCTCCTCACTGCCCACGGCAAGGTTGCCGGAGGCGAACTCGGCGCCGTCGAACAGCACACCGTGGAAGGACGCCTCGGAGCCGAGCGCCTCGAACTTGCCGCGTGCCAACTGCTCGGAGGCGCGCTCCTCGCGGTTTGCTTCTTCGAGCAGGTGGTCGTCCAGGCCCTCAACCATGGGGTCGATTTCCTGGGGTGCGCCGCGGTCGAGGGCGTGGTCGCGCTCGACCTCCATGTCATTGGCGAGCATCATCAGCTGCGGCACCGACGGCAGGAACACGGATGCGGTTTCGCCGCGCTTGCGGGCACGCACGAAACGTCCGATAGCCTGGGCGAAGAACAGCGGGGTGCTGGTGCTGGTGGCGTACACGCCCACGGCGAGGCGGGGCACGTCCACACCTTCGGACACCATGCGCACGGCGACCATCCAGCGCTGCATGCCCTCACGGAACTCATCAATTTTCGCGGAGGCTTCGCGGTCGTCCGAGAGGATCACGGCGGGGTATTCGCCGGTGATTTTCTGCAGCTGTTCGGCGTAGGCTTTGGCGTCCGCATGGTCGGTGGCGATGACGAGCGCACCGGCGTCGGGCACGGTGCGGCGCACCTCGGTCAGGCGCTTGTCGGCGGCGGCGAGCACGGTCGGAATCCATTCGCCGTTGGGGTCGAGGGCGGTTCGCCACGCCTGGGAGGTGATGTCCTTGGTGAAGCCCTCACCCAGGTTTGCCGCCATTTCCTCACCTGCGGAGGTACGCCAACGCATCTGGCCCGAGTACGCCATGAAGATGACCGGGCGCACCACGTGGTCTTTGAGCGCGGGGCCGTAACCGTACGAGTAGTCAGCCTTGGAGCGGCGAATACCGTCGTTGTCGACCTCGTAGGTGACGAACGGAATCGGGGAGGTATCCGAACGAAACGGGGTACCGGTCAGCGCCACGCGGCGGGTCGCATCGTCAAACGCTTCACGCAGGCCGTCACCCCAGGAAAGGGAGTCGCCGGCGTGGTGAATCTCGTCAAAAATCACGAGGGTCTTCGACGCCTCGGTGTTGCGGGCGTGCAGCTGCGGCTTATTCGCCACCTGCGCATAGGTCAGCGCCACGCCCTTGTAGTGGCGGCTGATGGTCACGTCCGCGTTCTTAAAGTTCGGGTCAATAGGAATGCCGACCTTCGCGGCGGCGTCCGCCCACTGCTTCTTCAGGTGGTCGGTCGGCGCCACAACGATGAGCTGGCGGACAGTGCCGCGGTTGAATAGTTCCTTGGTGAGGGTCAGCGCGAAAGTGGTTTTACCCGCGCCGGGGGTTGCGACCGCCATGAAGTCGCGGGGGTTGGTTTCGAAGTACTTCTGCATGGCTTCTGCCTGCCATGCGCGCAGGCTGACGGAAGTACCCCAGGGGGCGCGGTCGGGGTATGCCGGGGAGAGCTTCGGCTTCACCATACTGTCGAATAGTGTGGGTTCCTCTGCGGGTGCGCTCATTCTCTCCTTCTTCCTCGTCTGCCTCTGCTGGTTCCCTCTGCCTGCTCAGAGCAAGATGACTCAGCGCAGGCGCCTCTCCCCCGTTAGGAGGCGGCACTCTGGTGTTCCTGATGCTCTGGTGTTTCTGTCGCTCTGGCGGTCTGGGCACAGCGAGGTTAAATTCTAGCACCACATCCGCGGGTTGGGCCGGGCTGTGGTGCAAGAATTTGGTGCTCGTCAGCAAAGTCTCATGAGCGGTGTTGGGCCGTTGAGTCTTGCTGCTGCGGCGTGTTATTTATTCGTATTTATTCAGGCGTATCGCCCAGGTTGTATCGCCCCGGTTGTGTTGTCTGAAGCGTGTCGTCTGGCGCGTATTATTCGCCGGAGCCGTTGTCGCCGTCGTTGCCGGGTGCGAGGCCTTCGTAGATTTCCTTGCACTGGGGGCAGACGGGGAACTTCTGCGGGTCACGGCCGGGTACCCACATTTTGCCGCAGAGGGCGCGTACGGGTTCACCGGTCAGCGCCGATTCGAGGATCTTTTCCTTGCGTACGTAGTGGGAGAAGCGCTCGTGGTCGCCGGGCTCAGAAAGCTGGGTTTCTTCGCGTTCGAGCAGGGCGGTGCCGCCTGCGGTTCCGGGGCCAAAGGGGTCTTCGATGCCTTCGATCGAGCTCATGTTTCTCCTTGATGATGAGGTGGGATACATAGGGTGAGGGGTGCCGCTGCACGGTTGGGTGATCAGCACTTTCTCTATTTTAGTAGCAGTTGGGAGGTGCTGAGCCCCCGGGTGGTCAATATGGAGGCAGGCCACAGCTCAACCATAGACTCTTAGGTATTGCGGTGAGCTTCTTTCCGCTAGAAGTTCGGGCGGCACAGAAAAGGGGTTCCGTGCCAGGCTTAGTACCTAACACGGAACCCCTCTCGTTTATTCCTGATGTGCTGGAGCTTCGACTCTTGTTAGTTCGCCTGGAAGCGTGCCACACGCTCCAGCATCTTGGAGCTGACCTTGTCGTAGCGGTGACCGCCCCATGCCACGCCGCCCACGAGCAGTGCGGCACCAATCAGCAGCTGAATCAAGCCACCGTAGACGAGGGTTAGTAGATCTTGGGTCACGAAAATGTACACAACAACCGAGATACCGCCGGGTAGCGCGCTGAGCATCACCAGAATTACGGTGAGCATGAGCAGCAACTGATTAGCGAAGCCCTCATTGTTCTTCGGGTTCTTGAACGGGTTAGCACCCGGAGGCGCCACGGGCGGGCTAATGAAGGTGTCCATCACGCTGCCCATACCAGCCGCTGCGGCGAGCACGCCCAGCTGGTGCATCAGCACGATGGGGAAAAGCTCCAGGTGTCCATTTGCCGCTGAGGCGACGAACACCATCACCACCACGATCGGAACCATCAGGATGCTGTAACCCCAGAGACGGCCGAGACGATCGTCAATACCGCGTAGCGGGGAGAGCACGTGCAGGCTGAATGCGGTGTTGTCGTAGGAGACGAGGTAGCACATGTAGTAGCCGGTGAAGACGGTGCAGAAGTACATCCAGAATCCGAAGAGCTGCATCACGCCGCTATTGATGATCTGGTTAGCTTCAGCCGCGTTGACGCCGTTAAAACTGGCCCGACTTTCGAAGGAGCCTACAGAGCTCAGGAACAGGGGCATAGCCACCGTCAGTATCAGGTAAAGCATGGCGGTGCTTGCGGTCAGCAGCTGCAGACGGTTGTCTTTCAGAAATGAGTGCAGGGTTCGTGCCGCCACGGCACCACGCGGGGTTGCGGGGAACCGTGCCAACAGACCCAAATCACCCGCGGCGACTTCAGCTGCGCTCGCGTGGTGCGCGCTACCGCCCACATTCGCCATGGAGCGTGCCAGGTTCTTACCCCACAGCCACCATCCGCCAGCCAGGTAGACGAGGGTCAGAGCCAGGCAACCAAGGGCGGTGCCCATATTGCCGGTCGCCATAAAGTAGGGCACCGCAAATGCCGACCCGAAGGGCGTCACGCTGAGCCACGGCAGGTAGGGCAGCACCTCTTCCCAGTGCTTGGTCAGGTAGGTTATCGTTCCACCGAAGATAAAGCCGGCGCTCATCATCAGTAGCATGGCAACGATCATCAGGGTGTTGGCGATGCGCGGGTTATCATTCAGCGCCATGCCCAGGCGGTTGGCGAGACGAGCCCACACCATGAGGTTCGCAAGGCCGAGCACGCAGCAGATGAGGTACACGACCAGCGCGAGCGGTTGCGATATAAACGCGATCGCACCCAGCAGCACGGCAATGATGCTGGCAATGCCGGGGATACCCACGAACCCGCCGAGGAACTGGCCCTTCTGCAGGGTGGAGGGCTTGATGGGGAAGAGCACGAATCGGCTCTCGTCCAGGGTGCCGTCCAGTCCGCTAAAGAAAATGGGGACAATAGCCCAGGCGAGCGCAATAACCGCGCCTACCAGGAGGGTTCCGAGCTGACCGTATTCGGGTACCTCCGAGTTAGCGATAAAGTATGCGGAGCCGAGGCCGAAGAGCATACCGCCCGCGTAGAGCGCCGCAAAAATCAGGCCGATGAGCGCCCAGATGCTACGGCGGAAGGCGGCGAGCACATACTGCCACTTTAGTGAGACGAGGTGCCCAACCATGACAATCCTTCCGAGGAGGTGCGGCCGCCGACCAGCTGCACGAATCGTTCTTCAAGGCTCATGCCGGCGCGTACTTCGTCGACGGTTCCGGCGGCGAGAATACGGCCGGAGTCCATGACGGCTACGTGGTCGCACAGGCGCTGGACAAGGTCCATCACGTGCGAGGAGATGACGACGGTACCGCCGGAAGCAACGAAGCCACGCAGAATGTCCTGAATATTAGCGGCAGAAACCGGGTCGACCGCCTCGAAGGGCTCATCCAGAATCAGCACGGAGGGCGCGTGGACAAGGGCGGCGGCGAGCGCAATCTTCTTGGTCATACCGGCGGAGTAATCGGCAACGGCACGACCCGCAGCGTCGGTCAGGTCCATTGCGGCGAGCAGGTCCTTGACGCGGGAGGCGACGGTTTCCTTATCGATGCCGTGTAGGTAGCCGGAGTAGGTGATGAGCTGCTCGCCGGTGAGCTTGTCGAAGAGATGCACGCCGTCGGGCAGCACACCCAGGTGCGCTTTGGCCTTGAGCGGGTCGGCCCACATGTCGATGCCGCGCACGTAGGCGGTGCCTTCATTGGGCTTGAGCATGCCGGTGACCATGGAGATGGTGGTGGTTTTACCGGCGCCGTTGCGGCCGACCAGTCCGTAGAAGGATCCGGAGGGGATGTCGAGGTTGATGCGGTCGACGGCGACCTTCTGACCGAATGCCTTGGTGAGGCCGCGGATTTCGATGGCGGGGCGAGCGCCAGCTGCAGGTATAGTCTGCGGGGTGACGGGTAGCTGCGGTGCTACCGATGCGGGAACTACAGCTTCCGGCGCTACAGGCTCGAGGTTTGTAGCTTCCGGCGCTGCAAATTCGGGGACTATAGCTTGAGGTACTGCCGCGGCGGGGGTTGCCTCTACTGTGGTCTCTAGTACCGGGTTGGTCTCTTGTACCGGGTTCTGCGGTGAACCTGGTTCTTGCGGGTTCGGGTCCTGGGGAAAGTGACTAGTGTTCATATTTTTACCCTACCACCCCCCCATGAGGTCTAGCAGGTTTGGTGATGAAACCTGCATTATTAAGTACTCACAACGCATATTATGGACATTCCGGAGTGCTATAGATACCATCCAGCCGCGCTATCAGACAGGTTGAGTCGATAAGCTCTCCCCACCCTCAAAACCGCCGAAAACCGCAAATGCAGAACGGGCTACCGCCTACCCTACAGCCCGAGTGCAGGGGTAGACGATAGCCCGTCCGTATTCAACGTTTCAGCCGGTTAGACCGGCTCAAGAGGTTTCCGGGGTGACAGCCGTTTTTAGAACAGCGCCATGGTAAGTGCCGCACGCGCCTTGACGGTGCGCGGGTCAGATGCACCCACCACGTCGAAAAGCTGCACGAGGCGCTCGCGCACACGCGCCTTATCGTCGGGACCTACCGCGCTGAACAGGCGCAGCAGACGGTTGTACGCGTCCTCCACGTGGCCACCGACCAAGTCCAGGTCGGCTACGTTGAACGCCGCCTCAATGTTCATGGGGTCTGCCGCGGCCGCCGCACGTTCGGTTGCCATGTCCAGGTCCTTCACGCGGGCGAGCAGTTCAACCTGTTCCAGGCCGAGCTTCGCTTCCTTATCGCCGGGGTTCTCGGTGATTGCCTTGCGGTATGCGGCGCGGGCACCCTCCAGGTCGCCGCGGTCGAGGGCGGCGACGGCTTCTGCGTGCAGGGGCGGCAGGGGCTTTTCATCGTCGGGAACGACCGGGTCGAAGCCGCCGGGCAGCTGGTACTGTGCCGCGAGCTGCAGAACCTGGGAGAGTACATCGCCGAGGTCTTCTGCGCTGACCGGGCCGGTGTAAATCGGTGCCGGGCGGCCCGCCAGAACGGCAACGCCCGCGGGCACGCCGCTCACGCCGAATACCTGGGCAGCTTCGGGGAGCTTGGTAACGTCCACGGCGGCGCAAATCATGGTGCCTGCGGCGGAGTCGACGAGCTTCTGCACGCCTTCGAGCATCTGCAGGGAGGAGGGCGAGTGCGGCGCGTAGAGCGCAAAAATTACGGCACCCTGGCTGGAGAGCTGAACGAACTTCTGGAACTCTTCGGGGGTGTTGACCTCGTAGCGCCAGGTGGGAGCGGAGGGGGTCTGCTCGCCGCCCTGTTCGCCAGCAGACTGTGCCGCGTTGGGGTTTAGTTCCATGGCGTTGCGTACGGAGGCGGGAATCTCCTGCGCTGCCCCGTTCTGCGCTGCACCACCCTGCGCGACATGACCCTGTGCCGCGTTCTGGGATGCGCCGCGGTCTGCCGGATCAAAAATAATGCTCATCCTGGGCTCCTTTACGTTCTGTACCTATTGTTGCGTGCGGGCTAAATCCTTCACGCGTTCCTTCCTCTATTATCCCCACAACGCACCGTTGCGAGCGCCCGTTCTCTGTCGCCTACGCTCTGAGCTCATGCCGGGGATAGCGTTTGGGCTATTGCCCGATCCGTCCCGCAAATATCTCTCCCACATGCACTCCCCTGTCCTTGGGATTCACCGTGGACGCCGTAACAAAGTAAACCAGCCGGTAGAATGGCACAGTAGAGAAAAAATACCCGGAATGATTCGGAAAGGAAGAGCATGAGCGAGAAGAAAGCCTCAGAAGCTCCCGCAGAGACGACATCGTCCCCCGAGACGCGCAAGAAGGAATCCCTCACCGATCAGCTAACGGAGACCTTCAGCGAGCTGACCGAAAGCATTAGCCAGGTGCGTTCCAACCGCCGCCGCGCTTCTATGCCTCCTACGGATACCATTCCGGTGGTTCCCGCCGCTTCTGAGGATGCGCCTCCCGCACCGAAGGTGGTCGGCAACGGCAAGACCTCGATGATGCATAACCCGGTCGCTTTTGGTTTCCTCATGACCGTGGGCGTGGGTCTGGCGCTCTTCGCCTACTACATTTTCAATAATGTGGGTGCCCTGGTGGGTTGGGTGACCGGTGCTATTTTCATTGCTCTGGGTCTGGACCCGATTGTGCGCCGCCTGGAGTCTTGGGGCATTAAGCGCGGTATCGGCGTGATTGCTGTGCTTGCTGGTTTTGCTGGCGCTGTGACCGGTCTGGTGATGACGATTGGCCCGGTCATTAGCGAGCAGGCGTCTAAGTTTGTGCAGTACGCGCCGGGTATTTATCAGAACACGATTGATTCTGATTGGTACCACGAGCTTGATCAGCGTTTTAGCATCAGCACCTGGGTGAATGAGAACGTCCCTAAGTTCTTGGAGTCGACGTTCTCCTCTTCGCAGGTCAATAGCTTCATGTCGAGCCTGGTTTCTGCGGGTTCTACCCTGGCGCAGAGCGTGACCGGCGTGATTATTGTGCTGTTCCTGTCCCTGTACTTCCTCACGTCGATGGACACGATTAAGGCGTGGGGTGTGCGTTTGGCGCCGGCGTCTAAGCGTGTGCGTGTCAAGTACATTACCGACAAGATTACTGAGTCGGTGGGTAACTACGTGATGGGCCAGGCGATGGTAGCCATTCTGAACGCCCTCTTCGCATTCTTCATAATGTTGTTCTTGGGCTTTAGCTTCCCGCAGTTGATGGCTTTGGTCGTTATGATTCTGGCGTTCATTCCGCTGGTTGGTGGCGTGATTGCGCTGATTTTGACCTCGCTGATTCTGCTGACTCAGGGTTGGAGTCTGGCGCTGTGGTTTGCGGTGGCGTACTTCCTGTACTTGCAGGTGGAGGCGTACCTGATTTCTCCGCGTATTATGGCTCGCGCTGTGTCGGTCCCTGCCGGTGTTGCGATTATTTCGGTGGCTGCCGGTGGCGCGCTATGGGGCGTGCTGGGCGCGCTGATTGCTATTCCGGTGGCGGCTTCCATGCTGATTCTGGTGCGTGAGGTGTTCATTCCTCGCCAGGACCAACTATAGTCACCGCCCAGTTGTAGTCGCCTCCCAGCTGTAGAGTCCCCTCTAGGTTCTCTACGCGCTCACGGCTCTTCCACCGAGCAGGCGTTTAAGACATAAGGCGGCGGCTTTGGATGTTCTATCCAAAGCCGCCGCCTTGATATTTTTATGCAGTGTTTTTACGCTGTGTTTTTATGCCAAACCTTTAGAGCTCAGTAATTTCTTCTGCCACCGGGCCGTTGTACTCGGTGGGCAGTTCAGTGGGCACACCGGTTACGATGCTGACAATAGTGTTCAGGACCTGCTGCACGGACTTCTCGCCCACCCACAGGTGCTTGCAACCCTCGAAGGGAATTACCCGAGTACGCGGTACAGCCGCGAAACGCTCACGCGCTGCCGGAGGCTGCAGGTAGTCGTCATGCTCGGGCACCAGCGCGTACAGCGGGTTCGAGATCTTGTTCCACTCGTCCAGCTCAGCCGGGTGCACGCGGTGCAACGGCGGGGAGAGCAGAATGGCGCCGGTGAACTCGTTCGCGTATTCGGGCGCGTACTTGAGCACCAGCTCGGTGCCGAAGGACCAGCCGACCAGCCAGGGGTTCGGCAGGGCACGCTCGCGTACAAACTTCAGGATTGCGTCAAAGTCCTTCTTCTCGGCAAAGCCGCCGTCAAAGACACCTTCGCTGGTGCCGCGAATCGAGGAGGTGCCGCGAGTGTTGAAACGCAGCACCGCGATGTTCGACAGCGCCGGCAGGCGGAAGGAAGCCTTCTTGTACACGTGCGAGTCCATGTAGCCGCCGTGGGTGGGCAGCGGGTGGAAGGTCACCAGGGTTGCCTTGATTTCGCCTTCGGGCAGGGCGAGTTCACCGACGAGGCGCTTACCGTCCGCGGTGATGACGGTGAAGTTCTCGCGGCGTGCAGGAAGCACAGTACGTGCCTTAATGGGGGTGGGCTCAGCAGCGGTGCTGAAGACGTAGCGGGCGGGATCGAATTCCTGCTCGCGAGTGATATCGGCGGTGTTGCTCATTGCGTTCCTTCAAGAATTGGATTCGAGAATGTGGTTTTGGTCAAGAATGTAGTCTTAGGCTGCACCTCAAGTGCAGTGTTCAGCCTATTTGCGGCGGGTGCGCCAGCAATGCTGATGCCAGTGCCTGCGCTCGTCAATGGCGCGGCTACGGCCCATCGTGTGGCTTTCTTGCCACACCACCAGGTGCGCTGTTCTGGGCGGAATCGGGCGGTAGCATTCGGGGCAGGTGTAGGTTTTTTGGGCGTTGACGGCGGGAATGTATTGCACCAGCCAGTCACCGTATCGGTCACGTTCCAATCGGGGCGCAGGGTCGAGGATCCTGCTGATATCACGCCCTGCGGGTGCTTGACGGTGCCACTTATCGCTGGTGGTGCCGGATGCTCGCCTGCCGGGATGATTCTTACGTGCCATGAGCCCTATTCTACCGCGCCGCTCAGCTATCTCTACCTATCGGTCCTGCCGCTGTTCGCTCTACGCTCTTCCACATACTGGCGTGGTACTCATGTTGAGGCGGTACTCCCCCGCTCTGTGCCGTACTTCCCTGCTGTGCCCCGTCCGCGACCTGTACCAAGCTCAGGTTCCCTATCTCATACCCTCACCTGCTAGAGCCAAACACTCGTACCTGCTAGAGTGGACGGATGCGTATTGTCATTGCTGAATGCTCCGTAGATTATGAGGGCCGCCTCCGCGCCCACCTGCCCCGCGCTACCCGCCTGCTGATGGTCAAGAATGACGGCTCCGTCCTCATTCACTCCGACGGCGGTTCCTACAAGCCTCTGAACTGGATGAGCCCTCCCTGCTCCCTGCTGGTGGCTGAGCGTGAGGACGTTCCGCAGAGCATCCGTGAGGACCTGGAGTCCGATGTTCAGCAGCTGTGGACCGTTCAGGCAGCTAAGAGCGATGATCGCCTCATGATTCGTATCTACAAGATTGAGCACGAGCACGCCACCGACCTGGGTGTTGACCCCGGCCTCATTAAGGACGGTGTGGAAGCTGACCTGCAGCGCCTGCTGGCCGAGCAGATCCACACTCTGGGTGAGGGCTATTCGCTGGTGCGCCGCGAGTACCCGACCGCTATCGGTCCGGTAGACATCATGGCGAAGGATGCGCACGGCGTCTCCGTGGCGGTCGAGCTCAAGCGTGTGGGCGATATTGACGGTGTGGAGCAGCTGACCCGTTACCTGGAGCTGCTCAACCGTGACCCGCTGCTGGCACCGGTGCGCGGCGTGTTTGCGGCGCAGACGATTAAGCCGCAGGCTCGTACCCTGGCTGAGGACCGCGGTATCCGCTGCGTGAGCCTGGACTACGACGCGATGCGCGGCGTGGACGATTCGGCTGACCGCCTGTTCTAGCTGACCGGCCTGTTCTAAACGGCTCTAGCTAAGCGGCTACACATAGCTTGAGGGGCGCCTCCCGATACATGGGAGGCGCCCCTTTTCTGTGCACATCATCTTTCTACACACGTAGTCGTTCTGCGCGTGCTCTTTCTATGCACGCTGTCGTTCTGCACGCGCGCTCTTTCTGCGCACACGCTCTACCCCAGATACACCAATCGCCGGTGCCCGCCCCTTTCGGGGAGGAACACCGGCGAGGTGTACACAGTGGTCAATTCCCCTTACGGGGAACTGGCTTTAGATCTCTGCGTGCTTTGCAACGATGGTCACGTGATCGTTCGAGACGGTCAAGAAACCTGCGTTGAGGATGGTCTTAATGGGCTCACCATCAACGGGTTCAATGAGCAGCTCGCCGTCCTGTGCCAGCAGCGTGCAGGTGGGGATCATACCCGGCAGGATGCCGAGGTCACCGCTGACGGAGCGTGCACGAACGTACTCCGCTTCGCCAGTCCACACGACGCGTTCGCGGGAAACAACTTCAACTTTCAGAGCCATGATTACTTAGCTCCAGTCTGTGCCTTGATTTCCTCGTAGCGGCGCATAACGTCGTCCATACCACCAATGTTGTAGAACGCCTGCTCGGGGATGTGGTCGACATCGCCGTTGCAGATCATCTGGAAGGACTCGATGGTGTCCTTCAGCGGAACGGTCGAACCCTCGACACCGGTGAACTGCTTTGCAGTGTAGGTGTTCTGGGAGAGGAACTGCTCGATACGACGTGCACGTGCCACGACGATCTTCTGCTCCTCGGAGAGCTCGTCCACACCCAGAATCGCGATGATGTCCTGCAGTTCCTTGTTTTCCTGCAGAATAGCCTTCACGCGAATTGCGGTGTCGTAGTGCTCCTGACCGATGTACTGTGCGTCCAGAATTCGGGAGGTGGAGGACAGCGGGTCAATTGCCGGGTACAGACCGCGCGATGCGATTTCACGAGAGAGCTCGGTGGTCGCATCCAGGTGCGCGAAGGTGGTTGCCGGCGCCGGGTCGGTGTAGTCATCCGCAGGCACGTAAATTGCCTGCATGGAGGTGATGGAGTGACCACGGGTGGAGGTAATACGCTCCTGCAGCAGACCCATTTCGTCCGCCAGGTTCGGCTGGTAACCCACTGCGGAGGGCATGCGGCCCAGCAGGGTGGAAACCTCAGAACCTGCCTGAGTGAAACGGAAGATGTTGTCGATGAACAGCAGCACGTCCTGGTTCTGAACATCGCGGAAGTACTCCGCCATGGTCAGACCGGTCAGTGCCACGCGCAGACGGGTTCCCGGGGGCTCATCCATCTGGCCGAACACAAGAGCGGTGTCCTTCAGAACGCCTGCTTCTTCCATTTCGACCCACAGGTCGTTACCCTCACGGGTACGCTCGCCAACACCGGTGAACACGGAGGTACCACCGAAGTTACGAGCCACACGGGTAATCATTTCCTGGATCAGCACGGTCTTACCCACGCCTGCACCACCGAACAGACCGATCTTACCGCCCTTGATGTAGGGGGTCAGAAGGTCGATGGACTTAATACCGGTCTCCAGCATTTCGGTGGAGCCTTCCAGCTCTGCGAAGCCGGGAGCGGCACGGTGAATCGGCCAGTAGGTGTCAGCCTTAATCTCGGAGTTCGGCACGTCGAGTGCGTCACCAAGAACGTTGAAAATGTGGCCCTTCACGCCGTCACCAACGGGGACGGAGATCGGTGCGCCGGTGTCGACTACAGCCTGACCGCGGACCAGGCCGTCAGTCTGCTGCAGGGAGATAGCGCGAACGATCGAGTCGCCCAGGTGCTGTGCGGTCTCGAAGGTGATGGTGCGGGTGCGACCGTCGAGGGTCAGCTCGGTGGTCAGAGCGTTGTAAATCTCGGGGACCTGACCGGCGGGGAACTCGACGTCGACCACGGGGCCGATGACGCGGGCAATACGACCCGTTGCGCCCTGAGTCGGTGCGGAGACCGATTCGTTGTAGGTGGCAGTCATATTTCTCACTTACTTAGAAAGTTTGGACAGTTGATGGCTTCGTTGGCGTACAAGTACTAGGAGCCGAGGGCGTCTGCGCCGCCCACGATTTCGGAGAGCTCCTGAGTAATTTCCGCCTGACGTGCGTTGTTCATCAAACGGGTGTACTTGGTAATCAGCGTCTCAGCGTTGTCACCTGCGGTCTTCATCGCGCGCTGGCGGGATGCCAGCTCACTTGCTGCTGCCTGCAGGAGGCAGGAGAAGATACGCGATGCAATGTAGCGCGGCAACAGCGCGTTGAGCACTTCCTCGGCGGAGGGCTCGAACTCGAAGGATGCCGCCTGCTCGTACTCAGCCTTGGTCAGTTCCTGGTCGGGAACGATTTCCTCGCCCATAGCCTTTGCGTCACCCACGTGGATGGGCAGCAGGCGCAGGATCTTGGGTTCCTGAACAACCATCGACTTGAACTCGGTGTATACGATGTGCAGTTCGTCCACGCCGCCCTCTTCGAAGGGCAGGTCGTAGGCTTCGAGCAGCGCGTCACGAATTTCGACGGCAGTTTCAACACGAGGTGCATCGGTGTGCCCCTCCCACGCACGGGCGTAGGGGCGCTCACGGAACTCGAAGTAAGCCTTTGCCTTACGGCCAACCAGGTACAGCTGTACCTCCTGGCCGTTAGAGCGCAGCCTCTCAATCAGAGATTCGGTACGACGCAGGATAGCGGAGGAGTACGAACCTGCCAGACCGCGGTCACTGGTAACAACCAGGATTGCGGAGCGACGGTGTTCGTAGGTTCCGAGCTCGTGCGGCTTGTGAATCAGCGGGTGCTTAATACCGTGCTGAGTTGCAACCGCAGTCACCACGCGGGTCAGAGCGTTCGCGTAAGGGCCGGCTGCCTGAGCAGCGTTACGAGCCTTGTTAATGCGGGAGGTCGCGATCATCTCCATCGCCTTGAAGATCTTCTTCATAGACGACGTCGAAGCAATCTTCTGTCGGTAAACCCTAATCTGGGCTCCCATAGAGCTTCCTTTCTCCTTGCTTTCTGCCCCGCCCCAGCCTCATAGCTGAGGCGGGGAGAAGGCGAGGACTAATCGCTAACCGATGGTTTCCTGAGTGATGTCGCTATCGCGAGCTGCCTTGTGCTCCTCGTGACCTGCGTCGACGAGGTGGCTGCTGCCCTCAGACTTGAAACCCTGCTTGAAGTCAGTAACTGCGGACTTCAGAGCTGCAACGGTGTCATCCTCAAGCTTGCCGGAGGAAGCGATATCGGTCAGTACCGAGGTCTTGTGACGCAGGTACTCGATGAAGCCTTCCTCGAAGCGCAGCACGTCGGAAACCTCAATGTCGTCGAGGTGACCGGAGGTACCAGCCCAAATGGAGACAACCTGCTCTTCAACTGCGTACGGGGTGTACTGCGGCTGACGCAGCAGCTCGGTCAGGCGAGAACCGCGGGTCAGCTGTGCCTTGGTAGCGTCGTCCAGGTCGGATGCGAACATTGCGAACGCTTCCATTGCACGGTACTGTGCCAGCTCCAGCTTCAGGGTACCGGAGACCTTCTTCATAGCCTTGGTCTGTGCGGCACCACCAACACGGGAGACGGAGATACCGACGTCGACTGCCGGACGCTGGTTAGCGTTGAACAGGTCGGACTGCAGGAAGATCTGGCCGTCAGTAATGGAGATGACGTTGGTCGGAATGAAGGCGGAAACGTCGTTTGCCTTGGTCTCAATGATCGGGAAGCCGGTCATCGAGCCTGCGCCCAGGTCGTCAGAGAGCTTAGCGCAACGCTCCAGCAGGCGGGAGTGCAGGTAGAAGACGTCACCGGGGTATGCTTCACGTCCCGGCGGGCGGCGCAGCAGCAGGGACACAGCGCGGTATGCTTCTGCCTGCTTCGACAGGTCGTCGAAGATGATGAGGACGTGCTTGCCACCGTACATCCAGTGCTGGCCGATAGCCGAACCGGTGTAGGGTGCCAGGTACTTGAAGCCTGCTGCGTCGGATGCGGGAGATGCCACGATGGTGGTGTACTCCAGCGCGCCGCGAGTCTCAAGGGTGTGGCGGACAGCTGCAATGGTGGATGCCTTCTGGCCAACAGCCACGTAGATGCATCGAACCTGCTTGTTGGGGTCACCCGAAGCCCAGTTGTCCTTCTGGTTCAGAATGGTGTCGATCGCAATAGCGGTCTTACCGGTCTGGCGGTCACCAATGATCAGCTGACGCTGACCGCGACCAATCGGAATCATCGAGTCGATTGCCTTCAGACCGGTCTGCAGCGGCTCGTGAACCGACTTACGCTGGGTCACGCCGGGAGCCTGCAGCTCCAGTGCGCGGCGACCTTCAGCCTCAATGGGGCCCAGGTCATCGATCGGGTTACCCAGGGGGTCAACAACGCGACCGAGGTACGCGTCGCCAACGGGCACCGAGAGGACCTCACCGGTGCGGTGTACGACCTGGCCCTCTTCAATACCGGTGAAGTCACCCAGGACGATCACACCAATATTGCGGGTATCCAGGTTCTGTGCGAGGCCGAGGGTGCCGTCTTCGAAACGAAGCAGCTCATTCGCCATAACCGAGGGAAGGCCCTCGACACGAGCGATACCGTCGGAGGCCGATACAACTCGACCCACCTCAACACGTTCTGCATTGCCGGGTTCGTAAGACGCTGCAAACTCGTTCAGCGCATTACGGACATCTTCGGCATTGATGGTCAGTTCGGCCATCTTGTGTCCCTGCTCTCTCATTGTGGTTGCGTTCCGTCAACGGAACCAACCGAAACTTGCAATTCGGGTTGAACGGGCGGGCAATGCCGCCGCTTCTGCGAAGGAGGCATCTGCCACGCACCCGCTACCCGAGGTATCTTCTAAATCACCGTTGCGACGAACGGTTCAGCGTCGCTAGCTTGAGCCGCTAGCCGATGGAACGAGCCAGGTCGGACATGCGGGTCTCGACGGTACCGTCGATCACCTCGTCGCCCACCTGAACACGCAGACCGCCCAGAACGGCGGGGTCCACCGAAACGTCGAGCTTCAGCTCACGGCCGTACACGGCGTTGAGCGCGCGACCGAGACGTTCAAGCTGTGCCTGCGACAGCGCAATCGCGCTAGTTACTCGCGCAATGTAACGGTTCTGTCGCGTGACGATGATTTCTGCGAACTCATCGGCTACCCGTGCAGCGTGACGGCCGCGGGGGTTGGAGCCAACTCGTTCGAGCAGAAGCACACCTTCGGCGGTGGTGGCGGGGCCACCGAGCGCCACGGCGAGCTTCTTCTTTGCTTCTTTGCTTGCCTGATGGTCGGACAGCGCTTCCTGCGCCTGAGCGTTGGAATCAACGGTACGCACAAAGGTGAGTAGTTCGTTGAGTACCTCGTCCAGGGCGTCCACGCCACCGCGAGACTGAGCCGATGCGGTCACGGCGAGCACTGCTGCACGCTCCAGGGCATTCGCCAGATCAGCATCATCGGACCAGCGCTGAGCCACCGCACTGGTGAGCACAGCCATAGCCTGAGAAGAGATCTTGCCGCCGAAGACGGTGTTAGCGATACCCTGACGTGCTGCTGCATCACGCGAAGAATCGGTGACAGCACGGCGCAGGGTGCCGTTGTGGTCGAGAACATCAACCACAGCGAAAAGCTCGCTCGCCAGGTTCAGGGGCTGCAGGGAAGCGTGAGCTTCCAGCACCTCTTCCACCTTGCTCAGTGATTCAGTAGATACTCCTGCCATTACCGAGCCGCACCTGCGTTCTGCTTCTCGGTTTCAAGGTCAGCAAGAAAA
Organism: Rothia sp. HMSC069D01; assembly: GCF_001810135.1. Classification (NCBI taxonomy): domain Bacteria; kingdom Bacillati; phylum Actinomycetota; class Actinomycetes; order Micrococcales; family Micrococcaceae; genus Rothia; species Rothia sp. HMSC069D01. Next base: position 713,407 of record NZ_KV800108.1, read on the forward strand.
CGATCTACCACACGGGCCGATCGCTCATCATCGTTGAGGGCTTCGCCCACAATCTTGCCGGCAAGGGTCGTAGCAAGAGTGCCAACCTCGGAACGGAGGGACACTGCTGCTGCCGCACGCTCTGCCTCGATAGCCTTTGCTGCATTATCGCTAATGCGCTGAGCCTCAGCGGTTGCACGCTCGCGAGCATCGGCAATGATTGCCTCGCCCTCTGCGCGTGCCTCTTCACGAATCTTCTGAGCCTCCAGTCGAGCGCTTTCGAGCTGCTGGGTGTACTCATCGCGAGCCGCTGCAGCCTCTGCCTGTGCCTTCTCGGCCTTGGCAAGGCCACCTTCGATTGCTTCCTTACGGTCCTGGTAGATCTTCTCGAACGCCGGGACAACGTACTTAGCAACGATGTAGTAGAGGATCAGGAATCCGATGAGGGTAATGACAATTTCCCCGACGTCGGGAATCAGGGGGTTCGAAGTTGCCTCCGCTCCCCCTTCGCTTGCCAGATAAATCATGGAGGGAATCCTGTTCTATGGGATGGGTCGTTTAGGATGTGGCAGAGCCGGTTACTTGATGAAGACGAGAACCAGGCCCAGAATTGCCAGCGCCTCGACCAGTGCGAAGCCCAGGAACAGCATGGGCTGCAGGGTCTTCTGGGACTCGGGCTGACGAGCAACGCTGGTCATGTATGCCGCGAAGATCAGACCCACGCCGATGCCGCCGCCAATAGCTGCCAGACCGTAGCCAACCGCAGTGATGGAACCAACCATTATTTTTCCTTTCAACAGTGTTCGACCGGGAACATACCCGGACCGAACAGAGTTTGATTTGAGTTAATAGCCCGCACAGTGAACGTGTGGGTTGCTTTATTCACGCCCAATGACGAACGCGAAAACCTAAAAAACTAGAGAGTTTAGTGTCCCTCGGAAACCGAGCCCTGCAGGTACACAGCCAGCAGCAGAGCGAACACATAAGCCTGGATGCACTGAATCATGAATTCCAGGAAGTACAGGAACAGGCCCAGAGCACCGGGAGCAATAGCAGCCAGGTAGCCGATACCACCCAGAGTCTCAACCATGTAGGTCACCATGCTGGATGCAACCATCAGCGCCAGGTGACCACCGAACATGGTCGCGAAGAGACGTAGCGCGTGAGTTGCGGGACGAATCAGCAGGTTCGAGAAGAACTCGATCGGGATCAGGATGGGGTAAATCCACACCGGCAGACCCGAGGGCATGGTGATGTCCTTGAAGAAGCCGCCCAGGCCCTTGCGCTTGATACCAACGCCAACCCAGGTCAGGTACGCTACGCCAGCCAGTGCGTAGGCGCTACCGGGGTGCGAGAAGGTGGGCAACTGAACAAACGGAATCGAACCGTAGAGGTTGTTCACCAGAACGAAGAAGAAGGAGGCGAACAGAATCGGCACGAACGGCTTGTAGTGCTGTACGCCCAGGGTTTCCTTACCGAGGGAGTTACGAGCAAACATGTAGCCGGACTCAGCGATGAACTGAGTCTTGCCGGGAACCATGGCGCGCTTACGTGCTGCGGTGAGGAAGAAGACCGCGATAATCACCACGGACAGCAGAATCAGTACGTTCTGCTTACCGAAAGCGAAATCACCAATGGTGAAGAAGGGTGGCAGATGCATGTCTTCGGGGGTCGGCGGCACATAGGCTTCCGCGAGGATCAACCCGTTCTCGATCAAAGCAAGTCCTTTCTTGCTACTAGTGGCTTCAAGAGCCCATGTCTGCCTATAAACGACTGACATGCTAACTACATGGATGAATGTGTGACCTAGCGGTCCGCGTTCAATGACCTAGCGGTCTTTATTCTGCCTGGTCATATGGGTAAAGACGAGGGTCAAACCTCCGATAGCGCCAATCAAGACACCAACCCACACCAGCCAGGTGGTGGAGAAGACCAGGTCACCGAGGTAACCGATGCCGCCCCACACTGCTATACCGATGATCAGATAGAGAATCGACATGACTGCACCGGAGAGCCCTCCGTCAGACACCAATTCTCCGGTAGTGCGGAGCTTTTTATCTCCGTCCCACCACTTCTTCTCTTCGGCCAAACGTATTTCCTTTCAAACACCAATCGCGTTACCGACCATGGTCTTCCAGATCGGTGTCGAAGTATAGAATTCTCAGTCGTGCGATGCTGACTGTTTCAATAACAATCCACAGAATCACGCCGGTACATGCGCCTGCGAGAGTCCAACCGTGCCTCAGATTCTGGGGGAATGGCACAAACATCAATACCAGACCGAGTAGGGCAATCTTCACGAGGTAGCTCACCACCAGCGATTTGGGTACACCCCAGTCGAAAATGGGAGCAACCAACATAACTAATACGCCCAGAGTGAAGCATATATAGATTATCAGAAAGCCCAATGTTATTCCTAGCGCGCCCACGGGGCCCGCAAACAGGTACGCACTCATCATACCGCCCAACCAAGCCAGCAGAGAGTAAGCCGATACCCTGTAGAACAAAAATTTCCAGGAAAGCTCTTGACTCTCGAAAGAAGAGGCCTTTAAACCTGCTTGAGCACGCTCTCGGCGGCGTTTCTGCTGCTTCTTGCGCTCCGCCGGCGGATACCACAGAACGTCCACCACGCGCCTCCAGAGAGGCTCTGCGGGGGCCTGAGATTTAGGCTGCTCAGAAGCCATTAGTGTTTCTCCCCACGATTCTGATTAGACTGAGTCGAATTAGGCTGCGGCGAAGAAGAGGAAGCAGAAGAAGGACGACCCGCACGATCCTTCACGGAATCCGGCATGATCGGCTCCGGATGCAACGAGGTCGGCTCCACGTTCTCGGGAGTCGCTGGAACGCCAGTTGCCGAGGTCAAAGAGCCGGTAGCAGGCTCCGAAATAGTCTTCTTCTCCTTAGGTGCAGAAGCAAAGCGCTTCGACAGGTCAATCGTGGAGGTAGGTGCCTCGCCGCCAAAGAGCTGCGGCATGCGCAGGTACACGGCGAGCACGGCAAGAGCCACCAGCACCACGCCAACAGCCGCCAGCACGGCACCCGAAGCAAACAAATCAGAGGCAAACGCCAACAGCACCCACACCAGAATGGTCGTACCGGTCACCACGGCGGTCGAGCCAAGGTGGCTGAAACCAACGTCCGTCAGACGCTGATAGGTGTGCGTGCGGTGAGGCTTATACCACTGCTCCCCCGCCATAAAACGACGGAACAGAGTCGTACCCGCGTCCGCCAGATAAGTCATCAGCGGAGCGAAAGCCAGCAGGAACGGAACATCCGCAAACCACGCACCCACAGCCAACGTGCCCAGCGCCGCGCCCAAAACATAAGAACCCGCATCGCCCAAAAACACGTTCTTACCCGGGCGCACATTCCACGGCAGGAACGCCGCAAAAGCACCGGCAACAGCCACACCAGCCAAAGCCAGCCACGGCAGGTTCACCATCCAACCGGTCAGCGCATACGCCAAACCAGCCACCAGACCGTGAGCACCAGAAATGCCGTTAATACCGTCCATAAAATTCGCCACGTTAATGTAGCCGGCAATAAAAATCGCGCCAAGGATCAGCAGCAGAATATTCGTGCCCTGTACCGTCGCAAAGCTCACGCTTACCAGAAGACCAATGACCAGCTGCAGGCCCGCACGACGCACAATGCTCACGCCGCGGATATCCTCAAGCCAGCCCAGGGCAAGAGCACACAGAATCGCTGCGGCAATCGTCACCGCCAGCTGCAAAGACTCAGCAGAACGGTACGTCCAGCCGAACAGGGTAGCCACCACAAACGCCACAAGAGTCGCGGCTGCAGTCGCCAACCCCATACCGCGGTACGTCGGAGCAGTATGCGAAGAACGCTCATTAGGAACATCCACCATGTCGTAGCGGTGCAAAATCGGGCGCACCGCAAACGGCAAAAGGGCACCCAAAACAAAAGCAAGAGCAAAAATACTCAACAGCTCAGAAAAGGAGGTCATACCAGCTCCAAAGCATTGGCGCCGCTCCCCTGGACGCAAACTCCAGAATCGCGGCTGAGGGACGATGTGTGCGTAGTGTGTGTGTTTACTTCGTATTCTATAGAACTCTTCAGTAGCCCGGGACTAAACGGTACAGAATCTCTCCATACGCTCTGCATATTCTGCGTCCTGAAATGTTCTACACCCGAGAAAGAGAAAACACCGGATACCGCACCTGCCACGCAAGTGCAGCATCCGGTGTCATTTCCGTAAAGATTAGAACGTCTGCGCATCCGCCAAAGTACGCGGATCAGGGGCACGCTCCAGGCCATGACGCTCATAGCCGCTGTGCTCCCGATAGTTCTGAATCCACAGCTCGTAATCGAGCTCATCAGGGTCAAGTGCCGGGGCACTCGACCGGGAAATATACCGGTTCTCCTCACTAGGTACCAGCTTCTCGGTACCGCCGAAGAGAGCCTCATCCAGCTTCTCACCCTTGCGAAGACCAATCTCCTTGATCTCCACGTCATACCGCTCATACGCCTGGCGCATCGCCTTCGCAACATCCAGGATCTTGACCGGCTGACCCATATCCAGCACCATGACCTCGCCCGGGCGACCAATCGCACCGGCAAGCATCACCAGCAGGCAGGCATCGGTAATCAGCATGAAGTAACGGGTCGCACGCTTATCCGTCAGAGTAATCGGACCACCCGAAAGAATCTGCTTCGTAAAGAGCGGCTTAATCGAACCGCGCGAACCAAACACATTACCGAAACGAACCGACACGTAGGTGTTGCCGGTCTTCTCACCAAAGTACGCAGTCAGACGCTCCGCCACGCGCTTGGACTGACCCAGCGCAGTCTTCGGATCCGCCGCCTTATCGGTCGAAACGTTCACGAAGGTCTTCACGCCCACCGCCTCCGAGGCACGCAGCACGTTCAAAGTGCCCAGGGAGTTCGTCTTCCACGCCTCCTGCGGGTACGCCTCCAGCGCCGACACATGCTTCAAAGCCGCAGCGTGGAACACCACCTCGGGGCGACGGTCACGGAAAATCTCCAGCAGATTATCGCCCTCACGAATATCAGCCAGAATAATGCGGTCATCATCCAGGCTCGACTCGTGAGTAATCGAAACCTTCGTCTCCATCAGCAGAGTCTCATCATGATCAAGCATCATGAGAGTCTCAGGACCAAACTCGCTAATCTGACGGCACAGCTCCGAACCAATCGAACCGCCCGCACCCGTGACCAGCACGCGCTTACCGTGCAGGTACGAACGCAGAATATCGCGGTCAATATCGTAGTTAATCTCGCCACGAATCACGCGCATCAGGTCGTTATCGCTCGCGGTAATCAGACGCTCACCCATCAGTCGAGCATTCGCGCTACTAATACGCTGAACCTCAACCTTAAGCTTACGCATGCGGTTGCAGAAGGACTCGAAGTAATCCTCCGACATATCCGAAATCGTCACCAGAATCTTACGGGTACCCGACTCACGAATCACCTGCTCCAGCTCACGGTACGTCGTAATCACCGAAATGCCGTGGAACTTCGTACCAGCCTTCAACTGGTCATCATCAAAGACCGCAACCGGGCGAAGCTTCGCATCCTCATCGTGCAGCATCGAATCCATGACCATGCCGCCAATAAAACCGGCACCGTACACAATCACCGGCTCACCGGTCAGCTCACGCACCGCACCACGCTCAGTGTAGACGCGCTTCGCCATGCGAGCGCCCGCCATCATAATCAGGCTAAACGCCGCCGCAATCGCAGGCACGCTATGGGGAATATGCGGCAGACCCAACAGCTCATCCACAAAGGAGAAAGCCGTCAACGCCGCACCCGCGCTCAAAGCAGCCGCGCCGGCACGCCACGACTCGTCAAACGAACCGTACGAATACACGCCGTTATAAATCTTCACGCCCGCCAGACCAATGACCAGGTGCAGAACCACAGCCAACGTAGCGGTCATCGTCAACGACGCCGGGTGAATAATATCGAACACCGAACCGTTACTGAGCAGCACACTATAGCGGAGCATGTACGCGAACAAAACCGACAGAACCCAGGCACTCGAATCAATCAGCGCCTGCGCAATCAGCCACCACGGCTTACGCTCATACAGGCGGTTCACCAGCATCGTGCCAGAGTCACCCTCCGTCACCATCGTGCCGCGCTGGGCCGCCTTCTGCATCACCACATGAGCGTGAGGTTTCAACTGAGCCACTACATGCCTCCTTCAGATGCGGTACCAGAAGAACGAGAAGAAGCACGAGCCGTCAAAGACGACAACGCACGAAACGCCAAACGGCGCGCCTGCTCAGGAACAAAACGGTACACACTGCGCACCGCCATATTCTGAGCCCACTGAAGCTTAGAAATACCGTGACCGGTGTACAGTCGACGCTGAATCGCCACATCCTGCAACCAGGCGTCCACTCCCCCGCGCTTCGTGTACGCGCCCGCACCCACGCGGTAACGCACCAGAGCCTCGGGGATATTACCCAGACGATAGCCGGCATCGCGCAGACGCATCCACAGCCACCAATCCTCAGCGCCGGGCACGAACTCGTAACCGCCCAGCTGCTGCACGGCGCCCTTCACGAACGCCACGGACGGGTGATAAATCGGGTTGCGCGAATCCATCGCGCGCAGCAGACGCTCGGAACCAACAATCGCCTCGCGGGTCGACTCCACCGCAGTATTGCTCTCATTCACCTCAAGCATGGCAGAGCCCAGCACCGTGTAGCCGCCCTGCACCAGGGCAGGAATCAGACGCGCAAAACGAGTCGGCTCAGACAGATCATCAGAATCAGCACGAGCCACCAGCTCATAGGCGCACGCCTGCAGACCGGCGTTCAGCGCCTCCGCCAAACCAACATTCTGAGCCAGATCCACCACCTGAATCGGCGGGCAATCCAGGTTCTTGGCACGCTGAACCCAGCGATCCACCACGGCATCCAGCTCGGGGGTCAGCGGACCATCCTTCACCAAAACCAGCTCGGAAGGACGCACCGTCTGGTTCAGAAGATTCGACTCCAACGCCTGATCCAGATAGGCGGGGTTCTCCTTCGCGTACACGCTCATCAGCACCGAGAAATCGGGTACAGAGCTCACGCAACCGCGCGCCTTCTCAGAATCAGCGGGACTCTCAGCGGATGCAGGCACGCCGTAGCGGCCCGGGAAAGTCAACGGGTAAATACCCTCAAGCACCTGAGCATTCGGGCGAGGCGCACGCAAACCATCACGCACACCATTGAGGAAATACCCCAGGTAGGTGCGGCGGTCATCAGTACGCAGAACAGTAGAAATCCACAGGCGCGCCGACGAGCCACCGTACAGCAGCTTCTCCAGCGGGTTCAGAGTACGCGAACGAGTAAAGACCCACAGCTTATTGCGCACATCGTTATAGAAACGCGGGCCCGGGTCAGCGTTCGTCGTACCAAACGTCTTCGTGTGGTGCTTAGCCACAGAAGACGGCACCGCAATGCCGTCACGGTGATGAATCAGACGAGTCGAAAACTCGAAGTCATCATTCCAAATGAAGAACTCAGCAATCGGTAAACCACCGTTACGGCGAATAGCCTGCGCATCCATCAGAATCGACACGAACGAGGCGCTACGAATCGGGCGGGCACCCACAGCCTGCGCACGAGCATGACGCTGCTGACCCGCCGCAAACATCGTGCGCGGAGTGTTCATCGGGTGGTCCTCGCCGTTCGTCCACACCACACGAGATGCCACCACCGCGGGGCGCTGCGAAGGCACCGGCGAATAGTTCAGCCAGGCGGCAACCGCCTCCGACAGGGTATTCTCGGTTGGCTCGGTGTCATCATCCATAACCCACACCAGGTCCGGGTTGTGGCGTTCCAGGGCACGGTCAATGCCCACCGCAAAGCCGCCAGCACCACCCATGTTCTTCTCCAGGCGGATGCAATCCACCGGCAGCTCATAGTCCAGGGCGCGCAAATACTCGGCAGTACCGTCCGTGGAGGCGTTATCAACGATCACCACCGCCGCAGGCACACGCTCACCAGAAGCGATACCAGCGAGGGTCTTCGGCAGCAGGTCCTCACGGTTATAAGTCACCACCACGGCGACCGTGCGGGGATACTCGTTCAAAGAATCGTGAGAAGAAGACTGATCGGAAGAAGGCTGGACAAAAACGGTCACGTCGCTGTACTTTTCTGCCATAAGTTCTCCCTCCGCGGCGCGATGCGCCTGAATCAGCCGGTACGCGATATACCCATACCGTACTGGGCGCTTCTGGTGTTTCTCGCGCCCGCGGCATTCAACCGTGTGGATATATCACTCAAAGAAAATATTCTACCTGCGGTCTCCACTAGAGAGTGAACCATCACCCCAAAAGGCGCACTTTATGACAAATAAACAACCGAATTCAGTTGATTTATCCGCATAGCGGACGTACCGGCACACCCAGTTTTGGGTATCCATCAAGCTACCAGCTTCACAGCCTGTGTTTGCGCTGTGCACCCCGTGCGAAAAAACGACCAGAGACCGAATAAAACCCCACAAATTCCCCATAAACTGTTCAAATATGGGAAAGTTGAAATGACCCCATTTTTCCCCGCAACGTACGCGGGCTCGTGAGAGGTAAAAGAGATGTCCGAATCCAAGTGGAAAGTCATTGGCGCCAGCGGCTTCGTTGGTTCCTCCATCGTCGCGCGTCTGAACGCAGAAGGTATCAGCGTCGACCCCATCGAGGCACCTCGACTCGCAACCCGCGCCCTCGACGTAGACAGCATCATCGACGAAGCAGACCAGCTTGAAGGCATCATCGACTCCCTCGCAGAAGCCTTCGCCGGCGCGCAGGTCGTCGTCAACGCGGCGGGCCTCGCAGCACCCAATATGCAAGATCTGCCCCCGCTCGTCGGCGCAAACGCCCTGCTTCCCGCCGTAATCGCCATCGCCGCGCAGCGCACCGGCGTGCGCCGCGTCATCCACCTCTCCTCCGCAGCAGTACAGGGCCCGCGCCTCGTGCTAGATGCTTCCGAAGAGACCAACCCGTTCAGCGCCTACTCCTTCTCCAAGGCACTCGGCGAAGAAGCGCTGCTCGACCTGCAGGACTACTTCCTCGAAGAGCACCCCGACTGCGCACCCGAACTGTGCATCCTTCGCGCAACCAGCGTGCAGGGCCGCGGCCGACGCACCACCGAACTCTTCGCCAAGATGGCCTCCTCCCCCTTCGCATCCGTTGCGGGTGCAGGCACCGGCAAGTCCCCGGTTTCCAGCGTGCACGCCCTCGCAGAATTCGTGGTCATGCTCGGCACCTTCCCCGGCGAGCTACCCACCATCGTGCTGCAGCCCTGGGAAGGCGCAACCGTCGCCTCCGCATCCGTGGATGCTGGTCGCCGCCACCCGCACCGCCTGCCCGAGTGGCTCTGCCGCGCGGCCGTCAAGGCGGGCTACACCGTCTCCGAACTAATGAACGACAAGTTCGCAGGATCCGTACGTAAGGTCGAGGTCATGTGGTTCGGCCAGGGCATCGACGACTCCTGGGCACGTGACAACAACCTTCTGCCCACCCCGCGCGTGCGTGAAGTACTGCGCAACGCCCACACCGCGCTGGGTAAGAAGAAGGACCGCCGCTTCGAGAAGAACTAGGTAGCGCGCGTGCTCTCCTAAAGGTGCACGACCTGAGGCAGGCAGCCTGATGTATGCAGCCTAGGGGCGCATAACCTAGAGGACTCATAACGAAAGGGAACCCCCGATATATCTGAACGATATATCGGGGGTTCCCTATACGTTTTTATGCTCCGAGATTTATACCCGAGCGCTATAACCCGCAGAGGTTTAGAGGTGGTCCTCCGGGGCATCCTTCTGCTCGGTCTTTGCCTCAGCTTCAGTCTTGGTAGCCTCAGTCTTAGCGTCTTCAGCCTTAGCTTCTGCCGGCTTAGCCTCGCTCTGAGCGGGTGCACTCTGAGCGGCAGTCTCAATCTTCGACTCGCCAAAGACCAGCGCGCGAGCAGTATCAGCAGGAACCGGGTGGGTCTGCGGCTCATCCGCACGAACCGGCTTCGGAGTGTTGTCACGGTAGCCGCGCGAACGCTCCTGATCCACGCCAGTGCTGAAAGCAGAAGACAGAGCCGAAGTAGCGCCCAGCAGAGACGCAGCGACAGAACCGGCAACCGGTGCCGAAGCGCGACGAGCAGGCTCACCGCTCACAGTGTGGGTGCTGTCCCACTGCTCGTACGCCTCATCCAGGTCAGCCTGCTCATCCAGAGCACGCTCAGAAGGAGTCGACTCAGACGGCGCAGAAGAAGCAGTCTCAGCTTCCTCAACCTTACGAGCTGCCTGCTCGTCAGCCTCCGCACGAGTCAGAATGGTCGGAACGACCTCACGCAGCTCCTCCACCGAAATCGCACCCTCACGAACCACCACGTAGGGGAAGGAAGTGCAATCCAGAATCGTCGACGGTGCCGGGTCACGCTCAGTCACCACAACCACGCCGTCCTCATTCGGCTCAGACTCAAGCGGCTTAGGACGAACGCCACCGTCAATAACCACGGCAACATCCTCACCCAGCGAATCCATGGCGGTCTGTGCGTCCAGTGCGGCTTCCTGACCGGTCTTGTTCGCGCTAGAAACCGCCAGCGGACCGTGCTCAGTCAGCAGCTTTAGGGCGAACTCGTCATCGGGAACACGCACGGCAACAGTGCCGCGAGTCTCGCCCAAATCCCAGCTCAGCGACGGGTACGCGTGAAGAATCATAGTCAGCGCGCCAGGCCAGAAGCGACCACCCAGATCGTAAATATCGTCCGGAACGTCGTCGACCACGCCAGCGAGCGCAGCAAGATCAAAGATCAGCACGGGCGGCGGCATGGTGCGGTCGCGGCCCTTATCTGCCAGCAGCTTGGCAACGCCCTGATGCGAGAAAGCATCGGCGGCAATACCGTAGACGGTATCGGTGGGCATCACAATCGTGTCGTGCGCCTTCAGCGCCTCGCGGGCAGCTTCAATGGCCTCGCGGGTCTCAGTTTCAGTCGTTACGGGGTACAGCTTTGCAGTCACGGGTTTTATTCTCTCATGTTTTTCTGGATGCGGCGAGACACCGGCACCCACAACGCGCCATGTGGAAGCACTCTTCCGGGGGTTCACCATATCTCACCGGCTCTGAGCAGGTTGAGGAGGTGGACGCGTTGCCTTCACGCAGCCCGGCACGAGCTAGATGGTGCATCTACTAGTCTAAAGGCTCTAATGGGCGCGGTTTATAACCGACGCTATGACGCGGACGATTATTCAGGTCACGCACCGGGTAGCAACCCTCGAAGCCGATGCGCCCCAGCAGTTCGGCGACGGCTTCTTCCTGGGTGTCGTCGTGCTCCATGATGAACAGGCCGCCGGGGGTAAGAAGCTCGAAGGCGCGGGCGGCAATTGCGGAGGGCATCTGCATGCCGTCCTCTCCCCCTCCGTACAGTGCCATGTCCGGGTCGTGCAGGGCGGCTTCCGGGTCGGCGGGTACGTTCGCCGGCGGAATGTACGGAGGGTTCGAGAGTACTGCGTCGAAGGTTCCGGCAAGTTCGGGCAGGGCGGTGAGAGCGTCCCCCTGTACCAGGTGCACGCCGAGCGGCTCCAGGTTTTTACGGGTGTAGGGGATGGCGTCTTCGGAGAGTTCCACCGCGAACACCTGGGCGTTCGGCAGTTCGCTCTTGATTGCCGCGGCGATAGCGCCGGAGCCGGTGCACAGGTCGACGATGCGCAGCGCACCGGTTGCCGAATCGGTGCGTGTGTTCAGCGCTTTGAGGGCTTCTTCGACGAGCAGTTCGGTTTCGGGTCGGGGTACGAACACGCCCGGTCCGACTGCCAGTTCTAGGCGGTAGAAGGGAGCGGAGCCGGTGATGTGTTGCAGCGGTTCGCGGCAGACGCGGCGGGCGACTAGCGCCTCGTACTCTGCGACCTGGTCGGGGGTGAGCCGTTCCCCCATCAGCGCGGCGTGCTGGAGGCGCGAGCGTGAGCCGTCGTAGAGCAGGTGCGCGGCGAGTAGCTCAGCATCGACGCGGGGGCTGGGCACCTGCGCCAGTGCCGCGGTGGCGCGCGTGAGTACCTGCGCGAGTTCTTCCCCGCGCGGGTCGTGCACATTCACCTTCATGAGCTCTCCTTACGCTCTCTCAACAGCTCAAAACCTGTCACAGCATATGGCTAAGGGGCTCCACCGCCGTAGCGGCGAGCCCCTCACCAACATCTCACGTCGATTCAGTGAATCGACAAGAGTCTATATACAGAACCTACGTCTGCACAGAACTACTTCTGTTCCTGGCCCACCTGAGCGAGGCGGTGCGCCTCATCCATCTCAATAGCGGACTGAACCACAGGCTCCAGGTCACCATTCAGTACAGCATCCAGGTTGTACGCCTTGTAGCCGGTACGGTGATCCGCAATGCGGTTCTCTGGGAAATTGTAGGTACGGATACGCTCCGAACGGTCCATGGTACGCACCTGCGAAGCACGGTGCGCCGCGTTCTCAGCGTCAATCTGCTCCTGCTGGTGAGCCAGCAGTCGCGCACGCAGAACGCGCATCGCGGCTTCACGGTTCTGCAGCTGAGACTTCTCATTCTGCATCGCCACCACAATACCGGTCGGCAGGTGGGTAATACGCACCGCCGAGTCAGTGGTGTTCACAGACTGGCCACCGGGGCCCGAAGAACGGTACACGTCAATCTTCAGGTCGTTCTGGTTAATCTCGATTTCCTCGGGCTCATCCACTTCGGGGAACACCAACACACCGGCGGCGGAAGTGTGAATACGGCCCTGAGACTCAGTCGCCGGAACACGCTGCACACGGTGCACACCACCCTCATACTTCAGGTGCGCCCACACGCCCTCAGCCGGCTCATTCGAGGAGCCCTTAATAGCAATCTGGGCATCCTTATAACCGCCCACGTCAGTGCTGGTCGAAGAAATAATCTCAGTCTTCCAGCCCTTGTGCTCGGCGTAACGCATGTACATGCGCAGCAGGTCACCAGCAAACAGAGCCGCCTCGTCACCACCGGCACCAGCCTTCACCTCAAGAATGACGTTACGGCCATCATCCGGGTCACGCGGAATCAGCAGGCGGCGCAGCTTCTCCTGAGCAACCTCCAGCTCCTCCTCCAGACCGGGAATCTCCGCCGCGAAATCCGGATCCTCATCAGCCATCTCGCGAGCAGCCTCAAGGTCATCCTTCAGCGAAGTGTACTTGTTGTACGCAGTCACAATACCGGTCAGCTCCGCGTAACGGCGGCCCACACGGCGTGCCTTACCCTGATTCGCCTGCACGGCGGGGTCAGCCAGCTGATTCTGCAGGTCAGCGTGCTCATCCAGCAGAACCTGAATAGATTCAAACATTCTGTTCTCTCTTCCATCTCCCGCACTTTACGCCGCACGGGCAGGCACTAGACATCTCACACCCCTCACAACGGGGATGCACAAAACGAACGGCTCACGCGCCCCACCCACAATGAGGAGGTGGGGCGCGTGAGATACGAGCCTTAGTCGACCAGACGCAGACCGTTCTTCTGAACCGTCAGAAGGAACTCCACGTTGCTTTCAGTCTTACGCAGCTGGTTGGTCAGAACACCCAGAGCCTGCTCGGGTTCCATACCCGCCAGGGCACGGCGCAGACCCCACATAATCTTGATCTCATCCGGGGAGAGCAGGTTCTCCTCGCGGCGAGTACCAGAAGCATTAATATCAACCGCCGGGAAGATACGCTTATCCGCCAGCTGACGGGACAGGCGCAGCTCCATGTTACCGGTGCCCTTGAACTCTTCGAAGATCACTTCATCCATCTTCGAACCGGTCTCAACCAGCGCGGTAGCCAGAATGGTCAGCGAGCCGCCCTCTTCAATGTTGCGGGCAGCACCGAAGAACTTCTTCGGCGGGTACAGTGCAGCAGAATCCACACCACCGGACAGGATACGACCGGATGCGGGAGCCGCCAGGTTGTATGCGCGGCCCAGGCGGGTCATGGAGTCCAGCAGCACGACCACATCGTAGCCGAGCTCCACCATACGCTTCGCACGCTCAATAGCCAGCTCAGCCACAGTGGTGTGATCCTCAGCCGGGCGGTCGAAGGTCGAGGCAATAACCTCACCCTTGACGGTGCGCTGCATATCGGTCACTTCTTCAGGACGCTCATCCACCAGGACCATCATCAGGTACACGTCCGGGTTGTTCACAGTAATCGCGTTCGCAATGGACTGCAGCATGAGGGTCTTACCCGCCTTCGGCGGGGACACAATCAGACCACGCTGACCCTTACCAATCGGGGACACCAGGTCCACCACGCGGGTGCCCAGCTTCTTCGGGGTGGTCTCCAGGCGCAGACGCTCCTTGGGGTACAGCGGAGTCAGCTTCGAGAACACGCGGCGGTTCGCTGCTTCCTCAACACTCTGACCGTTAATCGCCTCAACCTGGACCAGGGCGTTGAAACGCTGGCGGCTGTTCGACTCACCCTCACGCGGCACACGAATCGCGCCGAGCACGTGGTCACCCTTACGCAGGTTGTACTTCTTCACCTGAGCCAGGGAGACGTACACGTCGTTGGTGCCGGGCAGGTAGCCGGTGGTACGCACGAAAGCGTAGTTGTCGAGAATGTCCAGAACACCCGAAATCGGTGCCAGCACATCGTCTTCGCTCAGGCGAGGCTCGTTCTCCTCGCGGCGGCGAGCCTGCTTCTCAGCACGCTCAGCCTGACGGTCACGCTTAGAACGGCGCTCAGTACGCTCGGCACGCTCTGCGCGTTCTGCACGCTCAGCAGCCTTACGCTCGGCACGTTCGCTACGCTCAGTGTTGCGCTCTGCACGCTCTGCGTTACGCTCACGCTTAGTGCGACGCTCGGTGCGCTCGCCATCCTGGTCGCGGCGACGCTCACGGGTGCGGGTACGCTTCGAGCTCTTCTCACCGTCGGGGGTGCCAAAAGTCATGTCCAGGGCAGCGTTCAGGCTGTCCAGGCTCGCGGTGCCGTCAGCGGTAGTAGCCTTCAGCTCAGCAGAGTTACCGGGCAGGTCAACCTGCTCCGCACGCTCGCCAATACGCTCAGCAGCCAGCTCAGCGCGCACATCCAGCGGAGGAAGCTCAGCGGGCTTCTCGTCCTTACGGGTGCGGGTGCGGCGGGTACGCTTCTCCGGCTTCTCGTTATTCTCAGTCTTCTCGGACTGCTCAGCCGATGCGTCCTCACCCTCAGCGGCACGGCGAGCGCGCGCACGCTTCTGAGCGGGAGTCTCGTAACGGGAAGAGCGGGTACGCTTCTCAGACTTTTCAGCCTTCTCAGCGCCCTCGGCGGGAGCCTCAGCAGACTCAGCGTTTTCGGTCTTCTCAGCCTTCTCCGCCTTCGCCTCAGCATCCTTCTGGGTGCGAGTACGACGGGTACGGCGAGGCTTAGACTCCTCAGCCTTCTCAGTAGCGGGGGTCTGGGCAGACTCAGCGGGAGTCTCAGCCTTGGGCTCAGCAGGAGCGGCTACGGCGCCACCACGCTGATGCTCCTCAAGAGCCTGAACCAGCTCAGCCTTCTTCAACTTCAGATAGCCGCGGATGCCAAGCTGCTGGGCGAGGACACGCAGCTGCGCGACCTTCAAGTTTGCAAGTTCCGGTGCGGCAGCTGCCGTACCGTACTCATCGGTGACAACAATATTCTTTGCCAACTACAATTCCTTTGGTTATAAGCCCTGAAAATCTTCAGAATAAAGATCGGGCGGGCGCTATAGCGCGGTCAAAGGTTTAGACACTGCCGAAAGAAAACAGCAGTCTGCACCTTCGACTCCCTCGAACCGCGCTGGAGGCGGTTCGCGTCTCTTACCGTACCCGCTGATTCAGACACAGCGAGCACACACGGAAGATAAGGCGCTCTATCACAAATGTGGGTAAGCCCAAACCATCATCTATACAAACCATCTACGCGAGATGAAGAGGATGGATTGGTCACTTTGAAAGGGCACCCGCCGCGAAACCGAACCCTCAGAACAGTCTTCCTTATGCGTCAGAAATAAAGAAAGACATGAATCCCAAAGGCACTCCCCCGAACCTTGCCGGTTCCCGCTCAGACACAAAAAGCATCTGAGGCATCAGGGGAAACGGAAGTACGTTACGAAGGATAGTATCGACGGTCTACATTGAACGACGGGCGAACCTCAACGTAGGACGAACTAATAACGTCCTACTGAGTAACTATAACACCTTCAGTGTCAATTTCAAGGGGAAGAACCCGCCAGTTCAGGCGGCGATCCGCAATAACGCTACTAGGGTGGGTCGCCTCAAACTCGGCAATAGCGTCCTGAACCTGTCGCACCTGCTCATCGCCGTGGGCAAAGGTCAAAACGGTCGGGCCAGCACCAGAAATCACCGCCGCAAAACCCTGACCGCGCAGGTACGCAACCAGCGTAGCCGACGGTTCCATCGCGGTCACGCGGTACCCCTGATGCAGGTAATCCACGGTCGCATCCATCAGGTACTCGGGAGTATCAGAGAGGGTGCGCACCAGCAGCGCCGCACGAGCCGAGTTCGCCGCCGCCTCAACGTGGGGCATCTGCGCAGGAATCAGCGAACGGGCAAGCTTCGTCGACACCTCATAATCGGGCACAGCCACCACAGGGTGAACGTCAGGATGCACCGGAATAATCACGGTCTTCCAGTTACCCATCTCGCCCCAAGACACCGACAGGTTGCCGTAAATCGCCGGAGCTACGTTATCCGGGTGGCCCTCCATATCGGAGGCGACCTGCAGCATCTGCTCACGGCTCAGACGGTGCTCCTCCGGCAGCAGACCGCTCGCCGCAGCCACACCCGCCACAATAGCGGACGCCGAAGAACCCATACCGCGAGAATGCGGAATCTTATTATCAGCAATCAGCTTCACCGGCGGCAGCTCATCCAAACCAGCCGCCGCAAAACCGGCCTTCATCGCCTGCAAGACCAGGTGGCTCTCATCGCGAGGAACATCCGCGCTACCCTCACCGCTGAGCTCAAACTCCAGGCCGGACTCAATGCGCTCAACAACCAGCTCATCATAGAAGCCAAGGCCCAAACCCATGCTGTCATAGCCGGGACCCAGGTTAGCGCTCGTAGCGGGAACGCGAACCTTAACGGACGCGCCCACCGGAATATCAGAAATATGCAGGGAAGACATGAGAAGAACCTCGCGATCGGTGACGTAATGAGTGAATAGGTGAAAGATACAAAAAGGGGCTGTCATGCAGGTGCACCCCGCCCCGCAAACACGGGACGGAGTGCACATCGTAGTATGAACAGACTAGTTCAAATCAAGAATATCTGCCACAGCAACCACGTCGAAGGGAGCCTTAGTCGGCTCAACCTTCACACCGTTAACAGCCTCAAGAGCCCACTGGGGGTCCTTCAGACCGTGACCGGTCACGGTAATCACGATGGTCTTACCCTCGGGAGCTTCACCTGCGCGGTGCTTCTTCAGCAGACCCGCAACGCCAGCAGCCGAAGCCGGCTCCACGAAGACACCCTCGCGGGCAGACAGCCAGCGGTGCGCCTCCAGAATCTCCTCATCGGTGACAGCCTCAATCACGCCGCCGGACTCGTCACGAGCAGCTTCAGCCTTCTCCCACGACGCGGGGTTACCGATACGGATTGCGGTCGCAATGGTCTCAGGAGCCTCAATCGGGTGACCAGCAACGATCGGTGCAGCACCAGCAGCCTGGAAGCCCCACATAATCGGACGCTTGGTCGCAACCGGCTCCAGCACCTTACCGTCACGGTTGGTGTAAGGCTCCGAGTACTCCTTGTAGCCCTTCCAGTACGCGGTGATGTTACCCGCATTGCCAACCGGCAGCAGGTGGTAATCGGGAGCGTCACCCAGGGTGTCAACAACCTCAAACGAACCGGTCTTCTGACCCTCAATACGGTAAGGGTTAACCGAGTTCACCAGGAACACCGGGTAGTTCTCGCTGAGCTTGCGAGCAATCTCCAGGCAGTTATCGAAGTTGCCGTCAATCTGAATGATGTCAGCACCGTGAGCAATAGCCTGAGACAGCTTACCCATGGAAATCTTGCCGTCCGGAACCAGCACTGCACAGCGCATACCAGCCTGCAGAGCGTACGCAGCAGCCGAAGCGGAAGTGTTACCGGTCGAAGCACACACAACAGCCTTCGCACCGTCACGCTTAGCGGCGGTCATCGCACTGGTCATGCCGCGGTCCTTGAACGAACCGGTCGGGTTCATACCCTCAAACTTCAGGTAAACGGTGTTACCGGTCTCAGCAGACAGTGCCGGCGCGTGAATCAGCGGGGTACCGCCCTCGCCCAGGGTCACAGCCTTCACATCGTCTGCGAAGGGCAGACGGTCACGGTACTCATTGATAACGCCCTGCCACACGTGTGCCATTGGCTTCTCCTTCAATCTTGGCGCCCCGCCCGCCGAACCTTCCGTAGGTTCGGCGCGGTAGCGGGTACGCGGGTTCGTTCGTGAGCGATGCTTCTACACGCGAGCATCGCACGTTTAGTGAGCGGCGCGTGCCGCACATCAGTTAGCGCTAAGCGCCTAGTGCTTCTCAGACTCCACGCGGATGACCGAGTTCACCTCACGCACAGTGTCCAGAGCGTCAATCACAGCAATCGCACGGCGCAAATCAGCGTCCTTCGCAGAGTGGGTGACCATACGAATCTGAGCCACACCCTCCTTCGGGGCGGACTGGCGCAGAGAATCAACAGAAATGCCGTGCTCAGTCAGGATGCGGGTAATGTTCGCCAGAACACCCAGGCGATCCTCTACCAGAACACCCACCGAGTAGCGAGACACCACGTTATCCAGGCTAGTTGCGTGCAACTGAGCGTGAGAAGTCTCCGGAACACCGGGACCGCCCAACACCAGACGACGAGCCAGGGACACGAAGTCACCCAGAACAGCCGAAGCAGTCGGAGCGCCACCTGCACCGGGGCCGTAGAACATCAGCTCGCCGGCGTTCTCCGCCTCAACGAACACAGCGTTGAACGCACCGTGCACACCAGCCAGCGGGTGCTGACGAGGAATCAGAGTCGGGTTCACGCGAATGTTCGCGCCGTTCTCACCCTCGCGCTCGCAAATAGCCAGCAGCTTGATGACGTAACCATCAGCATCCGCGGCAGCAACATCATCAGCGGTGATGGAAGTAATGCCCTCGGTGTGCACATCATCAATAGTGAAAGTCGAGTGGAACGCCAGCGAAGCAACAATCGCAGCCTTCGATGCGGCGTCGTGGCCCTCAACGTCAGCGGTCGGGTCAGCCTCCGCGTAGCCGAGCTTCTGAGCCTCAGCCAGTGCATCCGCGAAGGATGCGCCGGTGGTGTCCATCTGGTCAAGAATGTAGTTGGTGGTGCCGTTCATAATGCCCAGAACGCGGGTCACACGGTCACCAGCCAGAGAGTCGCGCAGGGGGCGCAGAATCGGGATAGCGCCCGCAACAGCAGCCTCATAGGAAAGCTGAGCACCGGACTTATCAGCGGCCGCCTGCAGCTCCACGCCGTGCTTAGCCAGTAGCGCCTTGTTACCGGAGACCACCGACTTACCAGCCTCCAGAGCACGCAGAATACGAGTGCGAGCCGGCTCAATGCCACCAGTCAGCTCGATGACCACATCCGCCGCATCAATCAGGGATTCAGCGTCGGTGGTGTACAGCGAGGGGTCCGCATTCCAGTGGCGGGATGCATTAGTATCGCGCACAGCAATACCGATCAACTCCACGGGGGCGCCAATGCGCTTTTCAAGGACGGCGTTATCCTCTACCAGGATGCGAGCAGCCTGGGAACCGACATTACCGGCACCAAGCAGTGCTACTTTGATCTTTTCAGCCACGATAGTCTCTTTCTACGGTCTGTTCCGGGTTCGCCCCGGTATCTCTTCGGGCTACGGCGTGGATGCGGCGCAGAGCACGCACTCAACAACCACTTTATCAAGAGCCGGGGACGGCTCAGCAGCCTCAAGCTGCGACTTTTACTCTCTGAGACGAGGTATCCCTCACAGTGATGAGGTGAACCTTAGTGTCTGCAGAGTTTTGAGCACTCAAAACCGTGAAGACCCCGCCCGCAACCGCCACCTCACGGCGTCCATTGCCAGAAACGGGAACTTCACGGCTTTTCATGATGTCAGACAGGGTTCTTAGATTTCCGACCCCATATCCAGCGCCAACATATCCTCCTCACGCTGACGGCGAATCATCATGCGAGAAGGCTTACCCTCAGCAGTGGCAATCACCGGCGGGCGAGTCAAGAAGTTATAGTTCGAACCCAGCACATAGCAGTACGCGCCGGTCGCCGGAACCGCCAGAATATCGCCAGCCTGCAGGTCAGCGGGCAGGTAGCAGTAGCGCACCACCACATCGCCAGACTCGCAGTGCTTACCCACCACGCGAGAGAGCACCTGCTCCCCCGCCGGAGCACGATTCGCCAGGGTCACCGAATAATCCGATTCGTACAGCACCGGGCGGGCGTTATCGCTCATACCGCCGTCCACCGAAACGTAGCGGCGCACACGGATCTCGCCGTTCTCATCCTCAATGCTCACGTTCTTAATGGTGCCCACCGTGTACAGGGTCGCACCCGAAGGACCGGAAATGGAACGGCCCGGCTCGAACGACATGTGCGGAATCGCCATGCCCAGGCGCTCACAGGTCGCCGCGACGGAAGCGGCAATCGACTCGGTCACCTCGGTAATGGAGCGGGGGTGATCCGCCTCGGTGTAGCCGATGCCGTAGCCACCACCCAGGTCCAGCTCCGGCAGGGTCACGCCCAGGTCACGGTTGAGACGGTTCATGAACTCCAGGGCGGTAGTAGCCGCCTGCTCGAAGCCCTCCGCCTCAAAAATCTGCGAACCAATATGGCAGTGAATACCGCGGAAATCCAGGGAATCGGTCGCATTCAGAATCGCGGCAGCCAGAGCCGCGTAAGAATCGGTAGCCTCAACACCCCAGTGTTCCAGCTCCTCCTCGTCCAAACCGGCGAGCGCGGCGGTGCCGGGCTGTAGGGACATGCCGAACTTCTGATCCTCGTGTGCGGTCGCAATGGACTCGTGGGTCGAGGCATGCACGCCGGGGGTGATGCGAATCAGCACCGGAACCGGAGCGTAGGGTTCCTCGCCCTCAGCCACACGCTCGGCGGCAAGCTCGGCGTACACGCGCTCAATGAGCTTGAGCTCGTCCACCGAGTCAGCCACCACGCGGCCCAGGCCGTTACGGATCGCGCGGGCAATCTCAGCCTCCGACTTGTTGTTACCGTGCAGGGCGATGTTCGCACCGGGCACCTGTGCGCGCAGAGCCAACGCCAACTCACCACCGGAGGCGGTATCCAGGCACAGGCCCTCCTCGGTCGCCCAGCGCGCCACGGCAGTGGACAGGAACGACTTACCGGCGTAGTAGACGCTTACCTTCGCACCGTGCGCGGCGAAAGCCTGCTCAAAAGCGGTGCGGTAGGCGCGGGCGCGGGTACGGAAGGTCGTCTCGGAGAAGACGTACTGCGGGGTTTCGTGCTCATCAACCAGGTCGCTGACGGTCACGCCATCAATGCAGAGCTCGCCCTGCTCATTGCGGGTGAAGGAGTCAGTCCAGATGGTGCGGGACAGGGTCTCGGGGTGCTCGGGGTAGGTGAGCCATTCGGGGGCGTAGAGGGCGCGGGCTTCGCTCATCGTGTCTCTTTCTTAGCTATCTTGCCGGCATACGTTCAACCCCCGCCCCAGTAGCACCGGGTCGGGGGTTGAAACGAGAGTATTACATGCGCTCGGGTGCGCTCACACCCAGCAGGTTCAGGCCGTTAGCCAGCACCTGCTGTGCCGCGTTGTTCAGCAGCAGGCGGGTACGGTGCAGGTCGGTGACCTCTTCATCCGCCTTGGGGGCGACGCGGGAAACGCCGTACCAGCTGTGGTATGCCGAAGCGAGCTGCTCCAGGTAGCGGTTCACGCGGTGCGGCTCGTAGAACTTCGCGGCGTCACGCACGGCAGCCGGGAACTGACCGAGTACAGCCAGCAGCTCGCCGTCAGCAGCCGAGTCGAGCAGGGAGGTGTCCACGCCGTCCTCGACCTTCACGCCAGCCTCCGCGGCGTTGCGTGCCACAGCGGCGGTGCGTGCGTGAGCGTACTGCACGTAGTAGACCGGGTTCTCGTTGCTCTTGGAGGTCAGCAGGCCCAGGTCAATGTCGATGGGGGTGTCCACCGAGTAGCGGGTCAGCTCGTAGCGTGCCGCGTCAACGCCAACAGCCTCGACCAGGTCCTCGAGGGTGACCACGGTGCCGGCACGCTTGGACATGCGGACGGGCTTGCCGTCCTTGACCAGGTTCACCAGCTGACCGATCATGACCTCAATCTGGTCGGCGCGGTAACCAAGAATCTGGGCGATAGCCTTCAGACGGCCCACGTAGCCGCTGTGGTCAGCGCCGAGCATATAAATCGCCACGTCAGCGGGGTTTACTGCACGGGTCATCTTGTCCTGGTAGTAGGCGATATCACCCGCCACGTAGGCGTGGTTACCGTCAGACTTAATGACCACGCGGTCCTTGTCGTCGCCGTAGTCGGTGGTGCGCATCCACCATGCGCCGTCAGCCTCGAAGAGCTGACCGTTCTCGCGCATAGCGTCGAGCAGGGCGTCCACCTTGCCGCCTTCGAACACGGAGTTCTCGTGGAAGAACACGTCGAAGTGAGTACCGAATGCCGCCAGGGACTCCTTGATCTGATCGAACATCAGGTGAGTACCGATTTCGCGGAAAATCTCTTCGGGGTTCTCAGCCTCAAGCGCGTCGGGGCGCTGAGCCAGAATCTGGTCCTTAATGTCAACAATGTACGCGCCAGCGTAGCCGTCCTCGGGGGTCTCCTCACCGCGAGCAGCGGCAATCAGGGAGCGCACGAAACGGTCAATCTGGGTACCGTGGTCGTTGAAGTAGTATTCACGCACGACGTTAGCGCCCTCAGCCTCAAGGACGCGGGCGAGCGCATCACCGACGGCAGCCCAGCGGGTGCCACCCAGGTGGATGGGGCCGGTGGGGTTCGCGGAAACGAACTCAAGGTTAATGGTCTTACCAGCGAACTTGTCGCTGCGGCCGTATGCTTCACCAGCCTCAACGATGGTGGCGGCAAGCTCACCAGCAGCTGCGGCGTCCAGGGTGATGTTCAGGAAGCCGGGGCCAGCAATATCTACGGATGCAACACCGGCGATGGCGCCAATCTTCTCTGCCAGAAGAGCTGCTACCTCACGCGGGTTCTTGCCCACCTTCTTGGCGAGCTGCAGAGCGACGTTAGTTGCCCAGTCGCCGTGTTCGCGGGACTTGGGGCGCTCTACTCGGACGGCGGGCAGTTCAGCGCCCTCCACGAGGGTCAGCTGGCCGGAGGAAATGGTTTCTTCAAGGGCAAGCGCAATGGCTTCAGAGAGTTCTTCAGGAGTCATAACAAACTATTCTAGCAAGCCTTGGCGGGTGCCTGACCGTATTATCTAGCGCATATCTGATACCATGGTGGGGTTGCCTCTGTAGCTCAGCGGATTAGAGCACCAGTTTCCGGTACTGGGGGTCGAAGGTTCGAATCCTTTCAGGGGCACGATGTTCTTATTCGAGAGGGAACACGGGAGCCGATATCCGAGGCGTATTGTTCGGGTATCGGCTCCTTTTTATTTAGCGGCCATGCTGGGCAGCTCCCTCTTCAACTTCAGAGGGTGGACACTACCCTCCTGCCTGTTGTGGCAGCGCTAACAACCCTGAGAGAATAGGGAAACGCGCACACTGTTCAACTCAACCCGAACTTTAAGCCACAACAGCGGAGGTAAACCCGTGACCACCATGCGCCAGATTCAGCTCACCGAATGGGGCGACGAAAGCGTTCTGCACGAAGCAAACGTGCCCATCCCCGCCCCGGTGCGCGGTCACGTGCTCGTCAAGACGGTTGCCGCCGGTGTGAACCCGATTGACCTGACCACCCGCAAGGGTCTGGGCCCCGCAGCTCAGCTTGCCGACCCGTCGTACAAGCCGTTCGTTCCCGGTTGGGATGTTGCCGGCACCGTGGTTGCCACCGCTGGTGACTACACGGGTTTCAAGGTGGGCGACGGCGTTTTCGGTCTGGTGTCTTTCCCCGCCCCCGCAGGCGCGTACGCCGAGTATGTGCTTGCCCCGGCACATCAGCTGGTGAAGGTGCCCGCCGATGTTCCCTGCGCGCAGTTGGGCGGCGCTCCCCTGGCGGCGCTGACCGCATACCAGGCGCTCTTCGAAGTGGCGCGATTGAAGGAAGGTGAGCGCGTGCTCATTCACGCCGGTGCCGGAGGTGTCGGTCATCTCGCCGTTCAGTTGGCGGCTCAGGCTGGCGCTCAGGTTTTTGCGACCGCCTCCGCGGCGAACCACGAGTTTGTGCGCTCGTTGGGTGCCCAGCCCATTGATTACCGCACCGAGGATTTCCGTGCCGCGCTGGGTCAGACCATGGATGTGGTGCTCAATTCCACCGGTCAGCAGACCTTCCTCGATTCGCTGGAGGTGTTGGTTCCCGGCGGTCGTATTGTTACCCTGACCAGCCCCGACCCGCTGGATGTTGCGCGTGAGCGCGGCTTCGAGGCGCAGTGGCTGACGGTTCACCCGGACCGCACGCAGATGCAGGAGATTGCCCGCCTCATGTCCTTGGGCCTGTTGAAGGTGCACGTGGATCAGGTGCTTGATTTTTCGCAGGCTGCGCAGGCTCATGCCCTGGTTGCGACGGGTCGCACCCGCGGCAAGATTGTACTGGTTCCCTAACGCGGCGCTGATTCATGCAGACTTCTGAGAGCATGTCGAACGCTGAGAGTGCACCCGTCGTTGAGAGTACCGGGTACCGCTCCGGTTTTTACCGCGAGGCGGGCTTTTACGATGCCCACTCGTTACCCGACTACGGTGCGCAGTCGCCGGTAACTCGCGAGGCGTTCGCCTACGATTTCTTCCCCGCGGCTGCTGATTCTTCAACTGCCGAAACTTCAGCTACCGAGCCTTCTTCCCCCGCGCCGTTGCTGGTGTGGGTTCACGGTGGCGCCTGGCGCTTCGGCACCAACCAGGCCCTACGCGACACTATCCTGCGCACCCCTGGCGGGGAGCAGCCTAATACCCAGGCGCTCATGCGCGCCGCTTTTCAGCAGGCAGGCTGGGCGGTCGCGTCCATCAACTACCGGTATTCGCATCAGGCGCTCTTCCCGGGTGCCCTGCACGATGTGAAGGAGGCGGTGCGTTTCTTCCGCGCCAACGCGCACGAGTTCGGTATTGACCCGCAGCGCATTGCGGTAGCGGGCGGAAGCGCCGGCGGGCACCTGAGCATGATGGTTGCGCATACGGGAGATTCCGCCGCCGGTGACTCTGCATTTGGGGATTCTGCGAGCACACCCGAGCACGACGAATACTTTGAAGGCAGGGCGGCAAGCGCCTACCCGTCCCATAGTTCGCAGGTGGCGGCGGCGGCTTCGTTTTACGGGGTCAGCGATTTGAGGACCATCTTCACCGATCGCCCTCTGGCTGGCTACGCCCTCGATCATCCCGAGGATGATGGCGCCGAATGGCGACTGCTGGGAAGCACCTACCCCGTACCCGCAGATGTGTCTACTATCGACGCGTCCAAGGGTGAGCGGGCGGTTCCCGGTGTCTGCATCGAGCGCGCCCAAAAGAACTGGGAGCGTGCGCATCCTATTGATGCGGTACGCCCCCAGAAACGAGTGAATAAGATCGAAAGTGCCTCTGCACAGGGTGCGAGCGGCGGTGCCACTCCCCTCATGCTCGTGCACGGTATTAGTGATTCGTGTGTGCCGTACCAGCAATCGGTGCGGGTGTATCAGGCGCTGCGCACGCGGCAGGTACCTACCGATTTGGTGCTGGTTCCGGATGCCGAACACGGGGATTCGCGCTGTTTTAGCCCCGACATTGTTCAGCAGATGCTGCAGTTCTTCAACCGCATTGTATAGCTCAACTGCGCTATCTGAACCGTACTGTCCGGTCTGGGTGATTGATCAGAAAGTAATCGACCAGATGCGGGTTTAGCGAACGCAGCGGTTCACGTATTCGTGCTCAAGGCGGTAACGTTCGAGGTCATCAAAAGCAACGCGACGGTGCGTGTTAATGCGCTCGAACGGAATATCTCCGCGCTCCAGCAGGCGAACAACGGTCGGGCGGGATACGCCCAGGTAGTCTGCCGCCTCCTGCGTGGTCATGAGGCGGTCCTGGCGTACCACGCAGACGTCCTTACGGTCGGCGAATGCGCGCGCTACGGAGGTGAGGGGCCCGTACATTTCGGGGGAAATTTGTACGCGCTCGCCGTCGCCGGTGACCAGGTAGAGGGTTTCTTCGGCACTGAGGCGGTCGAAGTGGGTGCGCAGACTCGCGTGAACGAGGGCTTGGAAGAGCTCTTCGCAGCGGTGGTGAATTTCTTCGTGCTGTCCGTCTTCGTAGCAATCCAACACTGCAACACGTGTTGCCGGGTACGTCTTTGGTGATGGCATAGTCACTCCTTCGTTACTGTGTTATTCACCACTGTAGCAGTTGAACGAAACTATCGAAAGAAAGTTAAGAAGCGCAGTTAATTCGCATCTACGGTGCATAAAATTCAGATGAATAATTATTAACTCTCTTAATAGCATTTGATGTCATTTATTGTACATTAAATGCTCTCCTGGTGTCAGTATTCCACCACCGCCCACCCCTGGGTTACCGCGAACAAACCCAAATATGACAAACAAAGCACACCCCAAGCCCACCGCGGGCAAGGCGAGTACACTGGATAGGATATGTCTGAGCAGAAATCCACGAAGAAACACGCAGATACTTCTAAGGCCCCCCGCACCGCCCCCACCATGGCGAGCATGGCCGCCGCAATCCATGCGGCAAAGGTACGATCCTCTGAAAAAGCCGGCGAAAAAACCGCAGATAAAACTACTGAGAACTACGCGGTAAAAAACGACGCCCCGAAAAAGGGTGCGCAGAAGAATAACGCAGACCGCAAGAACTCCTCCCGCGGCACCACCGAACGCAACTCCAACGCCTCCCGCTCCAACCGACGCGGAGGCGCCAACAACCGCGCCCGCAAGCAGGGTAACCAGCAGGGCGGCACCAACGGTAACCGCCAGGGCGAGCAGCAGAACCGCCCGGCACCGCGCCGCTACGAGCCGCTCATCCCCGAGGTCATCACCTACCCCGAAGAGCTGCCCGTCAGCGAACGCCGCGAAGACATCATGAACGCGATTCGTGACAACCAGGTCGTCATCATCGCGGGTGAAACCGGCTCCGGTAAGACCACCCAGATTCCTAAAATGTGCCTCGACCTGGGCCTGGGAGAGAAGGGCCTCATCGGCCACACCCAGCCGCGCCGCCTCGCCGCACGCTCCGTCGCCGAACGCATCGCCGAAGAACTCGGACAGAAAATCGGTGAAACCGTCGGCTACCAGGTGCGATTCACCTCCGAAGTGGGCGAACACAGCGCTATCAAGCTTATGACCGACGGCATTCTGCTCGCCGAAATCCAGAACGACAAGCTGCTGCGCCGCTACTCCACCCTCATCATTGACGAAGCGCACGAACGCAGCCTGAACATTGACTTTATCCTCGGTTACCTTAAGCGCATCCTACCGCAGCGCCCGGATCTGAAGGTCATCATCACCTCCGCGACCATCGACCCGGAGCGTTTCGCACGCCACTTCTCCCCCAGCTACGTGCCGGGTAAGGGCATCGTCGACGAAAACCTCAGCGCCGAAGAACGCGAAATCGCCGAAGCAATCCTGCCCGACGACGCGCCGCCCATCATTGAGGTGTCCGGCCGAACCTACCCCGTGGAAATCCGCTACCGCCCGCTCGACGAGGAAGACTACCTCAGCGACGACGAAATCGAAGACGACCACGACCCCACCGACGGCATCCTCGACGCCATCAAGGAACTCTCCAAGGAAGCGCCCGGCGACATCCTCATCTTCTTCTCCGGCGAACGCGAAATTCGCGACGCCAAGGACGCCATCGAGGCAATGGTTCTCAAGTCGCCGCGTCTGAACTACGAAGTGCTGCCCCTGTACGCGCGCCTCTCGCTCGCCGAACAGCACCGCGTGTTCTCCCCCGGATCGCGCCCGCGTATCGTGCTCGCCACGAACGTTGCCGAAACCTCGCTGACCGTGCCCGGCATCAAGTACGTCATCGACACCGGCACCGCACGCATCTCCCGCTACTCGGCACGCACCAAGGTTCAGCGCCTGCCCATCGAACGCATCTCGCAGGCAAGCGCCAACCAGCGCTCCGGTCGATGCGGCCGCGTCAGCGACGGCATCGCAATCCGCCTCTACTCCGAAGAAGACTTCAACTCGCGCCCCGAGTTCACCGACCCCGAAATTCTACGCACCAACCTCGCAGCCGTCATCCTGCAGATGATCGCAATCGGCGTGGTCCGCGAACCCGGCGACATCTCCCGCTTCCCGTTCGTGCAGCCGCCCGCATCCCGCGCCATCAACGACGGCGTGAACCTGCTGCGCGAACTCGGCGCGCTCACCGAACGCCCCCGCCAGCCCCGCAAGGGCCGCGGCAATAGCGCAACCCTCACCGCCATCGGCCGAGCCATGGCGGCATTCCCCGTGGACCCGCGCCTGGCCCGCATGATCATTGAAGGCGGCCGCCGTAACTGCGCCAAGGAAATGATGGTGCTCGCCGCCGCCCTGACCATCCAGGACCCGCGCGAACGCCCCGCCGACGTGCGCGCAGAAGCCGACGCGATGCACGCCCGCTTCGTTGACGACACCTCCGACTTCTCCTCCTTCCTGCTGCTCTGGGACTACATCAACGAGCAGCAGGCGGCGCTGTCCTCCTCGCAGCTACGCAAAATGTGCCACCGCGAATACATCAACTACCTGCGCATCCGCGAATGGCAGGACCTCTTCGCCCAGCTGCGCGAAATGGGACGCACCGCCAACATTCACGCCAGCGGCGGCAGGGACATCAACGCCTCCGCCCACGAAATCGACATCCACAAGAGCCTGCTCTCCGGCCTGCTCTCGCACGTAGGCGTCAAAGAAGAACGTGAAAAGGACTCCAAGGGACGCAACCGCGGCCCCCGCGAATACCTCGGCGCACGCGGCACCAAGTTCGCGATCTTCCCCGGCTCCGGCCTGTTCAAAAAGAGCCCCGACTGGGTGCTCTCCGCCGAACTCGTCGAAACCTCCCGCCTGTGGGCGCGCACCAACGCCTCCATCGACCCGCAGTGGATCGAAGAAATCGGCAAGCACCTCATCAGCGTGCAATACTCCGAACCGCACTGGTCCCTCAGCTCCGGCGCGGCAGTCGCCTACGCCAAGGGCACCCTCTTCGGTCTGACCATCTACGCCGACCGCCCCGTACAGTACGCCCGCGTAGACGCCGCCGCGGCCCGCGAACTGTTCATCCAGTCCGCCCTCGTCGAAGGCCAATGGCACACCCAGCACAAGTTCTACCTGCGCAACCAGCGCGCCCTCGCCGAAGTCGAGGAACTTGAAGCACGCCTACGCCGCCGCGACCTGCGCGTGGACGACTCCGTACTCTTCGCCTTCTACGACGCACGCATCCCCGCCCACGTCACCGACGTGCGCGCCTTCGACAAGTGGTGGAAGCAGGCACGTCTTGAAGACGACAACTACCTGGACTTCAACCCCGAAAAGCTCATCAATGAGGAAGCCGCCGACTACGACGACTCCCAGTTCCCCCGCCAGTGGGTGCAGCGCACCGACAGCGGCGAACTGACCCTCGACCTGCGCTACGAATACGCCCCCACCGCCGACGTGGGAGGCGCACGCACCGACGCCGCCAAGCGCGACGGCGTAGCAGTCCAGGTACCCATCCTGTTCCTCAACCAGCTGAACCCCGAACCGTTCCGCTGGCAGATTCCCGGCCTGCGCCACGAACTCGTCACCGCGCTCATCAAGTCCCTCCCTAAGGCGATTCGCCGCAACTTCGTGCCCGCACCCGACGTGGCACGCGCCGCCTGCGCCGCCCTCGAGGAGGACTACTCCCCCGCCACCGACGAGCTCATCCCCTCCCTGGCACTCGTACTACGCCGCCTGCGCGGCGTGGTCGTCGAGCCCGAAGCCTTCAACTGGGACGCCGTGCCCGAACACCTGAAAATGGGATTCCAGGTACGCAACGCACGCAACAAGATCCTGGGCGAAGGCAAGGACCTGCGCGCCCTACAGCAGCAGCTACACAAGGAGATTCGTGGCGCCCTCGCCGACTCCCTTGGCGCATCCGACGACACCATGGCAAAAATGGTGGCGCTCGCGCAGGGTGGATCAGGCAATTCAGGCGGCTCGAGCAACGCGAGTGGCCCCGCGGCTTCTGCCAAGAAGGGCGCGAAGAACCCGGCGAAGGGCACCCAGGCCGAGGCGGGTGCATCCGGCGGAGTACGCGAGGTCACCGGCCTCACTGCCTTCCCCGCCGACCTCTTCCCCAACGGAGAAATCCCCCGCAAGGTACAGCGTGTCATCGCGACCCAGGCGGTTAACGGCTACCCCGCTCTCGTGGACGAAGGCTCTAGCGTGGGTCTGCGCATCTTCCCCACCGAAGCAGAGCAGCTGCACGCGCAGCGTCGCGGCATCATCCGCCTGCTCCAGCTGCAGGTGCCCTCGCCCGTGCGCTACGTGAGCGAACACCTCTCCCACAAGGAGAAAATCGTCTTCACGCAGAACCCGCACGGCTCCATCGACGAGCTCATTCGCGACTGCACCGTCGCGGCGCTCGACCACCTCGTGCCGCACACGCCCATCTTCACGCACGCCGAATACAGCGAACTCTACGAGCACGTGCGCGCCGAACTCATCGAGACGGTCTTCGACGTGACCAAGCTCGTCGCCGAAATCCTCTCCGAAGCCACCGCGCTGAAGAAGGCTATCAAGAAGGCCACCTCGCTGACGACCATGCACGCCGTCTCCGACGTGAAGGCACAGATGGAGAACCTCGTCTACCCCGGATTCGTGGCGAAAACCGGCTACGACCAGCTGGTTCACATCCCCCGCTACCTCAAGGCCGCCCAGGTACGCCTGACGAAGCTCGGACCGAACCTGCACCGCGACAACCAGCTCATGCTCACCGTGCAGGACCTGGAAGACTCCTACGATAACGCGGTCAAGTCGCTGCCGGCCGGCACCATCGTTCCGGATGCGCTCCGCCGCGTGAACTGGATGATTGAGGAGCTACGCGTCAGCTTCTTCGCCCAGGAGCTTGGTACCGCCTACACGGTGTCTGAGAAGCGCATTGCGAAGGCTCAGCGTGAGGCGCTAGACGCCATCAAGCGTTAGATTGTGAGGCTACCGGTTGTGCGGACGGCGGTGTTCGTCCTCGCTCCTACTCAGGTGTAGGTGCGCCGCATGTTTCCTCCGCGCCTACGCAGGGGCACCCGTCACCCGGACGCTCCGTCCTCTCCTTGCTTCGCTGCGGAGAGCGTCCGGGGTGACACCCTGAGGGCGCTTCCGGAAAACACGGCTGCACCTGCAGCACAAGCAAAGAGCCCCCACACGAGGTAATCGTGTGGGGGCTCTTTGCCGTTCACAGCGCAAGCTAAGCCGGGAACCTAGCACGGAAAGGCGGTGTCGTCCGTAGCGACATCAGGGTGCCCGAGCTCTGCGAGGGCGGGTGCCCCTGTAGGAGCGAGGACGAACACCGCCTCTCAGCGGGAGAAGCGTTTAGACAGCCGCCTCGCAGAAAGTTACCGTCACCGAACCGTTACCGCGCTCGCGCATCCACTGCGGCGCGTTCTCAGCCGAAACAATCGCCCCCTCGCTCACGGACGGTGCAATGTACGAGCCGCCCGCGCCACCTGCGCCGCCCTGCATCGTGTAGCCGATACCCTGACGCACGCCAGTCGGGCTGTTCAGCCACTTCTGAGTCAGCACAATCGAGGAGACAGACTGTGCCGCACCGGAACCGCCACCACCGTAGCCTGCACCGCCACCGCCGGAGACCACGGACTGATAGCCGTTGAAGTTCTGCGCGTACGCGCCCTCGTCATTGTAGATGTCCAGGTCCCAGCTACGGTCCTCGTAGGTGCCCTTCTCGTGTACGCTGGCGGGGTTCTCATCCAGCTGGTAGGAGTACGCGGCCGCGCCGTCGCCGCCGTTGCCCGCGAAGCCGCTCGTGCCCGCATTACCGGCAACAAACTGGCTGAACAGTACCTGGTTGTTGGTGGTTTCAAAGCCGATGATGGGGCCGCTTGCCGGCAGGGTGCCCGCCGCGCCACCGGCACCGCCAACGCCCGCTGCGCCACCGAAACCGGAGTTATAAGTCAGGACCTTGGAGCGTTCAGCGTTGTAGACTTCGTAGCCGGGGGTACCGTTGGAGCCTGCCGCCGCGGAGGCGCTACCCGCCGCATCGAATTGCGGGGATGCATCCGAGCCGAGGGCCGCCACGCCGGCATCGATCTGGCCGTCGAGGTTGGAGTACCAGGGGTCTGCGTAGGACACGGCGGAGGTGGTCATGCCCGCGCCGCCACCGCCGCCTGCTACAGCTACGACGACGCCGTCGATGAGCAGCGCGGAGGAGCCGCCGCCGGATGCAGCGTACACCTGGCTCTTGGAGTTTGCCGGGTCCGCATACTTGGCGTCGACCTGCGCGGTGATGGTGGCGGGGATGGTGTAGGCGGGTACGGAGCCGCCGTTGCCGTATCCTTCACCACCTGCGGTGGGGGTGAGGGAGCCGTCACCGATACCGCCTGCCGCGGCGATAATCTGCACGGTGGAGCCGGGGGTGACGGGGACGATGCCGCTGACCTTCGCGCCGGAGCCGGCGGGGGTCATACGATTGTTGGTGCCGCCCGCGCCGCCGACCAGTTCAAAGTGGAGCTTGTGGACATTGTCGGGCACTGCGAAGGTCTGCACGGTCTTGGTGCCTTCTTCGGTGCCGGAGATGTTGTACGCCGGGTGTGCGGCGAGGGTGCAGTCGTTGGTTGCGGCGACGGATGCCGCGTAGGAGGGGATGGTTGCGGAGGCGGCGACGACGGGTGCCGCCCAGGCTGCACCGGCGACGAGCTTGCGGCGGGTCAGAGATGTAGACATGGTATGCCCTTTATTCGGGTGGGGTGATGTGTTTGTGGCGCGGATGCGGGAGCCTGCAGGCCTGCGCCCGGACGCCGAGGAAAAGCATACCTTGAACCTCAGCTTTAACATAAATCCCTGGCTAGCCCACTGTGCGGGAGCTTTAGGACACCTCGCGCCGCTCCTTTCCTGCGCTCCTGCAGGGGAACCCACCACACCCGGACGCTCCGCTTCTCCTTGCTTCGCTGCGGAGAGCGCCCGGGCGGGCACCCTGATGTCGCTTTCGGAAGGTGC
>NZ_KV800108.1:746676-748587 GCF_001810135.1 Rothia sp. HMSC069D01
GGCACCCTGATGTCGCTTTCGGAAGGTGCGGCTTTATGCGAGCCGCAGGTTCCGTCCGCGCACGCAACGCCAGCAGAGGGTCTGCAGATTATCGGGCTCGTTATTGCCGCCTTCGGATAGCGGAACCTTGTGGACGACCTCTAGGATGAGGATTCGTTCACGCATGATGGAGTTGCCGCATCCGGGGTTTTGGCAGGTGTAGTTGTCACGTTCTTTGATGCGTTGGCGCAATTGGGCGGTCATGAGGGTGCGTTTGCCACCTTCGGGCCATGCCCAGCGTATTTTGCGTTCTAGGGTTTCGGAGAGCGCATCGAGGGTTGGGGTGTCGAGGGTGACGGTGACGGCGCGGTTTTCTTTGCCGCCGGGTGAGGCGTATTCGAAGCGGTAGACGGGGTATGGCACGGTCAGCCCTACGTGGCAGACGTTGAGTTTGTCCCAGAACTCGTCGGCATAGTGCTTGGTGATGAATTGGGGCGGGTTGATGTGTGCGAGCATGTCGTCTTCGCGGCGTCGCACGTTATCGATTGCGGTTTCAAGGCGCGCGATATCGTCGGAGAGGCGTTGTACGTCTTTGAGGGTTTGCAGGTCGGCTTCGATGTGGAAGTATTTGGTGAGGCTGCCGATGGGGTCCCGCTCGGCTTCGAGAACGACCTGTTGGGAGGCCTTGTAGACGTGCGGGTGGCGTTCTTCGGGCTTCTTCTGCAGCAGTGTCTGCCAGGTTTTGGGTTGTTGAATTTCGACGGTGGCGAGGTGGCTGTACATGCCGTTGGTGGAGGTGCCGAGTTCGTAGATTCCGTGCGTGTAGATGTCGTGTACGTAGCTGGCGATTTCGTTGTATTCGCTGGCGAGTGTGGCGGTGCGTTGGCGGTGCGTCTGAAATTCGGGGGATGTGAAGTACCGGTTTTTGCGGATGGTCATGATGATACCCAGAATGAGCACGATGATGACAACGCCGAGGATGACGTACCAGAGGGAGAAGGCGAGGCATACAGCGAAGAAGATGCCGAGCCCTTTGAGGGAGGATTTCACGGGTGTTCCTTTGCGATACGGCGGTGTATCTGTGAGTGTAGATTTCCTCCATTAGGGTATCGGAGGTATTCGCGGCGTGCAAAGCATTTGGTCACGTTGGAGGTGTATAGGCTTCCGCGCCGCTCCCTTCCTGCGCTCCTGCAGGGGAACCCGCCACGCCCGGACGCTCCGCTCTTCCTTGCTTCGTTGCGGAGAGCGCCCGTGCGGGCACCCTGATGTCGCTTTCGGAAGGTGCGGCGCTAAGCCGCAATTTCAACCCACCTATTTGGCGGAGCCAGCAAAAGACTGAGAAGGCGACAGCCGCCCTCCCCCTCCAGTTCGTTATGTCGGTATCGCGCACCCAAGCCCTGCACATACTGAGCCGGGGGGCTAAGTGTCTTACCTACGAGGCGGAGGGGCGGTGCCCTCCGTCGTGACATCGGAGACATGGAGCGGTGCGAGCGTATTTTCCGGAAGCGCCCTCAGGGCGCCCGAAGCGAAGCGAGGGCGGGTCCCCTGCGACGGCGCGGAGGAAATATACGCAGCACCACCTCCAGAACATGCACAGGAACAAGGAGGGCTCTATCCCTCCGCAAACCCAAGAAACTAAAAAGTTAAACACAAAAGCCCTTAGCTCGAAAGCTAAGGGCTTTATCTGTGCGCGATACTGGGATCGAACCAGTGACCTCTTCCGTGTCAGGGAAGCGCGCTACCGCTGCGCCAATCGCGCTCACAAAACAGTTGTTTTGTTGCGAGGTGAGGACGGGATTCGAACCCGCGTACACGGCTTTGCAGGCCGCTGCCTAACCACTCGACCACCTCACCGCATACGCTCCACGAGGGAACGCGTTCGAACTCTTGGAGTCCTTACGAGCGGTTGACGAGACTTGAACTCGCGACATC
>NZ_KV800108.1:748687-864634 GCF_001810135.1 Rothia sp. HMSC069D01
GTGGTGCTCTACCAACTGAGCTACAACCGCATATCAGCGTATTCAATTTGAATCATTCCGTTGGAGTTTTTCGCTCCGTCGTGCTGACAGGTAAATACTATACGGGGTTTTTGAGTGTTTGCCAAATCCTTTGTAGATCATCTTGTGTTCCGCGTGTTTCCGGGGCAGAACGGGGTATTTGGGCTCGTTTTTGAGGTGTGCGAGCAAAATTTATTTTCATGGTGCCGGTCACATTTTCGGGGTTTTGGGATGGTTACTGTTCCCGCGAGGATAGCGGCGGGCACACAATGCCCGCCACGATATCCGCGAAACGTCCACAAAATTTTTCACAAGGACACGAAAAGGAGGGGCGGGGAGCCAGGTTCCCCGCCCCTCCCCTATGAAATCCGCATCAGAAATCCGCACCGACAAAAATGCCAGGCTCATGTTTTTCTGGAGTCTCTAGAGCTCTTCGAAGAAGAGGCGTTCGTAGACCTTGCGGGCGTTGCGAGTTTGGCGCAGGTAGTCTTCTTCGAGGGCGCGGGCACTGCCGGCCGGGTATCCGCACCAGCGGGCGATTGCTTCCAGGTCGGCGCGTCCCGAGGGTAGGGTGTCGGATTGGCGCACGCCGCGCAGTACGTTGCCGCCGCGGATCTTCGTGGCGAGCAGCCAGGCGCCACTGAGGATTTCAGCGTCCGCGGCCTCGACCAGCCCCGCCTCAACCGCGGCGTTTAGCGCCTTCAGCGTGGAGGTGGTGCGCAACCCCGGCACGGCGTGCGCGTGGCGTAGCTGTACGAGCTGGACCAGCCATTCCACGTCGGAGAGGCCGCCGCGGCCGAGCTTGAGCTGGCGGGTGCGGTCGGCGCCGTGCGGCATGCGTTCGTTTTCAACGCGCGCTTTCATGCGGCGAATCTGCTGCACCTGTTCGGGCGCGAAATTTGCCGGGTAGCGGTACGGGTCGATGAGCTCCACGAAAGCCTCGCCGAGCTCTTCGTCGCCGGCGATGGGGCGGGCGCGGGTGAGCGCCTGGAACTCCCAGGTTTCCGCCCAGCGTTCGTAGTAGGAGCGGTAGGAGTCCAGCGAGCGCACGATAGCGCCCTGCTTGCCTTCGGGGCGCAGGTCGGCGTCCACGTCGAGGGGCCGTTCGGCGCGAATGGCGGGCTTGACGGGCTGCTTGAGGAGCGCCAGGGTGCGGTTGACAATGCGTGCCGCCTGTTCCTGTGCGGCGTCCTCGTCTGCGCCGTCGAGGGGTTCGTGGACGAACATGACGTCCGCGTCGGAGCCGAAGCCGTTCTCGGCGCCGCCGAGGCGGCCCATGCCGATGACGGCGATGCGGGTGAGTAGCTTCTCCCCCGCTGTCTCCTCAGCTTCGGCGGGTTCAGCGCCTTCCGGTGCCGCTTGGAGCTCACGCAGGGCAATCTGCAACGCCGCACCGATTGTGCACTCGTCGATGGCGGCAAGACCGGCGCAGGTGTCCTCAATGTCGACGATGCCCAGAGTCCACCCCATGGCAGTGCGCAGAGTCTCACGCCGACGCATATAACGCACGGCGCGCATCGCCTCGGCGGCGTCCTCGTGGCGTGCCAGCAGCGAGGAAACCTCGGAAGCAAGCGCCTCCTCCCCCAGCGGTTTGAGGTCAGCGACCTTGTCCAGCCAGGCGATGGAGGCGGAGGCGTCCTCGAGCAGGTCGGTCATGGGGCGCGAGCTGGAAAGTATCTGGCTGAGGCGTTCGGCGGCTGCGGGTGAGTCGCGGAGCATGCGCAGGTACCAGCTGGTGCTGCCGAGCGATTCGGAGACGATACGGAATCCGAGCAGACCGGCATCCGCGTCCACGCCGCGGGCGAACCAGCCCAGTAGTACGGGCATGAGGTGCCGCTGAATGTCTGCACTGCGGGAAAGTCCCGTGGTGAGCGCCTTGATGTGGCGCATGGCGCCGCGCGGGTCGCGGTAGCCGAGGGCAGCGAGGCGGTCCTGTGCCGCCTGTTCGCTGAGCACCACTTCGTCGCGGCTGAGCGTGGAGACGGCGGCGAGCAGCGGGCGGAAGAAGATCCGCTCGTGCAGTGAACGGACGTTCCGTTTAATTTTCTGCCATGCCTTGAGCATCTGCTCGGCGGAGAGCGTGCCGTTGCGTTCCGGGGAGAGGATCGAGCGGGCGAGGGCGCGCTGTTCGGCATCCTTCTCGGGCATCAGGTGGGTGCGGCGCAGCTGCTGCAGTTGGATGCGGTGCTCGAGCACGCGTAGCTTCTTGTAGTCGCGGCTGAACGCTTCGGCGTCGGTGCGGCTAATGTAGCTGACGGCGGTCAGCGCCGCGAGAGAATCCACGGTGGACTTGGTGCGCACGGCGGGGTCGGTTCGACCGTGCACAAGCTGCAGCAGCTGCACGGTGAACTCAATATCGCGCAGGCCGCCCGGGCCCAGCTTAATCTGACGGTCCACCTGGTGCGAAGGGATATTGTCGGTCACGCGGGCGCGCATCGCCTGCACGGATTCCACGAAGGATTCACGGGCGGCGGACTCCCACACGAAGGGGTCAATTGCGCGGGCGTAGCGGGCACCCAGCTGCGCCGAACCGGCGATGGGGCGCGCCTTGAGCAGCGCCTGGAACTCCCAGTTTTCTGCCCAGCGCTTGTAGTACTGAACGTAGGATTCGACGGTGCGAACCAGCGGGCCGTCCTTACCCTCGGGGCGCAGGTTCGCGTCGACCTCCCAGAGGGCGGGTTCGGGTGCGGGGCCCATGATGGCGCGGGTGAGGGCGTGCACGAGTTCCGTGCCGATGGTGGAACATTCGTTCTCGGTGAGCTTGAGCGGGGCGCTCTCCCTCTCTGCCCCGGCATTGGGCGCGGCGCCAGCGGCGGCGGGTTCCACGGGCGCAACCACGTACACCACGTCAACGTCAGAGATGTAGTTCAGCTCGCGGGCACCGCACTTACCCATACCGATAATCGCCAAGTCCAGGGCGTCTACGGCTTCGCCTCGGCGAGGAGCCGCCAGACCGGGCCCCAGTCCCTCCGCTACTTCGGTGCGCGCAATAGCGAGCGCGCCCTCCAGCGCGGCGGCTGCCAAATCGGCGAGGTGACGACCGATGGTGGGCATCATTTCGACCGGGTCTTCACAGCACACGTCGAGCAGGGCGATGCGCGCCAGGGCGGCGCGGTAGGCAACGCGCAGGGTCACGTAGCCGTCTTTGCCGGTCTGTTCGGCGGCAGCGCGCGGACGCTCCGCGTGGGGGTCGGCGCCGAGGGCGGTGAGGATATCGCGGCGGTAGGGGGTATCCAGCGGTGCGATGGGGGTCAGGAATTCCCCGTCGGTTTCCGGCAGGATTGACGCCGGGTGCTGGGAGCGAATCAGCGCGCTCTCAGCCGGGTACACCTGCGTGTCGAAGAGCGGGTCAATGTGTTCGGGGCGGCGGTAGAGAAAATCGCCAATCGCCTGGGACGCGCCGAGCAGTCGGTACATTCCGAATTCTTCTTCGCCGCGGTTGGCGCGTTCGGCGACCACCGGGTGCTTCTCGATGAGGCGCACGAGGGCGGGCAGGGCAATATCCGGTGAGGGTGCGAGGCGCAGCCCGGCAAAGAGCGCATCCTGCGAGACGTGCTTCAGTTCGGGTGCGTTGAGCCAGCGTTCTGCTTTGGACGGGTCGTGGAAGCCGGTGGCGATCATGCGGGTGCGCAGGCGTAGCTGGGCTTTGCGTTCGGCTTCGGCGCGTTGTTCGTCGTCGAGTGCGTCGGGGGCGATATCGGTGAGCGGTTTGGGTTCTTTGGCGGGGTCGATAATGCGGATGAGCCCGGTGGCCGGGTAGTGGGAGCTGTCAGTCATAGCGTGAGAACCGTGGGTAGAGAACTGGGGAAAGAACTGTGGGTGGAGAGTAGATCCGGGGTGGAAAGTATAAATTTCGCCAGCAAAAATCGGCGGCTAAAAATCGGCGGTGAACGGTGCAGCTGATAGGTGCATTTGATAGACCTGTGGGCGGTACCCGCCGGCGTGTTACCGGTAGCGGGTACCGCCCTGAGGCTGTCAGCGGTTACTCATTTAGAGGATTCCGAGGTTGTGCTTGAGCTCGTACGGGGTCACCTGAGCCTGGTACTGGTCCCAGTCGGCGCGCTTATTGCGCAGGAACTGCTCGAAGACCTGCTCGCCCAGAACCTCCGCCATGAACTCGGATTCTTCGGTGATATTGATGGCTTCACGCAGGGACGCCGGCAGCGGGTTGTAGCCCATGGCGCGGCGTTCGGCGTTGGTCATGGCGGCGAGGTCTTCGGTCACGGCGGGCATGAGCGGGTACTCGTTTTCGATGCCCTTCAGACCTGCGGCGAGAATCACCGCGTAGGCGAGGTACGGGTTCGATGCCGAGTCCAGGCCGCGGTACTCGATGCGGGCGGACTGCATCTTATTCGGCTTGTACAGGGGCACACGCACGAGGGCGGAGCGGTTGTTGTGGCCCCAGGAGACGTAGGAGGGTGCCTCGCCGCCGCCCCAGAGACGCTTGTAGGAGTTGATGAACTGGTTGGTGACCGCGGTGAATTCGGGGGCGTGCTTGAGCACACCGGCAATGAAGTGGCGTGCGGTCTTGGACAGCTGGTATTCGGCGCCGGCTTCAAAGAATGCGTTGGTGTCGCCTTCGAAGAGGGAGAAGTGGGTGTGCATGCCGCTACCGGCGTACTTGGTGAAGGGCTTGGGCATGAAGGTTGCGTACATGCCGAGCGAGTAGGCGACTTCCTTGATGACGGTGCGGAAGGTCATGACGTTGTCGGCGGTCTGCAGGGCGTCGGCGTGGCGCAGGTCGATTTCGTTCTGGCCGGGGCCGGTTTCGTGGTGGCTGAATTCGACGGAGATGCCGACTTCTTCGAGCATGGTCACTGCCTTGCGGCGGAAGTCCTGCACGATGCCGCCGGGGGTGTGGTCGAAGTAGGATTCGTAGTCCACGGGCACGGGGAATCCGTCGGCGCCGAGCTTGGAGGATTCGAGCAGGTAGAACTCAATTTCGGGCGAAGTGTAGCAGGTGAAGCCCATCTCCGCGGCCTTGTTGAGCACGCGCTTGAGCACGCCGCGGGTGTCGGATGCGCTAATCTCACCGTCGGGGGTGAGCACGTCACAGAACATGCGGGAGGTGTAGTCTTCCTCGCCGCGCCAGGGCAGGATCTGGAAGGTGGAGGGGTCCGGCTGCAGCAGCATGTCAGATTCGTAGATGCGGGAGAAACCCTCAATCGAGGAGCCGTCAAAGCCCAGGCCCTCATCGAAGGCGCTTTCTACTTCAGCCGGTGCGAGCGCAACGGATTTGAGGGTGCCGACCACGTCGGTGAACCAGAGGCGGATGAAGCGGATGTCGCGCTCTTCGATGGTGCGCAGTACAAATTCCTGTTGGCGGTCCATGAGTTGCCCTCTCGGTGCGGGCGCGCATCCGCGTGGTACCCGTCTGCGGGTGGCGGAGGCGCGCTAAATTTGCTGCCGAGGTGTGGAAGACCCTGCTGCGGAAAGCCCTGCATGTCCCATGGGATTCCAGAGGATTCCAGGGGGTTCCGCAGTGTTGCGTGCCAGCGGTGCTGGCGCCTCCTTGCCCCGGCGTGTGTCCTGTTGTTATCTAGCCTATCGGGTTCTGCTGTGCGTCGCGCGGGTGGAAGGTTTCGTTTGTGTAAATTCTCGCTCGTGTCTCGCTCGTGCGCCTCGGTAGATCAGATTCTGGGCGATGCGAGGAGGGGCGCTCCCCCACTTTTTCTGCGGTGTGGGTTTTACTCAGATGCCAAGCAGGTTCAGATACCTAGCATATGACGGTTCTCGGGGCGGGGAGCGGGGTCGCCTTGCGATAATGGGAGTATGCTACATTCCATTCTTCCCTCGACTGTGCAGTTTCCGTCGGAGCAGTTTCCATTGGCGCAGCTTCCGCTGGCGACCAGCATCGTTGCCGCTGATCCTACCGGTTTAGAGTGGCTACTACTTATTGCCGCCCCCATTGTTTTCTTGGTGTTGTACCTGGTCTGCCTTTTTGCGGTTGCGGTCTTTGGCCCGACAGTCATGAAGAACAGCAAGTCTGGTGGCACGACCTATCTGCTGGATCGCCCCTCCCGCGTGGCGTTTAGGACTCGCACCGTGGCGCTCTTTGCGGTGGTGGGTGCGTTTGTAGAGCTTCTTTGGCTCGGTTATACGGGGCGCGTGGGGTCGATGGCGGTCATTCCGATCCTGCTCTTCACGTGGTCGTGGAAGTACACTTTCTTCTTCCTGCCGCTTCAGCTACTTCGTGCCTGGTATGTTCACGCAAGCCGCGGCAAATATGATGCGCTGTCCGCTGAGGGTGCTCAGCGCCGTGAGAAGCTGAACCGTAAGAGCGCTTACGAGGTGTCGAAGATGATGCAGCGTAACCCGCAGCAGTTCGCGATGAGCAAGGAGCTGCATACGCTGGCGCGCGGTCAGAAGATTGCGGGTGTACGTCCGTTCCAGAATCTTGACGAGGCGGGCAAGAAGCGCCGCACGAACTATACGGTGGAGCTGGCTGTGGCGCTCATGCAGGCGCGTGCCATGAACCCCGGTAAGCTCCCTTCGGAGGCGTTCGGTGAGAGCATCCTGGGTATGGGTGTTGGCATTGCGTCTGATCGGGCGGTGGAGCAGACCTGGCTGACGCTGTGCACGGAGCGTGTCAACGCGCCGGATGCGCCGAACTACCCGGATTCGCTGGGGCCGGTGGCGGCTCGTTTTTCGCTGTTTACCACGATGTCGCTGTTGCATCCGGTGATGGGTCGCCCCTATTCGCCGTTTACTGCGCCGGATGCGCGCCGTTTTGTTCCGCGTGATTTCTCGGCGGATACCGTGCTGTTGAAGACTGAGGAGCTGGGCAAGAAGGCTCTGATGCAGAGCGCGATTTTCCGTCAGCTTCATGAGCGTCTTCTGCCGTTGCATCAGCAGCAGCCTCAGCTGGTGGATGGTCGCGCCCTGGCATATTGCGGTGCCCTGCTGTTGACTGTTGCGAAGGCTGAGGCGGAGAGCCAGCGTCTAACGAGCCAGATTCTGGCGGCGGCGGCTTCGGAGCGCGGCATCCTGTCCTACGGTTTGTTCTCGCAGATTTCTGAGGATTATCAGTGTGTTCAGCGTCTGCTGAATCTGATGGTGAAGGCGACCGCCGACATTGAGCGTTTCCTGAACGCGGTGGAGGCGCTGGTGCAGATGCATTCTGGCCCGGTTCAGCCGTCCGGTATTGCGTACGAGAAGGCGCAGATGGAGTACATTGCCGCTCTTCTGGACGTTATTGTCTTCTCTTCGCACGCCCCGCTCGCCGGTTCTATTCAGGCCTCGTATGCCCTGCTGAAGGCAGACTATGAGGCATTTACGTTCAACACGACCGATGAGTTGAGCCGCAGCTACTGGTTGCAGTACGCGAAGAACGCGGTGAGCGCATGCGATACCGGTCTATCTCAGGGCTACGAGGGTTTCTTCGGCTCTGATGATGCGGCGAAGGCGGCGTGGGAGTCCTACGCGGAGGACGTCGTGAAGGAAGTCTGCACCTACTCGATCACCCAGCTCTACTGGGATGCGCTGGTGCAGCAGGCGCTCATTCAGCGCGATCTGCCGCGTGAGTTTGAGGATGCTTCTTCCGCTATTCCGGAGCTGATGAATAAGAACGCCGCTGCGTCGTTCCCGACCTACTACATCAACCTCATCTGGAACTAGGCATAGTTGTTCCCTCGTGGTGAGCGATACGCCAGGTTGGTACCGTGCAGGGTTAGAATAGTCAGCATGACTACTGAGCGTTCTTCCGAGATCTCTTCGCCCTACGCGGCACAGCCTGCCGCTACCTCTGCGGCGGCTCCCGCGACTACTTCTGAATCGAAGCCTTTTGACCTGGACACCGTCAAGAAGGTGCGTACCGTTCACCTGGCGCAGGCTAAGGCGACCGGGCAGAAGTTCTCCATGCTGACCTGCTACGACGCCCTGACGGCGCAGATTTTTGATCGCGCCGGCATCGACATGCTGCTGGTGGGCGATTCAGCGGCGAATGTGGTGCTCGGCTACGAGTCCACCCTGACCATTACCCTGGATGAGATGATTCCACTGGTTGCGGCGGTTTCTCGCGGTGCATCCCGCGCCATGGTGGTTGCTGATTTGCCGTTTGGTTCTTATGAACAGTCCCCGCAGCAGGCGGTGGCGAGCGCTGTTCGCCTGATGAAGGAGGGCGGTGCACACGCGGTCAAGATTGAGGCGGATGCTTCGATGGCTGAGTGGGTTCGTGCCCTGGTGCGTACCGGTATTCCGGTGGTGGCGCATGTTGGTTTCACCCCGCAGTCGGAGCATGCCCTGGGTGGTTTCCGTGTGCAGGGCCGCGGCGATGCGTCTGAGCGTGTCCGTGAGGATGCGGTGGCGCTGGCTGAGGCTGGCGCGTTCTGCGTGCTCATGGAGATGGTGACCTCCCAGACCGCGCAGCTGGTGGATGAGACTGTGGGCGCTGTGCCGACCATCGGTATTGGTGCCTCGAATGTGACGACCGGTCAGGTGCTGGTGTGGCAGGACATGATGGGTGTTCGTGCCGGTCGCGTGCCGCGTTTTGTGAAGCAGTTTGCGCAGGTCGGCCAAATCATGGAGGACGCTGCGCGTGCTTATCGTGAGCAGGTTCGTTCGGGTGAGTTCCCGGCGGCTGAGCACAGCTTTGAATAGGCTTTAGGTTTAGAAGAAAGCTTGAGAAGAAAGACCCCCGTATCCGGTGCTCCGGGTGCGGGGGTCTTTGAGTTTCAAAATACTTTGCGTCTCACGCTGTATGCCTGTTGGGCGGCGTGCGCCTTGAGCGTTGCTGAGGGCGTTGGGTATGGCTGAGGGTGCTCGTTCTTTAGAGCCAGCCGCCGTCCTTTTCCCAGGCGTCGTTGCGTTCGCGGGCGCGGTCCATGGCGTGTGCCGCCTCCTCGTAGGTTTTGAAGGGGCCCCACAGGGAGGTGACGGCGCTCTGCTGGCCGCGTTCAACCTGACCGGTTTTGAGGTTGTACCAGTACTCTTCGGGGTGCGGGCTGGTGGCTTCGGTCGCGGAGTTCAGGGTCTTTTCGACCGCCGATTCGATGGCTTCGCTCAGGTGGCTTTTCTTCTCACTCATGGGTTCTCCTTCAACGGTATTGAGTCAGTATGTCTAGCATCTCACGCGCCCAGGTTCGTGGCAATGAGGCGGGCGAAGCTTCTCGCGGTGTTCCTCCCCTTTTCCCCTGTCTTCTCCTCCGCTCCCCGCCGCGCGGTTTTGCCGCTAGGGTGTATGGAATTTTATTCACAATCTGGGAAAAAGGTACGGCTTATGTATCCGCCGCTTTTTAGCGCCCCCGCAAGGGACACAACCCGCCCACGCCCGGTAAGATGAAACTATGTCTTCAACCAAAACGAATACTTCGCATAATCTTCCCGCAGAGCCCGGTCGAGCACCCGTCGGTTGCCTGACCCCCGGACGCGTCACCCCCATGCGCCCGGTCCCCTCGCACATTGTTCGCCCCGAGTACGTGGGTAAGCCCACCGCCAACGAGGGTAACGACTCGAACATGTACACCCCCGAGGAAGTTGAGCGGGTTCGCGCAGCCGGCAAGATCGC
Organism: Rothia sp. HMSC069D01; assembly: GCF_001810135.1. Lineage (NCBI taxonomy): Bacteria > Bacillati > Actinomycetota > Actinomycetes > Micrococcales > Micrococcaceae > Rothia > Rothia sp. HMSC069D01. The sequence continues at coordinate 758,211 of NZ_KV800108.1, forward strand.
GGCAGGCGCCATCGTTGAAGCATCCAAGATTTGCGTACCCGGCACCACCACCGACGAAATTGACGTGCTGGTCCACGAGTACATTTGCGACCACGGCGCGTACCCCTCCACCGTGGATTACCGCGGCTACCCCAAGTCCGTGTGCACCTCCCTGAACGAGGTCATCTGCCACGGCATCCCGGACTCCACCGTGCTGGAGGACGGCGACATCCTCAACCTGGACGTCACCGCATACCTGGACGGCATGCACGGCGACACCAACAAGACCCTGCTCATCGGCAACGTGGACGAAGAGTCCCGCCTGCTAGTTGAGCGCACCGAGGAGTCCCTGAACCGTGCGATTAAGGCTGTGAAGCCGGGTCGCCAGATTAACGTGATTGGTCGCGTCATTGAGAAGTACGCGGCACGTTTCGGTTACGGCGTGGTTCGCGACTACACCGGTCACGGTGTGGGTCGTGAGTTCCACTCGGGCCTCATCATCCCCCACTACGATGCGGCACCCGCCTACGACACCGAGATTCGTGAGGGCATGATTTTCACCATCGAGCCCATGCTGACCCTCGGCACCATCGAATGGGACCTGTGGGACGACGACTGGACCGTGGTCACCCGCGACCGCAAGCGCACCGCGCAGTTCGAGCACACCCTCGTGGTGACCGCTGACGGCGCGGACATCCTCACCCTGCCCTAAGTTGTTGTCTTAGGCATCTAAGTTTTACGGCTAACCTGCCGGACCATCTATTCATTATCACTCGATAGCGCAGATATGTTCCTCCGCTCAGGCGAAGGAAAGAAAGGAAATCATGGCTAACTACGCTGAGCCCGGCCTCATCAACGACCTGCCCGAACCCACCCCCAAGGACCTGCAGATTGGTGTGGACATTGGAGGCACCGGCATTAAGGGCGGCATCGTCGACCTGCGCACCGGTAACCTCGTTTCGGACCGTTTCCGCATTGACACCCCCAAGCCCGCAACCCCCGCCGCTGTGGCTGAGGTTGTACGCCGCGTAGTCGACGAGCTGCAGGGTCGCGACCTGGCACCGGATCCCGAGTCCGCTGTCGGCATCGACTTCCCCGCAGTGGTGAAGAACGGCATGGTCTTCTCCGCAGCTAACGTGGACGATTCCTGGATTAACACCGACCTGGAGCAGGTCATGAGCGAGGCGCTGGGCGGCCGTACCGTCTACGGTCTCAACGACGCTGACGCAGCCGGTCTGGCTGAGGCAACCTACGGTCAGGGCCGTAACCGTGACGGCCTGATTGCTGTCATCACCCTGGGCACCGGCATCGGCTCCGCCCTCATCAACGACGGTAAGCTGATCCCGAACACCGAGCTGGGTCACCTGGAGATTGACGGCCACAACGCCGAGTCTCAGGCTTCCGCGCGTGCCCGCGAGGTGCACGAGCTGTCCTGGAAGAAGTACGGTAAGCGCCTGTACCGCTACTTCGACCACGTTCAGATGCTCTTCTCCCCCGACCTGTTCATCATTGGCGGCGGCATCTCCAAGAACCCGGAGAAGTTCATGCCTTACTTTGAGGACCACATCCGTACCCCCATGGTCATGGCTGCTCTGCGCAATAACGCCGGTATTGTGGGTGCGGCACTGTGGGCTGGCGGTATGCTGCCTGAGCGTCAGCGCCGCGGCGAAGCGTAAGATTTACTTCCCGCTTTACCCGCGGCCGCGTCAGCGCTGCGGCGAAGCGTAAAGTGTAGCTACGGCTAAAGGGGCTGTTCCTGAGATAGTTATCTCGGGAACAGCCCCTTTCTGTGTGCCAACCGCGCGTATAGCAGCGGCTGAGCTCATGAGCTACTGGGCTAGATAGTTACTCATCTAGCTAGTTACTGGGCAATGCGGTCCTCACGCAGACGCGCAATCGCCTCCTCAAAGTCTTCAAGGTTCTCAAAGGCCTGGTACACGCTCGCAAAACGCAGGTAGGCGACCGCGTCCAGCTTCGACAGCGGCTCCAGGATGGTCAGACCCACCTCGTGCGCGTTAATCTCCGCCAGACCGCGGGCACGAATCAGCTCCTCAACCTCCTGGGCGAGCTTCGCCAAATCGTCCTCACCCACGGGGCGACCCTGGCATGCCTTACGCACGCCGGCGGCAATCTTCGAACGGTCGAAGGGCTCGGTCACGCCCGAACGCTTAATCACCGAAATGGTGGTGGTTTCAACGGTCGTGAAGCGGCGAGCGCAGGAGGTGCACTGGCGGCGGCGGCGAATTGCGGCGCCGTCATCGGTGGTGCGGGAATCCACCACGCGCGAGTCGGTGTGCTTGCAATAGGGGCAGTACATTCGTTTCTCCTTGGCTGGGCGTTAGGGGCGCCCGCGTATACAGCGCTCAAGAATATTTATACCTATTCTACCGTGATATACAGCGGGTACACCGTATGTTGTGAGTGAATATACGCTCAGGGTGGACTCTGCTATGCAGAATCCACCCTGTCATTCCCCTCAGCGGGGCGTGTTGTTAGCGTCGAATGCAGCTCGGACCGAAAATCGTCTTGATTTCACCGAAGAGGCTCGGGTTCGGTTCCACGCGCACGCTCGCATCCAGCAACACCAGTTGCTCCTTATCGCGGGTGCGGATGAGCATGCGCACATCCGCGGTTCCCTTGTGGTCGCGCAGGGTCTCCTTCAGCTCCTTCAGGTTCGCCTCGGTCACCAGGTACTCGGGTACCACGATGGTGATGGGTGCGGCGCGGCCGTCATCGCTGATTTCCAGGATCTGCATTTCCTGCGCGCTCATGTTCACGCTGCCGTCGTCACGGCGCTGCACGCGGCCACGAATCGAGCAGATGAGGTCGTCCGCCAGGGCGGCGCCCATCGTCTCGTAGGCGCGGGAGAAGAACATGACCGTAATGGTTGCGCCCGAGGGGTCTTCCAGCTCCACGGAGGCGTACTGGTTACCGCTGGACTTGGCGATACGACGCGAAACGCCGGTGAGCATACCCGCAATGGTAACGGTTTCGCCGTCGCGCACGTGCGAGTCTTCACCGATGATGTCGTGTACCGAATGGCTTGCGGCATCCGAGAGCGCACGCTCCAGTCCGCGCAGCGGGTGGTCCGAAACGTACAGGCCCAGCATGTCACGCTCAAAGTTCAGCTTCTCACGGCGGTCCCACTCGGGCACGTCGGGGATGGTCACGGTCAGCTCATCACCCAGGGCGTCATCCATTCCGAGGGAGCCGAAGAGGTCGAACTGACCCGCCGCTTCCTTACGTTTGACCGCCACGGCCGCGTCCACTGCCGCCTCGTGAATGAGGGACAGCGAACGGCGGGTGTGGCCCAGGTCGTCGAAAGCGCCCGCCTTAATGAGCGACTCGATGGTGCGCTTATTGCACACCTGCAGCGGCACCTTCTTCAGGAAGTCGTTGAAGGACTCGTAGCGGCCCTTCTCCTCGCGGGCGGCAATCATGCCTTCGACCACGTTCGCGCCCACGTTACGGATCGCGCCCATACCGAAGCGGATATCGTCACCGACAGGGGCGAAGGTCAGGGTGGACTCGTTCACATCCGGCGCGAGCACGGTAATGCCCATGGCGCGACATTCATTCAGGTACAGCGCGAGCTTGTCCTTGTTATCGCCCACGCTGGTCAGCAGTGCAGCCATGTACTCCTGCGGGTAATGCGCCTTCAGGTACGCCGTCCAGTACGACACCAGACCGTACGCAGCCGTGTGCGCCTTGTTGAACGCGTAGTCAGAGAACGGCAGCAGAATATCCCAGAGCGCCTTAATAGCGCCCTCAGAGTAGCCGTTAGAAATCATGCCGTCGTGGAAGGTAGCGTACTGCTTATCCAGCTCCGCCTTCTTCTTCTTACCCATCGCACGGCGCAGCAGGTCTGCCTCACCCAGAGTGTAGTTCGCGACCTTCTGGGCAATCGCCATAACCTGCTCCTGATACACAATAAGGCCGTAGGTGGTGTCCAGAATATCCTTCAGCGGCTCTTCCAGCTCGGGATGAATCGGCTCGATCTCCTGCTTACCGTTCTTACGCAGAGCGTAGTTGGTGTGCGAGTTCGCGCCCATCGGGCCCGGACGGTACAGCGCCAATACTGCCGAAATGTGCTCGAACTCCTCGGGCTCCATGAGCTTGAGCAGCGAGCGCATCGGGCCGCCGTCGAGCTGGAACACGCCGAGGGTGTCGCCGCGCGCCAGCAGACGGTACGATTCCGGATCGTCCAAAGACAGGGATTCCAGGTCCAGGTCGATGCCTCGGTTGACCTTAATGTTCTCCACCGCATCGGAGATGATGGTGAGGTTACGCAGACCCAGGAAGTCCATTTTGATCAGGCCCAGGCCCTCACAGGTGGGGTAATCGAACTGGGTAATGACCTGGCCGTCAGCCTCGCGGCGCATCACGGGAATCACATCCACCAGATTCTTGCTGGACATAATCACGCCCGCGGCGTGCACGCCCCACTGACGCTTCAGGCCCTCCAGGCCCTTCGCAGTCTCGAACACCTGGCCGTAAATCTTATCGACCGGGTCCTCAATGAGGGCGCGCAAATCTGCCGCCTCGGCGTAGCGCTTATCCTCTTCGTTGTACACGTTCGCCAGAGCAATGTTCTTGCCCATGACGTCCGGCGGCATCGCCTTGGTGAGGCGCTCGCCCACCGAGTACGGCTGGTCCATCACGCGGGAGGCGTCCTTGAGCGCCTGCTTCGCCTTAATGGTGCCGAAGGTGACAATCTGCGCGACCTTCTCTTCACCGTACTTTTCGGTCACGTAGTCGATGACTTCGCCGCGGCGACGATCGTCAAAGTCCACATCGAAGTCGGGCATGGAGACGCGGTCGGGGTTGAGGAATCGCTCGAAGATCAGGTCGTGGTCGAGCGGGTTCAGCTCGGTAATGCGCATCGCGTACGCCACCATCGAGCCTGCACCGGAGCCACGGCCGGGACCCACGCGGATGCCGTTGCGCTTTGCCCAGTTGATGAAGTCGGCGACCACGAGGAAGTAGCCGGGGAAGCCCATGGAGGTAATAACCCCCACCTCGTACTCCGCTTGCTTGCGCACAACATCAGGGATACCCTGCGGGAATCGATAGTGCAGACCCTTTTCAACTTCCTTCACGAACCAGGATTCCTCGTTTTCGCCCTCGGGCACGGGGAAGTTCGGCATGTAGTTTGCCTTGGTGTTGAACTCCACGTTGCAGCGTTCAGCGATTTCGAGGGTGTTCTCGCAGGCACCGGGAATGTCACCAAAAATGGAGTACATTTCCTCGGGCGAGCGCAGGTAGAAGTTATCCGCGTCGAACTTGAAGCGCTTGGGGTCGGTCAGGGTCGAGCCGGACTGCACGCACAGCAGCGCCGCGTGGGCGGTGTGGTCTTCCTGGCGGGTGTAGTGCAGGTCGTTGGTCGCCACATAGGGCAGGTTCAGCTGCTTGGCGAGGCGGTGCAAATCCTCCTGGACGTTGCGTTCAATGTCCAGGCCGTGGTCCATGACCTCGCAGTAGAAGTTATCCTTACCGAAGATATCGCGGAAGTCGCTCGCCGCCTGAATTGCCTCGTCGAACTGGCCCAGGCGCAGGCGCGTCTGGATCTCGCCGGAGGGGCAACCGGTGGTAGCGATCAGGCCCTTCGAGTAGGTCTGTAGCACCTCGCGGTCCATACGCGGCTTGTACAGCTGACCTTCCAGCGACGCAATCGAGGAGGCACGGAACAGGTTGTGCATACCCTCGGTGGTTTCAGCCCACATGGTCATGTGGGTGTACGCGCCACCGCCGGAAACGTCGTCGCGGGAGCCGTCGCCCCAGCGCACACGTGAACGGTCGGTGCGGTGCGTGCCGGGGGTCAGGTACGCCTCCACACCAATAATGGGCTTGATGTCGTGCGCTTTAGCCTGGCGCCAGAAGTCGAAGGCACCAAAGAGGAATCCGTGGTCACTGGTCGCCATGGACTTCATGCCGAGTTCTTTAGCGTGGGTGAACAGGTCTCCCAGGCGCGCAGCACCGTCGAGCATGGAGTACTCGGTGTGCACGTGCAGGTGCGTAAATTCTTTGGTTGCCACGGGAATCTCCTGGAGGTGTGGGCTGGAGGATGGGCGGTGAATGTGAAGCTGTATGCGGCGGCCCGCGGGCGGCTCTACCTAGCCGAGCTGTCTACCCGAGCTGAACTTTGCCCTCGCGCAGAGCGGTCAGCGCGTAGGACAGGTCGAGCGGGTACTCGCTGGTGAAGGTCACGCGCTCACCGGTACCGGGGTGGTCGAAGCCCAGGCGGTGCGCGTGCAGCCACTGGCGAGTCAGACCCAGTTCGGCGCTAAAGCGCGGGTCGGCGCCGTAGGTCAGGTCGCCGCAGCAGGGGTGGCGCAGCGCGGAGAAGTGCACACGAATCTGGTGGGTGCGCCCGGTTTCCAGGTGCACCTCCACCAGGGATGCGGGGCCGAAGGCTTCGAGCACATCGTAGTGGGTGATGGAGTTGCGTCCGTCTTCGACCACGGCGAACTTCCATTCGTTGCCGGGGTGGCGGCCGATGGGTGCGTCGATGGTGCCGCGCAGCGGGTCGGGCAGACCCTGCACGAGGGTGTGGTAGACCTTGTCCACGGTGCGTTCCTTGAAGGCTCGCTTGAGTTCGGTGTAGGCGCGTTCGCTGCGGGCTACGACCATCAGGCCGCTGGTGCCCACGTCCAGGCGGTGCACAATGCCCTGGCGCTCTGCCGCGCCGGAGGTGGCAACCGAAATGCCCTCGCCCATGAGCGCGGAGATGACGGTGGGACCGTGCCAGCCGGGTGAGGGGTGCGCCGCCACGCCTGCGGGCTTGTCCACCACAACGATATCCTCGTCCAGGTGCACGATGCGGAAGCCGTCCACCTTTTCGGGGCGGATGTCCGCCAGATCGCGCGGTGCGGGTGCGTCCACGACGACCTCGTCCCCTGCGGAAAGCTTGTAGGACTTGCCGATTTTCACGGTCTTGCCGTTGTTGGTCACGGTCACGTGGCCGTCACGAATCCACCCGGAGGTGCGGGTGCGCGGCGCATCGAGGGCACCGGCGAGCGCGGCGTCCAGGCGCATACCGGCGAGCGCGCCTTCAACGGTGAATTCAGCGCGGATGCGTGCCGTATCTTCGGCGGCGTTGGTGGTTTCGCTCATGCGGCTCTCCTTCGGATGGTGTTTGCTTTGGTTGTCTGTGTGAGGGGTCGTCTGTGTGAGAACGTCTTAGTAGGCACGTGTAACGGCGATGCAGCCGGGGCGGGGAGCTACTTGGCGCTCTTTTCGTCGGTGCTCTTGTCGTCAGCCGGGGTTTCGTCAGCGGGCGCCTGCACGCGGGTGCCGTTGAGGTTCAGGCCCTTGAAGTTCAGCAGCACGATGAACGCCATGCACACGCAGATTGCGGAGTCTGCAATATTGAAAATCGCGAAGTTCGGTACGGAAATAAAGTCAACCACGTGGCCGGAACCGAAGCCGGGCTCGCGGAAGAGACGGTCGAAAAGGTTGCCGCAGATACCGCCGAGCAGTCCGCCCAGCGCGAGGGTCCAGGACAGAGCGCGGGTGCGGCGCAGCAGGTAGAGCACCACGGCCGCGGCAGCAACCATGACGAGGGTGAAGACCCAGGTGACGTTCTCACCCATGCTGAATGCGGCACCGGAGTTACGAATCGAGTACCACCACAGTAGCCCGTCAATGACGGTGATGCGCTCCCCCAACTGCATCTGGGTAACGACCAGGTATTTGGTGCCCTGGTCGATAGCGAACACGACGGCGGCGAGCACGAGCGCGAGAATCCCCGCGGAGCGAGCCGAAAGGATGCGCACGCGGCGTCCAGTAGCTTCTTCGGTGGTGTTTTCGGCAGCGTTATCGCTAGCCTGTGCGACTGAGGATTCAGCAGTCTTGGGGGTGTTGGTCATAGCTCTCCTCTAGTCTGTGCCGGTTGCGACGGTCTGTGCCGGTTGTTGCGCCTACGGCGCGGAGGCCCTATGGTGCGGAGGCGGGTCGCGCTCGCGTTCGATAGTGCCCCTCTAGCTTAGCAAATCGGGGTAGTGCATCGAGTATTCGGTGGTGATGTGGCGGGTGCTCTCCCCCGCTTCGCGCCCTGGGTTCTTAGGCCGTGCCGGGCGGGCATGAGAATACCGCCCGGTTCTCTCGATCTTCCCCGGTGAATAGCGGTGGAAGAGAAAGAATCCGGGCGGCATACGCCTCAAAGCGTCGTTAGCTGATTTATGCGGAAGCCTCGATGGACTTGAGGTTCTTCAGCTCCTGAACCTGTGCGTCCAGGTGCTGCAGCAGCTTGGAGCGGTAGCGGCTCTCGAAGCCGCGCAGAGCCTCAACAGCGATCTCCAGCTCTTCCTTCTCGTCGGTGAGGCGAGAGAGAACCTCTTCGCGCTGCTGCTGAGCTTCGCTCACCATAGCGTCTGCCTTCCTCTCTGCCTCTTCGAGCAGTTCAGCCTTAGCCTTCTCGCCCTGCGCCACGTAGTCGTCGTGGACCTTCTGAGCCATAGCGAGCAGTGCCGCCGCGTCCTGAGGTGCAGCCGATGCCGCCGAGGACTGTGCGGGTGCTACAGCCGCTGCCGGGGAATCGGGTGCGTTTGCAGAGAGCTGCTCAACCTGACGCTCCAGGGCATCACGATCGGAGTAGAGTGCGCGCAGTTCGACAACGAGCTCGTCCAGGAAGTCATCGACCTCGTTGCGGTCGTAACCGGACTCTTCGGTTACAATCTTGAAGCTCTTAGTGATCAGGTCTTCGGGGGTGATTGCCATGGGCTTCTCCTCTGGGTATCCCTACGGTGTTTGGTGATGAAGTTGGGTGCCGCGGATTCACCAGCCAGATAGGTCGTGATCCCCAATAATTCAGGGTCCCGATGGGTCAGGGCATGGCTATTCCGCTATGCAGTCGTTGGCACCAATTCTACTATTCTTTAGTTTCTGTGCCCGGTTATACGTCGGTTGAACCGTAAAATATTCGCTCTGCGCAAGGGTGGGATTCACCACGTCTAATATCCGCCCTAGTCCCCGCTACCACCCTTATGTTTTCTGCCCTGCGGTGCATTTTGAGAAGGTTTTCGAGAAGACATTTTGACGCTCCCCAGGCAGACCCTAAGCACAGAACCCAGGCAGAGCCTAAGCACAAGAACGCAGGCGCAGAAAACCCCCGCTCTGCACTCAACCCGTGAACGGGTCAGGCAGGCGGGGGTCTATCGTTTGTGCTCGTCAGCTGTCGTCTCTTAGCGGGCAGGCGCTTACGAGAAGGCCGCGGTCATCCGCATCATGATGCTCAGCAGCAAAGACAACAGAACAATCAGAATCAGAAAACCGGTATCCAACGCAACGTTACCCACACGCACCGGCGGAATCAGACGACGCAACAGGTTCATCGGCCAGTCCGTCACCGCGTACACGCCGCTGGCGAAGAGCAACACAAAGCCCTTGGGTCGCCACTCCGGAGCGAACATGCGTACCCAGTCAAAGAGCATGCGCAGCAGCATGGAGACGTAGAGAACGTACAGAATAATCGTAATGAGGGCGAAAATATAACCCATCTATCAGTCCTTAGCCCTGGTCGAAGGGGAATTCGCCGTCGGTCTCAAAGCCGGCGGGAACCTCGGAGTTAGCCACACCCAGAACCTCCAGGTTGGAGGGGGTCAGCAGGAACACCTTAGCGGTGACGCGCTCAATGCGGCCCTCCAGTGCGAATGCCAGACCGGATGCGAAGTCCACCAGGCGCTTTGCGTCTGCGTCAGGCATTTCTTCCACGTTCATAATCACGGGAATGTTCTCGCGGAATGCCTCACCAATGATCTTTGCGTCATTGTAGGAGCGGGGGTGGATAGTGGTGATGCGACGCAATTCGTCCTCTTCTTCCTCGTAACCGTAGGTGTATCCGTTGGTTTCTTCGGGCTCGTAGCCCTGTTCGTAGTAGCCGTCGTTGGAGTACGTATCGGCGTACTGCTCGGTGTATTCGGTATTCGGCACCGGGGTGTCCTCCCAATTGTCTGCGCTGGCGTCGTCCCAAGTCTGTTCGGTTTCCGCCAGATCAGCTGTGGTTTCAGGTGTATGAGCGGTGGCGTGTGCCGCTGCATCTACGGCTGCTCGTCCGTCGGCAGGTTCTTCTGCGTCCAGATACTCGGTTTCTGTACCGTCATCGTAGCTATCAGCCTGCAGGTACTCTTCCTGTTCAGTATAGGCGGGTTCGTCCTGCAGATGGTAGGTTTCGCTCTGCGACTCGGCATCGCTGTACTGTGCCGAGCCGGGCAGTGCTGAGAGCCTGTTGGCGCTATCGGTCTTCTGTGCTGTAGCAGCCTGCCCTGCGGAGGCGTTCGCCTCCTTGCGGGTGTCAGCCTGCACAGCCTGCGGGGATTCTTCCGACGTCGCCTCGGCGTCCTGGTATCGTTCCAGGCCGAGGAAACCCGCCAGACGGCTTTGCTTCGCCATGATTCTCTCGCTGTTCTTTGCTTGTGGTGTACAGGTTCTGCCGTGGTGCTTCGTCAGAAGGTGTGTGCGTGACGGTACGTCATGCACCGGCATGTATATATTACCAGCGCCCACCCCGCGCGGGTGGTCAGGGCACCGATGATTATGCCGCCGCCAGCAGACCCATCAGCTGAAAAGACTAACGGCTAAAGGGCCTAGAGCGCCGGGCGCTTACCCATGATGTCGCTACCCACGCGCACGCAGGTCGAGCCCCAGCGCACCGCCGCTTCCAGGTCGCCGCTCATGCCGGCGGAAATCTCGGTCGCGTGCGGCACCTGCTCACGCACCAGCGAGGCCAAACCATAGAGCTTCTCAAACGCCGCATCCGGGTTCATGCCCAGCGGTGCCACCGCCATCACGCCACCGCAGCGCAGGTGCTCGTGATTCTCGATGCGCTCCACCAGCTCCAGCAGCTCGGAGGCGCTCGTACCGCCGCGCGCGCCCTCGGCGGCGTGGCCAGCCGTCGCGACCTCCGCCAGGGACACCTGCACCAGGCAGGTCAGCGCGCCCTGCTCCGCCGCCGCGGGTGCGGGCGCCTCCCCCGCCTCAAAGTGGGAGAGCTGGTTCGCGTACGCCTTCGCCAGCGCGTCCGCCAGGGAGGGGCGGTCCACCGAATGCACGCTGGAGGCGTACTTGACCACAGACTTCGCCTTGTTCGTCTGCAGCTGACCGATAAACGCCCAATGCGGGGGCTGCACCTCACGCTGGGCGCAGTAGGCGGCAAGCTCACGAGCCTTCCCGCTCGCCTCCTGGTCGCGGTTCTCACCGAAGAGGGTCACTCCCCCATCCAGCAGCGCCGCCGCGTCGGAGGCGGGGAAGAACTTCGTGACCGTCACCAGCTGCACCGGGGCGCTCGCCTCGGTACGCACGGCGCTGTGGTCCTGCTCCGCGGTGCGGATACGCTCAAGCACGCGGCGGTAGTTCTGCAGCAGCTGCTCGGCACGTTCGGGAGTGTACTGCAGGTTCTCTTCTACGTTCATTTCAGACATCTTCTCTCCTTCAGCGGCTCTATCTTCAGCGGCTTTCTATCTTTAGCAGCTCTAGGCGGCGGGCTCTGCCGCCTTCTCAATCCACACCAGACCCGCAATACGGCCTGGCTTCTCACCGCGGTTCGTGAACCCGCGATGCGAATACACCTCGGGCTCCTCAAACGTGCACTGCGCACAGTCCATGCTCACCTGCACGCCCGCCTCCTCCAGCACGGCGCGGGCACCGGCGGGCAGATCCAGGCCGGGGGTCTGCTGGCTGGTCACCGAATGCACCTGCGGAATCAGTTCGGTGGACTCAGTGCGCATCTCCTCGGGCACCTCGTAGCAGCTACCGCAAATGCTCGGACCCAGCCAGGCGGTAATTTTCTCCGCGCCGAGCTGACGCATCCGCTGCACGGTCTGCTGAAGCACGCCATCAAGCAGGCCGCGGCGGCCAGCGTGAGCCACCGCCAGGATTGGTTGCCAGTTCGCGACCCGCTCACCCACCAGCACCACGGGAATGCAGTCCGCCACCATAATCGCCAGGGGCACGCCCTCACTGCTAATCGCCGCATCGGCGACCGGGGAGTTCTCCAGCACCGCGCGGGCACGCTCAGCGGTACGCTCCTCGGGTGCACCGGGCGCGTAGGATTCCACCGCGTAGTCTTCCGGGTAGGCAATCTGCACGCCGTGCACCTGGTTCAGGTAGAAGAACGGCTCGGTACCCAGCGCCTCCTCCAACGCGGCACGGTGGTTGAGGGTGCGCACCAGGGAGGCATCCATACCGCCGCCGAGCTCATCGTCCACATGCAGGCCCAGGTTGCCCGCCGCGCGGGAGGTGAAACCCACCCGCACACGCCAGGGGCCCAGGGTTCGGGTATCGGCAGAGGCAAGCAGCGAAGTTTTGGGGTTATCGCTCATCTTCTATTCCTTCATCAGATGTCAGCGGGTATAACGGCGGGTATAGCAAAGGGGAGCCGAGAACAGCACAATGTGCGTGTTTCTCAGCTCCCCTATAGCTTCATAAGACTCTCAGCCGTGCAACGCCTATGCGTTCACAGCCGGGCAGACTACTTCAGGAAGTCAGGGACGTCCAGGGTGTCGCGGCGAGCAGGAGCTTCCTCCACAACCGGGGGAAGGTCAACGTCGAAGCCAGCAGCGCCGGTGGAAGCCGGAGCAGCAGCGGGTGCGTTATAGCCGTAGCCGTTAGCAGCCGAAGCAGCCGCAGCGGTGGAACCGCCGAAGGATGCCTGGGTGCGCTGAGCCTGAGTAGCAGCAGCGGTAGAAGCGTTGGAGTTGGTCTCCGGGTTCACTGCGTCGAAGCCAGCAGCAATCACGGTCACGCGAGCCTCATCGCCCAGTGCGTCGTCAATAACCGCACCGAAGATGATGTTTGCGTCGGGGTGAGCAACTTCCTGAACCAGGCGTGCAGCCTCGTTGATCTCGAACAGACCCAGGTCGGAGCCACCCTGAATGGACAGCAGAACGCCGTGCGCACCGTCGATGGATGCTTCCAGCAGCGGCGAAGCGATAGCCAGCTCAGCTGCCTTCACTGCGCGGTCCTCACCGGATGCCGAGCCGATACCCATCAGAGCCGAACCTGCACCCTGCATGACGGACTTAACGTCAGCGAAGTCAAGGTTGATCAGGCCGGGGGTGGTGATCAGGTCGGTAATGCCCTGCACACCGGAGAGCAGAACCTGGTCAGCGGACTTGAATGCGTCCAGCATGGAGACGTTGCGATCCGAAATCGACAGCAGTCGGTCGTTCGGAATAACGATCAGGGTATCAACTTCATCGCGCAGAGCAGCGATACCGGTCTCAGCCTGGTTGGAGCGGCGACGGCCTTCGAAGGTGAAGGGGCGGGTCACCACACCAATGGTCAGAGCGCCGAGGGAGCGGGCAATACGTGCCACGACGGGTGCGCCACCGGTACCGGTGCCACCGCCCTCACCTGCGGTCACAAAGACCATGTCTGCGCCCTTGAGGACTTCCTCAATTTCCTGCGCGTGATCCTCGGCTGCCTGACGGCCAACCTCGGGGTTTGCGCCCGCGCCAAGACCGCGGGTCAGCTCACGACCAACGTCCAGCTTAACGTCTGCATCGGACATCAGCAGAGCCTGAGCGTCAGTGTTGATAGCAATGAACTCAACGCCGCGCAGACCAACCTCAATCATGCGGTTGACTGCGTTGACGCCACCGCCGCCGATACCAACGACCTTGATGACTGCCAAGTAGTTCTGGGGAGTTCCAGCGTCCATGTATTCCTCGATTGTTCCGTGTTCCAGCTTCGGAAGACCCGCAGCTTAATCTAAGCCTGAAGGTTTCCTCTAAAGAATGACTTTATCTGCTAGGATACCAAACTGTTTTTGTCGGTTCCTAGTCACACAGCGCAATTACCCCCTCTTTTTGCGGATTTCACACAAAAAGGGAGGATAAAGCGCCTGAATGGTTCCCCTAACGGGTCACCGGTACGCGCGGGGCAGACACGTCATAGACGGTCACCTTCTGCGTCTGTGCCTCGGAGGAGGTCTCCTCCTGGGCACGCTTAGCAATAGCCTGGCGCAGGGAGAGCAGGACCTTAGCCTTCAACTCACTCTCTTCAGCGGTTCCCCACTGCACCGTAGTATTATCCCTCAAGGTTAGAGTGATACTTGAGGTTGACGTAGCGCCGGCTTCCTTAACCTGAGCTAGAAGCTCAGAGGGCATCGCCGAAAGCGCGGTAGAAATAGTGCGGAACTCAGCCGAAGTCTGCGGGTCATCACCGCTGAAACGAACCAGCGGCACCGACGTATCGGGCTGAGTTGCCGACTCCAGAAGGCTCACACCATCACTATCAACAGTATGGTACGTATCGCCCTGCTTCACAACCGCAACCGCGGTACGCTCCTTCAGAGTCACCACCAGCTCATGCGGCGGACGGCTCTCCACCTGCACGCTACGAATCACATTATCCTGCCCGATCAGCTCACGCACCTTCTTCTCATCGATGCGAGTGAGCGGAACGCCGCGCAGAGGCTCAAGCTTCTGCTCCACCTGGGTGGTTTCCAGCAGGGACGTGCCGCGCACCGTGATCTTCTGAGTCGCCAACAGGGGCGAGAAGAAGACCAGCACCACATACAGCACCGCGATAATAGCCAGTGCCGAGACGGTGTACAGCAGCTTACGGGCACGAGTCAGAGGCGCACGCTCCTTACGGGGGCGCTCCTCAGCACGCAGACCGTCCAGACCCGGATCCTGACGCAGACGCTCACGGTGAGCCTGACGGCTCGCACGCTCGCGCTCCTTCTCAATCTCCGCTGCACGCTGCTGCTCACGCTCGGCACGCCAACGACCAAAACGGCTCGCGGGACGAGGCTCTTCAACAGCCTTCTCCCCCGCCTTATCGGCGCTTTCTTCAGCTTTCTGAGCGGCAGACTCTTCGCGAGATTCAGCAGAATCGGCAGAAGACTTCTTATCAGAACTCTTCTGAGCAGCCTTCTGATCGGCTACTTCCTTTTCTGCGCTCTTCACCGACTGCGAGGATGCAGTCTGAGCAGATGCACCCTTGGCGGATGAAGTCTTCGACGAAGAATCCTCAAACGCCTCAACATCAAACAGCTCGGGCGCATGCTCAACCTCAGACACGGTACGACCGGTCATCAGCGCAGAACGCACCGAATCCTTCAAAGACTGTGCTGAAGAATGAACCGCCGCAGCGCTCTTGGACGCCGAAGAATCAGCACCGTTCTGACTGGGCGACTTATGCACCACCGGCTTACGCGGCATGTGTCGCACGGAGCTCGAAGACTGAGTAGCGGAAGGCTGATTAGCGGCAGACTGCGCACCAGAAGGCTGAGCAGAAGCCTCCGAGGATGCAACCTCGACAGGCTTCACGGCGTCCACAGACTTCATAGCTTCCGAGGGCTTTGCAGTCCCAGTAGCTTCTGCGCTCTTCACAACCTGAGGCTGGGTGGCCTGCGGCTGAGTCAGCTGAGACTGCGCAGATTCAGCCTGCACAGACTCAGATTTCTTAGCCTCAACCTGCGCATTCTCAGCTACCTGCTGGGCGCGCAAACGAGCACGCGAACGCGGAGCCTTCGGCGCGCGCGAGGAGGAATGCCCCTCCGAAGAGAGACCAGAACTCATCGGCACAGCCTAAGCCTCCGACTTCTTCGACTCGCCACCGTGACGGATTTCCAGGGACTCCAGCAGACGCGCACCCAAAGCGGTCACATCGCCAGCGCCAACGGTCATCACAATATCGCCAGCCTGAGCGCAGGTCACAATATCCTCAATAGCGTCCTCAGCGGTAGCGTAACGAACCTCAGAGAAACCAGCACCGGTAATCAGCTCACTAGTCACACCCTCAATCGGCAGCTCACGAGCCGGGTAAATATCCAGCACATGAGCACGGTCAGCCATCGACAGAGCCTCAGCGAACTCCTTCGCGAACTCGCGAGTACGAGAGAACAGATGCGGCTGGAAAATCACGTACAGGTTGTGGCCATCAGCCACGGTACGACCGGTCTCCAGAGCGCGGAACACCTCGGTCGGGTGGTGCGCATAGTCATCAAAGACCTTCACGCCCGCAACCTCACCACGCAGGGTGAAGCGGCGGTCAGCACCCACAAACTCAGCCAGAGCGCGAGCAATATCGGCAGCCTCGTAACCAGAAATCAACGCCGACACAAAAGCAGCCGAAGCGTTCAACTGGTTATGAATACCCGGCACCTTCAGCGCAAGATCATGCTCACCCTCATAACGCACGCCACGGCATTCAAACGACCAGGACAGGTGCGAAGACGAGGACGAACCGGCGCTCGTAATCTCGCTAATGCGCAGGTCAGCATCTGCAGACTCACCGTAAGTCACCACGGGCACACCCGCCGCACGAGAACGAGCCGCCAAATCAGCCGCGCCCGCATCATCAGCACAGGTCACCACAACACCGTTAGGTGCCAGCGAACCCACAAAACGGTTGAACGCCTCAAAGACACGCTCATCCGTCTCATAGAAATCCAGGTGGTCCGGCTCAACATTCGTCACCACAGCAATAGCCGGGCGGTAACGCACAAACGAGCCGTCCGATTCATCAGCCTCAGCCACAAAAATCGACTCCGGGCCCTGAGCACCCAGGTGAGCGTTCGTGCCGCGACCAGCAATCACGGTGCCCACCGCAAACGACGGGTCAGCACCCAGCTGATCAAACATCACAGAAATCATCGAGCTGGTCGTGCTCTTACCGTGAGTACCGGCAACAGCAACCACCTGAGACTCACCCATCACAGCGGCAAGCGCCTCAGAACGGTGCAGCACACGCAGACCCTGCGCACGAGCGGCAACAAGCTCCGGGTTATCCTCACGAATCGCAGTAGAAATCACCACGGTATCAACATCCACAATATTCTCAGCCTGCTGAGGAACACCCACACGAGCACCCGCAGCACGCAAAGACTCAACAGTAGCCGACTCGGCACGATCCGAACCGCTCACCGTCACGCCAGCCTGCAGCATCAGAGCGGCAATAGCGCTCATACCCGCGCCACCAATACCGATGAAGTGTACACGGCCCAACTCGCTCATCTTCGCACGCTCAGGGAACGGCGGGTTCAGCGGTGCCGGCAACACCATCTCAAGATTCATCAATTCAGTCATTACTTCTCAGCTGCCTTCAATACTGCTTCAGCCATAACGCGCGCCGCGTCACGGATACCAAGTTCATACGCCGCAGCGCCCATGCGCTCCAGCTCCTCCGGGTTCGCCATAAGAGCCGGAATCTCACGGGCGAACCACTCACCGGTGACCTCTGCATCCTTCACCAGCAGAGCCGCAGACGCCTCCACCAGAGAACGAGCGTTCAGAGCCTGCTCACCATTACCAATAGGAAGCGGCACAAAAATCGCGGGAACACCCACAGCGGCAACCTCACTGACGGTCGCCGCCCCCGCACGCACCAGCAGAAGATCAGCGGCAGCATACACATCCTGCATGCCGTTGCTGAACTCAATCTGACGGTAATTCGGCGCACTCAGCGGCTCACCATTCTCATCCAGAACAGCCTTACCCTTGCCGGTAATATGCAGAATCTGGAAGTCCCACTCCGCAAAGTAGTCACGGCACGCCGCCACCGCATTATTCAGGCTCAACGCACCCAGCGAACCGCCCGTCACAATCACGGTCGGCTTCTGCGGGTCCAGGCCCAGGTTACGGCGAGCCTTCGAACGGTGCGCCTCACGGTTCAGGTAGGCAATCTCATCCTTCATCGGCATGCCCACCAGGGTTGCACGCGGGAAAGGAGTATTAGGGAACGCCACACCGGTGAACTTAGCGAACGTACCGCCCAGGCGGTTCGCCAAACCGGGCTTCGCATTCGCCTCATGAATCACCACGGGAATCTTAGCGCTCAACGCCGACAGATACGCCGGCGGGCACACGTAGCCGCCCACGCCAACAACCACGTCTGCATCTGCTTCTTTGAGGATGCGGCGGGTCTTCGACAGGCCACCAAAGAACTTAGCGGGGAAAGCCAAAGCGGCACGGTTAATGCTACGAGGGAACGCTGCACGAGGAATGAACTCAATATCGAAACCAGCTGCCGGAACCAGCTCGGCTTCCATCTTATCCGCAGTGCCCAGCATCAGAATCTTAGCGTTCGGTTCAAGATCACGAACCGCACGCGCAATCGCGAGCATCGGATTAATATGACCGGCGGTGCCACCACCGGCGAAGACTATAGAGGGCGCCTTCTTCGTCATAGGTCTTTCTCCCAACACATCGGTACAGCATCATTTTACGCTATCGCACCTGTTCAAAAGAGCGCCCCCGCCATTGAGCTACAACTCAACAGCGAGGGCTTTATCTTATATTCAGCACATATTCATCACGGGTAGAGGCACGAACCGCAGCTCACTCCCCCGAATGTCAGCCCCCGATATGCAGGCTTCACGGAGCGGGTTCCGCGGGGTTTAGCCCTGCTTACGGGTGCCGCGCTGATCCGAGTTCCGAGCCGCGCCCTGAGCCGGACGCTGCGCCTGCTGAGCGCTGTTCTTCGGAGCGCCCTTGGCCTGAATACCCTTTGCCTGGGTGCCCTGTCGCGGCGCTACCTGACGTTGAGCGCCCTGTCGAGGATTACCCTGTCGAGGATTGCCCTGTCGCTGGGCACGACGCTGACGATCCTCAGGATGCAGCGGCTGCAGACCCGCAGGTAGCGAACCCGACGGACGGTGCTGTGCGCTACGGGGCTGAGCACCACGAGCCTGCTGCACTCGCTTCTGAGCAGCAGGTTTCTGAGCAGTAGGCTGCTGAGCGGTACGGGGCTGAGCAGTACGAGGCTGAGCAGGCTTACCCTGTGCCGCTCGAGTAGAGGCAGTACTCTTCTGGGCAATACGAGTCTGCTGACCGGTACGAGGCTGAGCGGGAGCCTTCTGCGGAGCTGCCTTCTTCGGTGCAGGCTTCTGCGGTGCAGGCTTCTGCGGTGCAGGTTTCTGCGAGGCCTTCTGCTTCTGAGCTTCAGCCTTCTGCTCCGCCTTCACACGGGCAGCTTCCTCACGAGCCAGACGCGTTTCCTCACGAGCCAGACGCGCCTCTTCTCGAGCCTGCGCCGCCTCCTGGCGAGCCTGTTCCTCCTCACGACGAACCTGCTCCCGAGCCTGGCGCTCCTGCTCCTTCTGCTGCTCACGAGCCACACGAGCCAACTCACGCTGCTGATCCGGCGCAAAACCCAACCAGCGGCGCAACGTGCTCTCCGGACCGAAAACAACCTTCAAAGGATTATGTTCCTTCAACAGGTGACCACCAGCAGCCGCACGAGCTGCCTCCTCCTGATTCAGCACAATCTGCAACGGCGTACGACGCTGCCAATCAGCATTCGCACGACGAACCTCACGCACGCTCTGAGTCTCAATATTCGACGGTGCCGTCGCGCCACGCAACGGAGTCTGCCGCGCAAACGCCAACAACAAACCCGCCGCAAACAACGAAGACAACAGCGACGAACCACCATAGGAGACAAACGGCAGAGGCACACCAATCACCGGCAAAATACGGGACACCATGCCCATATTGATAATCGCCTGAGAAGTCAGCCAAATCATGATGCCGCCCGTAGCCAAACGCACCAGCGGGTCAGTAGTGCGCAGCATAATACGCACCGCACAATACACCAGGCCCGCATACAGCAGCAGAACCGCCAGCGTACCCAGCAGGCCCAGCTCCTCACCAATAATGGCGAAAATATAGTCGTTATGCGCCTCAGCCAAGTAGTTGTACTTCTGACGCGACTGACCCAGGCCAACACCCAAGAAGCCGCCGGTCGTCAGCGCCACCTCACCAGAATTCGCCTGGTCACAGTTAGCGTTCGTGCACGAGCCCCAAACACCGAAAATACGAGCCACACGGTTCGCGCTACTGAGAACGCCCACCAGCGCCAACGCCGCAAACGCGCCGCCAATCTTCAGCAGCGAGCTACGAGAAGCGCCCGCCAGCCACATCATGCCCACAAAGATGAAGCCGTACACCATGGCGGTACCCATATCACCGCCGAGCATAATCAGCAGCACCAGGGCACCCACACCATAAATCGAGGGGAACAGAGTACGCCAAATACTGCGAGAAATATCGCCGTGGCGGCTGTACACCCATGCCAGCCACATAATAATCGCCAGCTTCGAAAACTCCGACGGCTGAATCTGCACGCCGCCGGGGAATTTCAACCAGTTACGGTTACCGTTCACCTCAACGCCAACGACCACCACAGCAAGCTGCATGACCAACGCGGCAATCAGCATCGCGTTCACCACAAACTTCTTGTGGTAGACACCCACCGGGATGCGCGTAATACCCGCCATCGCAATCACGCCAAGAACCAAGAACATGACCTGCGACGAAACCTGCGAGAACGGCGACTGGCCCTGAGAAATCATGGTGACGCTCGAGGCCGACAGCACCATAATGCAGCCAAAAATAGCCAGACCCAAGGTGGTGATCAGCAGCATCACCGGCACATCCCACAGGTCAGCCTTCAAACCACGACGGTACAGCCTATCGGCACGAGCACGGAACGGCGCAGAGAAATCCTCCCAACCGGCTCGCAAAGACGCCCAACGACCACTCGCGGTCGAACGCGCCGAAGAAGCCGAACGCTCCGAAGATGCGCTGGTACTCACATGCCCTCCTATAGGCCTCAACTGCCACGGATTCGTCGTGGCGACTACACGAAAAAGGTTCAGGGGTGGGACACCATTACCATCCCACCCCCGAGAAGAACCCGCAAAA
Source organism: Rothia sp. HMSC069D01 (assembly GCF_001810135.1). Classification (NCBI taxonomy): domain Bacteria; kingdom Bacillati; phylum Actinomycetota; class Actinomycetes; order Micrococcales; family Micrococcaceae; genus Rothia; species Rothia sp. HMSC069D01. The sequence goes on from NZ_KV800108.1 coordinate 778,841, forward strand.
AGCACCCCGGTCACCCGAGACACCCCCTGCAGGTAGCGTCCTAAGAGTCAGCCAGCTGGGCGGCGACAGCGTTCGCAAACGCATCACCGCGCACCGCATAATTCTTGAACTGGTCCATCGACGCAGACGCGGGAGCCATCAGCACGGTATCGCCCGGATGCGCCAGCTCAGCAGCCTTCGCAACGGCCGCGTTCATCACGGCAATGCCGTCCGAAGAATCAGCCACAGCGGCGGTCATATTGTAGGTCGGAACCTGCGGAGCGTGGTTAGCCAACGCCGACTTCAACGCCGCAGTATCAGTACCGATAATCAGTACAGCCTTCAGGCGCTGAGCGTGAGCAGCAATCAGCTCATCGTACTCAACGCCCTTCGACAGACCACCGGCAATCCACACCAGCGAGGGGTAACCGCTCATCGACGCATTCGCGGCGTGAGGATTCGTAGCCTTCGAATCGTTCACCCACATGATGTCGTTCGCATAACCCACCAGCTGGTTGCGGTGCGCACCGGTCTTGAAGGAACGCAGGCCCGCGCCCACAGCCTTCGGGTCAATATCAGCCGCACGGCACAGCGCCGCAGCCGCCAGAGCGTTCTCCACGGTGTGCTTCGCAGGCATCTTACCGGGAGCCGGAGCCAAATCCTCCAGAACCGCCAGCTCATACGCCTCGTTGTAACGGTTCTTCAAGAAGGCGCGGTCCACCATAATGTCCTCAGCCAGGCCGAGCATCGACACGGCGGGCATCTCAGTGGAGCTGAAGCCAATCGCGCGAGCGCCCTCAATAACGTCCGCGTTCTCAACCATGCGCAGGGTGTCCACATGGTCGGTGTTGAAGATGCAGGCAACCTGAGTGTGCTCGTACACGCGAGCCTTATCAGCCTTGTAACGCTCGAACGAGCCGTGCCAGTCCACGTGATCCTCAGCGATGTTCAGAACCACCGAAGCGTACGGGGACATCGAGTAGGTCCAGTGCAGCTGGAAGCTGGACAGCTCCACCGCGAAGAACTCGTAGGGCTCATCGTCGGCAATGGCGTACACGATGGGCATGCCCACGTTGCCTACCTGAATAGCCTTCTTACCGGCAGCCTTCAGGATGGAATCAACCATGCCCACGGTGGTGGTCTTACCGTTCGTACCGGTCAGGCACAGCCACTTGGGGGTCAGGCGGTCGCTACGCTCATTCAGGCGCCACGCCAGCTCCACATCGCCCCAAATCTGGATGCGACGCTCGTAAGCGTCCAGCATGACCGGGTGGTCGGGACGCACGCCCGGGGAGGTCACCACAAGCTCGGGTTCCTGACCGTCTACCAGGGGCAGTGCACGCATGTGCTCGGGACCAAATAGGCCCTCAACGTTGCCGTAGGCGTTAGCGTACAGGTCGATGCGTTCACGCTTCTCCGGGGTATCAGCCCCGTCGATGACAACGATCTTCGCGCCCAGCTGGGCAAGCACGTCGGTCACAGCGTCGCCGCTGGTGCCCATACCCACCACGACCACGCGCAGGTTAGCCCAGGGCGCACCCCAGTGAGTCAGCTCCGCGAGGCGCTCGTTCTCGTACACCGGGTTCACCGCAATAGCGGCGGCGTTCGCTTCAATGCGAGCTGTATCCGGCTGTTCAATAGTTGACATTAGTGAATCACTCCAGAAGTCTGCGAGAACCAGTCACCGAAGAACAGCGCCAGGGCAACGAGCACGCAGAGGGCATTAACAACCCAGAGGCGGAACACGGAGTTCACTTCGCCGCTGCTGACGGTACCGGGGGCAATGCCTCGCTTATCAATTGAGTACATGCCGTTGACGCCGACCTTCTCCATGTGATGGTGGAAGGGGGTCATACGGAAGTAACGGTGCGCGTGTAGGGGCTTCTCCCCCGCTGCCACCGAACGCTTACGGCTGGTCTTGAACACGAACTTCTGCACAATCACAGAGAACACTTCCAGCACGGGAATCAGAGCGATAACCAGCAGAAGCAGCTCGGTGCGGGTGAACAGCGCGAAAGCAACCATTGCGCCGCCCAATGCCAGGGAGCCGGAGTCGCCCATGAAGATCTGTGCCTTCGACACGTTCCACCAGAGGAAGCCAGCCAGCGAACCCACCAGGGAAGCAGCAATCAGCGCCAGCGAGCCGGGGTCGCGCACATCGTAGCAGGCGGTGCCAGCGCCAGCGGAGCAGGCGTGCACGTACTGCCAGATGCTGATGGTCAGGTAGCCGGAGAAGATGGTCATCATGATGCCGCCGGCCAGGCCGTCCAGACCATCGGTGAAGTTCACCGCGTTCGTACCGGACAGAGAGATGAGGGTAATCCACGCAACCAGCAGGATGCTACCGAAGACCGCGCCCGCCGCGAACAGGTCAATGGGAAGGTCACGTACGAAAGAGATAGCGGTCGACGCCGGGCGAGCACCCGACTCGTTCGGGAACTGGAACGCCAGGTATGCGAAGGGCAGGGTCACGCCCAGAAGACCAATGGTCTTCTGCTTCTCGGTCAGACCCTCGTTGCCCTTATTGCGGAACTTCATGATGTCGTCCGCCGCGCCCACACCGAGCATGCCCAGGGTGAAGGCGATGGTCAGCCACGCGGTAGCGGTCGGCACCGGCGCGGTACCGAAGAACAGGGCGCTCACCGCAAGGGTCAAGAAGTAGGCGAGAATCGCCGCGGGGATGAAAATCAGACCCGCCATGGTGGGGGTGCCCGCCTTGTGCTGGTGGGCCGCCGGGCCTTCCTCACGGATGAGCTGGCCAAGCTTGAGGGACTTCATCTTCTTGATGAACACCGGCAGCGCGGTGAGGGAGATGAGGAATCCGAAGATTCCAGCAATCAGCACGGTAATCATAAAGCGCTACCCTTCGTTCGTGGTCTGTTCGGTCGAAGTACGGTCGCCATTAGCGGTACCGTCCAGGTGAGCGGCAAGGTGGTCGCTCAAATCGGTGGTTTCAACAAAGTCACCGGCAGAAAGCCAGGTCGGTGCCTGCTCTTCCTCAGCGCCGAAGGTGTACTCGGCGAAAGCAACCTGGTCACCCAGAATGCCCAGCTTCGCGCCGTTCGAGGACTTGAAGAGCACAATGTCGCCGGGGTGAACCTCGGCGCGCAGGATCTGCTCTGCCTCTTCCGGGGTCTTCACCCAGGTCGCCTCGTTACCCCAGGAGCCTTCCAGGTGAGCCGCATTGTAGATGGGCTTCGTCTCGTCGCCCACAGCAATCAGCTTGGAAATGTTCATGCGCACCACGAGGCGTCCGATGCGGTCGTGCTCCTCCAGGGAGGCGTCACCGAGCTCCAGCATGGCGCCCAGAACAGCCCAGGTGCGGTGCGGCTGACCGGTCGCCGGGTCGACGGTGCGACCCAGCTGCGCCAGAGTGCGCAGCGCCGCAGCCATCGACTCGGGGTTCGCATTGTATGCGTCGTTAATGACGGTCACGCCGTCGGCACGGTCGGTGCGACCCATACGCCACTTCGAAGCTGCCGCCGCCTTGTTGAGCGCGCGAGCAATCTTCTCACCCGAAATACCGCTGTTGTAGGCAATCGTCGCCGCAGCCAGCAGGTTGTGCACGTGGTGCTCACCGATCAGCTGCGAGGAAATCTCGTACTCGCTACCGTCGGGCAGGCGCAGAGTGAACTCGGGGCAGCCAGCGTCGGTGGTGCGCAGGTTCAGCGCCGCCACGTAGCGTTCGTAGGGCTGGCCGTTCGCGTCGGTCTTCTCGCCCACGCCAAAGTAGGTAATGGGTGCAACCGAACGCGACGCCATGCGCAGCACGCGCTCATCGTCAGCGTTCAGCGCCAGGGAACCGGTCGGCTGAACGCCCTCAGCCAGCTCGCCCTTAGTGCGCTCAATATTGTCCACGCCGCCGAACTCGCCAGCGTGCGCGGTACCGACCTTCAGGATTGCACCGTGATCGGGGTGCGCAATATTCGCCAGGTACTCGATGTTGCCCACACGGTCCGCACCCATCTCAATGACCAGGTAGCGGGTGGATTCATCCGCACGGAAAACGGTCAGGGGCACACCCACCTCACTGTTGTAGGAGCCGACCGGTGCAACGGTCGGGCCCTCCGGGGTGAAAATGGCGGCAAGAAGGTCCTTGGTGGTGGTCTTGCCGGCAGAACCGGTAATACCGATAACGGTCAGCTCCCCCTGAGCGCGCATCTGCTCAATGGAATAGCGCGCCAAATCGCCCATCGCCAGCACCACATCGGGCACCTGGATGCTCGGGTAGGGCACGCCCTGCTCGTCGAGTACTTCACGCTCGACCAGCGCCAGGGTCGCGCCCCTCTCAAACGCCATGGGGATGAACCTGTGACCGTCAGTGACCGCGCCGGGCTTCGCCACGAACAGGGTACCGGTCTGCACCTCACGGGAGTCGGTGGTGGCGAAGTCTGCGTACACCTGCTCCTCACGGCCCTCCAGGCCGATAGCGGTGCCGCCGGTTGCCTCAATAATCTGGGCGGCGCTGAGCTTAATCATTCTTCACCATACCTTCAGCGGTTTCAGAGTCACTTTCATCGAGCATGCGCTGGTAGTCAGGCAGAATCTCGAAACCGTGCGCACGCAGGGCACGGGCGGTTTCAACACGGTCGTCCAGGGCGATATCCACGCCGTCAACATCCTGTTCGGTTTCGTGGCCGCGGCCAGCAATCAGGATGGCGTCGTGCTCGCCCGCCAGGGCAATTGCCGCATCAATAGCGGCGGCACGCGGAGAAATATTCAGGATCTGGGTGGCTCGGCGGTTCTCAGCCTTCTGCGCGCCCTCCTCAACGGCGGCACGAATCGGCGCGGGTGCCTCACCGTGCGGGTCGTCATCAGTCACAACCACAATATCTGCGTACTGTGCAGCAATCGCACCCATAATCGGGCGCTTGAGCTGGTCACGCTCACCGGTCGCACCGAAAACAATCATGACCTTGCCGTCTCCGGGGCGGTCCATCGCCTCCAGGGCACGGGTCAGGCCGTCAGGGTTGTGGGCAAAGTCCACAATCGCGTGCGGAGCCAAAGAAATCAGCTGCATACGACCCGGCACCACCGGAGTCAGAGCCGAACCGGACGCCAGCTCGGGCAGCAGGCGCTCACGCTCAGCGGAGTCAGTGTCCAGGTACGCCATGAGCGCCGCCAGCGCAGCATTCGAAACGTTAAAATCAGCGGGCAGACCGGTGTAGCATTCAACGCTCTCACCGGCACCGTTAGCCACGTGGAAGCGGTGGCCCAGACCCTCACGCTGAACCTTCACCACAGCCCAGTCGCGGGCACCAAACTCTGCGGGCACCTCAGCCAGACCGGCACCGCGCGCAGTCACCAGACGGTGCACCTGCTGCGCACCCATCTGCTCGCAAGCGGCGGAGAACATCTTCTCGCCCCACTCGTCATCAGCAGTAATCACAGCCAGCTCGGCACGTTCGGGGGTGAACAGCTGAGCCTTCGAGTCGAAATAATGCTCCATAGTGCCGTGCAAATCCAGGTGATCCTGAGTCAGGTTCGTAAAGCCAGCAACCGCATACTTCACGCCGTCCACACGGTGGTAATCAATCGCGTGTGAGGAAACCTCCATTGCGGCGCAACGCACCTGATGCTGACCCATAATCGTCAGCAAAGAATGCACGTGAGGAGACTCCGGGGTGGTCATCTTCGAAGGAACCGACACACCATCAATCAGAATCTGAATAGTGCCAATCAGACCGGTCTTCACCCCCAGACCGGTGCGGAACACCGACTCCAGCATGTAGGTGGAGGTGGTCTTACCGTTCGTACCGGTCACAGCATAACGGTGAGTGGCGGGGAACGACGCCGAACCATAAATCAGCGCAGCCAACGGACCCACGTACTCGCGGAGGTTCTCCGTCACCAGGACAGGCACCGGCGCCTCGCCCAGCAGCTGCGCACCGGCAGCATCCGTCAAAATAGCGGAAGCACCCAACTTCAACGCAGCCTCAGCAAACTGTGCGCCGTGTACCTTCGCACCGGGCAGAGCCACGTACAGGTCCTGCGGACGCACGCCTCGGGAGTCCATGCTGATACCGGTGACCTCAACGGATTCAGAGCTCTGAACACCGTTAGCCGGCTGGGAGCTCACCTGAGCACCCAGGCCCTGCAGATGTTCGCGAAGGTGCGCCAAACTCACCGGGCGCACAGAATTCGGGCGCAGAGTCTGAGCGTCGCCGCCCAGCAGGTTCTGGCCGGGTGCGTGAGATGCGGTATCCATCGTCCTTCTTTCCTCTCCGCTGTCCGAAGCGGTGAGCTCTGTATGGTCAATGCGCTCAAGGCACACAGGGTCATTCAATATTCTACGGGCTTTAGGCTTCGACAGGTGTTCAGTCCCGGGGCTTCTTCATCACGAATCAGCTACCGGGAACCTCTCCCCCGCTCGCCTTTAGCTCGTCTTATTGGGGCTATCCTCAGCAAAAAGCGGAATCAACTCCGGTTCACCGGTAGAACGCGGCACATTATAGGTGTGCAGGGTCTTCTCCATAATCTTGGAGAACTCAGCCGTCGTACCGTTCGCACCCACGCTACCCTCAGGACGCTGCATGGTCACCGCCACCAAGAACTGCGGGTTCTCAATCGGCGCCACACCAATAAAGGACGTCGTGTTGCCGTCGTAGCCGCCCTTCTCACTCGGAGTTTCCGCAGTACCGGTCTTACCGCCCACGCGGTAGCCGGTCACCTTCGCCGGACGGGCGTGGCCTTGCTCCACCACATTCTCCATGAGAGTCAGGCAGGAAGCGGCAGTCTCCTCGCTGACCATGCGTTCGCCAGGCTCTACGGCACGCTTATGTTCGGTACCGTCGGCGTCAATGATCGCGTCCACAATGCGCGGCTTCAGACGAACGCCCTTATTGCCCAGCGCCTGGAAAATCATGGCGGTCTGCAGCGGAGTCTGCGCAACACCCTGACCGAACAGCACAGTGTACTGCTGACGGCCATCCCAATCACGCCAATCAGCGATTATACCCTGCTCCTCACCGGTCAGCTCAATGCCGGTAAACTCGCCGACGCCGTACTTCTTCAACCAGTTGTAGCGCTCTTCCTTGCTGAGCTTCTGACCGACCAGCACCGTACCGGTGTTCATCGAGTCATGAATAATGCCCGAGAAAGTACGCCGCTGCGCCCCGTGCTCAAACGCATCCTTGAAAGTCTGGCCGTCAATCGTGAGGGTCGCGGGCACGTCATACACGCTCGTCGGGGTGGTCAGGCCCTGCTCAATCAGCGCCGAAGCAGTTAGCATCTTCTCGGTCGAACCGGGCTCCACGCTCTGCGAAATAGCGCGCGGGGTCATGTCCGCCGCGTCCTCAATGGTTGCCGCGCCCGGGTCCATCGTGGAGGAATCAGCAAGAGCCAAAATGGAGCCGTCACGCACATCCATAACAATGGCGGTACACCATTCAGCTTTCAGCTCCTCGGCGCGGGCACGCACCACCTGCTGCGCAAAATACTGCACATCACGGTTAATGGTTAGGCGAATATTCTTACCGTCCACCGCCAGGCGCTGCTCTTCCTTCGCTACGGGGATACGCACGCCATCAGCGCTAATCTCGTAGGTGCGCTCACCGGGGGTACCGGCAAGCTCCTTCTCAAAGACACGTTCAATGCCCACGGAGTAGTTACGGGACACCGTACCGCCCGTACCGTTGCCGTCTGCCTCTTCAACAATGTTGTACTTACCGACCACGGAACCGCCCACACTACCGTTGGGGTACAGGCGCTGAGAGAACGCCTCACCGTAGATGAAGGGCGCACCCAGGGCATCAATCTTATTGAAAATTTCCGGGGTGATATTTGCTTTGATCACCGAGTACTTTGAGGTGCCGTCCAGCTTGGACTTGATGAACTCGTCGGTAATGCCCGGGTCAACGGTCTTGAGAATATCGACCATCTCGTACACCAGCTGGTTGGGGGTGACCTCAACCTTCTGGGTGCGATCCTCGTTGTAGCGTTTGAAGGTCGCCACGGCGCTCTGATCTGCGGTCAGGTTATAACGCTGCACGGTACGCGCCATAACGTTACCGTTGATATCGAGAATCTGGCCACGCACAGCAGGCAGCACCTGCGAGCGCAGACGCTTCTGACGGGACGCATTCGCCACCGCACCGGGGTCAAAGCCCTGGCGGATAAACAGGTTCGCACCGATAACGCCCAGAGCGCAGGTGGCTGCGGCGCCTGCGACGAAGCCACGGCGGGTCAGATCCGGCTGACCGGATGCCGATTCGTTCGCGTTCTTACGCGCGTCAGAGCTCATGCGGTGGTCCTTTCGCTGGTCTAGTCTATCGGTGATGCTACGCATCCTGTGGTCAGTGTTGTTTATCGTGCGGGCTGGCTTGCTGCGGGGCTAGCGGCAGGGCTCGCCGCGGGCTGCTGAGCGGCGCTCGGCGCGGCGGAAGCAGCCGGGCCAGCAGGGGCGCTATTCGCCGGTGCGGGGTTAGCCTGCTGAGTGGGGTTGGCCTGCTGAGCGGGGCTTGCCGAGGCGCTTGCAGATGCCTTTGCCGCCGCGCTCGCCTGGCTGTGGCGCTGCTGAACGGACTTGTCCGCATCCACAATGCTCTTGGCGTAGCTTTCGTTCGAGCCAGCTGCCGGCGGGGCGATCAGGTTTTCCTGCTTGTTTCCCTCAACGCCGGTCGGGCTTGCCACCGGGGCGGGGGTGCCCTCAATCGTGGAGGACTGCAGGTTCAGGGTCGCCTGCGAAGAGCTCACAAACATGCCCAGGGTACTGGCGCGTATCGCCAAATCCTGCGGGGCTTCCTTGAAGCCAATCTCCTGTTGCAGCGCCTGGTTTTCCTGCACGAGGCGCTGTTCTTGCGCGCGCAAATCCACCATGTCGTACTGGCGGGTCACAATCAGCACATTGAGCAGCAGAATAAAGACCAGGGTCAGCGGGATTGCCGCAAAAACAGCGAGCATGGTCGGCGGGCTGAGCTTACGAGCTCGGCGGCGCACAGTGGACAGCGGGTTACGCTGCTTGGGCTTCGTTTCGCGTGCTTCTTCGGTGCGTGCTGCCGCACGAACGCTCGAGGGCACACGGCTCGCATTCGTCGAGGTGCGCTTACCGCCGTGCGATGCTGCGGTACTGGCGGGGCGGACCACCGGATGGGATGCAGTGACCGGCTCCAGACGCGCGGTGCGGGTGCGGCCGGAGTGGGCTCGGGTGGAGGTGCGGCTCGCCCCGGTAGAGCCGCCAGTAGAGGATGCGCGGGTAGAGCCAACGGCGCCGGGGGTGCCGGCGGCAGGGCGCGAGGAACCGGCGCGTCGACTCCGCGGGGCGCCCTGGGTGCGGGTGGGGCGCTGGGATGCGTGCTGGGTGCTCACTCTTCTTCGCTTTCTGTCTTCTACTTGGCGGGGATGCGGATCTTCTCGGCGGCGCGCAGCTTGGCGCTGGCGGCGCGAGAGTTCTGTTCGATTTCCTCGTCGGTAGGCGGTTCGGCGCCGCGGGTAATGATTTTTACGGTGGGCTTGTGCTCTTCAAGCTCTACCGGGAAGCCCTTGGGTGCCTTGGAGGTTGCCTCCGCGGTCAGTGCCCTCTTGACGATTTTGTCTTCGAGGCTGTGGTAGCTCATGGCGACAAATCGGCCGCCGAGGTTGAGCGCCTCCAGGGCTGCCGGTACAGCGCGTTCGAGGGCTTCCAGCTCGTGGTTCACTTCGATACGCAGCGCCTGGAAGGTGCGCTTAGCGGGGTGGCCGCCGGTGCGTTGCGCGGCGACGGGCACTGCCTTCTGGATAATGCGCACGAGCTCACCGGTGGTTTCCAGCGGCGCGTTGGCTCGGGCGGTGCAGATAGCGCGGGCGATACGCGACGCGAACTTCTCTTCGCCCCAATTGCGGATAATGCGGCGCAGCTGGTCTTCGCTATATTCGTTGACGACGATGCGGGCGGTGAGCTCATCCTCGGAATTCATGCGCATGTCCAGGGGCGCGTCGTAGGAGTAGGCGAAGCCGCGGGTGCGTTCGTCCAACTGCATGGAGGAGACACCCAGGTCCATCAGGATGCCATCAATTCCCTGCACGCCGGCGGTTTCCATGGCGCGGTCAATTTCATCGTAGACGGCGTGCACGGGTACGAAGCGGTCACCGAAGCGCGCCAGGCGTTCACCGGCGATGGCGTGCGCCTGCAGGTCGCGGTCAATACCGATCAGCACAAGGTTTTCGAAGCGTTCAAGCAGCGCCTCGGAGTGACCGCCCATACCGAGGGTGCCATCAATAACGTAGGCGGTGCCGCGCTCCTCAACGGCGCGTTCAATGCCGGGTGCCAGCAGGTTAATACAGCGGTCCAGCATGACGGGCACGTGACGTTCGCTGGCTTCACGCTGGGAGAGGTTCTCAATGGATGCGCCGGTCACCTTAGCGGCAGAGCCGGATGCGGTCGTACCGGTTTCGGGGGCGTGGTCTACGCTCATGGGTGCTCCTGTGAGAGTTTGTCCTGCGGGAAAGCTTACGGAAGAGTGGTGCGGTGGTGATAGAGAGATGCCGGGCGGGCGCCGCTACACCAGCAAAACTGGCTAGAGTAGCGGGCTGAACGGGTCCTCGTCGAGGGAGGCAAATTCAGCTTCGGTGCGGGCGAGGTATTCCTCCCAGGCGGCTGCATCCCAGATTTCTGCGCGGGTTCCGGATCCGATGACGACGAGGTTGTCGGTCAGTCCTGCGTATTGGCGCAGTATCGGCGGGATGGTGATGCGTCCCTGCTTGTCGGGCAGTTCGTCTGAGGCTCCTGAGAGGAAGACTCGCAGGAAGTCTCGGGCGGCTCGTCCCGGCAGGGGCGCGGTGCGCATCCGTTCGTGGATGCGTTCAAATTCTGCGGCGGGGAAAACGTACAGGCATCGTTCTTGACCGCGGGTCAGAACGAGGCCTGCTGAGAGTTCCTCACGGAATTTGGCGGGAAGGATGATGCGTCCTTTGGCATCCATTCGTGGTGAGTAGGTACCTAAGAACATTCACTTCACCTCCCCGATGTGTGCCCCTGACGTGTGCCGATGTGCTGAAGTCTGCGGGAGCGGGGTTGCTCCACAATCCTGCAGGTGCCGGTGGCGGGGTGTGCCGGGCCGGCGCCTCCGCCGTTTGTTTGAGGGCACGGCGATAGGACTGACTTTCAGCTTTCCCCTCCACTTTACCCCACTTTCCACCACCTACCCCACCCGGCAGAGCATCTTTTAGTGTTTTTATGCTCTCTCCTGCATTTTTAACGCTGACGCACAGCTTCTACACAGCTTCGGGCGTATTCCCGCTCAGTGTGCAACCCTCAGATTGCCTGCTTCGAGGGGGCTCAGGTCTGTTCACCGTTCGGGTCTGTTCACGGTTCGGGGCACAACACCCGGCACCGGGAACTGAGTGCAGAAAATGGGCACAAGAAAGCGGAGGTAAGAGAATTCTTACCTCCGCTTAATCAGTCTTGAGTTTTGAGATGTTCGCATCGAGGGTCAGCTCTATGAGCTAAGCCGCGAAGCTTCTGCACCCTAAATGCTTTAGAGCTGGCCGTTATTACGCTCGTCCCAGCGGTTCTCCAGGCGGTTCATGAAGGAAGACTGATCCTTCTGCTCGCGCTGACGCACACGGGCTGCGCCTTCTGCCTTACCGCCGAGGAAGGAATCCACCGGGGTCTTCTTGCTGGTGGTTGCGAAGTACACGCCACCGGCCGCGAAGAGGAAGCCGAATACGCCCAGCCAAATCATGTTAGATGCGACCGCGCCAATAATGATGCCCAGGCCGATGAGAACGAAGAGAATACCGAGAGCCAAATGGCGAGCACTAAAAACCGGCGCAGTATTGCCGGTTGAAGACATGGAGGAGGCAAAGTGCGGATCCTCATTGCTCATGAGTTCTTCAAGCTGGTCCAGAACCTTCTGTTCGCGCTCGGACAGTGCCATCGTTTTCTCCTTTGAGGTGTCTCTGCTCAAGATGACGTCGGTATCAGCCGGGTTAGCTAGTGCATCAGCTGGCGCGGTGAGCGCTTCTTCCCGCTGTATGTTTCCGGTCGTATGTTTCCCATCGTACCGCGCGGGGTGGGGTTGGCGCATCCTTTTCAGGCAGAAGCGCCTTAAGGTCTTCTGTGGAGGGTGCCATCCTTTCGGCGGAGCTTTCCCTCAGCATAGTTCCCTTCCTCAGCCTTTTGCCCAGTCTTTTACTTGGCTTTTTGTCCAGCCTTTTCCTCGGCTTTCTGTTCCGGCCCAGCCACCCCGGAGGCGGGTTTGAGGCTTTCGCGGCTGTACTTGCGGTGAATGGCGTCCATGACATGCTCCACCTCGGACCATCTGCCGCTTTTCACGAGGCGCGCGCCAGATCCCAAGTGAATACCAGACCCTGTGCGAGTACCGTTCTGCGGACTATTACCAGCTCCCCCGCCGCCCCATTGTACGGAGACGGTTTGTGCGGAGGCAGTTTTTGCAGAGCCAGTTTGTGCGGAGCGTGAGTTTGCCCCGCTCTCGATGGAGTCGAAGAGGGTTTGTTGCACTCCGTCTTCTGCGCGGGCGAGCTTTTCGGCGCGCACTCCGATGAGTCGCAGGGCGCGGGGCGCCGCCTGCCCCACCAAGATTTCATCTGCGCGCAGGGCTTCCAATGCCAGGGAGGCAATCTGCATGCCGGAGTCTACGGGCACGTTCAGGGCAATAGCGCGGGTGTGCGTTTCGAAGGTGCTGTAGCGGATTTTGAGGCTGAGCCCTCCGGCAAGTTTCCCGGCGGCGCGCAGGCGCTTTCCCAATTTGAGGCTCAGCTCCCGAATAGCGGCGCTCACCTCCTGGGCATCGGTCGTATCCGTCTCGAAGGTGTGCTCGCCACCCATGCTTTTCTCTTCGCGTTCGGTCACCACGGGGCGTTCGTCAATGCCGCGCGCCATGGCCCAGAGATGCTCACCCTGGGCAGTGCCGAAGCGTTCTTTGAGCCAGTCCAGGCTCATGGACCTCATCTGGGCAATGGTGTGAATACCGTATCGGGAGAGCTGCTCGGTGCTTTTCGCACCCACTCCCCACAAGTCGGAGACTTTTCTCGGGTCAAGAAATTCTTGAACGCGCTCGGGCGGAATAACCCACAGCCCGTTCGGTTTACTACCGGTGGACGCCATTTTGGCGAGCAGCTTATTGGGCGCAACCCCCGCAGAGGAGGGCAGGGATAGCTCCTGCGCGATGCGGTCGCGAGCGCGCTGCGCCAGGGCGACGGGGTCTTGGCCGTGCAGGTAGGCGCCGGTGAGGTCTACGAAGGCTTCATCCACGCTGACCTGCTCAACGTAGGGGCTCAGGTCGTTCAGGATCGCCATGACGGCGCGGGAGTAGTGCCGGTAGTCGCCGCGCAGCGGCAGGACAGTCGCGTTGGGGCTGAGGTTTCGGGCGCGACTGAGCGGCATGCCGGAGTGCACTCCGTGGGCGCGCGCCTCGTAGGAGGCGGAGCATACAACCGAACGGGGGCCCAGGGGCGCCACGATAATGGGTTCGCCGCGCAGAGCGGGGTTTTCGAGGAGTTCGACGTTGACGAAGAAGGCGTCCATGTCCAGGTGCATAATGACGCGGCCGTTCCTTGAGCCGCTGTTCTTGCTGGTTCGCGCCTGCCCCATGTCGCCTCCTCTCATAGCTTCTACGCCTACCTACCGAAAATATAGCACATTTCTACGAAAAATAGAGGCAACCTATCGCAAACATGTTCGCAAATGCGTTCTCTTGGACTTTTCTCCACTAAGCTAGAAGAAGTGCACACCGCACCGCATCAGGACCGTACACAGCGACCATCAGCGAGGATAGTATGACTCCCCCTTCTCCTTCCGGAGCACCCACTCCCCAGGCGACCGAGAGCCTCACCGTAGCGGCACCGAATATCCCGGCGACTTCTGCGCACCTCGCTGAGCGTATTGCTGAAGAGCAGCGAGCCTACCTTCACGCTTTTGACACTCTCATGGCGGAGTTTTTTACCCGCCTGCGCGAGCTACTTGAGGGCATTTCTTCTGAGACTCTACCCCTGCTGGAGGCTATTGAGTCTCTCTCCACCGGCGGCAAGCGCCTGCGTGCCCTGTTGAGCTACTGGGGTTGGCGAGGTGCCGGCGGTGCACCAGTAACCGAGAACCGCGCGTCCTGGTCTATTGTGAAGGCCGGCATGGCGGTGGAGCTGTTCCAGACCTCCGCACTGATTCACGACGACATTATCGACCGCTCCGATACCCGCCGCGGCGCTCCCTCCGTGCACAAGCGTTTCGAGGCGGCGCACGAGCAGAATAGTTGGCGCGGTGATGCTTTCAACTACGGTCTGACCGGCGGTATTCTTGCCGGTGACCTGACCTTGGCGTGGTCTGCCGAGGTTTTCGCGTCCCTGGGTGAGGGAGCGATTTATGGCGCCCCTGCGCGCACTATTTTTGACCGGATGCGCACCGAGGTTCTGGCGGGTCAGTATCTGGACGTCTACTCCGAGGTTCTCGAAACCGAGGACGCTCAGGCGGCTCTACAGCGTGCCCTGAACGTGATTCGTTTCAAGTCCGCCAAGTACTCCTGCGAGCACCCCTTCACGATTGGTGGTGCTCTGGCTCTGCAGGCTGCCGCGCTGGAGAACGGCACCGGTGCCGTGAGCGAGCAGCACCCGGTACTTGCCGGTTACCGCGCGTTCGGCCTGCCGCTGGGTGAGGGCTTCCAGCTGCGTGATGACGAGCTGGGCGTCTTCGGCCAGCCCGAGGTGACCGGCAAGCCCGCTGGCGATGACCTGCGTGAGGGTAAGCGTACCGTGCTGGTGGCGCTCACCTCCGCCGTCCTCGACGAGCAGGATGCGGCGCTTCTGCACAATAGCTTGGGTGACCCCGAGCTGAGCGATGAGCAGGTGGAGCGCATCCGTGAGCTGATGGTTTCTTCGGGCGCTTTCGCCAAGCATGAGCAGCTGATTGAGCAGAAGTCTCAGGCTGTGTTTGAGGCGCTGGAGGCGATGAACCTGGACGAGCTGACGCATGCGGCACTGACCGATATTGTGGGCCGTGCGCTGCGTCGCAAGGCATAGATGCGCTACGTCGCAAGGCGTAGAGGTCCAGCACATATAAACGTTAAATAGGTTGAGGCGGCATACCGAAGGTATGCCGCCTCAACGTATTTAGCTATAGTTCTGAGCCGCTATTACCAAGCCAGTGCCTGCGCACGGCGACGGATCTCAGTCTTACGACCGTCAATCAGTGCGTCGATGGGACGGCCGGGCAGGGACTCGTCGCTGGTGTACAGCCACACGATAGCTTCTTCATCGCTGAAGCCGGAATCCTTCAGGACAGCGAGGGTGCCCTTGAGGGATTCGAGTACTCGCGAACCGTTCATGAACAGTGCGGGTACCTTGCGCACGTTGGTTTCCGGGTCGCGCAGAGCGATGAGCGTACCGTCAGAAATCAGGTTGTGAACGCGGGTCACCTTCAGGTCGAGTGCCTGCGCAATTTCGGGGATGGTTACCCAATCGCCGACGAGGGCGAAGGTCTGAGCAATATTTTCGTTAGTCACCTTTTAAGAGTGCCAGAGCTGGCACGTATTTACCACTTTTGACCCGCCGCAGGTTCGCTGCCCCTCCCGGGTTCTTTCGTTCTTGTACTTTGCCCGTTGTTCTTGCGTTGGAGTCGGGTCCACCGGCACTTTGTAAGAATTCGCTGAGTGTTCACCTGCCCGGCGCCCTCTAGTATCGCTTCTGCCCAGGTGGGCGGGCTAAAATGTTGAGACGTATGAATACTCCCAGCCCACGCCGGATTTCTCCTGTGACCCCTCGTTCTTCTGCAAATACTTCTGTTCCTCCCGCCACTCGCCCCGCTGCCCCGGATACCGCTATCGGTTCTTCGCAGTGGCTCAGTGGCGCCATTATTGAGGGTCATTACCAGGTGGGTTCGCTCATTGGCCGCGGCGGCATGAGCGAGGTCTATTATGCGCTGGACCTGTGGTCGAATAACCCGGTCGCGCTCAAGGTCCTCTCCCCCACCCTGGCGAAGGATGCGGCGAACCGCCAGAAGTTCCACCGTGAAGAGCGTTCGATGCGCCAGGTGGGCGGCGGCGGGCATACGGTGGGTGTGATTTCTTCGGGTACCGAATATTTTTCGGGCGAGATGGTCATGTACATCGTCTTGGAGTATGTGCACGGTTGCACCCTGAGCCAGCTGTTGCGTGTGCGTAATGCCCTGTCCCTGGGTGAGGCTCTGGATATTCTCATTCCGGTGGTGGAGGCGCTCTCGGAGGTGCACGCGAACCGCTACCTGCACGGCGATATTAAGCCGGGCAATATTCTTCTCGACGCTAACGGTCAGGTGAAGCTCACGGACTTTGGTCTTTCCCGCCGTGACGATCAGGTGGATGCGGGCGCACCCATGGGCACCCCCGCCTACGTTGCGCCGGAGGTCCTGGATCCAAAGGTGAAGGTCGGCGCGCAGGCTGATATTTTTGCGCTCGGTGTGATGATGTACCGCATGCTTTCGGGTCGTCTGCCCTTTGTGGGTCTGGAGAATGACCAGCAGGTGCTCTACCACAACGCCAACATTGAGATGCCCGCGCTGACCGATGTGGCGCCGGGTGCGGACCGCGATATTGCGGGGCTGATTTCGTGGTGTACCCGCAAGCAGCCTCACGCCCGCCCGGAGGATGCGACCGAGCTGTTTACGGCTCTGCTGGAGATTTCTGAGTCGCTGGGTGAGGCTGAGCGCGCCTGGCGTGCCCCCTCGTGCCCGGAGCCGGAGCTTCCCCTCTGGGAGGCTGTTGCCGATATTGCGGAGCGTAGCGGTGCCGCGCAGATGGTGCGTAACACCCCGATTAGTGCGTTTAGCGATGCCCGCGATCTGCTGGCGTACGATGTGTACTCCCCCGACAGCCTCGTGTACGATGCCTCGGCAACCGGTCAGGGCGTGCACCTTGCCGACGTGGACGCTGAGGACTCCGTGCTGAACCGCCAGGGCATTCCGCCGCTGGTGAGTTCTGCCTCCGATGCTGACGACTCTGAGGATGAGCCGGACGGCGCAAAGGGCAAATCCGGCAAGCGCGGCCTGGGCTCGTTCATGGGCCGCCGCGCCGCAGCTGCGAAGGGCCCGCTCACTCAGTCCGTTGGTATTGGCCCGCAGACAGAGCAGGAGTTTATCTCAGCTCACGGCGAGTACGCACCGATTCATGCCGAGCGTTCGTTGAGCCCCTCGGGTTCGCGCCGTTCGAAGGCTAAGAGCTCGGCGAGCGCTTCTGAGGCTGAGGAGTCTGCGGGTATTTCTGATGATTCCGCTCAGTCTTCGAAGAAGGATCCTCGCCTGCCCGCTAAGCAGTTTAGGACTCCGCCCTCCGGTATGGCGGTGGGCGGTTGGGCTCTCGCGCTCATTCTGCTGGGTATGGGTTCGAGCTTTACCGGCTGGTGGCTTGCGACCTCGCTCGTGCAGTCTCAGTGGTGGCGCAATATTGAGGCGTTCCTGACCTTCTAGCAGCGCGCCTTCCTGAGCGTCTTTTCCCCGTTTGTACCGCGCGCTACTTAAACGCACGTGCCCGGGTCTTCACTCAGTGTGAGTGAAGACCCGGGCATTGTCGCGTCTGCTACTCTCCGCCACCTATCGCGGCGAAAAGCGTGAGCGTTTTATGCGCGGTTCTTGAGGTACTCGGAGACCAGGAACGCGATTTCCAGGGACTGCGAGTGGTTCAGGCGCGGGTCGCACAGGGACTCGTAGCGGTCTGCCAGTGCTGCCTCGTCGATGGCGTCGGAGCCGCCCAGGCATTCGGTTACGTCGTCGCCGGTCATCTCCACGTGGATACCGCCGGGGAAGGTGCCCAGAGCCTCGTGCACCTCGAAGAAGCCGCGAACCTCGTCGAGCACGTCGTCGAAGCGGCGGGTCTTGTAGCCGGAGGGCACGGAGATGGTGTTGCCGTGCATCGGGTCGGTGACCCAGACGATCTTCGCGCCTTCAGCCTGCACGCCCTCAACGATTGCGGGCAGCTTCTCGCGGATGTTCTTTGCGCCCATGCGGGTGATGAAGGTCAGGCGGCCGGGTTCGCGGTTCGGGTCGAGCTTATCGATCAGTGCGAGTGCATCCTCTGCGGTGGTGGTCGGGCCCAGCTTCACGCCGATGGGGTTGCGGACCTTGGAGAGGAAGTCCACGTGTGCATCGTTGACGCCGCGGGTGCGCTCGCCAATCCACAGGAAGTGTGCGGAGGTGTCGTAGGGCAGCTGGGTGCGCGAGTCGATGCGGGTGAGGGCACGCTCGTAGTCCATTACCAGGGCTTCGTGGCCGACGTACATGTCGGTGGTCTTGAGTGCTTCGAAGTTAACGCCGCAGGCTTCCATGAACTTGAGGGCGCGACCAATTTCGCTGGCAGTCTTCTCGTAGCGCTCATGCGCGGGGTTGGAGGTGAAGCCGCGGTTCCACTGGTGTACGGCGCGCAGGTCTGCGAAGCCGCCCTTGGTGAAGGCGCGCACCAGGTTCAGGGTGGAGGCGCTGGTGTGGTAGCCGCGCAACATGCGCTTGGGGTCGTGCACGCGTGCTTCGGGGGTGAAGTCGAAGCCGTTGACGGTCTCGCCGCGGAAGGAGGGCAGGGTGATGTCGCCGCGGGTTTCCATGTCTGCGGAGCGCGGCTTGGAGAACTGACCCGCCATGCGACCCATCTTCACCACGGGCATGGAGGCGCCGTAGGTGAGCACTGCAGACATCTGCAGGATGGTCTTGACGCGGCCGGAGATCTTGTCGGCGGTTGCACCCGCGAAGGTTTCTGCACAGTCGCCGCCCTGCAGGAGGAATGCGCGGCCTTCAGCAACCTCACCGAGTGCCTGGCGCATGGCGTCGACCTCACCGGCGAAAACGAGCGGCGGTACCGAGTTCAGCTCGGCGATGGTGCTCTCAAAATCTTCGTGCTCGCTCCAGGTAGGCTGCTGGTCAATGTGCAGCTGACGCCAGGTGTCCAGGCCGTGGTCGGGGGCCTGCGAGGTGCTGAGGTTTTGATTGCTCATCTTCACTCCATTGGGATGGTCTTGTGCGTTTTCTGATTCAGCCGCCGTTTCGGGTGCTCGGCGCGCCGTGTGCGGCGTGCTGGCTTGCGATTCTTCAGGCTGAATAGACCTAATTGTACTCTTGCTTGCTTCAACACCTAACCCTGCAGTCAGGTACATCTCACATGTTTAGATGGCGCCACCCGGTGTCGGCGATACGAGGGGTGAAAAGCGCCCTGACAGAACGGCATACGAAAGGGCGGGATGCGGCACGTACCGCATCCCGCCCTCTGGCGCATGTGTGTATCTGTCGTATGTGTGCACCCGGGGTGCTGTCTCAGGGTGTTGTCTCAACGTTTAGCGTTGCAGGTGTGCGACCGCCTCATCAGCGCTCATGTTTTTATCAGCCATGAGCTTCTTGACGCGGTCGGCGTACACGTCCACGTATTCCTGGCCGCTGAGGGCACGGATCTCGGAGCCAATACGGTCGGCGATTTCACGCTGAACGCGGTGGCTCAGGTCTGAGCCGTCGGTGTATTCCTCGAAGGTGAGGGGCTTGCCGATAATGGTACGCACCTGGATGGGCTTGCCGTCATGGCGCAGACGGATACGGTTCGAGCCGGAGGGCTGAATCAGGTCGGTACCGATCTGTCCGACGGGCACTACGGGCACGCCTGCTTCAACTGCGAGGCGGGCGACACCGACCTTGGGGCGGTAGCCGCGTCCGTCGGGGCTACGGGTGCCTTCGGGATAGATGCCGATGATGCCGCCGTCCTTGAGGACCTGCGCGCCGGCATTGAGGGATTCCTGGCTCTTCTGGCCGCCGGAGCGGTCCATGGGAAGCTGGCCGACGCCGCGGAAGAACGCCGCCATGGCACGGCCCTTCACGCCGGGGGTGGTGAAGTAGTCGCTCTTGGCGAGGAAGTTCACGGTGCGAGGCATGGCGAGAGGAATGAAAATGGAGTCACAGAACGCCAGGTGGTTGCTTGCGACAATGTAGGGACCCTCGGGCAGATTCTCAAGGCCCACCACGTCATGGTGGTACAGTCCCTGCAGCAGGGGGGAGCCAAGAATCTTGAGCGTTGAATAGAGGGCGGCGTTAGGCATGGGGTCTCCTCTCTGAATGTTCCCGGCTCAATTCTAGCGTGTCTGGAGAGGCGCGAGAGAACGCGCGATAATTAAAGAAAAGAGAACGATTTTTCTGCGCACCGGTGTATTGGGTGCGCTGGAGGCGATATACCAGCATCGGCGCTGTGCCCGCGGTAGCCGGTCGGGGTACGCTATAGAGCCTGCACCTGCGTTCATATTCGCGCAGGTTGGCTAAGGAGGACCATGAGCATTTTTGATAACTCGTTGGAGCCGCTCAAGCGGATGCACCGCAAGGCTCGCGAGCGCAGGCTTCTAGCGACCCAAAATGTTAAGGACTCCCTGGCGCGTCGCCTCGAGGGCGACCAGGAAGCGTTCGATCACTCCCCCGTTTCTTTTAGTCCTGACCCGGCGCAGCATTCTGTGGGTATTTTGCTGGTGCACGGTTTTACGGGTTCACCGCATAGCATGCGCCCGTTGGCTCAGCATTTTATGGAGCTCGGGTATGCGGTGGAGATGCCGTTGCTGACCGGTCACGGTACTCATTGGAAAGATTTGCGCGATAGCACCTATGAGCAGTGGCTAGCTTCTGCCGAGCAGGGGTACCGTCGCCTAGCCGATCAGGGTCTGCGTGTGATGGTCGTTGGTATGTCGATGGGCGGCACGGTGGCGACCCATCTGTCGGCGCGCCTGCCGGTGGCGGGTACGGTACTCATCAACCCCTACATGGTGGATGTGAACCCGATGATGCGTCACGCCGGTAAGGTGTCGAAGGTTCTGCCGGTGCTCAAGGCGATCGGGTCTGATATTGCGGTTCCGGGTGTGAGCGAGGGCGCGTATTCTATCGTTCCAACGGCAGCAGTGCATCAGCTACATCTTTTGGGTGCTGAGACTCGTGCTCTGATCCCGCAGTTGAAGTCGCCGGTTCTGTATTTGCGTTCACTGGGCGATCATACTGTGTCGGATAGCTCCCATAAATATTTTCTCGAACATTGTTCAGTTCCTGTAGAATTTAGGTGGCTGACCCGCAGCTACCATGTGGCAACGCTCGACTACGACGCCGAGTATCTTCTCTCTACTGTTCAAGCTTTTGTCGCATCACTAAACCACTAAATTCTGACAGTTCCGCCCGCTGCACACCGGCGAATGCATCACCCGCCGCGGTGGACAGAACACTCAGAAAGCCATCACGGCACCTCGAGAAATCGAGGACAGCCCGCGGCACCGGACCGCCCGAGCTTACGCCCTGATTTGAAAGGCGCATTATGAAAGTCTTCTCCACTCCCGCTGAGGTTCTTGTCGACCCCTCGCTGAACCTGACAAGCATTGTTGAGCGCCACCGAGCCGATAGCTCCAACCCGGTGCTGTACCGCCGTCAGATGTCGCCGGGTAACTGGCAGCCGGTTCGAGCCCAGCAGTTCCACCAGATGGTGACCGACCTGGCTAAGGGCATGATTGCTGCGGGTATCCGCCCGGGTGACCGTGTGGGCATTATGAGCCGCACCCGCTTCGAGTGGACCGTCATTGACTTCGCCATCTGGTATGCCGGTGCTGTCTCCGTGCCGGTATATGAGACGAACGCTGCCGCCCAGGCTGCATGGGCGCTGTCCCATTCTGAGGCTGTCGCCATCTTCGTCGAGGATGAGAAGCTCCTGAATCGTGTGGCTGAGGCTGAAGAATACGCCGCTTCCACTTCTGAACCGTGCCAGCTCAAGCACCGCTGGGTCATTGAGAACGGTGACCTCGATACCCTGAGCACTCGCGCCTCCGAGGTAAGCGATGAGCGGCTGGAGCAGGTACGTTCCGCAGCCGGTTGTGACGACCTCGCGACCATTGTGTACACCTCCGGCACGACCGGCCGCCCCAAGGGTTGCCCGCTCACCCACGGCAATTTCCTGAACCTGAGCGCCAACACGCGCTTCGTGGAAAGCGAAATTGCGAACCCCCGCAACTCGTCGATTCTCTTCCTGCCGCTGGCCCACGTGCTGGCTCGCCTGATTCAGGTGCTGGCCCTGGACGCCGGTGTGGTTATCGGCCACTCCCCGAACATTAAGAACCTCGCGGCCGACCTTGATAGCTTCAAGCCGACCATGCTGCTGGTGGTCCCCCGAGTCTTCGAGAAGGTGTATGAGGGGGCCAAGGCCAAGGCAGAGAAGGGCGGTTCTCTCAACAAAGCTCTTTTCGACCGCTCGGTGGACATCGCGATTGCCTGGTCGAAGGCGAAGGTCACCGGACATGTATCTTTCAAGCTCGCGGCGCAGTACGCCCTGTACGACCGTCTCGTGTACTCCAAGCTGCGTGCGGCTCTGGGCGGCGAGCTGCGCTACGCGGTCTCCGGCGGCGGTCCCCTCGGCGAGCGCCTGGCGCACTTCTTCCACGCGGTGGGCGTGCAGGTGGTTGAGGGTTACGGCCTGACCGAGACCTGCGCCCCGATTGCGGCTGGCCGCATCAACCCGTACCAGATTGGCATGATTGGCCCGCTCATCCCCGGTTCCGAAGGCTATATTGCTGAGGACGGCGAGCTTCTGGTTCGTGGCGTGGGCGTGATTAGCAGCTACTACAAGAACCCCGAAGAGGACGCTCAGGCGTTCACTGAGGACGGCTGGTTCCGTACCGGTGACCTGGCTCATTTCGATGAGCGCGGCTACCTGAAGATTGTGGGCCGCAAGAAGGAAATCATTGTCACCGCCGGCGGTAAGAACGTGATTCCGGGTATTGCGGAGACTCATCTTCGTACCTCTCCCCTGGTTTCTCAGGCGATGCTGGTAGGCGATGAGAAGCCGTTCGTTGCGGCTCTGGTGACCCTGGATCCGGATACCCTGCCCGAGCAGTTGGAGCACTTGGGTCTGCCGCGTTCGCTCTCCATCCCGGAGGCTGCTGTTCACCCGGCGGTTCGTGCTGCAGTTCAGAAGCTCGTGGACGAGGCGAACCAGTTGGTTTCCCGCGCTGAGGGTATTCGCGAGTTCCGCATTATGAACCGCGATCTGACCGAGGCGGACGGCTATCTGACTCCTTCGCAGAAGTTGCGCCGCGCGAAGATTCTGCAGGACTTCTCCTCCTACGTGGATGAGATGTACGGCAAGGTTTCCGATAGCACGTCGGATTCTTTGGCTCGCCTGCAGGAGTACGCGGCGGAGCAGTCTGAGAAGTTCGCTGAACTGCGTGAGCAGGCGGCAGAGCGTCTGCACGAGTACGCGGACCACCAGGCGGAGCGTCTTGCCGAGCTGCGTGAGCAGGCGGCTGAGAAGTTTGAGGAGCTGCGTGAACAGACCGCCGAGATGATGCAGAAGCCTCAGGAAGAGGAGGCTGAAGAGGTAAAAAAGGCTGAGAAGTCTTCCGCTAATGCTCCCGCTGAGAAGCCCGCGCAGACTGAGAAGAAGACTGTTGCAGAGCAGAACCCGCAGAAGTCTGACAGCGACAAGGCATAACCGGCTCTGGCCACCAATAACGAGAGGAGGGGGTCGTACCGCTTAGGTACGATCCCCTCCTCTCTGTTTGTTCGCTAGAAACCTCGATTTTCGGACGTTATCTAGCCGTCGTTAGATGGCGGGTTCTTAGTTTGCGGGCTCGTCGAATTCCAGACCGAGCAGCGCGTTCTCAACGATTTCGGTCAGTGCCGGGTGAATCCAGTACTGGCCGCGTGCGAGGGTGCGCGCATCCATGCCGAAGCTCATTGCCTGCAGGAGCGGCTGGATGAGCACGGAGGACTCTTCACCGACCAGGTGTGCACCGAGCAGCTCACCGTTGTCCTTACGGGCAATGAGCTTGCACAGGCCAATCTTGTCTTCCATTGCCCAGCCGTAGGCGGTGTCGCCAAAGTTCTGTGCCTTGACGGTAATCTCAAAGCCTTCACGTTCAGCCGCCTGGCGCGCCTGCTCTTCGGTCATGCCGACCACAGCAATCTGCGGGTTGCTGAAGACGGCAGCCGGTACGTAGCGGTGGTCGCTGGCACGCAGGTCCTCGGGGTGGCTGAGGTTGTGCTGCACAACGCGTGCCTCGTGGTTTGCCACGTGCTTGAGCTGGTAGCGGCTGGACACGTCGCCGAGGGCGTAGACGCCGGGTACGGGCGCGCCGTTGTAGAGCACGCGCTGGTACTTATCGACGCTGAGCTGACCGCCGTCCTGCACGTCGAAGTAGTTCTTCGCGTTGAGGGTGTCGGTGTTGGGGCGGCGGCCGGTTGCCACGAGCACAGCGTCTGCCGGGATTTCGAGCAGTTCTTCACCGTTCTCGGTAGTGTGCTTAGCTACGACGGTTACGCTACCGTCGGCGTTCTCACGGATTTCGGAGAGGGACGCATCCTTGACAATGTTCCACTGCTTGCTTGCGGCTTCTTCAAAACGTGCCACGACCTCTTCGTCCACGCCGCGCAGCAGGCGGGAGGAGCGGTTCAGCTGGGTTACTTCGGTACCGAATGCGGAGAAAACGTGGGAGAATTCTGCCGCAATCACGCCGCCGCCGATGACGACCATACGGGCGGGCAGCTCGTCCATGCGCATGACGTTGTCATTGGTGTAGACCTTGGAGGAGTCGATACCGGGTACGGGAGGCAGCACGGCGCGTGAACCTGCCGCAACAACAATCTGGCGGCCCTGCAGGCGGGTGCCGTCGGTCAGCTCGACGGTGTGGGAGCCGACGAAGCGCGCGTACTGGTCGTAGAAGTCGACGTTGGGCAGACCGGCACGCCAGTTGCGGCCGCCTTCAACAATCTGGTCAATGCGGGAGGCAAAGATACGGTCACGAATCTGCGCCCAGTGCACGGCGTCTACGTGTGCGTCGACGCCCAGGTGCTTGACCTCGCGGGTCTTCTGCGCGATGGTCGCCGGGTAGACGTACATTTTGGTGGGGATGCAGCCAACGTTCAGGCAGGTGCCGCCAAAGATACCGCCGTCGATGAGGGCGACCTTCTTGTCGTCCCATTCGGGGCCGATGAGGGTGTTGCCGGATCCGGAGCCGATGACGATGAGGTCGTACTGTGCTACGCCGTCAATGCGTTCTACGTTCTCGATGCTCATGTGGTCCTCTCGTTGATGATGTTGAGGCTGGGCTTGTCCCCAGCGTGCCCCTCGATGACGGGGTTATTTCTGTTACTGCCACTATAACGTGTATGGGCGGCACGCTATTCCCGCCATCTCGTATCAATGGTGACGGATATGCGAAAGTGCGCCCTCCCCAAGAACACAGCGCTGAGAACACAGCGGTTCTTTGAGAAGACGCACTCAAGCATTGAAACGATATTAGCCCGCAGATTAGTAATCCGTAGATGTCTGCGCTTAGAGATCAGCCATGAGCCCAGCCAGCAGGCGGGTGAAGTCAATGGCGGGATCAACCGATTCTTCGTCGGGCCAAAAATGAATCGGGTACGCGGCACCCTGGGCGCGCTGCAGCACGGGGCTTTCAGCGAGCACGGGTTCTGCCACGAGCTCGCCGAAGAGGGAACGCATTTCGTCGCGTCGGTAGCGGTGTTCGCTGTCGTTGGGGCGCATCTTGTTGATAACTACTCCCGCACCGTCAATGCTGATGCCGCTTTCCTGTTGAAAACGCACGATGGCGCGCAGGGTTCGTTCGGTGCCCGCTACAGAGAAAAGGGAAGGCTCAGCGACCGAGAGGATGCGCTCACTAACCGCCCAGCCCATCGAAGACAGGGTTCCGAGGAACGGCGGGCAGTCGATCAGGATGACGTCGTAGGCGTCCGCAGCCGCCTCCACCATGCGCTTGAATCGGCGGATGAACGGCGCGGCTTCCTGCCGGTCCACGAGGGTGGAACGAGCCGAACCGCGCGCCACCTTCACGCTACCGGTGGTCACGGGGTTATTGGTCAGCAGGGTGGGTTTGCCGACGAGCGAGTTCCAAGAGGAGCTACCGGCTTCCTCCGCGAAGGCACGCTCATTGGAGCTGGCAATCAGGGAGGCAACGTCGGGGATGGTTTCATCCACCGCCAGACCGGTGCTGGCGTCGCCGTGGGGGTCGAGGTCAATAACGAGTGTGGAGAGTCCGCTGTGTAATGCCGCGGAGGCGAGCCCCAAAGTGATGGACGTTTTGCCAACGCCACCCTTGAGGCTGCTGATACTGACGATGCGGGGCATGCAGGTCCCTTTTATGAGTGAGGTGTAATGCCCCTTTATTTTAGCGAATCTTCGCTTTTCTTCCGGGTCTGACAGGGGTTTATCTTGAGTTTTTTCTCAAGTGAGCAATGAATATTCCCTCGGGTTTAAAACTTCTGCCCGCGCTCGCCACCTGGTAGGTAGTGAGCGCGGGCAGGTTCAAGTTTTGTGGTTTAGGCCTGTGCTTTATGCCTGTGCACGGCGGGCACGGCGGGCGGCGAGTTCGTCGCCTTCGAAGCTTTCGTGCATTTCTTCGCCGGGCTGGCCGTTGAGGTTCATTTCGATTTCGCGCCAGACGCGGCCAATCGCGATACCGAAGACGCCCTGACCAGCCTGAACCAGGTCGATAACCTCGCTCGGGGAGGTGCATTCGTAGACGGTGGTACCGTCACTCATCAGGGTGATGTTCGCGAGGTCGTCAATGCCGCGGGTACGCAGATGCTCGATGGAGGTGCGAATCTGCTGCAGGGACACGCCGGTGTCGAGCAGTCGCTTCACAATCTTAAGCACGAGCACATCGCGGAAGCTGTAGAGGCGCTGGGTACCGGAGCCGGAGGCGCTACGCACGGTGGGTACAACCAGGTCGGTGCGTGCCCAGTAGTCGAGCTGACGGTAGGTGATGCCTGCTGCCTTGCAGGCGACGGCGCCACGGTAGCCGAGGTTTTCCTCGACGACAGAGACCGGGTCGGTGAAGAGTACGCCTTGTTCACCGCGCGGAGGCGGCGCTACGGGGAAGAGGGTGTCGAAGCCATCCAGGGGCTGGTCGAAGCCCTGGAGTGCCTCATGGGTGCCTGCGGCCTCGCCTGCATTTTCGGCTACCTGCTGCTCTAGCACGGTCCCTCCTTTTCGTTAACCCGTTTAATGCGATTCACCGCGCCCTATCAAATGTGGTCGACTTCGTTCCGGTGTAGCCCCGATTTTCGGGGTGAGATTCTAGGGCTAGGCCTTAGAATCTGCATCTATGATTCGCGTGGCTTCCCTCTGCGAGGTTAGCTACGCGGTTTTCAATACTACACATTGGCTCGACTATTCGGTTCGTAGAACACGATTCGATAGTGCGACCGATGCGCGATAGGCGCGGTTGTTCAATCTATTTTAACTGATAGAGGGCTCTACTTAAAATTGAACCCACCGAAGCGAATGATCTTTTCAGATTCATTCGTACCTCTTTAACGCCCTGTGGGGGTGCTCCTCCCCCGCTATTCTCCTCGCTTTTTCTGGGTATCCATCCCACAGGGGAGTTTAAAAAGTAAATGCGTACGGAGCAGTCCGTACGCATTTACAGCTGAGTTGAGTGAACAGCCTTGGCAGGCCGGGAGCCCCCTGGTGAGAAAGCTCTTCGTGTTGGACGAAGGGGTAGAAATTCCGAGCGTGCCAGCGTCGGCTTCGTCCAAGTCTAGAGGCCGCTACCCGTTGGTAAGGGGTAGGGACTATAGAGGGAATCACCATGGTCAGTGGTGTTTCCCGAGGGAAATCCCCGTTTGGGGTGCGGTAGAACCGCTGAGGGTTTACGAGGGACAGACTGTCCGGTAGTCTGCGCCTTCGTGCGCCTACTCGTAGGTAGGCATCGCCGATTCGACGAGAGTTGCGTGCAACTGCAGACACAACTTACGGATCTTGTCGGCTCGTTCCTGCGCCTGAGCCTGGGAGGCTGCGTCGCGGCGTGATGCCAGCGGAGCCACCGCAATTTCCACGAGGGAAATTTCGCGGTCTGCCGCAGACTTGAATGCACGCAGGTGACGAGGCTGAATGCCGTGCTGGGTCAGTTCTGCACTAACGCGGGCAATCAGCACATCGTAATCGGTGTACTCCACATCCGAACCGTCTTCGAGCAGTCCAAAGTCAATCAGCTCGCGAATCAGTTCGGGGGTGGTGTTAGCGTATTCTGCCAGCTCGCGGAGAGTGTAGGTGCGACCTTCCTGCTCGTTCGGGCCAAGGACGGTGTCTAGCACGTCTTCGCTTACGGTGGCAGGCATGGAGTTCAGTACGCGACCGGCTTCCATGTCCTCCAGGTGCTGACGGATTACCTTGAGCGGCATGTAGTGGTCGCGCTGCATGGTGAGGATGTAGCGCAGGCGCTCAATATCCGTCTGGGAGTACTTGCGGTAACCGGTTTCGGTACGGCTGGGGTGCACGAGACCGCGCTCCTCCAGGAAACGGATCTTGGATGCACTAATTCCGGGGAACTCCAGGTCAAGCTGGCTAAGAACCTGACCAATGGTCCGGCTCTTAACGTCACGCGGGTTACGGTCAGAGCCGCCGTTCTCCACGTCCTCTAGTTGAACCTCAGCGTTAGTGAGGTTCTCATCGATGCGTGAGGTCATCTATGTCTTTCGGGTACTTGTTCAGACGATGTCGATACGAGCCGAAATTTGAGTGAGTGGCTCGTTCCCCTGGCGAGGGGTTATCGCAGCGTACCGAACATCTTTGCTTAGTGTTGAGAGTGTGATAGATAAGTTTAGTTGTTTATCACGAAATGATAAACCGCAAACCTTCGAGACAATCTTATAGCCTCACAAGGCATTTTGCTATTCAGTTCACCCTTTTCAGGGGCGTTTTGAACCCAAAAATAACCACACATTCAGACACTTTCCAGCAGTGGCAGTACCAATTTTAACAAAATTCCACTATTGTGAACATACTTTTCCCACATTGGACTGCTTTACAAGGAAAATTTTATCTTCTCGCGATAGTTGAAGTTTTCATCACATTTAACTTGAAAGAGGCTCCCACTTGGGGTTTAGTCATCTTTCAAGCCTCTTCAACAGGTTTAGACACCCTCAAGAAGAACCTTAAATGCACCCCACTATTTGCGTTTGTGTGCATTTTAAAAGAAAAACGGCGAGACCAATCGGTCTCGCCGTCTCACCACTACGTACCTCTTATCTGAGGCCTATAGAAGGTCTTAGAAGTCTATCGACTTAGAGCTTGTCCAGCTCGGCCTTGTATGCTTCTGCATCCAGCAGGTTTGCCAGGTCATCAGCGTTCTCGGGGCGAATCTCAACAATCCAGCCCTCGCCGTAGGGGTCAGAGTTAACCAGCGCGGGATCATCTTCCAGACCCTCGTTCACTGCAACAATCTCGCCCGCGATAGGAGCGAAAAGATCAGAGACAGACTTGGTGGACTCAATCTCACCGAAGCTATCCTCAGCAGCTACAGAGTCGCCGACAGAGGGAAGGTCGATGTAGACGACGTCACCCAGTGCATCCTGAGCGTGGTCGGTAATACCAACACGGACGGTGCCCTCAGCGGTGAGAGCGGAAACCCACTCGTGCTCAGAAGTGTACGAGAGTTCTGCGGGAACGTTGCTCATAGCAGCGGTGTCCTTTCAGTGTGATTTTGCGTAGCGCGGACCGTCCCGCGCACGGTGTCGTTCCGCGTGTGGGATAGCGAAACGTCCTACACCAATTATCACATAAGAAGTAACGCGGGGCACGTCTAAACACCCCCGTACTACTTCTAAGACATTATTTTTCATCTACTAGACTGTGCCCAGCCCCTCCAGCCATTCTCAAGAGCCGATTAGTCCCGCTATTTATCATTCGCTCCGCTGCGTACACTCTACAAAGCCACTCCCCAATTACCGGGCGTCTCCGTACGTTATGGAGCCTACGGAAGGGATACGGTGCACACAACGGGTACAACACGACGAGCAAAAGGTACAGGGCGCACAAAAAGGCTCAGGACCCCACACCATGAAGGTGCAGGGCCCTGAGCCTTAGACGAGAGAGCTAAACTCTCACAGCGCCTTAGCGGGAAGAAATGACGCGCTCGGAGAAGTGGTTCGGGTTACCGAAACGGTGTGCGGTAATCGAAACAGCCTGCTCGCGGAGGAAGGGCAGCATCTCGATACGGCCAGCCTCGGTGACGGGTGCGAAGTACACTGCAACGTCCGGGCGACCACCCAGTGCCGAGTAGATGGACTTCTCATCGTTACCGATGTAGCGGATACGGGTGCCTTCCAGCGGGGTACCAGCCAGTGCGCGAACCGGGGTCTTAGCGTTCGAAGCCAGGTACTCGCGGAACTGAGCGTCCGACTTGACTTCGTACTTGACGCCCTTGTTCTCGAGGACGCCACGGACGTCGACCGGCAGGTCCTTACCGACGGACAGAGCGACCGGTGCGTTAGCTGCCAGACCGGCGAGCACAACACGCAGGGTCTCTGCTGCGGATGCGGACTCGTCTGCACGAACCAGAACCTGGGTGGGTACGTAGCGCAGGATGTTGCGCTCGACGCCCAGCTTCGAGGGATCGTGACCGAAGCCGAACTCGGTGTCCCAAGCGTGTGCGTCAGAGGAGACACCGCGCTTGATGAAGCCGAAGTCCTCACGCTTGCCCAGTTCGGAGTTCTCGATGGTAGCCAGGGTCTCGCGGACGGTCACGGAGTGGGTGACAGCGGTTGCGGTTGCCTGTACGGGCTCCCAATCGGACAGAGCGATCAGGTAGCTGGGGCCACCAGCCTTGGTACCGGAACCCACGGTGGACTTCTTCCAACCACCGAAGGGCTGACGCTGAACGATTGCACCGGTAATTGCACGGTTGACGTACAGGTTACCTGCCTGAACCTTGGAGAGCCACAGCTCGAGCTCATCAGCATCCAGCGAGTGCAGACCTGCGGTCAGGCCGTAATCGGGTGCGTTCTGCAGCTCGATTGCTTCTTCCAGGGTGTCAGCGGTCATGATACCCAGGATGGGGCCGAAGTACTCAGTCATGTGGTACTCGGAACCGGGCTTGACGCCTTCACGAACACCGGGGCTCCACAGGCGGCCAGTCTCGTCCAGTTCCTTCGGCTGGATGAGCCAGCGCTCGCCCGGGCCGAGGGTGGTCAGACCGCGCAGCAGCTTCTCTTCCGGCTTCTGAACAACGGGACCCATCTGGGACTCAATGTCCTGCGGGTGTGCCACGTGCAGGGAGCTGACGGAGTCAATCAGCTGGCGGCGGAAACGCTCGGACTGTGCCACGGAGCCAACCAGGATAACGGTCGAACCAGCGGAGCACTTCTGACCTGCGTGGCCGAATGCCGAGTAGACGACGTCCTTGACGGCAAGGTCGATGTCAGCGTTCGGGGTGACGATAATCGAGTTCTTACCCGAGGTCTCACCGAACAGGGGCAGGTCATCACGCCAGGAGCGGAAGAGCTCAGCGGTCTCGTAACCACCGGTCAGGATCAGGCGGTCAACCTCGGGGTGCGAGATGAGCAGCTTGCCTGCAGCGCGGTCAACAACCTTGACGAGCTTCAGAACTTCCTTGGGAACGCCTGCTTCCCACATGATCTCTGCGATCAGGGCACCGGTGCGAGCGGTGATGGTTGCGGGCTTGAAGATGACAGCAGAACCTGCAGCCAGACCAGCCAGAACACCACCGGCGGGGATAGCGGTCGGGAAGTTCCACGGGGGAACAACCAGGGTCACATCCACGGACTTGTGCTTTGCGCCGTCAATCTTCTCGAGGTCCTCAGCCAGCATTGCGTAGTAGTATGCGAAGTCGATTGCCTCGGAGACCTCGGTGTCGCCCTGCTCCAGGGTCTTGCCAGCCTCAGCTGCCATAACCTCCAGCAGGTCACCGCGGCGCAGTGCAATAGCCTTACCGACCTTGCGCAGAATCTCTGCACGCTCGTGGCCGGAGAGCTTACCCCATGCCTTGCCAGCTTCTTCAGCTTCCTTGATCAGCTTCTCAGCCTCAGCCTCGCTGGTCAGCTCGTTAGCCTTGAGGGTGTCGATGCCCAGCTTGCTGGTCTTGGAGCGCTCGAGGATTGCGCGGCCCCACTCACGGTTACCTGCCAGTGCGGGGTCGGTGTCGGGGGTGTTCTCGAAGCGGCCTGCCGGTACGAAGACGTTGTCCTCGTTCTCGGTCAGACGGTTCTGGGAGCGCTTGGATGCGGGAACCTCATCGGTGACGGAGTTCAGTGCACGCATGAAGCGGTCCTCTTCGCGCTTGAAGATGGACTCGTCGGTTGCCAGGTCGAAGATACCGGACATGAAGTTCTCGGAGGAAGCGTTCTCCTCGAGGCGACGGATCAGGTATGCGATTGCAACGTCGAATTCCTTGGGGTTCACGACGGGCACGTACAGGAGCAGGTGGCCAACGCGGCGGCGGATAATCTCAGCCTGCTGTTCAGCCATACCGATCAGCATCTCGAACTCGACGCGATCCTTAACACCGCGGTCCTCGGACAGCAGCAGAGCGAAAGCAACGTCGAAGAGGTTGTGGCCTGCAATACCGAGGCGGATGTTCTTCACGTGCTCGGGGCGCAGTGCGTAGTCCAGAACGCGCTTGTAGTTGGTGTCAGCAGCCTGCTTGGTGTCCCAGGTGGTCAGCGGCCAGCCGTGCATAACAGCTTCCACGATTTCCATGGAGAGGTTTGCACCCTTAACCAGACGGACCTTGACGCCTGCGCCGCCAGCAGCAACGCGCTTTGCAGCCCACTCCTGCAGGTGCTGCATTGCAGCCAGGGTGTCGGGCAGGTATGCCTGGAGCACGATGCCTGCTTCCAGGTCCTTCAGCTGGGGCTGGTCCAGGATCTTGGTGAATACCTCAATGGTGAGGTCCAGGTCCTTGTACTCCTCCATGTCCAGGTTGATGAACTTCTTGGGGGAGGAAGAAGCAGCCAGCTCGTACAGCGGGGTCAGGCGGCGAACAGCAGTCTCAACAACCTCGTCGAATGCCCAGTGCTGGTGGGGGCCGGAAACAGCGGACACCTTGATGGAGACGTAGTCAACGTCGTCACGTGCCAGCAGGCGCTTGGTCTCAGCCAGGCGGTGCTCTGCTTCCTTGTCACCCAGAACTGCCTCACCGAGCAGGTTGACGTTCAGGCGGTTACCGGTCTTGGTCAGCTCTGCAATTGCGTCGCCCAGCTTCTCCTCGGAAGCGTCGACGATCAGGTGACCGACCATCTCGCGCAGCACGCGGCGTGCAACGGGAACAGTGGGCCATGCGACCTTACCAGCCAGCTTGCCACCGAAGCCAACAGCGGACTTCATGTACCAGGGCAGGAAGGAAGGTGCCAGGCCGGAAATACGGGAAAGGTTGCGGCCGGAGACGTTGTCGTCCTCGGGGCGAATAACGCCATCAACAAAGCCGACGGTGAAGGGAAGACCATTGGGGTCCTTCAGAACACCGGCGAGCTGCTCAGCCGCGAAGGTGGGCTTGATCGACTGGGACTCGTTTACCCACTGACGAACAAGCTGACGAGCTTCCAGAGCCATCTTCTGGTAGTGCTCAGATGCGAAAGGATGGGTCATCCTTGACTCCTAACTATCTTACTGTGTGCGGTGCACACCACGTTTGGCGATGTCTCTATTTCACCACAAAAGGGTAATAAATACCTCATTAGAAAAACTGAATGTTTTTTCCAAAATCCATTTAGTTTTTCTAAATGATTGTGCGGTGAGGTTTTCACCCCGCGCCCCCTCCGAACCTCCTGTTCGAAGAGACAAGGTGAAGTTTGTAGCGGCATCGCTATCCATCTCTCTCAGGCTAGCACTTTCAGAGCGCAAATATCGAACCCACTTCGTAACAGACGAACACTTCAAAACCAGTCCCAAAAGCATCTTCAACCCCAAGAATCATCACATTCAGCGCGAAAATACTCGCTACACAAGCCAACATGCCACCACCCCACTTCAAGCGTCTCAAAAAGAGCCGGCCGGAAGCCCGCGCGGTACCATATACAAGAGTCCACGATGAGAGACGCACCATGGAAGAGTTCGGGAGCACAACCCACCCGAACAACCGGGCGCACCAGGGAGGAAAAACGTGTCAATCTACGATATCCGACGCATGCAAATGCTCCTCGAAATCCAAGAACGCGGCACCGTCATCGCCGCAGCCGAAGCACTCAGCCTCACCCCCTCCGCCGTCTCCCAGCAAATCGCCACCCTCGAAAAAGAAACCGGCACCCCGCTGCTGCAGCGCATCGGCAGGCGCGTACAGCTCACCAGCGCCGGACTCATCATCGTCGACAGCGCCCGCAGCATCCTGCGCGAACTCGACCGCATGCAAACCTCCGTCGCCAACCTCACCGGCGAACCGGCTGGCATGGTACGCCTCGCCATCTTCCAGTCCGCCGCCTTCGCACTGCTACCGGAAACCCTCAGCTACCTTGCCGAACACGCACCCGCACTCACCCTGCAGGTGTTGCAAATCGACCCCGAAACCGGCACCTCCCTAACCCGAAGCCGCGAATACGACATGGTGCTCTCCGAAGCTTACCCGCACCACCACATCCCCGAATACCCCGAACTACACTCCGAACTGCTCACCGAAGACCCACTCAGTCTCATCGTGCCCAGTACCTCCACCATCACCTCAATCGAGGAAGCGCACGCACTGCCCTGGGTTCTCGAAATGGAACAGAACACCTCCCGCAGCTGGGCGCTCAACCAGTGCCGCACCGCAGGATTCGAGCCGGTCATCCGCTACAGCGCCAATGACATGATTACGAACTCCAACCTCGTCAAAGCAGGATTCGCCGTCACCATCGTGCCCGGATTCATCCTCTCCTCCCTCTCCACCACCGAGGGGCTACGCATCGTAGAGCTACCCGGCAAGCCCTGCCGCAAAATCTTTACCGCCGTACGCCGAGAGTCCGCCGCCAACCCCGCCATCGCCATGGTGCGCGAAGCACTGCACCACGCGGTCAAGGTAGCATTCGGCGAACACGAAAAGACCGAAACCGTATAGGAAAAATCAGCCGCCACCCATGCCGGCGCGCTAGACGACACAAAGGTCGGGGCCGTTCCCACGAACGACCCCGACCTTTCACCATGCCTTTTTGAACAGGCGCCTATATATAGAGGTATAAAAGCACACAACAGCGGAGCTACTCCCCCGCCGTGCCGTGCCCCTCCTTCGTAGGAGCCATAGGAGCCAGCTTAACTGCTAGTTCAGCGAAGCCACCACAGCCGGGCTCTGCACCTCGTAGAACGAAGAGGACAAACCGGCTGCCGTCATATCCAGCACAGCGCTCACATGAACCTGCTTCAACGCAGAACCGGCAACACCCGAAGCCACCTGATAATTCAGCTGAACATCCAGGCGATGACCGCAAGGAATAGCGGTACGCAACTCCAGAACATTCTCGCTACCGGCACCAGCCTGACCGGTCTGCTCGCTACGGCGCACCGCATCAAGATTCAGAGCATCCACAGGAGCCACCAAAGCCGAAGCGCCCAGGATACCCGAAGGCAACACCGCCTGACCCGAGGTAACACGAAGAGTCACCGCGGGATTCAACAACAAACCGGTCTTCGGATCCTGCGCGCGAGCGCGCACCATCAGGCGAGTACCCACCGGCAGCGTCGAATTACCCTCGTTAATAATGCTCAGGCGAGTCGGCAAATTCCGGAAAGCAACAGTACGCGCCGGCTGACTCTGCATAGACACAGCCTGCACACCAGACGTTGCCTTCAACTCCAGGCGGATGCACGACTCGTTATAGCGCATCGGCACCTGCATCAGCGCAGAACTCGCCGCGCCACCGTGCTGTCCACCGCCGCCGCGCTGCCCGCCACGCTGTCCACCAGGACGCTGGGTCACCGGGCTCACGCGAGCGCGCTTACCGCCCGAACGAGTTGCCGCCTCCGCAGCACTCACGCCGCCAGCCACGAGGGCAGCCGAAGCGCCCGCAACCTTCAACGCGGTACGGCGAGAAGCGTTCATCAGATTATTCTTAGTCATTTTCTACTCCCCTAAGCCTTCGCGATACGGTACACGCCGCTAATCGTGCCCTGCCACCAGGTGCCGTAACGGTCAATCGTGCCCACCATCTGCAGGGTGTCACCACCGCCAAGCAGCAGGCTCACGTGCTGAGGCAGGCGCTGCTCGTGCATCGTCTTACCGGTTTCCATGTCCAGCGCGACAGCCCACGCGTAGGCGCCATTCGCCAAACCAGCCGGACCGCGGCGACGCTCACAGGTGTAAATCAGCCCGTCGGCGGCGGAATAGCGAGGAACAGCCGAAGAGTACACATCCTTACGATCCCAAATCTTACGCAGACCGCGGTCGGTAATATCCCAACGCTCCATACCGGGAGCAAAAAGCGCGTTCGCAGGCACCGACGGACCGGCGCCCTCCGGGTACTTCGGGTAGGGGTAGCCGTAGGTGCTTGCACCGACCATCGTGTTACCCACACCGATCATGGAGTTCTCAGTGCCAGAGGTACCGGCAGTAAACAGGCCGGCGCTACCGACCTTCGCGCCATTATTGGTGCGGTACACAATGACCGACTCCTGAATATCAGAGTTATCGGTCAGCATCACGTAATCGGAGCCGTTCGGACCAAAGAACGTCGGGGAGGCACCGGAGCCCCACGCGAGCTTACCCGGCTTGCGGGCGCTACCGCGGTCATAGGCATGCCACCATTTGAGGACGGGGGCACCGGTTGCGGTAGCGTTCAGCATATAAATCGCGTGGGAGGTCACCACGCTCACACCCTGCGGGCACGCCGAAATCGAGTTATCGATACGCTCACCAGCAATCGACGCCTTATTCAGACGCATAGAACGAATCGTGCCGCGGGCAGAGTCAATCACCGCAATGTAACCGTTCTTCGTGGCAACCCAAATGCGACCGGACCAGTCGGGCACCAGGCCAACCACAGCGTCATTGGCGCTCTGGGCGAGCATGCGGCTCAGGTCAATACGCTCATCAACTCGGATGCTGCGTCCGTCAGCAGAGTGGGAGAGGCGCAGCAGGCACTGAGAGCCATCCACCAGAACCATGCGGTCCTGCGCGTCAAGGTAGGCATACACACCACCGAGCAGCGCGCCCTTCGGGATGTCCAAGTGGGAGAGCTCGCGGCCGGTATGCGGGTCAAGGATAGAGAGCTTCGGGGTGATGAACTCGCCGTGGGCGAAGACCTGGGTGCAGAGCACCTGAATGAAGCCGTCGCGTCCGGCAAGGATTGTCGGGCAGGCGCCGCCGAGCTTCGTGCCGGTAATCTTCCAATTGCCTGCGCCGGGACCGGCAAGAGGAGTAGCATCGGAAGACTGGGCATCACCGTGCATGGTGGTAATGCCGGGTGCGCCCAGGTGCGGATTCACCTGGGCGTTATAGGTGGGGGTCATGGTTGGTTCTTTCTAACGGTGAGTGGCGCACACCTTCAATGGAGTGCACAAATATGCGCTTTCACATGCGCAAACGTTTCACATTGTAGGGTCAGAAAGCAGTTTTTGACGACACTAAAGGGCACCTTGAAACATTGTTCAGGCGGCGCTTGAGAGCTTCACCAGGAAACCCCTCAGCACTACCCTTTCAGATCAAGGTGCCCCTTTAACCCATCACCACGGACCTTCATACTCACGGGCCCTCATGCCCGCGGCGATTATTTTTAGC
Organism: Rothia sp. HMSC069D01; assembly: GCF_001810135.1. NCBI lineage: Bacteria > Bacillati > Actinomycetota > Actinomycetes > Micrococcales > Micrococcaceae > Rothia > Rothia sp. HMSC069D01. The sequence continues at coordinate 816,203 of NZ_KV800108.1, forward strand.
TATTTCTCCATGAGCGCCTTTGCCAGGGCATCATCAAGAACCAAGTCAGTAATCGCACCCGTACGCAACGCGCCGCGCAAAGCACGCACACGGTGAGTACCGGACGCAACGCAAATACGGCGCGGAATACGAGCCAGCTCCTTCGGAGTCGGACCGGACGCACGCTTATTCAACTCAAGATCAGCCCACGAGCCGTCCTCACGCAGAAGAATCGTGCACATATCCCCCACAACGCCCAGCTCACGCAGCTGACGCTGCTCCTGCACCTCAAAATAGCCGCCCGAATACACGTGAGAAGGAATAGGTCCACCAAAAGCACCCACGCCAAAAATAGCGAGGTCAACATTCTGCTGGGCATGCAGATTCTTCTGCACGCTACGCTCACGCCACATGGCAGTCTTCGTGTCCGCATAGTCAAAGAACGCGGGAACCGGGAAGTGAATCGCCTGCGCATCATAGGCATTCACCAGCTGCCCCAGCAGAGAGCCCAGGTACGGAATACCCGAATGGTGCGCATTACCGGCACCATTCATCTGCACGACAGTCACACCCTTCAGAGGGCGGCGCGGCAGATGACGAGAAATCTCAGTCATGGTTGAACCCCACGCCACACCCAGGCTTGTTCCATTGTCAATCAGGGAATCAAGTAGCGCCGCCGCGGTGCGAGACACCTGGCTCATGCGGGCGATGGGGGTGGCGTCCGAACGGACATTCACGAGGGTAACGCGCACCTTATAGCGCTCACCGATGCGGCGCTCAAGCTCGCTACGGGCGCGGAAGGAATCATCTAGACGGATCTGCACCATGCCGCTTTCACGAGCACTTTTAAGGAGGCGCGATACAGTGGCGCGGGAGACTCCCAGACGAGCCGCGATAGCATCCATCGTCATGTTGTGGATGTAGTACAGCTGCGCTGCCTCATAGGTATGGTTAGCGCGTTCGTTCATCTGCCACAGACCCCCAGTGAAAATCCGTTCATACTGCTTGGTTATTATTTCACCATTGGGTTTTACTAAATGCAAGATGAAACCCCCACGCCGCACAAGCGGCAATACAGGAAAGAGCAGTACATGAGCTCCCAGCACATTGCACAGCAGTCTCAGCTGACCGCCGAGTCCCGCGCCAAGGCGCTCAAGAGCATGGTCAACGAAGAACTCGACATCTTGGTCGTCGGCGGCGGCATCACCGGTGCAGGCATTGCCCTCGACGCAGCAACCCGCGGTCTGCGCACCGGTATCGTCGAAGCAGGCGACTGGGCTGCAGGCACCAGCGCATGGTCCTCCAAGCTCGTTCACGGCGGCCTGCGCTACCTCTACAACCTCGACTTCAAGCTCGTGACCGAAGCACTGACCGAGCGCGGCCTGCTGCTGAACAAGATCGCACCCCATCTGGTGCACGCACAGCCCTTCCTGTGGCCCCTGAAGATGCCCGTCATCGAGCGCGCATACTCCGCAATCGGCATCGGCATGTACGACACCCTCGCATTCCTCGGTTCCCGCGGCAACAAGGGCGTCCCCTCCCAGCGTCACTTCACCAAGACCGGCACCAAGACCGTCTTCCCCGACATCAAGGACTCCGCATTCAGCGGCGCAATCCAGTTCTACGATGCACGCGTTGACGACGCACGCCTCGTCATCGACGTCGTCCGCACCGCTGCAGGCTACGGCGCACTGGCTGCATCCCGCACCCAGGTTGTCGGCTTCACCAAGGATGCATCCGGCCGCGTCATCGGCGCAGAGCTGGCAGACTTGGAGACCGGCGAGCGCCTGAACGTACGCGCAAAGCACATCATCAACGCAACCGGTGTGTGGACCGAAGAGTCCGAGTCCCTGGCTAACCCCGATGCAGGCCTGGAGGTTCTCGCATCCAAGGGTATCCACATCGTGGTTCCCCGCGACCGTATCAACGCAACCAGCGGTATCTTCACCAAGACCGAGAAGTCTGTTCTCTTCATCATCCCCTGGCAGCGTTACTGGATCATCGGCACCACCGACACCCCCTACACCGAGGACCGCGAGCGCCCCGTCGCAACCAGCAAGGACATCGACTACGTCCTGATGCAGGCGAACAAGCTGATTGCTAACCCGCTGACACGCGAGGACATCATCGGCACCTACACCGGTCTGCGCCCGCTGCTGCAGCCCAAGGTCAAGGACGGTGCAGCATCCACCAAGGTTTCCCGCGAGCACACCGTGACCGAGGTTGCACCCGGCATGAGCGCAATCGCAGGCGGCAAGCTCACCACCTACCGTGTCATGGCTGCCGACGCTGTCGACTTTGCACTGGGCGAGAAGGCCAAGCAGAACCCCTCCGTGACCGCAACCATCGGCCTGGTTGGTGCTGACGGCTACCACGCAATCGCCGCTAACCGCGCACGCTACGCAGAGCGTTACGGCTGGGATGAGGACCGCATCACCCACCTGCTCGAGCGTTACGGCGCACAGATTGAGGACCTCGGCGCCCTCATCGACGCTGACCCCTCCCTCGGTGCTCCCCTGGCTAAGGCACCCCAGTTCCTGCGTGCAGACGTCGTCTTCGCTGTCCGCTACGAAGGCGCCCTGCACCTGGAGGACGTGCTGGTCCGCCGCGTACGCCTCGACCTCGAGCAGCGCGACCGCGGCCTGGCAGCAGCAGAGGAAATCCTCGACATCATGCGTTCCGAGCTCGGCTGGGACGACAAGAAGGTCAAGGAAGAACTCGACCTCTACGCAGCACGCGTTGCAGCAATCCGCGAGGCAGAGTCCACCTCCACCGACGCTGAAGCATCGGCAAAGATTGAGGCTGTCACCCCCGTGGCACCTCGTGTGAAGCTCTAATCCTTAAAGATTCCACGCACCTTTCGTAACCGATTATTTGGTACGAACCGACCGTTCACCCCTCACCGAGCATGGGTTATCTCATATTTTCGGTGAGGGGTGGACGAGAGGTTAAATAACCGTTTACGATAATCCCCTGCATAAGAAGCAGCGAGCTAAATACAGGGTTAACCCACTGGTACGATCTGCTTCTCATCCAAAAACATTTATCAATTTTTCGTAGCAATCCGCTACACATTTCAGCACAGCGTTGTGCCCCGATCCGCCCGTGCGGTGAGGACGCACGGGAACACGCAAGCAAAGGTTCGCTTGCCTTCCAGACGCTTCGTCTTCAAGGAGCATCAATGTCTCTTCTTGCTTCCGCAGGAACTGTACTTGCAGCCGGCTCTTCCGCTCTCGTGGATGCATCCGGCGCCCCCACCACCCTCGGAATCTTCGCTTCCGAGTTCTTCGGTACCTTCATCCTGATTCTGCTCGGTGCCGGCGTATGCGCCGCAGTGACCCTCAAGAAGTCCTACGCTAAGGACGCAGGCTGGGGTGTTATCACCTTCGGATGGGGTCTGGCAGTGTTCACCGCCGTGTACCTCTCCTTCCATTCCGGTGCACACCTGAACCCCGCAGTGACCGTCGGCCTGGCAACCGCAGGCCGCGACCTGGCAACCGGTGTTCCCGCAACCGCAGGCAACATCGCCCTGTACATCATCGCTCAGATGCTCGGCGCAATGGCCGGCGCAACCGGAGCGTACCTCACCTACAAGAAGCACTTCGATGAGGACCCGGGCGACCGCCTCGGCATCTTCGCAACCGGCCCCGCCATCAAGTCCTACGGCTGGAACTTGCTCACCGAGATTATCGGCACCTTCGTCCTGATTGGCTGGATCATCGCATCCGGTAAGACCCCCGCCCAGACTGGCCCCTTGGCTGTTGCCCTGGTCGTTGTATCCATCAGTATGAGCCTCGGTGGCGCAACCGGTTCCGCTATCAACCCCGCACGTGACCTCGGCCCCCGTATCGCCTACACCTTCCTGCCCATCCCCGGTAAGACCGGTTCCAACTGGTCTTACGCATGGGTTCCGGTTGTTGGCCCAATCATCGGCGCTATCCTCGCAGGCCTGATCGTTCCGGCAGTTCTGCCCCTCTAAACCTCTCTAATACCCCCGTTCTTTTGTTCTAAGGAAAAATCAATGACGACTTCTCTGCACTCCGCAACCCTCAACGTCGAACGCAAGTACATCCTCTCCATCGACCAGGGCACCACCAGCTCCCGCGCGATCCTGTTCAACAAGGCGGGCGAGAACGTGGCTCAGGGCCAGCTCGAGCACGAGCAGATCTTCCCCAAGGCCGGCTGGGTCGAGCACAACGCAACCGAAATTTGGCAGAACGTCCGTAAGGTCGTAGCAATGGCTATGGCAAACGGCGAAGTCAACCACCACGAAATCGCTGCAGTCGGCATCACCAACCAGCGCGAAACCACCGTCGTGTGGGACAAGAACACCGGTGAGCCCGTCTACAACGCAATCGTCTGGCAGGACACCCGCACCCAGGAAATCGTTGAAGAGCTCGCAGGCGAAGAGGGCGTTGGCAAGTACCACGACATCGTCGGCCTGAACCTCTCTACCTACTTCTCCGGCCCCAAGATCAAGTGGATCCTGGACAACGTTGAAGGCGCACGCGAGCGCGCAGAACGCGGCGACCTGCTCTTCGGCAACACCGACACCTGGCTGGTCTGGAACCTGACCGGTGGTGTTGACGGCGGCGTGCACGTCACCGACGTAACCAACGCATCCCGCACCCTGCTGATGGACATCCGCACCCTCGAATGGGATCCGCAGATTGCTGCAGATATGGGTATCCCCATGAGCATGCTGCCCGAGATCAAGTCCTCCTCCGAGGTGTACGGCTTCGGTCGCGCAACCGGTCTGCTCAGCGGCACCCCCATCGCGGGTATCCTCGGCGACCAGCAGGCTGCAACCTTCGGTCAGGCTTGCTTCGAGAAGGGCATGGCGAAGAACACCTACGGTACCGGTAACTTCATGCTCATGAACACCGGCAACGAGCCCGTCTTCTCCAACAATGGTCTGCTGACCACCGTCGCATACAAGATTGGCGATGCAGCACCCGTCTACGCTCTGGAAGGCTCGGTCGCAATGAGCGGCTCCCTGATCCAGTGGCTGCGCGACAACCTGCGCATGATTGAGCACGCTGCAGAGTCTGAGGAACTGGCCACCTCCGTCAAGGACTCCGGCGGCTGCTACGTTGTTCCCGCATTCTCCGGCCTGTTCGCACCTCACTGGCGTTCCGACGCTCGCGGCGTCATCGTTGGTCTGACCCGCTACGTGAACCGTGCACACATCGTGCGTGCGGCGCTGGAAGCAACCGCATTCCAGACCCGCGAGGTTCTGGACGCAATGAACGCTGACTCCGGTGTTGAGCTCTCCGAGTTGCGCGTGGACGGCGGCATGACCGCTAACGAGTTCCTCATGCAGTTCCAGGCTGACATCCTCGGCGTTCCCGTAATCCGCCCGAAGGTTGTTGAGACCACCGCTCTGGGCGCAGCATACGCTGCAGGTATCGCTGTTGGTTTCTGGACCGGCGAGCAGGACGTTGTGGACAACTGGGCTGAGGACAAGCGCTGGCTGCCCTCCATGGAGCCCGCAGAGGTTGACCGCCAGTACCGCCTGTGGAAGAAGGCTGTCTCCCGCACCCTCGAGTGGGTTGACGAGGACGTTCCGACCGCCTAATCACAGCACCCGTTGCCTAACGACACAGCCCGCGTACTAACGAAGCTCCGGCTACTTCTCCCCCGCTATGGGGTTGAAGCAGCCGGGGCTTTTCGCTGTTTTATGACGCTCAATTCAACGTTTATTGCGGCATAATTTCTACAAAAATTAGCGCTGGGGTACCGTTGGTTTTTGTAAATTCGGTATCTTCCGCCGATCACCTGGCGCGGTGTTGTTCGTGAGGTGTCAATACCGCACAGGACGCGTACGCGACATATTCATGCGCTGTCCTGACAGGAGCCGACGGTTCGCGCTGATACTTTATTTACGTTCCCGTCCGCCACGGTGCTTCACGTACCGCGGCGGACGGACTTTTTATAAGGGGGTTAAACAGTTTGTGCCTGACCACGAAGAGTCAGGCACAAACTGTTGAACCACCAAAAGACTACATGCCGGAGGGGTTATTCGGCACAGGGTTATTCGGCACGGTAGGAAGCGGGATGGTGCGGTCATCCTCACCTATACCCCCGGTACCGTTTTCAGCCGCATCCTGAGGGCGGTTAGTAGCCGCTCCAGTAGAGGCGGCAGGCTGACGATTCGGCATATCCCTCGCCACGATCACGCGAGCGGGGCGCAAAGTCCGGTCACCCAGAATATACCCTTCCCGCTCCACCGATACCACAGTACCGGCAGGGTAATCGGGTGCAGAAGGAACCACACCCGAAACCTCGTGGATCGCCGGGTTGAACTTACCCACCGCGTCGATGCGCTGCAATCCGCGGATCTCAAAAATACTGACGATCTCATCGGCAACAGACTCGCTCAGCGATGCGCTCGCCTCCTGATTCAGCAGACGGTCCAGGGCGTTGAGCACATCGCGGAAGAGGGAACGGTACGCCTCTCCGGATGCTCGTTCGTCACGCTCCTGCAGGCTAGCCTGCACGGAACGAATAAGCTGGTTCTTAGCGCCGTCCTCGGCGATACGCTGCGCAAAACGTTGGTTGAGCTCGGTGAGCTGCTCCAGGACGCGCACCTCAAAGTCCGGAGACAGCAGGGGTTGTGAAACCGGGGCGCTCGCCTGCGTGGCGGGCACCTCCTCCCCCGTCTCCGCAGGATGCTGGCCCGCTAGGCGCAGGGGGGGCTCAGTCTCGGTTGAGGCGGATGCTCCCGGCCCAGCGTGCGGGGGGACGTGCGAGATATCCGTCTCGTGGCGAGACATCCGGTGCATCTTCTCGAGGGCTTCCTTGAGAACTTCTTCGTACTCTCGCTCCGAACTCAAAGATTTGGGTTCGGGTATTGCAGTACCTTCAGTCTCAAAGGCAGACATACATACCTCCTTAAAATTATTTTACACAAAACACTATTTTTAATTATATTAACAATCAGCTTCTATATCACCCCCAATCCACCACTTACCCTTACCCAGAGTCTCAAGTATTTCAACCAGTACAATAAAATCTAAAATTCATAACCACGAAACACTCCGCAGATTGATAGACAGACTCGAAGAATATAGATTGAAACACATTTACTTATGTCTTAAATTATTTGCAACTAATTCGATTGCAAGGTAGCCTCTATGCATTCTTAAACAATTAACAATTATTTTCCAAACTCTTTCTGTGCAATCTTCCAGCTGGGCGGGAAACATGCATAAAAACTCAAAACCGGGGATCCCACCAATGTTGCCAACATCAAGAATAGCTCTGCAAATAAACGCACAACCATATTTTGACTATGGGATGGAATATTCAATACAGACCCAAGTACCGTTCCAATAACAATTGCGGCAACAATCATTAAAATAATAAAACGCACAATTTTTCCCCAGCTAACAGGCCGACTACATGCCATACGCACCCTATATTCATTAGCGCGATATATTTTCATTAAATCATCCGGCAACAAGTAAGCATCAGAGATCTTAGACAAGCTCTCCCGAATTGCCTTAACCTGCTGCTTAGAATCAATATAGGATGCACCTTTATACACAAACCCATATTGGCTAGCTTCCTTCAACCGTAGCTCGGCCTGGAGACGTCGAATTTTAGGCTTATTTGGATAAGCTGCCACCGCATTATCTACATCCCGCAGAGCCTCAGCTCGTTGTCCTGCATCCCACCGCGATTCGATAAAAGCCACAATATAGTCCAGGTTATTTGGCTTAAGAGCCATCAGCTGTTGAGCAGTTTCCATAGCTTGCAAATTATCTTGCGAGCCACACGCCAGGGCATACTCTATGAGCAGTACTCGTTCTTCATCAGTAGGTCCATAACGACGAGCTTGAGAAATAGCATGCATCGCTTCACGACGCCGATTGCGATCCCAATCACCCCATAGATATGCGGCAGCCAGCATTTCCCAGGCTTCACTATCATCTTGCTTAAGCCGAGTCATCGACTGCGCAAACTTTGACAGGGAGTTCCAGTTCTTCTGCTCCCAGGCGTAACGCATGTCGATTCGTAGTCCTTCTATGCGAGACTTCGAATCCTTTTCGCTTCCGGAATTCCCGGTAAATGCGCTCGTACTTTGCCCTTGGGCAAGGTCTCGATCATACCCAATTCGAGCAGACGCGTTCAGCAGAGTCTTCTCTACGCGTTCTAGAAGATCCAGCCTATCTTCACCAGCACGAGCTTTAACTCGGTCCGGGTGCGAAGTCAGTCTTCGGAATCGTGTTCGCATTGCGCTCAGCGCCTGTCGAATCTCTTCCATACTTGCTGTTGGGTCTACACCAAGCAATTCGTAATAATTCTGAGTATCCATAGTGCCTGTCTGCCGTATCGATCAGTAATGGAGGGGAAATAGCCCTATGGAGGCCCTTGAAGGGCCTCCATAGGGCTTCCAGAGGCTAGTTCACCTCCATGCCGCCAATCTTGCGCTGGGCCTCCTCAACCTCTTCGGGTCGCAGGTTAGCGACACGCTCGATGTTGAAGGAGCCGAGGGACGCGTTAGCGGTCAGGTCAATCACCTCAACGCGGACGGTCTGGTCCACGTCGTAGGCGTAAATCACCTTCAGGGGTGCGCCCTTCGGGTACGCGGGCAGGGAGAGCTCACCGGTGCCCACGACAGTCACCAGCTCGGGGTCGCGATCCTCGCCCTGGGTGACCTGAATGTCCAGCGCGTTCTGGCCGTCCAGCAGGGTACGGGTATTCTGCTCGTGGGTGCAAGGCACCTTAGTGTTACGCGGAATCACCACGTGGTTGAAGGTGGCACCCTCGGCGTCGTAAAGGATAATGCCCAGAGCCTGGCTCGTCACGTCGCTAATCTGCACGCTACCGCCTAGGAAGCCTTCAATCGTAGCCTTCGAACCGACCTGCTCGGTACTGACCTCGACGTCACCGGCCAAGGTTGCCTGGACGGCTGCGCCGAGGGCCACAGCCTCGTCGGGATTGATATCGAGCTCGGGAGACTTACCGGAGATACGCTCCACCAGAGCGCGGACCGCGGGCATACGGGTCGAACCACCCACCAGCAGTACCTTGTCAATATCAGCCCAAGTGAGCTCGGCAGCTTTCAGGACGTCCGCAATCACCTCTTCGGTGCGGTTCAGGAGGCTGAGGGTGCACTCTTCGAACTCCTCGCGGGTCAGCGGCACACGGTAGTGATGGCCCTCCGCGGAGAACTGTACGTTCGTCTTCGGGACGGTGGACAGCGCCTTCTTCGCATACTCAGCCTTCTCACGTAGCGCGGCGGTCAGGGAGGAATCATCCAGGCAATCCGGTGCGCCCTCCTCCACGAGGCGGCTGTTTAGGTATTCCATCAGTGCGTTATCAAAGTCAAAGCCGCCCAGATTACGATCACCGTCGGTCGCCAGTACCTCGAAGGAGGTGCCGTCAATCTTAAGAATGGTGACGTCAAAGGTACCACCGCCGAGGTCATACACCAGCACGGTTCCGTTGGCATCAGCCTCCACACCGTAGGAGAGAGCCGCCGCGGTCGGTTCGTTCAGCACGCGCAGAACGTTCAAGCCCGCAATCTGGCCGGCATGGGCGGTCGCGGTGCGGCGTGCATCGTCGAAGTAGGCGGGCACGGTAATGACAGCATCGGTCACTTCCTCGCCCAAGGCCAGCTCTGCGTCCTCTTTAAGACGCTTCAGAATGATAGCGGACACCTCTTCCGCGCTGTACTGCGTGCCGGAGGATGCATCAAAACGCCAGGTCGGGTCGCCGATAAAGCGCTTGACATACTGGACAACGTCCTCGGGGAACGCCGCTGCCTGTCGCTTTGCCTGCTCGCCCACCAGGGGCTCATCCGCACCTCCGAAAGACTGGAATAGCACCACAGAGGGAGTTATGGTGTCACCTTCCTTGTTGCGCAGAACCTCGGGAACGCCCGTCGGGCGGACCACCGAAACCGCCGAGTTGGTAGTTCCCAGGTCAATACCAATTGCAATACCCATGAATTGTGTCTCTTTCTGTTCGTATGTTTGCTGTGCTTGTGACCGCACCTGTGCGTTATATCCGATGGCTCACGGACTGCCTGTCAATCTGCAGGTAACCCAATAGAGAGGCACCCTACATGAACTATGCCAGCGGTTTAACCCGTTTGATTCCGTACCACCAAGGTAGAGAAGGTGCTAGAACTGAATTCTTCTTCGCACGTTTTATAAAGGCCCGATCTTCAGTCCATTGGGCGGGAAAAGCTATCGCTATAAACACGTACGGGAAAAGAACCACTTGAACAAGATCCTTAAGCCATACAGATGCTGCGCGGTCTGCAGGAATCCTGCTCAGGCCCAATAATTCCATCAGCTGAGGAAGGAAAAGGTAATTAGCGAGAAAAATAGTTAGAACAATACCAACCCAATTAAGACGTTTCTGACGTTTACGCGCACGTGTTAAAGCGTCTTGGATTTCTCGTGTAGCCTGATCGATCTCTGTGAATCCCAGTAGAGGTAGACGCTTTAGCTGTGCTAGCCGCAACTGGACGATCCGGATTTGAGCCGAACTCGCCAAGGTCCCCAACGGCGAGCGCTGTGCACCGTATGGGTTAGGACCTGCAAACCCTGCGTAGGTGCAACGGTACATATCATATATAAGTGCCCACGCGTATGCCTGAATAATCGCTGCGTCACGCCGACCTGCTCGATACTCTTCACCAGCAGCACGTATTGCATCCTGTGTATGTCCGGCACCCGCTTGTCGAAGGATTTCTTCGGCTGATTCAAGCTGTTGCTGATTTGCATCACGAGCTTCAAGCACAGGAAGAATACGGTATGGCGCTCTAGACGGATCCTGCAGAGCTACTGAAGTAGTTATTTGCCTCGGTTTCTTCTGCTTCTTTACAGTTTTCGGCTTAGACTTCTTCGTATCCTGCGACGGTTCAGGTTGCTTTATAACCTGGGTAGGGGTTTGAGTAGGATCGGAAGAAGTCTGATTCTGCAGACGTTGTAATTCTTGTTCGTGTTCGAGCTCCTTACGCCGGATCTCCTGTTGCAGACGTTCCATCTCACGTTGCATCTGCGCGTTTTGTTGCTGCGCTTGAAGAGTCTGCTGGCGCAATTCTTCGTGTTGTTGCAAAGGAACGCCTTGATCGGTGCCGTGTTCTTCCCGGTCTGCATCTTTGAGGAATGCCTGAAGATCCGCATCGTAGGTTACACGGGTCTGCGGATTCAGCAGGAGTTTCTCAGCCTCAGCAAGCTGCTGCATCAGTCGCTCACCCTTGTGGCGCTTCTCCGCATTCGGGTGACTGGAAAGCGCCCGCGTAGTACGACGCTTTTGAGTGATAGCCAAACGCACCTGTTCTTCAGTTGCGGTCGGTTCAATCTCCAGGATTTCGTAGTAATTCTGCATGACGACAGCTAGTCCTCATCGCTTTCTCGTCGGTCTTGTTAACTATTCAGCGGGGTCAGGAAGGGTGGTTTGCTCTATTCGCAACCCACCCCTCAAGAGCAACCGCTACATTAAAATCAAATGGCTACATAATAGTCATGCCGCCGATACGTTTCTTTGCCTCTTCGACCTGTGATTTCTTCAGATTTGACACACGCTCAATCTCAAAGGTTCCCAGCTGAAGGCCCGTCGTCCTATCGGTAACTTCTACATGAACGATCTGTTCCAAATCATAACTATATGTAACGTCAAATGGGGCCCCCTTCGGGTAAATGGGTAGGTCTAAGGTTGATTCGCCGACAACGACAACAAACTCGGGGTCCCTATCGTCTCCCTGCGTTACGCAATATCTCATTCTCTCTTGGCATTCATAACGAGTTACTACTCCTCGTGTATTCTTAGCAGGTAGAGGCGTATTACGAGGAATAATAATCATGTTATATTCCTCGTCTGTGTCTCTCCTATGTACCAGGACTCCCATTCCTTGGCTAGTCACATCCTGCACGTGCACCGGGGCACCGATAAACCCCTCCACAGCAGATCGTCCTCCCAGGTACCCGACGGTTTCCTGGTCTTCGGGGGTGAGAAGAGCTGCCTGTACCGCTGCGCCGAGGGCCACAGCCTCATCCGGGTTAATACTCGTGTCCGGTTCCTTACCATTCAACGCCTTCAACATCCCGCGTACAGCCGGCACTCGAGTGGAACCACCTACCAAAAGCACACGAGAGATATCAGCCCAACCCAGCTGTGCTGATTCCAAAGTGTCAATTACCAAATCACGGGTACGATTGAGAAGACGCTCAATTCGTTGTTCAAACTCCGAACGCTCAATGATAACTCGGTATGACGCACCACCAACCGTAATCAGAGCTCCGGCTGTAGCCGCGGTCGACAAAGCCTTCTTGATCTGTTCAGCCTGCTCGCGCACCACGTTAAGAGTGTCCAGATCGTCAAGGCAGCTCGGGCCACCCTGAGCACGAATCCGCTCATCTATCATGAGTTGCAATTCGCTATCGAAGTCGTAGCCACCCAGACGTCGGTCACCGTCAGTTGCCAAAACAGTGAAATCGCCACCTGACACCTTTAGGATGGTTACGTCGAAGGTACCTCCACCCAGGTCATACACCAGCACGGTTTCGTTGGTATTGCCTTGCGTTGAAACGCCATAGGCTAGTGCAGCAGCGGTGGGCTCATTCAGCACGCTCAACACGTTGAGTCCCGCAATCTCACCAGCGTGGCGGGTCGCCAGACGGCGGGAGTCGTCAAAGTACGCAGGAACGGTAATCACTGCGTCAGTAACGGGAACACCCATCTGGAGTTCAACGTCTTCTTTCAGACGGCGTAGAATAATTGCCGAGATTTCCTCTGAGGTATATCTAGCGCCCGAAGCAGAGTCAAATCGCCAAGTAGGGTCGCCCATGTACCTCTTGACGTGTTGGGCAACGTCCGAACCAACACGGCTAGCATGCTGCTTCGCTTGGGTGCCCACCAGGGGCTCGTCACCTGCGCCGTAGTCTTGCAGAAGAACCACGGAGGGAGTAGTGTTCCCACCATCTCGATTACGCAAAATTCGTGGCACACCGGTGGGATCCACCACGGCAGTAGCCGAGTTGGTTGTTCCCAGGTCAATTCCGATGGCGATTCCCATCGTCTTCCTCCATATTGTGTGAGTGATTATTCTTGGGTTCTGTATCCCGAGTTGATTCCAGTAGCAACTTAAAAAGTAGTATATGACTCTCGGCTCATGAATGCGCCGTGACCGGTCGTGTGATCCCAACAGGTCACGCCTTTTTCCGTCGCACCGCAAACAATATTCCCGCTGTACACGCTCGTGTTGTAGAGCAATACAGCATCCGTCTGCGTGAAGGTTTCAGGGGTTTCGTGAGTCGTTAATCGAGCTTCTTCAGCACTAAAATCAATCCACCAGAGAGGTTCGCCGTTGGCTACTCCGTAGGGCTTATCGTCAAAATAGTTCACGATTCCGCAGCCGAACTTCCCCTCTATATTCTGACAAATAATATTGCCCGTTTGAGATCGGAAAATCGGCGCTGTACCGCCGTTGCGAGTCGGAGACGAGGCCAGCTCAATTGCGCCGGAGGGGATACGTTTCTCTCCAGCACCTGGATAAGCTCCAGATGGAATGCTCGCTTGCTTCGGACCACTCGAAGGGGTAGAAGTGGAAGCTGAAGGAGAGCGAAAAATATTCTCTATAAAGCCACCCCCACTACCGTCGGCATGAGTGTAGCCCCAGATATTGCCGCACCCAGTGAGCAGGCAGACCAAGGTAACAGCTAAAGTTGCACTTAAACCGCGAGGTAGACGCCTCTGCACGTTGTCAACGCTCATCTTTCTTCCTTTCTATGGGGATTTCCAGGCTCTCTGCTGTAAAAGTCTATCCGCATACCCCAGCCAAAATTCTCCATCATAGTCTCGACCGTAGAGCTCGGCTAAGTTACCGAGCTCTACGGCATCAATTAGTACTTATACCTCCCAAGGAAGCGTCCCACGACGTGCTTCCAACAGCATCTCATACCCCTCAGCGGTACTTTCCATTTCCTTTTCGAATATTTGGTACTGGTTATGCATCAGAGCGTCAATACTCGCTTGCTCTTGAACATCGATGAAAGGCGTAGGCAATATTTTGTTCAGACGATCGAGGACAACATTCGAAATAAGAGACCTGCCCTCCGCGTTACAGAGATAAGACATCCCGTAACCCACGCGAAGCACGTCCACAGGCAACCCCCATTCATAGTGCAGGGTAAACGCCAGGTTTTCGGTCAGTTCAGCCATTTCTCTGTCAGAGGTAGCATTCTGGTGGCTTAGGCACATTACAGAGTCCGTAGTCTTGGACTCGTATTCCATAACCCTGTGGTAATACTTGGAAAGCGGAATTGGCTGTTCATAAAGCTTACCATCACTACGATAGCTTGCACTTGACCAGGGGACCTGATGGTATCCCCCGTCATATTCCAGCGCACCAGTTTCCAGAACAATAGCCTTCGGGTTATAGGGACTAAGCTGTTCCAATAGATTATCCAGAGTTTCCTTCCAATGGCTATCCGGAACCTGGCCATATACAAGTATCAGATGATGATGAGCTGCACCTTCGTCACCAAGCACTAGCATATGCCGCACTTGCATATTCAAAGATGCTTCGTTCTCATACAATTCACTGCGTAACTCGTAGCCCTTGTAGACCAGCTCATCGATAACCATACGCTCCAAGTTATGGAGAGACTGAGAGGCCGCCCAGCGGCTATCTTTCAGACCTTTTTGATAATCAGCCATTCCAGGGTACAGCCCAAACACGACAGTACATTCTGATGCCTCTGACAATCCCTGGACTATTTGCTGAGCATCATTTTCTTGATTTTCTTGCTCAGCAACAGCGTCTTCTTCAGGTTCAAGAGTGTGCAAAGCTGAAGAGTCTTCCTGGACAGTTACTTCCTGAGAAGTACAGGCTCCTTCTGCCCCATCCACTTCGTCTGAATCGGGGTTAGTATCCGTAACCCTAATACTTGGATTACGAGTAGCCTCATACCATAGCAGAGGTTCCTCCGAACTATCGCTAAGGTAAATGAGCCGGTAGGCTATCTCCGTATACAGCTCAAATTCTGCCGCGATTTGAGCAGCGCTCTCAGAATCCCAGATAAGTCCCTGAACTACATCCAGGTCAATCGGCAATTCCTCAATTTCCGGATAGTCCTGGGCCATCTGGCTACGATTAACAGCCCAGAGCTCCAGGGGCCCATTCTCGTCATTAAGCGCAAATTGGAAAGCTGACCGGTATAAAACCTTTACAGTCCTAAGATCGTTTAACAGCTCTTCCTCAAAAGGGAAGTATTCAGCTTCACGCAGGTGATTCACCAGGATCCATAGAAAATATGAAGCGCCCCATACACTAGGACCCATGCCAAGAAGTTGGGGGATACCAACTCGATAGATATAAACATTCAGAGTGCTCTTACAGCTCAAAACCATAGAAATCCAGTCGGCGCTTAGCGATGAACCGACTTCAGGCATTGATTCGATCAGAGTATTACCTTCGACGCACGGCTTCTCACCTCGGCCGCTCGCAGGAAACGCAGATTCCTTTTCCCAGAAAAGACCAGGTTTAAAAGAACTTTGTAAACTTGCGTTCACATTTTCATAGCGTTGCCCTTTGGGGGTTCCTTCTTCTCCCTTTATGGGAACTGCATAAGTGGTAAAGGAGCTGTATCCAGTTTCAAGTTCTTCATCTGCCGCACCGATAATATGTGAAGCAAGTACATAGACCTTAGTACGGTTCCAGGTTCCGGTGGCACGCAGTTTTGAGGCAAATAGAGACAGCCATGCATAAAACCCGGGAGGATTCTTATCAGGAGCATCGCCAGTCACAATATACAAGCGAGGCGTACCATACAGCTGAGATATTCCCTGACCCCGATTTGCAGGGCCGAAGTCTGCACCCATCACCAAGTGACATACGGGAGGGTTCCTCGGAGGGACTGAGTAGAAGGGCATAAAATCAAAATCAAGATCTACCACCTGGCATTCAGAAGCACTCAAATGTAACGCTTCTGCGGCGAGGGAAGCGTTCGTAGGCTGTCCCGCAGAATCGTTTAATGCCAGGAAGAGAGCGGCATAAGCATTCTTAGCAGCGCGAGGATCTTCCAGACTAAGAGTTCCGCACTGATTATGAGCGCGGTATCGAGCACGAATGTAGGCAGAAACACGCTCGTTATTTTCTCGGTCTTCATTGAACGTTATCATGTAGCTGTCTCCTTACAGCGGCCCATAACTTTATAGGCTGTTATATTGCAAGTGTGCGTATCGCTGTCCTTAATCATGCCATATGTTCTCTGACATGGTAATACGTTTCGTCATCTATGCGGAATGGCACACTTGCCCCCTCCCCTATCTCAGGAATCAGACTCTCTGCGTAGCCTTTTTCTCCCCTCATCCCCGCCCCTATTTTTAGTTGCGTATCCTTCCGACAGCAGGGTGAGCAACAGGACATTCCAGGCCCTTTCTTGTCTACCCTATCCACCGTATGATGGAGTTATCAGCGTAGTTATTGTGTTTCCATAGCCAACGGTGGCTTTGGATTCACTTGGGGTACCTGTTGATGCCCCACATAGCGGAGCGTATGCTCCCGAAAGGAGGGAGCGGGTTTCCCCGCACCGATTATGGTTGATGTCCGTCGCCGCAAGCTTGCAATTATTGCTATGAACATTTCGGTTCTTGCAGCTGCTCTCTCCTGGCTGTTGGTGCTCTTCTCCGTTATGTATTCTGCCGCCGCTGTACCGTGGGCTCTGGGCGTTGCTATCGTACTGACTGTGATTGGCGCCTACGCACTGTACCGCTACTACTCCAAGTACTCGCATGTGCTCCCGAACGAGGACCCGGATGCGCACGATGTGCTCGGTCACGACCTGCATTCGACTCACCTGCCGCATCTGCACCACACGGAGGGCAACGCTGATGGAGTAGCCGCTAAGTAGCGAGCTTCTTATCCCCTAGACAGCATAAATGTGCCGCCTCACCAATACCGGTGAGGCGGCACATTTACGTTATGGTCAGGGGCAGAGGCCGGCCCTGCACTCAAGATTATTTCTCAGCGGTCGGGTCAGTACTTTGACGCGCTTCAGCTTCGGCTCTGGCTAGTTCTATCCTTCTGTTCTTTTCGACGATCAGAGCGTTATATTTCCAGCCGGGGATTCGTTCAAAAAGCCACCCAACCCAGAGAAGCGCAGCGGTAATGAGAGCGACAGGAATCAGGTAAATAAGGGCTCTCGGGTCGCGGGTGTGGTCTGAGGTGCTCCCCGCGGTGAGTTCCCACAGCGCAAGGATTGGTACCGCCATTATAGGCATCACTATAAAAAGGATGAGGGCATAGTAAATGCCCATCATGCTACCGGGCCTGCCTCTATTCATACGGGCTTGGGTGACGGCTCTCTTCAGACGTTTGTATTCCTCTAAGGTTTCGCCGTCTAGAAGCGAAGCGTTAGGGATCTTGGCCATGACGTACCGTACGGCTTCTAAATCTGAGGGCGAGCAAATAAAGATATGTCCCTGGGACGTAACGGTATATTCTTTCGCGATGTCGAGGCACGCCTGCGCGTAACGGTTATTAAGCTCTCGGCTCTCCGGGTTTTCTTTGAGTTGCCGGCGGATGTCTTTCAGATCTTCCATGTTTCTCCTTGCAATTTCAGTCATCGTTGAACCCATCGTTGGGGTACGAGAAACACAGGCCATCCCCTACCCGCTGCGGGGTGGAGAAGCCGGAGTATTGAATTGCGGTGTATCGGTGTGTACTTCACAGAATGCCAGCTCTTGGGGCTCAGGCAAAATTGACGGGACCTCGTGAGAGGCGTAACCGGCGATGTGTATATCTCGTAGCGGTTAGTTATAGACAAAACCCGCCGCGGGTACGGTACGGAGGCGCGCCTCCCCTATGATGGTTGAAAGGGATATTTATCTCTAATACCATCTGCAGTACACGCCCTGGAGCCTACGAGGAAGAGCATGACCAAAGCGACCGATTCGCCGCAGCCGCCGGAAGCGCTCGCGCGCTGGTACACGCGCTACGCAAGCCCCGTGGGCACTCTCTACATCGCCGCCCGCGCGGATGCGGTTGTCGGCATCTGGTACGAGGACCAGGCGCATTTTCCGCTCCCTCATGAGCTTGGTGGACTGATTGAGAATCCTGACGCCTACCTGCGGGATCACAGCGCTACTGAAGGTGAAGAGCCTACCGGCAAGTATGCTGCGGCACAGCTGCTGTCGCGTGCTGCGGCAGAGCTCTCCGAGTATTTTGAGCGCAAGCGCACTTCTTTTACGTTGCCGCTAGATCCTGAGGGCACCGATTTTCAGCTGATTGTGTGGGAGCACCTGAAGACTGTTCCTGCCGGGTACACCACCACTTACGGTGAGATTTCGCGTGCGGTTGGCCCCGGTGCTCCGGCGCAGGCTGTGGGGCAGGCGGTCGGCCGCAATAAGGTTTCTATTATGATTCCGTGTCACCGCGTTATTGGTGCTGACGGTAGTTTGACCGGCTACGCTGGCGGTGTTGAGCGTAAGCAGTTCCTCCTCGATTTGGAGGAGCCGGAAGAGGTGCGGGAGGCGCGGCTCTTCTAGCGATGTCACCCGGCAGTGATTGAGACTTATCAGAGGGCGGAGCGTGCATCGGATGCAGGCTCCGCCCTCTGTCGTACCTGTTTTCGGTTTCGTTGCTCTGCACCACGACACATAATCGAATATACTTGCGATTTACTCACGCTAGGGCTAGTGTTTAAGTAGAACATGCTTCCGAAATACTCGGATGAGCACAGCAATCTCATAGAGGAGAAACCGTGACCTCGCAACCTACTATTCCCGCCAACCCCCTCGAAAACACCCCGAGCTACCCCACATGGGTGGCCGATAAGCTTCTGCGCGACTACTACGACGCCGAATGGGGCATGCCCGTCACCGATGAGCGGGGACTCTTCGAAGCCCTGAGCCTCGAAGCTTTTCAGGTGGGCCTCTCCTGGCGCACGATTCTTGCCCGCCGTGAGGCATTTCGTCGCGCTTTCGAAGGGTTCAATCCCGAACGCGTGGCCGCGTTCACCGACCAGGATGTTGCGCGACTCCTCCAGGACGAAGAGATTATCCGTAACGAGCGGAAGATTCGCGCGGTCATCTCCAATGCACAGCTGACCCTTCGGATGCGTGAGCTTGCCGCCACGCCGCATGACGCGTCCGCGGAGGATGTTCATCTTCCTCTTATCACCCACTCTTCTACCCCACCCAATACGGATAGCGTTGAGGCGCCGAATGCCCGCCGCCGTCGAGTTCGTACGCTCCGCGATGAAGATCTTAACCGGATGCGCGAGCGCACCCTATCCGACGGCACGCGTGTACCGGGCGGGTTGTCGGCGTGGCTGTGGTCCTTCGCGCCGCACGAGACTATCGTGCCGCATACCCTGGAGGATATTCCGACAGATACACCCGAGTCTGCGCTTCTTGCCAAATCTTTTAAAGCTCTAGGAGGTGTGTTCTTGGGTCCGGTGACCGCCTATGCGCTTATGTGTGCGGTCGGTATGGTCGACGCTCACCTGGTGGGTTCGCATCGGCGAGGCTGTTCGGGGCTCTTCACCTAAGCTCCCCTCGCTTGGCGTACTCGCGTCTAAGGGCGCAGAAAAGCCGCGCGCCACTTCGTAGAAGTAAGCACGCGGCTTCTATACGTTGAGATGTTCCGCTCTGAATTAGGTCGTCACAGGGTTAGATCATCACGAAGAGGAAAATCAGCGCCAGCAGCGGCGGGGTCAGCTGAATCAGCGCCGGCTTACGCTTATCCGGGGAGGTGAGGAACAGGTAGACACCGGCAATCGCCATGGAGCCCAGGCCTGCGAACATGAGTGCCACACCCACCTGCGGGGAGCCGAACCAGAAAGCCAGCAGACCGGTTGCGGCGATCCAGGCGAGCATCAGGTTGTACAGGCCCTGGTTTGCTGCCATCTCCTTGGTGGACTCGGCGAATTCTTCGGTCATTCCGAAGGTTTCGCGACCCTTGGGCTTAGTCCAGAGGAAGGATTCGATAATCCAGATGTACACGTGAATAGCGATTGCTACGAAGGCAAAAACGGTGGTGACCGTTGCGAGTGCCTGCATTGTTTCTCCTTGAGTAGTAGGTCATCTGTTAGCCGTGTGTCTCACGCAGCGGGCGAGAGAGTAACGCACAGATAACAGCCGGGCAGCCTCTCCTGTGCACGTCTCCGGTGTGTGGGCACAAACACTAATTCTACTCCTGCCGGGTGGATTATCCGCATCGTATGACATTGGGTACCTCAGATACGGCGAACGCCCGCCGCGACATGACCTCGCAACGAGCGTTCTGCGTATCTCTCCGGTTCTTCCTCGAAGACAGGAAAAGTCGCTTAAAAAGCCTAGTGCACGATGAGCGTGAGCAGGTACGTCCAAATGCACAGCAGTACCAGCAGGAAGAGACTGTACTTGATGGTTATGGAGGTAACCTTCGACTCCTGACCCGCCTCGTTCACAGCGGCGACCGCCACTGCAATCGACTGCGGGGACACAATCTTACCCATCACACCACCAGAGGTATTGGCTGCCACGAGCAGACCAGGGTCGACGCCAATCTGATGTGCGGTGCTTGCCTGCAGACCGGCGAAGAGCACGTTGTTATTGGTCACCGAACCGGTCACGAACACGCCAATCCAGCCGATAACGGGTGAGAAGAGCGGGAAGAAAGCGCCAGCCGTAGCCACAGCCAGGGCGATAGAGGAGGTCATGCCCGCGTAGTTCATGAGGTTTGCTACGGACATGACCAGGCAAATCATGTAGATGGGTTTCTTCAACTGCTGCCATGCACCGTTAAGCTCCTGCAGAGTCTCACGGACGGTAATTTTCGAGGTGAACGCAGAGAGCAGAGCCGCCACCAGAATGGCGGTACCCGCCGCACCCAGGATGTTCCAGTTGAAGACCGCGTGGATAGCCAGGCCTTCACCGTCGCCAATCTGATGGTGGATACCGGGCACATGGAAGCTCAGGTTTGCAAAGCCCAGGGCTCCGTTATGGTCAAAGACGGGGCGCAGCACGGTGGACCAGAGCAGGATGGTGATGGAAAGGAAGATGAAGGGGCTCCAGGCGCTCGCAACTTCGCGCAGGCTGTACGTCGGTTCGTCCTGCGCGGAGAGCTCTTCCAGAGTCGGTGCGGTGGGCTCGCGATAGACGTGCTTGGGCTGCCAGAAGTGCATCACGACCGCCAGGAACACCAGTCCGACAAGGGGCGGCAAAATGCCGATGAGCTCGGGGTCCTGCAGGACCCACAGCATGATGCTCTGCAAGCCAGAAATCACGATACCGGTTGCGAGCGCTACTAAGCCTACCTCACGAATGCCGCGCAGACCGTCCTGAATAGCGACCACGAGCACGGGTACGAGGGCCGCAAAAATCTGCAGGACCCAAACCATCTGGTTGGATAGGTGCCCCAGGTCTACGTTACCGATAGCGGCACCGGTGGTCACAGGAATACCGACCGCACCGTAGGCGCCCACGGTGGCGTTAGCGACCAGGGAGAGCATAGCGGCTTTGAGCGGGTTGAAACCCAGGGCAACCAGTAGCGCTACAGAAATAGCAATCGGGATGCCGAAGCCCGCCGCGCCCTCAATAAACCCGGCAAAGCAGAGGGCGATGAAGTAGCACCTGGATGCGCTGGTCCGCTGAGATTGAGGAGACAGAGGACCTCACGATGGCGAATTTTCCGCTGCGCACCGCGATACGGTAGAGCCACACTGCCATGAGCACAATCCATGCAATAGGCCATAGCGCTGAGAGGAATCCGTAGAAAATAGAACCTGCGGCTGCTGTCCAGGGCAGGTGGAAGACTCCGAGTGCGATGCACAGGGTCAGGGCTAGGGTGATTAGCGCTGATTTGATGCCGCTGAGTTTGAAAACCGTGAGGCAGAGTAGAAAAAGAATAATGGGGGATGCCGCTACGAGTGCAGAGAGCACCGGGGAGTTGAGGGGATCGTAGGTCTGCGACCACATGAGAGTGGTATGTCCTTCCTCGCCGCAGGGTGTACCTACAGCGGTTTGGATGCCGCTGTAGGGTGTGTCCGTCTGCCCTTATGGGGTAGTACGAGGCGTAGCCTCACGACGCCTCTACCGCTGAGGGTCCCTGAACGTGAAAGGCGTAGCAACATCATGTGTCTGTGTTGTAGCCTTGGCTGAAGGCAGGGGGCGCGGGGAAGGATATTTCCACGATGCGGGGCGTTGGTTCTCTCGTTGGAGGCCTCGAAGCTAAAAGTTCCTTAGCTCGTGCTCTCGCCTACGGCGCCAATGCCCACTGAGAACTGTATCACTGCGGCAGGTGGGCCCTTTGCTAGGTACTGGGCGCTTTTACAGTATGAAACGCTAGTTAAGAGTCATTACGATTTAATCCTTGTCGGTAGTTATTTTCTCCGGCTAGACCCTTTTCTACTACCCGACCTAAATCTATACGGCGGCAGGTAAGAATGAAGCCCCCTCCCCGACCGCACGGGTCGAGAAGGGGGCTTTGCATCAGAATCATCAGGGGTTCAGCGTCATGCCGCTATCTGCCCTGGTGTGAGGCTCACGAATGGCTTTAGCCAGCCATGAGCGAGAGGGCGAAGGACCAGACGCAGACCAGGCCCAGCAGAATAGCGCTGTACTTGATGGACATGGAGGTAATCTTCGATTCCTCGCCTGCGCTGTTCACAGCCGCCGCCGCAATCGCGATGGACTGCGGGGAGACAATCTTACCCATCACGCCACCGGCGGTGTTTGCGGCAACAAGCAGGGTCGGGTCAACAGCGATCTGGGCTGCGGTGGTGGACTGCAGGCCCGCGAAGAGCACGTTAGCATTGGTCACGGAGCCGGTCACGAACACGCCAATCCAACCGATGATCGGGGACAGCAGCGGGAAGACCGGGCCGGCTGCCGCGAGCGCCAGAGCGATGGAGGTGGTCATACCGGCATAATTCATGACGTTCGCGACGGACATGACCAGGCAGATCATGAGGATCGGCATCTTCAGCTGGTTCCAGGTACCGCCGAGTTCTTCGAAGGCTTCGCCCCAGCTGATATTCGAGGTCAGGATGGTGATGAGTGCCGCTACCAAAATTGCGGTGCCGGATGCGCCCAGGGTGTTCCAGGAGAACATCGCGGTCACGGTCTTGCCGGCACCGGTGGTGATGGCTTCGTGAATGCCGGGGATGGGGAATGCCAGGGTTGCAGCGCCGAGCAGGCCATTGGTTGCGAAAATCGGCTTCAGGGCAGTGGACCAGAGCAGGATGGTTGCGGAGAGGAAGATGAAGGGGCTCCACGCCTTAACAATCTCGCCGCCGGTGTGCTTGACGTTCTGCTGCGCCTGGGCTTCTTCGAGGCTGGGTGCGGTGGGTTCGCGGTAAATGTGCTTGGGCTGCCACTTCTGCATCACGAGCGCCAGTGCTACCAGGGACAGCAGCGGCGGGATGATGTCGACCAGTTCGGGCGAGCCGAGCAGCGTCAGGATAGCTGCCTGACCGCCGGAGAAGATGACGCCGGTCATGAGCGCTACGAGACCGACCTCGCGGATGCCGCGCATACCGTCCTGGATTGCGACCATCAGCAGCGGCACGAAGGCGACGAAGATCTGCAGTACCGGAACCATGCCTGCGGACAGGTGCGCGGTGTCCAGGCCGCCGACCTTAGCTGCGGTGGTCACGGGAATACCGATAGCGCCGTATGCGCCGGATGCGGCGTTGGCTACCAGCGCCAGCATGGATGCTTTGAGGGGGTTGAAACCCAGGGATACCAGCAGTGCAGCAGAGATAGCGATCGGGATGCCGAAGCCTGCCGCGCCTTCGATGAAGCCACCGAAGCAGAAGGCAATCAGCAGCACCTGGATGCGCTGATCGTTCGAGATGGAGGAGACAGATGCCCGCACAATGTCGAAGTTACCGGCGCGCACGGCGATGCGGTAGAGCCACACCGCCATGAGTACGATCCAGCCGATGGGCCATGCGCCCGAGAGGAAGCCAGAGAGGATGGAACCGGCGCCTGCGGTGATAGGCAGGCCGAAGATGGCACAGCCGATGATGAGGGTGGTGCCGAGGGTCAGCAGCGCTGATTTGAGGCCGCTGAGTTTCAGGACGGTCAGGCCCAGCAGGAAGAGAATGATGGGCACTGCGGCAACCAGTGCGGAGAGCACCGGTGCGTTTAGCGGGTCGTAGGTTTGCTGCCACATTGGGGCGGGTGTTCCTTTCGGTCTGTGTGTATTAGCGGTTGCTTCTTCCGATACGGCTCCTGTGCTGTATGGAAGCGCTAGGCCGCATAAAAACCGATGGGCCCAATCCTTGCGTCGTGGATGGGTCCATCGGTGAAGCGTGATGGTCTTGAGCTGCCGGGCGTTTGGTTACTTGACGTGGCGCTATGCCGAGGCAATATACCGTGGCCATATACCGTGACGCGGCGGCGGTGAGCGGGACTCTGTCCCTCTCACTAGGTACTCTTGACTTTATCTGTCTAAGCTAACAGGTCTTCCTCGAGACTTCAGGATAGGGTGACCTTAAGTGTGCACAAATGAAACTTATGTGCATAATTGCGCTCCTTAGCCACAAACCTCCTCCCCAGCACACAAACACAGACGCGCGAAAGCCCCTCCTACCGAAGTAGAAGGGGCTTTCGCTCAACCGTGTCGCGGGCACCTTACCTTCAGAGAAGGTAGGTTACACGCATCTGGTTCTCACGCTGTTTAGATGCCGACCAGAGACAGGACATAAACCCAAACACAGGTGACAGCCAGCAGAGCTGCACTGTACTTGATCGCCATGGAGGTAATCTTGGATTCCTCGCCTGCGCTGTTCACAGCAGCAGCTGCAATTGCGATGGACTGCGGGGAAACGATCTTCGCCATCACACCACCGGCGGTGTTAGATGCAACCAGCAGGGTCTGGCTAACGCCAATCTGCTGTGCGGTGGTAGCCTGCAGGCCAGCGAAGAGGATGTTGTTGTTCACCACGGAGCCGGTCACGAACACGCCAATCCAACCGATGATCGGGGACAGCAGCGGGAAGATAGCACCCACAGCGGCAACAGCCAGTGCGATGGAGGTAATCATACCCGCGTAGTTCATGACGTTAGCAACGGACATGACCAGGCAGATCATGAGGATCGGGGTCTGCAGCTGCTTCCAGGTTGCGCCGAGTTCCTCGATAGCCTCGCCCCAGCTAATCTTGGAGGTCAGGATGGTGATGATGGTAGCCACCAGAATTGCGGTACCGGATGCGCCCACAATGTTCCAGGTGTAGGTCACGTCGATAGGCTTGGGGGTTGCAACAATCGGTGCCGCCTGCGAGATGCTCTGGTGCAGCCAGGGCAGGGGGAAGGAGATGTTGGTGAAGCCGAGCGCGCCCTTAGCAGCGAAGAGGGGCTTCAGAGCGGTGGACCAGAGCAGAATCACGACGGACAGGTAGACGAAGGGGCTCCAAGCCTTGAGGATTTCGCCGCTGGTGTGCTTGACGCTCTGCTGCGCCTGAACTTCTTCCAGGGAGGGAGCGGTGGGCTCGCGGAAGATGTGCTTGGGCTGCCACTTCTGCATGACCAGTGCCAGAGCGACCAGTGCCAGCAGCGGCGGGATGATGTCAACGAGCTCGGGGTTACCCAGGGTTGCGAGCAGAACGGACTGGCCACCGGAGTAGATAACGCCGACCATGAGAGCTACCAGACCGACTTCGCGGATACCGCGCAGACCGTCCTGAATAGCGACGAGCACCAGGGGGATCAGGCCTGCCATGATCTGGATAACCAGGACCATTTCGATGGACAGACCGTGCAGGTCCACGCCGCCGCGGGTTGCTGCGGTGGTCACGGGGATACCGATAGCGCCATATGCACCGGAGCTCACGTTAGCAATCAGGGCGAACATTGCGGCCTTGAGCGGGTTGAAGCCCAAGGAAACCAGCAGTGCGGCACAGATAGCAATCGGAATACCGAAGCCTGCAGCGCCTTCAAGGAAGCCACCGAAGCAGAATGCAATCAGCAGCATCTGGATGCGCTGGTCAGTAGAGATGGACGAGATGGAGGAGCGAACGATTTCGAAGCCGCCGGAACGCACGGAAATGCGGTAGAGCCACACTGCCATGAGAACGATCCAGCCGATGGGCCACATGCCCGAGAGGAAACCGTAGAGGATGGAGCCTGCACCTGCGGTGACGGGCATACCGAAGATGCCGCAACCGATCACGAGTGCGAGCGCCAGGGAGATGACGGCAGATTTAATACCGCTGAGCTTCAGGACGGTGAGGCCCAGAAGGAAGAAAATAATCGGGACTGCTGCCACGAGTGCAGAGAGGGCACTCGAGTGTAGCGGGTCGTAGACTTGCTGCCACATGATTGTATTGCGTTCCTTTCCGCGCCCCGAGGGGCGGGATCGTTGTGTGCCACAAAGCCTTCCCAGTATCGCGCGTGACGGTGTGTGCCGTGTGCTTACGTGGTGTTTTCCCAGTGCACTGTGCGTTAGCGAGGCTATCCCCTGGGGACATATGCCTTCACTTGGGTTCGTATTGGTTTTGCGGCTATGAAATTTAGTGTGTATGAAGTCGTGTTTTAGTCACAGAAACCTGAATATTCCTTGATTTGTCAAGGAAGATTCAGTGCCAAAGCTAATATTTCTGACCGCTAAAACGCGATTCCTCGTGTACCCAATGTACCACTGAACACCCACAAAATCGGGCATATTCCAACATTTAGATGCAAGCTCATATTTGCAAAATAACCTAAAGACCACCCCGAGTTTACAAGGGAGCAAGAGCCCACCAAAGCCCGGCCAGAGCCAGCCAGAGCACGCAGCACCTCGGGAACATTCAAACCGACACAACCCAGCCCCGCACCATCAATCCCCGCAAACCCCTAAACGGCATACAAAAAAGCTCCGGAAGGAAAAACCTTCCGGAGCTTTATCTGTCGGGTTGACAGGATTTGAACCTGCGACCCCTTGACCCCCAGTCAAGTGCGCTACCAAGCTGCGCCACAACCCGATTCGTTATTCACGATATTGTTTTCAAGGTTTCCCCTGAACACTCGAATAACTATACCGGGCTTTTAACCCCCGCGCAAGCCAGATTCACCATTTTTAGAAAAAATCTTAAAAATCTTTTCCTCACGGATTTCCTGGCAGATTTTCCGTACAGAATCCAGCGCGCGGGGGCCAAACCTAACAAGAGCCAGCCTAGCAAGGGGCCAGCCCAGCAACACGGCATCAAGCAGACACCCCGCTACTAGCGGCGGCCGCCCTTACCCTTCTTAGCCTTCGCGCTCTGACGCTCACCCAGGGAGCGGCGCTCACGCACACGCATCGAAATCTCAATCGGAGTACCCGTGAAATCAAAAGTCTCACGCAGACGACGCATAATGAAGCGACGGTAACCCGGGTCCAAGAAACCGGTAGTAAAGAGCACGAACTTCGGCGGACGCGAAGACACCTGAGTACCGAAGAGAATACGCGGCTGCTTACCACCACGCAGCGGGTGCGGATGCGCGGCCACAATCTCGCCCAGGAACGCGTTCAGGCGACCGGTCGGAATACGCGAATCCCACGACTCCAGCGAGTGCTCCAGGGCGGGCACCAGCTTGTCCTTGTGCCAGCCGGTCTTCGCCGAAATGTTCACGCGAGGAGCCCACTGCACGTGTGCCAGGTCGCGCTCAATCTCGCGCTCAAGCATGTCGCGGCGATCCTCATCGAGGGTATCCCACTTATTGAATGCCAGGACCATCGCACGACCCGAATCAATCACGGTCTGCACGATACGCACATCCTGCTCAGAGATCGGCTCGGAAACATCCAGCAGCACCACGGCAACCTCAGAACGCTCCAGAGCAGTCTGAGTACGCAGCGAAGAGTAGAACTCTGCACCCTTAGCCATGTGCTGGCGACGGCGAATACCCGCGGTATCCACAAAACGCCAAGGGTAGCCGCCCAGCTCAATAATCTCGTCAATCGGGTCACGAGTCGTACCAGCCAGGTCGTTCACCACGGCACGCTCAGAACCAGCCAGCTTGTTCAGCAGCGACGACTTACCCACGTTCGGGCGACCCACCAGAGCCACACGACGCGGGCCGCCCAGCGCCTCCGGCTGTGCGAACTGCGAGTGCTCCGGCATGACCTCAAGAATCTCGTCCAGGGCATCCGCCAGACCACGGCCGTGCAGACCCGAGACCGGGAACGGCTGACCCATACCCAGCGACCAGAGGTTATAAATCTCCGGCTCCAGGTGAGCGTCATCAATCTTGTTAGCAATCAGAATGATCGGCTTCTTCACGCGGCGCAGCATACGCACGATCTGCTCGTCCGAAGCGGTCACACCCACGCGGGCGTCAACCACCAGAACCACAACATCGGCCTGTTCCACAGCAATCTCAGCCTGCTCAGCAACCTGAGCATCAATACCGCGAGCGTCAGACTCCCAACCACCGGTATCAACCAGGGTGAAGCTCTTACCCAGCCACTCAGCCTTGTAGGACACGCGGTCACGAGTCACACCCGGCTTATCCTCAACCACCGCTTCACGGCGGCCCAGAATACGGTTAATGATGGTCGACTTACCCACGTTCGGGCGGCCAACAATCGCCACTACCGGATCAGCGAGCTGCTCTTCCTCTTCCTCAATGTCGAAGCCCCAAGCACCCAGCAGGGCGCGGTCCTCTTCATCCAGGTCGTAGTCCTCAAGGCCCTCAAGAAGAGCCTGAGCACGCTGATCAGCAGTCTCATCATCAATCTCAGCGAGGCGCTCGATAACGTCGTCCTCGCCACCGCCCAGGTACTTCTCTTCGTAATCGTCGCGGATAGCGTCCTCAGCCATGCGCGCTCCTTTCTCTACCCGCCCCGCGGCCAACCCATCGGTCAGCACGCGAGCGCGGCTCAACGTCTTATCGGGAGCGGATGCACCACTCCCCCAGCGTTTCGGCGGGGCCTAGCCCGCGCGCTTCGCTTTCAACTGGTCATTCACAGCGTTAATCACTGCAGAGACCGTCGCATTAAAATCAAGATCCGAGCTGTCCACCAGGGTCACGCCCTCGGCAGCTTCCATAAAGTTATTGACCTTCGAATCCTTCGCATCACGCTCAGCAATCTGCTTGCTCAAGTCGCCCGAAGCACCCGACTTCTCGGAGTTCTCCAGGCCGCGGCGCGCCATGCGCACCTCCTCAGAAGCAGTCAGCAGGATGCGCGCATCAGCATCGGGAGCAACCACGGTGGTGATGTCGCGGCCCTCAGCGACCATGCCGTTAATAGCGTGGTTAATCATCCAACGCTGCAGGCCAATCAGGTGCTCACGAACCGCCGGAACCGAAGCCACAGCAGACACAGCCGAAGAAATGCGCTCGCTACGAATCTCCTCACGGATATCGGTCGAGCCCATCAGAATCTCTTCTTCCTTAATGTTCGTACCGAACACCAGGGGCATCTCCTCGACAGCCTTCGCGATCGCCTCAGCGTCGTTCAGGTCAATGCCAAGTTCCAGCACACGGTAGGTTGCGGCACGGTACATTGCACCGGTGTCCAGGTACGCCAGGCCAAAGTGGCGTGCAACTTCCTTAGACACAGACGACTTACCGGAACCGGAGGGACCGTCAATAGCAATCGTCAGTTTAGGGTTCTCGTGCATCAGCACTCCTTAAAATTCGTCTCAAACTTTATGCCGGAAAATACAGCTTTAACTCTACTTCACAACACGCCAACCGCGAGCCGACAAATCGCGGACCAGCGCCTCATGAATAGACGGATTGACCGAGATTTCAGCCATACCCACCGGGGCACCCGTCGAGTGCTCCAGACGCAAATCCTCAAGGTTCGCGCCCAGCTCACCAATCTCGGCGAGCAAACGAGCCAGGGTGCCGGGGGTATCGTCCACCAGCACCGTCATCTTTGCGAACGCGGCGGGGGCTGTACCGTGCTTACCCGGAATACGGCTCACGCCCGCGTTGCCTTCGCTCATCAGCTGCGCCAAATCCAGGCGAGCGCCGGATGCCGTCGGGTTCTCCAGCGTCGCGATGAGGCGGTTCAGGTCATCACGCACCCCGTAGAGGGTCTTCACAATCGGGTCAGCGTTCGCCGCAAAAATCTGCACCCACAGCGTCGGGTCCGAAGCCGCGATACGCACCGTATCGCGCAAACCCTGACCCGCCAAAGACAGCGCATACAGCGGAGTATCCTGCAGACGCGAAGCCAACAGCGAGCTCATCGCCTGCGGCACATGAGAGATCAGAGCGACCGTCTGATCATGCTCCTCAACGCTCAGAGAAGTCACAATCGCGCCCAGCTCCACCGCCACAGAACGCACCAGACGCACACACTCGGGGCGAACCGAATCGTGCTCGCAGATAATCCACGGACGCGCCTGGAACAGCTCACCGCGAGCAGCCACCGGGCCCGACTTCTCACGCCCAGCCATCGGATGCGAACCCACGTAACGGGACGCATCCGCACCCGAGGCAAGCACATCAGCCAGCGGCTGCACCTTCACCGAGGCAACATCCGTCACCACAGCGCCGGGGTAGCCCGCCTCCGGTCGAGGCGCATAGGTGTTCAACGCGCGAGCGCACACGGCACCGGCACTATCCGGAGGCGCAGCCACCACCACCAGCTGCGGGGCGAACGCGGCGCGCTCCTCCTCCGACAGGGTGGAGAAGCTTGTACCGGCACCGATATCCTGCGCCACAGCCTCGGCGGTGGGTGAAATATCTTGGACGTACACGTCCTCGCATCCTGCCGCACGCAACCCCAAACCAATGGAGGCACCCAGCAGACCCGAGCCAATAATGAGTACCGGCCCGGTCAGCGTTGAGTCCATGGGCAACTCAGATGCGGAAAGCTCAGCGGGCGAGCTCATGACAACTCCTTAGCGTTATTACATGTCCACCGAAGCGAGCAGGTGACCAATCTCGACCTTGGAAAGGTTACGGACAGTGCCCTGCTTCTGCGAACCAATACGGATCGGGCCCATCTCAACGCGGACCAGGCGCTCAACCGGGTAACCGACGGCGTCAAAGAGGCGGCGCACGATGCGGTTCTTACCGGAGTGGATGGTCACCTCAACGAGCACGTGGCCGGGGGTGGAATCCACCAGCTTGAACTCGTCCACGCGGGTCACACCGTCTTCCAGGCGAATGCCCTTCTTCATGGCTGCGCCGACGCCGGGCTCCATCGGGCCGGGAACCTGCACCAGGTAGGTCTTGGGCACCTCGTAGGAGGGGTGGGTGAGGCGGTTCGCCAGTTCACCGTCGTTGGTCAGCAGCAGCAGACCCTCGGTTTCGACGTCCAGGCGGCCCACGTGGAACACGCGCTCGCTCATGGAGGAACGCAGGAAGTCAGAGATGCAGGGGCGACCTTCGGGGTCTTCCATGGTGGAGACCACGCCGGCGGGCTTGTTGAATGCCATGTAGACGAGCTTGTCGTTGGTCTGAACGGTCATGCCGTCCACCTGCACGGTCACCTTGGAGGGGTCCACGCGCACACCCAGCTCGGTCACGACTTCACCGTTGACGGTGACGCGGCCTTCGGTAATCATTTCTTCGCAGACGCGGCGGGATGCCACACCGGCCTGAGCCAGCAGCTTCTGCAGGCGCACGCCGTCGTGGTCGTAGAACTCGTAGTGGTCTACCGGGGCGTTGCGGGGGCGGCGGGGGCGGTGCGGGCCAGCGTAGTTGCTGACGCGGTATTCGCCGCGCTCGTTTGCGAAGGCTTCGCCGGAGCGGTAGGGGCGGCCCGGTGCGCGGCGTTCGCGCTTGGGCAGTTCGGTACCGCGGCCTCGGCCGGAACCTGCGCGGCCTGCGCCGAACTTCTTCTCGCCAAACTTCTTGTCACCGAGCTTCTTCTCGCCGAAACCCTTTGCGCCGCCCTTGCCTGCGCCACTCTTCGGTGCGCCGGGACGACCGCCGCGTGCGGATGCGCCCTTAGCGCCGGGCTTACCGCCCTGACCGGGACGAGCAGCGCCGGGACGGCCACCGCGGGAGTTCTGGGGGCGACCGGATGCAGAGCGGCCGCCGCGGGAGGAGTTTCCATATGCCATGGTGTTCTTCTCTTTTCTGTCGTATGGTGCGAACGTTTCAGGCTTTTCCCGAACGTTCGTTCGTCTTATTGATTCGTTGTCTTAGTCGTTGCCCTCGGCAAGCACTGCGGCTTCCGTGTCATCGGGCAGGAAGGGCGCGAGCGCCGGTAGCTCCTCCAGGGAGTTCAACCCGAGCTTCGCCAGCAGCAGCTCCGTGGTTTCGTAGAGGGTCGCGCCGCTTCCGGATTCTCGCCCTGCTTCACGAATCAGCTGCCGTTGCAGTAGCTGACGGATTGCCGCGTCCGCGTTTACGCCACGGATGGAGGCTACCCTCGCCCTGGTCACCGGCTGCTGGTAAGCAATCACGGCGAGCGTCTCGTAGGCGGGCTTGCTGAGGGTTGCGCTCTTGGAGCGGGTCACGAAGCGTGCCACCCAGGGGGCGAAGTCGTCGCGGGCGTAGAGCTTCCAGCCTCCTGCGATGTTCCGCAGCTGGAATCCGCGCGGTTCGGGCGCCACCCGGTTTTCGTCTTCTCCGTAGCCGCTTTCTTCGCCGTTGTACTCTCGGTACAGCTGGTCGAGCGCGTGCTCAACAGCTCGTTCGCTGACGATGAGCGCGGCGGAGAGTTCTTTGACGCCCACGGGCGCTTCGGCAACGGCGAGGATCGCTTCGATGGCGCTTTTGACGCCGCCGGGGATTGCCTCGACCTTGGAGAATTCGGCTTCGGCATCGACCGCCACGCTGGGTGCGGTGGAGGGACCTCCCGCCGGAATTTTTGCCGATTTCGCTGCCAATTTCGTTACAGATTTCTTCGACTCGCGGGGTGCGGTTTCCTGCGATTCCTCGGAGCTGTCGGAAATGTCGGAACCATCGGAGTCCTCTACCGTTTCAGCGGCTTCAGCCTCCTCAGCTTCTTCGGGAACCTCATCCAGAGGAGCGGCGGCTACCTCGTGCTCAGCCGGTTCAGCGTCCGCCTCAGCAGGCTTTGAGCTCTCAGTCTCTACCGTCTCTGCTACCTCTACCGGCGCCGAGTCAGCCTGTTCCGAATCCTCATCCGCGTTCGGATCCCAGTAGCCCATGTTCACGATGGCAAGGTCGTCGGGGGTGAATTCACGGTCAAAGCGTGAGCCGTGACTACTCATAATCCTCCTCTACCGGTTCCGTGTTAGCTTCAGATTCGTTCACTTCGGGTGATTCAGACGCTTCACTGGTTTCGTGCGCATCCTGAGTGTCTGTTGCTTCGCGAATCACGAACTGTGCAGCGCTCGCGCTCGCACGTACCCGAATGGCTCCGAGCGGTGCGTCCTGTTCTACGTGCAGGGCGCCTTCTTTGTAGAGCTCAAGCAGGGCGAGAAAACGAACCACCGCGATTTCTAGTTCGCCGGATCCTTGAACCAGTTCGGCAAAGCTCAGTTCCCGCGCCGCCGTATCGAGCAGGCTGTGCAGAATGTAGTGTTCTTCAGCCGCAATGGTGGTTAACGGAACGTGCAGGTGCTCGTTGAGTTCTTCAA
Organism: Rothia sp. HMSC069D01; assembly: GCF_001810135.1. Classification (NCBI taxonomy): domain Bacteria; kingdom Bacillati; phylum Actinomycetota; class Actinomycetes; order Micrococcales; family Micrococcaceae; genus Rothia; species Rothia sp. HMSC069D01. Next base: position 849,613 of record NZ_KV800108.1, read on the forward strand.
CGATTTCTTCGGGTTCCGGTTCGGGCTCTTTGGGGGTTCGGCTCAGCGCTGCTGCGGCGATGCGGGCGAACTCTTCGGCACCTCCGGTGAAAACCAGCTCGGGTAGCGCCTGAGCGAATCGTTCTTCGAGGGCTACCGCACGGGGAAAACGCTGCGCTTCTTGCGCCCAGCGTTCAGCAAAAATATCGGCAACTTCGCGGTAGGCGCGGTATTGCAGCAGACGGGCAAAAAGCAGGTCGCGTGCCTCCAGCAGTGCAACGTCCTCTTCGAGGGGTTCACGATGCTGCGGGAGCAGGCGTGCAGTTTTGAGTTCCAGCAGGGTTGCGGCGGTAACCAGAAATTCGCTGGCTTCGTCGAGTGCGCGTTCGGTGCCTTCAGCGTAGAGGGCGTGCAGGTATGCGAGGAACTCGTCGGTGACCTCTGCGAGCGCCACCTCGGTAATGTCGAGTTTGCGGCGCGAAATCAGGGTCAGTAGAAGATCAAAGGGACCCTCAAAATTACTGAGGGTGAGGGTGAAACCGCGTTCCGGGTTCTGCAGGCCGCGGCCCTCAGTCCGGGCGTTCGCGGCGGTGTCTGCGTTCGGTGTCGGTACCCTCACGGCAGCGACGTTCGTGGTCATAAACGACCTATTCTCCTTAGGTTTATTCTCCCCGGCTTTTGTGGTGCCGTCTCAGATGCGGCTTCTACTTCGCCTATTTTCGGGGCGAGTAGTGTGCGGGGGTCTTTAGAATCCACACAATTATACGCCCTCTGCCGGTGTGACTCAAGGGTGAGAGTCACCTCAGCAGAGGGCGTATAGGTGTGGGGGCTTTAGCGTGCGCCGCCCTTGTAGATCAGTTCGCGTGCCACCTGGCGGTATGCTTCCGCGCCGGGGTGGCTGGAGGCGTAGCTGAGAATCGGCTCAGCGGACACCGATGCGTCCGGGAACTTCACGGTGCGCTTGATGACGGTGTCGAAGACCTTGTCGCCGAATGCGTCGACGATGCGTGCCAGAACTTCCTTGGAGTGGATGGTGCGGGCATCGAACATGGTGGCAAGTACGCCGGAGATTTCGAGGTCGGGGTTCAGGCGGTCCTGCACCTTCTCGATGGAGTCGACCAGCAGTGCGACGGCGCGCAGCGCGAAGAACTCACAAATCAACGGGATGATGACGCCTTCGGAAGCGGTCAGTGCATTGACGGTCAGCAGGCCCAGGGAGGGCTGGCAGTCGATGAGGATGACGTCGTATTCGTCGCGGACCTTGCGCAGTGCCGAGGCGAGAACCTGCTCGCGAGCCACTTCGTTGACCAGCTGGACTTCAGCTGCGGAGAGGTCAATGTTGGCGGGCAGCAGGTCGATGTTCTCCACGCCGGTAGGCAGGATGACGTCCTTGATGTCGACCTTGCGGTCCATCATGACGTTGTAGACGGTCAGGTCCAGTTCGTGCGGGTTCGCACCGAAACCGGCGGAGAGAGCACCCTGCGGGTCGAAGTCGACCAGCAGCACCTTACGGCCGCATTCTGCCAGCGCCGCGCCCAGGTTAATGGTGGAGGTGGTCTTACCCACGCCGCCCTTCTGATTCACCATAGAGATAATGCGGGCGGGACCGTGGCTGCTCAGCGGAGCCGGGTCGGGGTATACGCGCAGGGGTCGACCGGTGGGGCCGAGTTCTTGAGCCTGAGCTTCAGTCAATGGTTCACCTTCATCAATGAATTCGAAGTTTTAAAGTTTAAGCGTTGTCTATAAGGTTACCTCAAGAGCGGCTGTTCCGCGGATTGACGGGGTTTTATCCCCTCTCGTGAGCACGCGGATGCGCCATGCGGTACACCTCCATGAGCCCCTCGGGCGTGACCTTCGTGTACACCTGCGTGGTCGCGATGGAGGCGTGCCCGAGCAGTTCCTGCACCACACGAATATCGGCTCCGCCCTGCAACAGGTGCGTTGCGAAACTGTGGCGCATGGAGTGCGGCGAGAAGTCGGAGCTGAGCCCGGCGGCTTCGGCGGCTTCTTTGAGGATGAGCCAGGCGCCTTGGCGTCCGAGTCTGCCGCCTCGTCCGTTGACGAAGAGCGCGGCGGTGCCTTTACCGTGAGCTACGAGGGAGGGGCGGGCACGCACCAGGTAGTCTTGGATTGCTTTTTGGGCGTAGCTACCAATGGGTACGAGTCGCTCTTTGTTTCCCTTACCGAAGAGTCGAACGTAGCCGGGCAGAGTGACCTGGTTGCCGTCTTCGTCGGTGAGGGTTCCCTCGAAGTGCACGTCGTCGATATCGACATTAAGCATTTCGCTCACACGCGCGCCGGTGGCGTAGAGGAATTCGAGGATGGCTCGATTGCGTAGCCCAGTGGCGGTTTCGCGGTCAGGTACGGCGAGTAGCCGCTGGATGTCTTCTACGCTGACTGCTTTGGGTAGGCGCTTAACGTTCTTGGGCGGGGTGACCGGTGCCGCCGGGTCGGTGGGCACGATGAGCGCGGAGACCCAGAAGGCGTGTGCTCCGCGGACTGCCGCCATGGTGCGGGCGATGGAGTTCGACCCCAAGGGCAGGGGCAGGCTCGGCGAACCTTCAACGGTTGGCGTTTCTTTTTCTGGTGCCCCGGCTTTCTCCGGCTGCCCGACACGACCTTTCTCAGCACGCCCGTTTCCTGTCCCTCGCCCCGATTCGGAGGCGATCATCAGCGCCAGCGATTCTGCGGCTTCTTCCTGCGCTTCCCGAGCTTCCCGGGCGTTCTGGTTGTCCTTCTCCCCCGCTTCGAATCCGGCAACGAATCCAGCAAGGGGCACGGTGGGGGCGGCGAGTTCCCGCATGAAGGAACGCACCTGCGCGGTGGTGATGCGTTCGGGGTCGATGACGCCGAGGGTCGCCATGTAGGCGCTGTATCGTCGCAAGTCGCGCGCGTAGGAGGCGATGGTGTGCTCGCTGCTTCCTCGTTCCACGCGCAGGTGGATGAGGTACTGCTCGATTGCTCTCTGGAGCGGGGTCTGCGCCTCCTGGTGGGAAGCACCCAGGGCAGAAGAACCCAGCACGGAAGAACCGGCAGAAGAGGTCACGCCGAGCAGACCCGCGCCGCGGAATGTCTTGCTCACCGTGCTTTTTGCCTGCTTCACGCTATCTCCTCTGTCGGTTCTGTTGATGTTTGGGCCTCTTGATATTTGGGCTTGCCGTAGGCGAGGCTACTCCCCCGCCCCCCTGTTCCGTTCTTAGTGGTTGCGGAAGTTCTCCGGCTTTTCGCGGCGCTGTCCCATGTAGGGGTGGAACTCCCAGCCACCCTCGGCGGGGCGCAGGCCTTCAAAGTTGTTCTGCGCAGCCGCGTAGGTGGCGAGTACCGCCTGGATAGCGAGCGCGTTATGAACCTTTCCGCCCAGCACCAGCTGTACTGCCTCGGTGAGGGGCACCCAGCGGTAGGTCATTTCTGCTTCTTCATCGGTGCGTTCGCTACGTTCTTCGGCGGGCAGTTCCGAGAGGTTACGCGCCAGGTAGACGCGGCCTGCTTCGCTGGTTGCGCCGGGGCTGCTGAAGTAGTCGGTCAGTGCGTTCCAGGTTTCTGCCTGCAGGTCTGCCTCTTCGGCGAGTTCGCGCTGCGCGGCGACCAGAGGGTCTTCACCATCGATGTCGAGCAGTCCAGCGGGTACTTCCCAAAGGTTCATGCGCACCGGGTGGCGGTACTGGTTTAGCATCAGCAGTTCGTTGTTGTCGTTGAGGACCGCCACGGCGACGGCGCCGGGCATTTCCACGACGTCGCGGGTCAGCACGGTGTTTTCGTTAAGCTCGTACTCTTCAACGGTCGTTTCGATCACGTAGCCGCTGTACTTCACAGTGCGGGTGCGGATGGTGCGTTCGGAGGGTACATCAATAATCTGCTGGTTGTTGCTCATTCTTTCATTGTAGGCGGCTTCTTAGCCCCGCTACGTTTGGCGCGTCAGGTGCGGGCACGGTTTAAAGCACGTTCGGGTTTAAACGAAAGCATCCCGCTGACCCCTGTGCGGGGTGAGCGGGATGCTGAACGTTTGTACCTAGATGTTAGGTACCACGGATGTTAGGCGCCGCGACGCTCCAGAGCAGCCTTAATCAGACCGGAGAAGAGCGGGTGCGGGCGGGTCGGACGCGAGCGGTACTCGGGGTGTGCCTGAGTTGCCACGTAGTAGGGGTGTGCCTCTGCGGGCAGTTCCACGTACTCGACCAGCGAGGAGTCCGGGGAGGTACCGGAGATACGCAGGCCTGCTTCTTCAAGCTGCTCGCGGTACTCGTTGTTCACCTCGTAGCGGTGGCGGTGACGCTCTGCAACCTCGGTTGCACCGTACGCCTTAGCAACCTGAGAGCCGGGAACGAGGTTTGCCTTGTACAGGCCCAGGCGCATGGTGCCGCCCAGGTCGCCTGCACCTTCGACGAACTGCTTCTGCTCTTCGATGGTTGCGATGACCGGTACGGAGGTTTCCGGATCGAACTCGGTGGAGGATGCTTCGGTCAGACCCAGTACGTTGCGTGCGTACTCGATGACCATGGACTGCAGGCCGAGGCAGATGCCCAGGGTCGGGAGCTTGTGCTCGCGTGCGTACTTGAGGGCGCCGATCTTGCCATCCAGGCCGCGGATGCCGAAGCCGCCGGGCACGAGGATTGCGTCCATGTTGCGCAGCTGGTGGTCTGCATCTTCGTCGGTTGCGCACAGGTCGGCTGCAACCCACTTGATGTTGACCTTCACGTTGTTTGCGAAGCCGCCGGCGCGCAGAGCCTCGGAGACGGACAGGTATGCGTCGGGCAGGTCGATGTACTTACCGACCAGGCCAACGTTGACCTCTGCTGCGGGGCGGTGCACTGCGTCGAGCAGGCGGTCCCACTGGGTGAAGTCCGGTGCGGGAGCCTCAATGCCGAAGTAGTCGAGGATGTAGTCGTCGAGCTTCTGGCTGTGCAGGGTCTTGGGAATGTCGTAGATGCTGGGTGCGTCGGCGCAGGAGATGACTGCGTCGCTGTCCACGTCGCATGCGTTACCGATCTTGGTACGGTGCGATACGGGAACCTCACGCTCACAGCGCAGGATCAGACCGTCAGGCTGGATACCCAGGCCGCGCAGTGCTGCGACGGAGTGCTGGGTCGGCTTGGTCTTGAGCTCGCCGGAGGGGCCGATGAAGGGCACCAGGGAGACGTGCAGGAAGAAGACGTTCTTGCGGCCAACATCGCGGCGTACCTGGCGTGCTGCTTCCATGAAGGGCAGGGACTCGATATCGCCGACGGTACCACCGATTTCGGTGATGATGATGTCGGGTGCGTTGTCAATTTCCGCTGCGTGACGCATGCGGGCCTTGATTTCGTCGGTAATGTGAGGGATGACCTGGACGGTGTCGCCGAGGTATTCGCCGCGGCGTTCCTTTGCGATAACGGAGGAGTAGACCTGGCCGGTGGTCACGTTAGCGGACTGGTCGAGGTTTTCGTCCAGGAAGCGCTCGTAGTGTCCGATGTCGAGGTCGGTTTCAGCACCGTCGTCGGTGACAAAGACTTCACCGTGCTGGAAGGGGTTCATCGTACCGGGATCGACGTTCAGGTAGGGGTCGAACTTCTGCATGGTCACAGAGAGGCCACGTGCGCGAAGAAGCTGACCGAGGGAAGAGGCCGACAGGCCCTTACCGAGAGAAGATGCAACGCCGCCGGTCACGAAAATCTGGCGGGTTACCTTGTCGTTAGAGGACGCGTTCAGAGCGTTATTTTTTTCATTCACCACGGAATTTAAGCCTACCATTTTCTTGTCTGCTATCCAAGCAGAGGGTTTTGCCGCGAGAGGATTCTCTCAGGCGGTTTTCCCTCCCCTATTTGTCCTTATCACCACTGTAAACGGAGCGGGGGCTTTAATATTCCCGCCGCGCCGTGTAGACGCAGGTGTAGGAGTATGCACAGAGTATCTCACATCCTCCGCACTCCATGCACCACTGTTGGTCACCGGCTTGGGCTGTACTGACAACTTTCCGGGGCATGCTCGCGCACTTCAGTCCCTTTGATGGTCTTTAGTGCGAAAGATGCTATCTTTCGACGCTTTTGCCAGCACTTTCCCAATGTATTTCCCTGCAGGTTTGCCGTCAGTTTCAGCGCCCCTGCGGCACTTCTCGACCGGCTGCCAGCAGCTCGCGGGCGTGCTCTCGTGCCGATTCTGATTGATCGTGCCCGGAGAGCATTCGCGCCAGTTCCACCACGCGTTCCTCTTCGGAAAGTACCTTGACCTTCGAGAGGGACGCGTCATCATTTTTCAGCACAAGGATGTGCTGGTCCGCGAAGGCGGCAACCTGCGGCAGGTGGGTGACCACCAGAACCTGCACGTGTCGGGCGAGCATGGCAAGGCGGCGACCGATTTCGATAGCTGCCTTACCACCCACACCGGAGTCCACCTCATCGAAGATGAAGGTGGGCACGGGATCCACTTCGGCAAGCACTACCTCCAGGGCGAGCATCACGCGGGAAAGCTCACCACCGGAGGCGCCCTTACCGAGCGGGCGCGGCACGGCAGTTCGGTGCGGGGCCAGCATGAAGGTCACGGTGTCTCGACCGTGCACCGAGAACTTTTCAGCTTCGGCAACCTCCACGACCAGGGAGGCGTTCGGCATGGCAAGAGCAGTAAGCTCCTCACTGACGGCATCCGCCAGTTTCTGCGCGGCGGCACGGCGCAGGGCGGTCAGCTCTTCTGCCTGGGCGCCGAGCACCTTACGTAGCTGTACCAGTTCGGTTTCCAGGGTTTCCTGTCGCTGCGGGTCGTCTACCAGGGTCTCAAGGCGTGCACGGGATTCTTCGGCCCATTCGAGAACCTCGGCAATATCGGCACCGTACTTGCGGGTGAGGGTCGCCAGCTGGGCGCGGCGAGTCTGCACCTGTGCCAGACGTTCGGGACCTTCAACATCCAGGGAGGCCATGTAGGAGGACAAATCCGAGGAGATATCGGTGGCAAGAATCAACAATTCGTTGACGCGCGCCGCGAGGGAGGCAAGCTCTTCATCAGCGTCTGCCTGCGCCTGTAGCGCGGAGCGGCTTGCATCGAGCAGGCTCATGACGCTCTGCTCATCACCGGTAGAGTATTCGCTACCGCTGAGCGCTGCGGAGGCGGTCGCCGAGGCAATGCGTAGTGCTTCAACGTTCATGAGCTTCACCATTTCGGCTTTGAGCTCTTCTTCTTCCCCGGCCTGCGGGTTGACGGCGCTAATTTCTTCGAGGGCGCCCTGCAGGGTCTGCGCTTCGAGGGCGCGTGCGCGAGAGTTTTCGCGTACTTCCTTGAGCTCTGCTGCGGCGGCGCGGTATCGTTCGTAGTTTTCGCGGTACTTCTCAAGCAGGTTGGCGAGCTCTTCGCCGGCGTACAGGTCGAGGGACTGGCGCTGTTCCGCCGCAGACTTGAGGCGCAACTGATCGGACTGGCCGTGGACTGCGACAAGAGTCTGACCAATCTGAGACAGGGTTCCGATGGGTGCGGAGCAACCGCCGACGTGGGCGCGGGAGCGCCCCGAGGCGTTGACGGTGCGTGCCAGAAGCAGTTCGGAGGTCTGTTCGTCGATGTCTTCGGCGGTGCCGCCGGCTTCTTCAGCAAGCTCAAGGGCGCGGTGCCCGTGGGGCAGGCGAATGACTGCTTCGGCGAGGGCGCTCTTGGCGCCGTTGCGCACGCTGGATGCGTCGGATCGGGCGCCCAGGAGCATGCCGAGGGCAGTGACGACCATGGTTTTACCTGCGCCGGTTTCGCCGGTCAGCACGGAGAATCCGGGTTCGAGGGGGAGCCTCGCATCGGTGATGATGCCGAGGTCTCGAATATGGATTTCCTCAATCACGAACGTTCATTCCTTTTCTTTAGTGCTTCTCGGTGTCCTGCGGGCCGCGCCAGCCACGGATCGGAAGCTCAAATTTACGCACCAGTCGCTCAGAGAAGGGAGCCGGGTGAATACGGGCGAGCAGCACCGACTTTTCGGAGCGTCGCACCTCAATACGGGAGCCGGGGTCCAGCTCCACGGTTCGGCGGCCATCGCACCAGAGCACGCCGGAGGCGCCGTTTCCGGGCATCATTTCTACCGCCAGGGTGGAGGTCGGCGCCGCCACCAGCGGGCGCGCGAAGAGCGCGTGAGCCGAGAGCGGCACCATGAGAATTGCTTCAACTTCGGGCCAGACGATCGGGCCGCCACCGGAGAAAGCGTAGGCAGTCGAACCGGTGGGGGTTCCCATGACCACGCCATCGCAGCCGAAGCTGCTGAGCGGGCGGCAGTCCACCTCGATAATGACTTCAATCATTTTTTCGCGGTTGCCCTTTTCGACGCTGGCTTCGTTCAGCGCCCAGTCGCTGTGCACGCGTTTGCCGTCATTCCAGACTTCCACGTCGATTGCCATGCGTTCTTCAACGGTGTATTCGTTGTTGACGATGCAGCGAACGGTTTCGGTCAGGTCGCTCTCTTCGGATTCGGCGAGGAAGCCGACGTGCCCCAGGTTCACACCGATGAGCGGAACACTGGTTCGGCGCACCATTTCTGCGGCACGAAGAATCGAACCGTCACCGCCGAGCACCACACCGAGTTCAATATCGATGAGCGCCACGGATTCATGGACGACCTGCACGGGGACGGGCTCGTCCCAGTTTTCGCTCAGGGTTTCCAGATCGGAGCGAGTCATGACGGGTGCGAGTCCCTCTTCGTAGAGCTGGGTGCATGCCTGTCGGGCGGCATCTCGTGCTTCTTTGCGCCCCACATGGGCGAAGACGAGAATCTTACGGTGACGTTGTTCCACCGAGTCTTCAAAACCATGACGTTCGAAACTGTGGTATTCGGAACTATGACGCGCACCTGCGGCAACTACCTGTGCGGTTGCTTCCTGCGGTGCGTGGCTTTCGTGTTCTGCCATAACGACTCTCTCCCATCGGGTGTTGAGATCGGGATGTTGAGATGGTGTATCTACACCTATCATACCGAATATGTTCTCGAAGATTTTCTAAAGAGCTATATTTTTAGAAAATTATTTCGAATAGCGTACGGCTGGGGTATCTCTAAAATACCTGTAAAAATACCTGTAAAAATACCTGCGAATAGCGCGGCAGCCTGAGAAAGCCCCGCCCTCAACGCGTCCTGCGTTACCGAGCGGTTTCTCTCAGACTGCCTTAGCACTATTTATTTTCGGCACTATATTTACTTTCGACACCGTTGAATAGGGAGTTGTAAAAAAGTTCCCTTAGCCTGCACAGCAAGATAATTTCGAAACATCTTTGTCAAAAGTTAGGACAGCCAGCTTCAATCCTTCTGCCATTGTTAGATATGGAGCCATCGTTTCTCTCAGATCTCCAACAGTTAAACCGAATTTCACAGCTAATGTTGCTGCATAAATTACGTCTCCTGCGTTTTCTGCCACTACATGCGCCCCTAACACTTTCAATGTTTTCGCGTCTGCCACTAATTTGAAAACACCTGTTGTTTCCCGATTAACGAGCGCTCTTGGAACAGCATCCAACGGCAATACCGATGTTTTCACTTCATATCCTTTTTCTTTTGCCTGTTGCTCCGTTAAACCAACCGTTGCAATCGATGGAGAAGTAAACGTAACGCCTGGAACCACTTCTAAATTGACCTTTTGATTTAGTCCTCCGATTGCATTACGAGCAGCAAGTCCACCTTCATAAGCAGCTACATAAACAAATTGGGGACCGAGAGTGACATCTCCAGCTGAATAAATTCGGGAATTGGTCGTTTTAAGATAATCATCAATGACAATTTCACCACGGGAACCAACTTCAACGCCTGCTGCATGTAAGTTTAATGATTCTGTATTTGGTTTTCTTCCAGTGGCAATTAGCAATTGTTCTGCTTCAATAATTCGCTTTTTACCATTTATCTCAACATGAACTTTTTTAATGTCTCCATCTTGCTCAACTCGTTCATAGGTTGCACCTGTTACTAAATTAATTCCCTGTTCTGTTAAGGCCTTAGTAATGGCTTCTGAAATTTCAGGATCGTATTCTTTTAATAGACGCTCGCTTCTTTGAATCAAAGTGACTTCTGACCCGAGGTTATGAAATAGTTGTCCTAATTCCATGCCGATATATCCTGAACCAATTACGGTAAGACGATTTGGAACCTTCTTTAATTCCAATAAGCTAGTGCTTGTTAAATAATCTACTTCATCTAATCCGGGAATATTAGGTGCAGTTGAAGAAGCACCTGTAGCTATTAAAAATCTTTTGGCTGTGATTTGATTGCCATTTACTTCAACTGTATTTTCATTTACGAATTTTGCTTCACCTTTTATTAATTCAAAACCATAATCATCAATTAAATTCACATATTTTTCATTTCGCATCTCGGTTACTAAATCATTCTTTTGTTTTACTAATGGCGCTAAATCAACACTTGAAGCCGAAGTGTGTAATCCCACAAATGGATTATTTTTTGCTAGATGATTGATTTCCCCTGCTCTTAATAAGGTCTTAGAAGGAACGCATCCGACATTAACGCAAGTTCCACCCACCGTTCCACGCTCAATCATAGCCACTTTTGCGTTCAAAGTAACGGCTTCAATGGCAGATGAAAAGGCAGCTCCACCAGAACCGATGATGATGTAATCATAATCATAGTTACCTTCATCATTTAAACTTACATCTGTCCTTTTTTCCGATTGCACTTGTATTTCTTCTGCTTCGCCCGGGTGATAATTTGCGTCAGCAATCGCCTTTATTGCACTTTCAACCTCAATATCATCGGGCAGTTCAAATACTGCTTCACCACGACGATAACTAGACTCAATATTTTTAGCACCTATCTTTTCAAGTGCTGATTCTACGTGTTTTTCACAACCCGTACAAGTCATTCCTGAAATGTTTACCTTAAATTTATTCATAAAAAAGCTCCTTTCGTTTGTTAATGTTTCTATTATAACATAGTTTCAATTCGTTTTAAATCCTCTATTTGTTTTTGCACTTCCTTTTGTTTTTTAGAAACAAATTCGAACATATCTTGACAACGAACTTCATCTTTATCTACAACACCAAGTAATTTATAAATCTCACTTAAAGAGAAACCAAGTTCCTGTATTCGTTTATTAAACCCAACACGCTTAACGTCATCATATGAATATATCCGATAACCAGCTTCCGTTCGGTGAGGTTCTTGTAATAAATTTTTTCGCTCGTAATATCTGATTGTTTCTTTATTAACTCCACATTTATCTGCAAACTCACTAATGCGATAAATCATCTTATTTCACCCCCTGAATATTATAAACCATGTACCATAGTACACGGTCAAGTAAATTGGACTATTTTATTTTTTTCCCAAAGTATCACTCGTATGTGATTGATACTTTTATATAATACTATTGATTATCCTAACATCCCACCAGAAAATCCGATTTAAACACCAGTTGTTTTTAAACTATTAAGAAAGTAATTCCACTATATATTCCGAAGACCCTTTATTTTTTGCACCATAGGAAGTACTCTACGTTGCCGTCCTGTCCGGGGAGCGGGCTGGGTTCCATACCCATCACACGCAATCCGTGGCTGACCGCAGATGCCTGAACTTTTTCTACTGCTTCACGGCGGGCGGATTCTTCGTGCACCACTCCCCCACGTCCGATGCGATGCTTGCCGACCTCGAACTGCGGCTTGACCATGAGCACCAGGTCGCCGCCGGTTTCGGTGGCGTTCGCTAGCGCCTCCATAACCAGGGTCAGCGAGATGAACGAGAGGTCAGAAACCGTCAGTTCGACCTGCCCACCAATGTCTTCGGGCTTCATATAGCGAACGTTGAGTCCTTCGTACACGCCGACTCGCGGTTCTTCGCGTAGCGCGTCCACGAGCTGCCCGTGTCCTACGTCAACGGCGGCTACGTGGGCGGCTCCTCGACGAAGCAACACGTCGGTAAAGCCTCCGGTGGATGCTCCCGCGTCCAGGCAACGCTTGCCTTCTACCTCGATATCGGGGAACGCGTCGAGGGCACCGGCGAGCTTGTGCCCTGCGCGGCTGACGTATTCGGTCAGCTCGCTCTGGCGCACGTAGAGGGTGTCCTCCGGGCCCACGAGCATGGACGCTTTGCGCGCAACCTTGCCGTTGACTTGCACGTCCCTTGCCGCGATGAGTTTTGCGGCGAGGGTTCGGGAACTCACGAATCCGGCTTCGACCAGGTATTTATCGAGGCGCACGGTGTCCTTGTCTTCTTTCTGTCGTCGTCTGGTGATGTCATCGTCTGGTGACGGGTTATCTAGTGTCACCTCAGAGCATTGCTGTTCTGAGGTGACACCGCCGCGAACTAGGAGAGGTTTTCGAGGTCTTTCTCCAGCTGCTCACTCATCGTTTCGAGGCGCTTGACACGCTCTACGGGGTCCATGGCGAGGGTCGCCGCGAGTTGGCGCTCGAATTCTGCATCAAGCTCAGCGGTTTCCTCTGCCGTGCTATTAGTCTCCGGTTCTTTAGGCACCAGGAATCCCCTGGATGTTGGGGCGTGCGCCCTGTTCGGGGTTTGCTGCCCACCATGCTGCGCAGGCTACGCGCCATGCTTCGGCTTCGCTCTCGCTGCCCGCGAATGCTTCGGTGTCTTCAATCTCGGGGCCGGTCAGGCTCAGGTTTTCACCGCGAACTCGTGCCTGCCAGGTGGGGCCGGTTGCGATGACTTCGTACCCTTCGTAGAGCACCTCAATTTCGGGGTAGGGCGCGAAGAAGTCCTCGAGGGTGCGCAGAATATAGGTCGGACGCTGGTTCGGCACGGCCTCGATGACGTCCTGGTAGGTCTGTACGCCGGTGAGGACGAGGGCACCGTCCATCTTTGCGTTGTTGGCGCCGAGGATGTCGGTGTCCAGGCGGTCACCCACGATGACGGGGCGGCTGGAGTTCACGGCCTTTGCCGCGGTGTGGAAGATGGGTGCTTCGGGTTTGCCCGCGACAAGCGGGGTGCGGCGTGAGGCGGTTGCCACTGCCGCAACGAGGGTTCCGTTACCGGGCGCCTGGCCGCGTTCCTTGGGGATGGTCTGGTCGGTATTGGTTGCAATCCACAGTACATCGGGGTTTGCGAGGGTGTAGGCGGCTTCCGCGAGGTCTTCCCAGCCCATCTTCGGGTTGAAGCCCTGGATGAGGGCTACGGGACCTTCTGCTTCGGTGCGTACGGGTTCCAGGCCTGCGTCGCGCACACAGTCGGCAAGGGCATCGGTGCCGGTGATGAGTACCTTAGAGCCTGCGGGTACGTGCTGTGCGAGCAGCGCGGCGCCTGCCTGTGCGGAGCTGACGACTCGTTCTGCTCGGGTGTGCACGCCCAGTTCGCGCAGGTGCTCTGCTACGGATTCAACGGAGCGCGATGCGTTGTTGGTGACGAAGATGACCGGTACGTTGAGTTCTTCTTCGGCACGGTTGAGCGCTTCGGGCGCACCTTCGATGGCGAAGGGACCCGCGTAGACTACGCCGTCCAGATCGGAGAGGAGGGCATCGTAGCGGGATAGGAGTGCGTTCGTGGTCATAGAGTGTTCCTCTCGGGGGCTCTGGCGGTTGTCGCTATTAATCGTACCTGTTAGACACTCTAGCGTTGTCGCCTTCGGGCGATTATATGGAAAACCGCTGGACGCTCTCCCCTGCTTGGGTGTGGCGTCCAGCGGTTTCACGCTGACACTTAGGTCACGTATTTAGAATTCTTAGATTCTCTGCAGTCTTATTCTGCGGAGGTTTCTTCTGCTTCTTCAGTCTTGGGAGCTTCGGTCTTCTCGTCCTCAGCTACTTCTTCTGCAGTTTCGATTGCTTCCTCTTCTGCGGAAGCTTCAGCGGTCTCTTCAGCTTCTTCTGCGGTCTCAGTGAGTTCTACGGACTTCTCTTCCTGCTCGAAGAGGCCAGCTTCACCGAACATGTCGAAGATTTCGGGTTCTGCGAAATTGCCCTGGCCCAGTGCTGCTTCTGCCATGAATGCGAGGCGTGCCCAGCGTTCTGCTTCCTGGTTACGGCCTGCGTTAGCCAGCGCGTCGGAGTATGCGCTGAACAGACGGGGGCTGTACTCGAAGGCGCGCTTGGGGTTCAGCTGAGGAATCTGCAGCGCTACGACGGCCTCGGACTTCTTGCCCTGATCGCTGAGGATACCGGATTCAACGATGGCGAGCTCTACGCGCACGTTAGCGGGCAGTTCTTCCTTCTTGAATTCTGCAATCATTTCCATTGCCTTGGGCAGGCGGCCGAGCGCGCGTTCGCAGTCCACCAGCAGTGCCAGGTGGTCTACGGAGCCGCTAATACGGCGGTGGGTGCGCAGTTCGCGCAGTGCCAGTTCGAAGTCTTCTGCAACGTATGCGGCGACGCCAACGGCTTCGCGTACTGCGGCAATACGGCCTGCACTGCGGGATGCGGCAACGGCGTGTTCCAGCGCAAATTCGGGGTCGATGTCGAGGTAGCGACCAGCCATGGCGAGGTGCTTTGCGACGGTTTCTGCGTTGCGAGGTTCCAGGGCGCGCAACTGACGGAAGGTTGCGCCGTCCAGCTCGCGACCGGTGATGTCGTCATCAATTTCCGGTGCCTTGGGCTTTGCGGGGCGGTAGCCTGCACGGCCACCGATGCTGCGTACTTCTTCGCGAGGTACTTCAGCCTCGGGACCGTTGGAGCGAGGTGCCTTGGATCGGGAGTCGGAGCGACGGCCGTCGAACTTCTTGCCTCCGCGGTCGTTACGCTTGAAACCGCCCTTGCCGCCAAAGTTCTTGCCGCCCTTCTTGGAGCGGAAGTCCTTTCCTCCGCTGTTCTTGCGGTGCTGGCGGGGGCCGGAGCCGTTAGACTCGTGACGGGGGGTCTCAGACATGAATCTCCTTGGGAGGTATCCGCCAGTGTGGGCGGGTAGGGTATGCAGTCGATTCGGGCGAACCGCTGCCTGAGGCATCAACTCTATGAGGGGTGTTTTAGATACACCCGCTAATGCCTAAACATAAGCCATACCATTCTAGTATAGAGAGCACCTTCCGTGCACCCGTACTGATGGGATGTTAAAGACAAATGGGGAGGCCTAACGACCTCCCCAAACAAAAATAGCCCCGGCGAAGCCGGGGCTATTGAATAATAAAGCGGCAATAACCTACTCTCCCACACCCACAAAAGTGCAGTA
>NZ_KV800109.1:0-25759 GCF_001810135.1 Rothia sp. HMSC069D01
ACTGCACTTTTGTGGGTGTGGGAGAGTAGGTCGCCGCGGGTTTTTTATTCAAGAGGGGAAGACCTTATAGGTCTTCCCCTCTTTTTGTGTACCCAAAAACTCTTAGAATGAAAACTCCTGGACGAAAGAAACCTAACTCATCAGAGATGCAGAGGTTTAGAGACTCAGCTGAGAAGCAGAGGAACAGGGGACGCAACCTAGACAGCCTGCCAGCCTTGATGCAGGGGCGACGAGATGGGGAGTTCACAGATCCGCCTGAATGACGAAGCAGAGGGCACGGTGGAGAAACTCTTGGTACCTTAACAACAAGAGCAATCCACATCTCTACCCGAGCGAATAGAGAACACGCAAAGGAGCATCATCATGGCTGATGAGAAGAGCATCTACGAACGCTGGAGCGAAGAACGCCTCGACCCGCCCTTCCCCAAAGAATGGGGGCTGGATGAAGAAGACGAAGCCGAGTTGCTCTGGCCCATCTGGCCCCTGCTGTTCATGGGTGAATCTGATACTGAGCAGTACGTAGAAACCATTACCGATTATGTGATGGACGTACTCGGTCTGGAATACGATGGGGAGAACGAAGACAGCAAGCTCTGGGAGAAGCGCGTAGAGGACTACGTGGAAGAGCTCATCAAGCGTCGTCGTGCCTTTGCTGCTGAGCTGGGCATTACCCCCGAAATGCAGAAGAACTCCAACCTCAACCGTGCCTTCGCAGCGCTGGAAGAAGAAGGAGTCATTGCACGACAGAACTTCACCTGCTGCGGTACCTGCGCATCCGCAGAAATCTGGGACGAAATGGATGATAGCCGTGAATGGAAGGGATACATCTACTTCCATGAGCAGGACACTGAAAGCCTCGCTGAGAGCGGCGGAACCTACATCGGTTTCGGTTCCTTCCTCGCTTACCCCAGGGACGAAGAAAAATGGAATACCCTGAGCGATGCGCAGAAGGAAGAGATTAGGGCCCTTCACGAGAAGCTCTCCGCACAGTTGCTGCGAGAGACGGTTATTCCCGTACTGGAGAAGCACGGCCTGAGCGTGAAGTGGAATGGTAACTACAACACCCGCCCCTTCATTGGGGGAGTGGAAGTCTACAACATTCCCTAACGGCTGGTGAGCTGAACCGGGTGGGTGCCTCGGCGTAGCTTGTGGCAGGGGAGGAACCTCCCAGAGCTACGAAAGTTTACGAGGAAAATAAGCTGAGAGCGTGAGAATAGACATCACAGTATCTCAGTCAGAGTATTAACTAGCCGATAAGGCACCCATTCGGTAGGCTAGACGGGTAGCGCGGTACATCCACACTAGAGAAAAGACAGAACCTATCCACATGATAGGAACTGCTCGACATACCTTTCAGTTGCTATACGTAGCAGGAAGCTGAGCTTTAGAACGCCCGGCAGAGATCAGAAGGCGCCGAGCTCAGACGAGCACTGGCACTCTGAACCTCTGCCCTGATGGGTGCGTACTCCATAAGGAGTAGGCTAGAAGAAGTGGACGAACCGCCACCCATATTCCCAACCAAAGGAGCAGGCATGTCGACCGACGCCCGCGAAAAAGCCCGCCAGATTGCGGCCCAGCAGGCCAAGAAGAGTCCCAGCCAGGCAAGCCGCCGCTGGCTCCAGCTCGGCGTACTCGCCGTGGTCCTCGTCATCGTAGGTATCATCGGTTTCGTCGTAATCAACGGCAACAAGAACACCAAGGTAGCAGAAAGCGGCCCCGTGCCCGCCAGCGCCAACGAATACGGTGGCATTGTGCTGACCAAGGACGGAATCGTCAAAAACTCCTCCACCCAGGAGACCCGCGACTTCAAGCAGCTCGCAACCTCGACCTCCTCCGTGACCCCCATGGTCAACGGAACCGCAGCAGCAGTCAACACCCTGCCCCCGGGCGTGCAGACCGCTGAAGAGGCATCCAAGAACGGCCAGCCCGTTCGCGTGACCATCTTCCAGGACTACAACTGCGTGCACTGTGCAGAGTTCGAGAAGAAGTACGGCGAAGAAATCCAGAAGCTCGTCGAAGACGGCACCATCACCCTGGAAATCCGCAACTTGACCTTCCTGGACCGTACCTCGCCCACCGCATACTCCGCACGTAACGCGGCAGCGGCATACTCCGTGGCAAACCAGGTCAGCACCCACGACTTCCTGAACTACCAGCGTGAGATCTTCACCCACCAGGGCAGCGGCGACATGAACAACCAGCAGATTGCCGACATTGCTTCGAAGTACCACGCCTCCATCGGCTCCGATATGAACGACGGCAAGTGGCGCCCCTTCGTGGACGTGGTCAACGCTGAATCCGCAAAGAACGGCATTCAGGGTACCCCCACCGTCTTCGTTGATGGCGACCAGTACACCAGCAACGACTTCAGCACCTTCCTGAAGGAAAAGATCGAAGCTAAGAAGAAGTAACCTCTTCGATAGAAAAACCCGGTAACCTCCGCGCGAGGCTACCGGGTTTTTCCGTATGCATCTGAAGCTCTAAAGAACGAGTAAAGGAACGTGAGGGGCAGGAAGAAGACTCGGCAAAGTGCTGGACAAGGTGCCCGGGAGCCCCTGTAGCCGAGGTATTCGGAAGGGGTAAAACGAAGGAAACGAACGCATCAAACCGCCAAAGAACAACTAAGCAGATTCAACCACCAGAATAAGGTACACTGGACAAGTTGCCTCCTTAGCTCAGTTGGCCAGAGCATCTGTCTTGTAAACAGAGGGTCACCGGTTCGAATCCGGTAGGGGGCTCAGAAAAATCCTGGTTCGCACCAGCCTCATAGCAGAGGTGCGGATCAGGATTTTATTGTACGAGTGTCCTGTAGTGTCTAAGGGACCCGCACTAGCACATCGACATCCATCCTGAGGAACCGAGAATGTCTGAAACCTCCGGAACCCCGCAGGCTCCCGCCTCGCAGGGAACCTACACCACCGCCCCGCGCAGCATCAAAGCACGCGAAGCCAGCGACTACCCCCTCGAAGAGTTCATCGAATCGCGAGGATTCCGCCCTGAAATTCAGGGCCTGCGAGCCTTCGCCGTGCTCCTCGTGGTGCTCTACCACGTCTGGGTCGGCAAAGTCTCCGGCGGTGTGGATGTCTTCCTCTTCATCTCCGCCTTCCTGCTCTCGCTCTCCTTCATGCGTAAGATCAACGAAGGCAAACCCCTCAATCTCTTCAGCTACTGGATGCACGTCTTCCAGCGACTGCTACCCGTAGCCACCGTGGTTATCGCGTGTACCACGATTGCGTCCTTCTTCGTGCTCGCGCCCAGCCGCTGGTCGCAAACCGTCACCGACGCAACGAGCTCCCTGTTCTACTTCCAGAACTGGAACCTCGCGTTCAGCTCCGTGGACTACTACGCCCAAAACGCTTCCGTGAAGTCACCCTTCCAGCACTTCTGGTCGCTCTCCATCCAGGGACAGATCTTCATCATCTGGCCCCTGCTCTTCGCCGCAGTAGCCTACGTCGTGCACCGATTCCGCGGGAACCTCTTCACCACCGCGGTATTCATCTTCAACACGGTGTTCGTCGCATCCCTGACCTTCTCCATCGTCGAAACCGACACCAACCAGGGATTCGCCTACTTCGACACCCGCACCCGCCTGTGGGAATTTGCCATCGGCACCCTGCTGGCAATGCTCACCCTCAAGTGGAAGGCACCCGAAAAGGCTCGAGTGGTTATGGGCTGGGTCGGTATCATCGGTCTGGTCACCTGTGGCGCAATCCTGCCCGTTGAACGAGCATTCCCCGGCTACCTGGCGCTCTGGCCCGTGATCTCCGGTGCGCTCGTCATCATGGCAGGCCGCACCAACAGCCGCTGGGGCATCGATCGACTGCTGGTCTCCGCACCCCTGCAGAACCTCGGCAACATCTCCTACGCCCTGTACCTGGTGCACTGGCCCATCCTCATCCTCTACAGCAGCGCCGTCGGTACCTCCCGCGTGAACTTCATCGAAGGTGCTGTCATCATCCTTACCTCCATCGGCCTGGCATGGTTGCTCATCCGCTTCGTCGAGAAGCCGCTGCGCTACCGCAAGGACCCCTTCGTACCCTGGCTCATGATGAAGATGCGCTTCAAGACCATCTTCTCGGTCAAGACCTGGGCAGACCAGCTCGCCTTCATCCTCGCGATCTTCCTGGTCGCAGGTGTACCCCTGGTAGCCGCACAGGCATGGGTAGGCTACCGCAACACCCAGTCCGAGCAGAACGCCGAACTGCAGGTACAGACCGCCAGCGAAAACTACCCCGGCGCCCGCGCTATCGGCGGCGCCCAGCAGGGACTCATTGACAACCCCATCCCCTCCGGTGGTGACGTCAAAACCCAGTTCGACGGACTGAGCGACCCCTGCGTTGGCAGCTTCGCGCCCTCCGACCCGGCACTCGCCAAGTACTGCAGCCTGCAGAAGTACGGACCCGAGGACGCACCGCTGACCATGGTCATCGGTAACTCCCACGCCGAACAGGCGCTGAGCATCTTCAAGCCCATCGCAGAACAGACCAAAACCAACCTGCAGACCTACCTGCTCGGTGGCTGCCAGTACCCGGTCCGCGCCGTCAACGCCAGCAACGAATGCTCGGAATTCAACACCAAGATGACCGAGGAAATTCTCAAGCGTAAGCCGCAGACCGTGGTGCTCATCGCCACCGTTGCCCAGGCACGCTCGAACGACGAACGAGTCGACCCGAGCCTCGATGAGACGGTCCGCCGCCTCACCGAAGCAGGAGTCCAGGTCATTGGCCTGCGCGATAACCCGCGCTTCGAGTACAACATCTACGAATGCGCTCAGAAGGCCGGCGCCGACAAGAGCTCCTGCGCACGACCCGCAAGCGACAAGTACGCCGCAGAAAACCCTGCAAAGGAAATCTTCGACAAGTACCGCAACCAGGGTGCCGTCATGGTGGACCTGAAGGACGTGTACTGCCCGGACGGCATGTGTAGCCCCGTGGTTGGAAACATCTACGTCTACATCGATGACAACCATGTCTCCAAGACCTACAGCCGCACCATGGCTCAGGAAGTCTTCCAGCGTGCAGCGGAAGGCGGCTGGCTCGTCAACGGAAAAGTGAACTTCTAAAGTTCGCCGATATAGCGGATCCCCCGTGCTGTTCTACAGAAGTGTGAACGGTTCGGGGGATTCGCTATATTCTGACCCGAAATTAGGATAGGCTAAGTTAGGAGGCTCCCGGGAAAAGCCTTAGAGAAGAAAGGACGCCATGAAAGAAATCACCGAACGCACCCTCAAAGTAGAGAACGTCAGCCTCGGCTATGGCGAAACCACCATCGTCAAAGACCTCTCCCTCGAATTCCCGAAGGGCAAAGTTACCGCCATCATCGGCCCCAACGGCTGCGGTAAATCCACCCTGCTACGCGGTGTCTCCCGACTACTCAAGCCGCTCAACGGCGACTTCACCCTCGACGGCAAACCCACCCACGAATACTCCATGAAGGGCTTCGCCCGCATGGTTGGGCTCATGCCCCAGCATCCCATCGCCCCCGAAGGAATTACCGTAGCCGACCTCGTCTCCCGAGGACGCTACCCCTACCAGGGACTCTTCAAACGCAATAGCGCCGAAGATGATGAGGCGGTCGCCTGGGCACTAGAAGCCACCGACACCATGTCCCTCGCCGAACGACAGGTCACCGAACTCTCTGGCGGCCAACGTCAGCGCGTCTGGATTGCCATGGCGCTCGCCCAAGAAACCGACATCCTACTGCTGGACGAGCCGACCACGTACCTCGACCTGGCACACCAGGTGGAGCTACTCGACCTACTCTCGGACCTCAACGAGCAACGCGGCACCACCATGATCATGGTGCTGCACGAGTTGAACCTCGCCGCCCGAGTCGCCGATTACCTCGTCGCGATGAAGGACGGCTCCATCGTCGCCCAAGGCGAAGCACACGAAGTGCTCACCCGTGAGAACCTGCACACCATCTTTAGCCTGAAGGCCGAGGTTGCGGACCCGTTTAACGACGGTAGCGTGGTGGTTGTTCCCCATCCGCGGAGGGCATCCGCAGCTACCGGGTCAGCTGTCGCATCCTAAGAAACCTCCGCTCATATCTGAAGAAGAACCCTCAACAGTGGGATACTGGAAAGCAGGACGCACCGAAAGCTAAGCGAAGAAGCCGGTACACCGCGCAGGTGTGCCGGCTTCTTTCACAGAAGGGTCATTCTCTATAGAGGCCCGGAAAGAAGAACATAATGACGACCCCGCTCCTAGACTCCAACGGCAAGCTCAACGGTGAATCAGTACGCTACGTGGCAATCGGCGACTCCTTCACCGAAGGCGTGGGCGACGTTGACCGCCGCCGCCCCAACAGCTTGCGCGGCTGGGCAGACCGCGTTGCCGAAGGCCTCGGTGCAGTAGACCCGCAGGCACAGTACGCAAACCTCGCCATCCGCGGCCGCCTGCTCATTCCCATTCTTGAAGAGCAGCTGCCGGCAGCCCTGGAGCTGAAGCCCAACCTTGTCACCTTCTACGGTGGCGGCAACGACATCATGCGACCCAACGTGGATATTGACCAGCTCATGACCCACGTAGACGAAGCCTTCGCCACCCTGCGCGGCGAAGGAATCGAAGTGCTTACCGTAACCGGCCTGGACGTACAGGGCCAGGGCCCCTTCGCCCGTACCCGCGGCCGTACCGCCACCTACAACGAGCTACTGCGCGGTATCGCTGAGGACCACGGCGTGCACATTATCGACTACTGGCGCTGGAATGACTTCCTCGACTGGCGTCTGTGGGCTGACGATCGCCTGCACATGAACGACCTCGGCCACGAACGCTTCGCATCCCGCGTGCTGGCGCAGCTCGGCCTGCCCGGTGTGGTCACCGAATCGGTACTGCCCCCGGAGGTGCAGCTGACCGCTCGCGAGAAGATTGAGCAGGAGGCACGCTGGGTCCGCGAGTTTGCCCTGCCGTGGATTGGCCGCCGCCTGAAGGGTACGAGCTCCGGGGACGGTGTGAGCCCCAAGTACCCGGAGTGGGTCCCCGCGGCAAGCCTTAAGAACTAATGCTGAGGGGGCGCATGTTACGGCGTAAAACTGTACGCCGGGGGGAGTGCCCTGTGCTGTATCTGTACCGTATTTGTGCCCGCATTTACGCCGTAACTGGAACGGTAAATCCGCCGTTACCCGTACCGTTGCAAACCCTTAAACCGCCCTTTAAAACCGGGGTGGAAGCGTTAAAACGAGAGTTAAATACTCTTTAAACGCGTGTTTAAGCCTGTTTAATAGCCCTGCGCACACCGCAAGAATCGGTGGCGCGGGGCTGTTTAAGGCTTAAATCCGGCTTAAGCTGTTAATCTCACAACATGAATTTCACTAGTGTAATTTATCCCCGGTCACATAGAGAACATCCGTTCTTAAAAAGGCGTATTAACGCCTGACTAGGGGCGTTAAAGAATTCCTTAAAAACATCTGGACTTGCAAAAACACCCATTTTTGATAGAATGGATAGGTATGTTTGCCGCTCGAAGGCAGGCGTGCATCCGCGAATCGAGCACTTCGCTTAAACGAGATGCAATTGGCTCAGAACACCGAGATTCCGCGGATTTTTAAGGCAAAATCCGGCGTGCAGGCTTGCACGAACCCCCGTATTTACCTAGAATTTAACGCTGTTCGTAGTGGTGGAAACGCCTCTCGACACTAATAAGCTTCACCGTTTTTCCCGCGGCGGGGATCGATGCGTGGCCTCTCACCCACGTGACGATCTCAAACACTCTAGCCCGGCGAATAACCCGGTGCTTCTACATTGGTGGCGGGACGCTCACGAGTAACATCGACTGCGTACCGTCATAAAAGTCAATCAATAAAGGAGTGAAACATGGCAGCAGTCTGCCAGGTGACCGGAGCTGTTCCCGGCTTTGGACACAGCATTTCGCACTCGCATCGCCGCAACAAGCGTCGATTCGACCCGAACGTTCAGAAGAAGACCTACTGGGTTCCTTCGCTGCGTCGTAAGGTAACCCTGAACGTGTCCGCTAAGGGCATCAAGGTTATCGATGCTCGTGGCATCGATGCCGTTGTTGCAGAAATCATCGCACGCGGGGAGAAGATCTAGTAAATGGCATCCAAGGCTAAGGACCTCCGTCCTATCATCAAGCTCAAGTCCACTGCTGGCACCGGTTACACCTACGTGACCCGTAAGAACCGCCGCAACAACCCCGACCGTATGGTGCTGAAGAAGTACGACCCCGTCGTTCGCAAGCACGTTGACTTCCGAGAGGAGCGCTAAGAATGGCTAAGAAGTCCAAGATCGCTCGCAACGAGCAGCGCAAGGTCATCGTCGCTCGCTACAACGAGAAGCGTATCGCGCTGAAGAAGACCCTGATCGACGAGAACGCTACCCCCGAGGAGCGCGAAGCAGCACGCGTGGCACTGCAGAAGCTGCCCCGCAACGCTTCCCCCGTTCGCGTGCGTAACCGCGACCAGATCGACGGCCGCCCCCGCGGTACCTTCCAGAAGTTCGGTATCTCCCGCGTGCGCTTCCGCGAGATGGCACACCGTGGCGAGCTGCCCGGTATCACCAAGTCCAGCTGGTAAATCTGGTATTTTAGTTCCTAAACGGTTTTCCGTCGCAAGACGGTCACTCGCTTTAGACTCAAATCTAAGTCTCTGGAAGGGGCACCCTAATGGCTAAGAACCGTACCGAACTCGTTGCAGAGGTTGCAGAGAAGTCTGGCAAGAGCCAGGCAACTGTAAACGCAGTCCTCGACGCAGTGTTCCAGGTTTTCGAGTCTTCCGTCTCCAAGGGCGAGAAGATCACCATCCCCGGTTGGATGGCAATCGAGCGCACCGACCGTGCAGCTCGTACCGGCCGTAACCCGCAGACCGGCGAAACCATCCAGATTCCCGCCGGTCACGGCGTGAAGCTGACCGCAGGCTCCAAGCTGAAGGCAGCAGTCGCTAAGAAGAAGTAATTCTTGAGACTTTGAATCTGCTAAAAGACCCCCACCAATATGGTGGGGGTCTTTTAGTATGCCCAGATGTTCTCTTGCTGATAGGGCATGGGTTGCTGGGGGAGGCAGAGCGGCTGGAGGGCTGGGAGGGTGCGCGCGGCGGGGAGCGTGCACAAGGTGGGTCTTCAAGACCCTAACCCTTAACTCGAGCATAAGATACAGAAAGTAGCTCGGTTTCACAGGGGAAGCTATGATGGGCTACAGAAAAATAAAGAAAATTTATACATTTAAGCAGAAAGCTATGCATAAGCTGAGCGAAAATCCGCGACTATGAAACCCCACTGGGAAAAATACTTATACATTGCCGTCCGGACACAGCTTAAACACAGCAAACTAAAGCTCAATCTTAGACTCACACCCTAAGCTGGAATCACCGGATAAGGAAAAGCCACACACCATACAAGCGGCTCAACCCCCAACCGGAAAAACAACCATACAAACCCCGGACGACCGACCCTCCGGGACTCACAAGGAGAACCCCTCATGGCACGCCACGCTCAGCGTACTTCCGCGCAGCCCACCAACCACCGCCTCCGCACCGGCGCGGCAGCACTGTCCCTGGCAGCAATCGCAGCACTCGGCCTGAGCGCCTGCGGTGCACAGAACACCTCTAACCCGGCACCCACCGCCACCGCGACCGCCAAGGCATCCTCCACCGCCGACGCGGCAGTCAACGCGGGCAACGGCAAGGTCACCGTCAAGGCAAGCGACGCAGCCTCCCCGAGCGCTACCGCAAGCAGCTCGCAGGGTACCGTCACCGTCACCGAAGGCGGCGTAACCGTCAGCGGTGCTGATGGCACCGGGGTCACCGCAGACGCTAACGGTAATGTGACCGTCAACGGCGGCTCGGCTTCCAGCAACGCCGGCTCCTCCGCAAAGGTCGACGAGAAGGCCGGCGAGACCACCGCCAAGAGCGGCTCGAATGGCTCCAGCACCGTGACCGTCGACAGCGGAACCGTCAGCGCAGCCAACGGCTACACCCTCATCGAAATCAAGGCCGACGGCGGCTGGTCCTACCACGCACCCAACGGCGACATCATTGAGGTACGAGCTGACGGCTCCTGGGAGCGCGTTGGCGATGGAGGCGTCGTTGAGGTCGATGCTGACGGCTCCTGGGAACAGACCGGTGAGAACGGCGTCATTGAAGTAGAAGCTAACGGCACCTGGGAACAGACCGGCGGCAGCGGCACGATTAAGGTACCGACCGTTCCCGCCAAGCCCGCTGGCGCTACTGTTAACCCCGTCAAGCCCGTCACTCCCCGTAACTAACTGAAGTGGCCAGCCGATAAGCCGGGCGGAAACGTGGGATATCCCACCCGCTAGAATGCGGATAAACGCCCGCCGGCTCGGATAAAAGCCCCCAAACTCGATAGAATTAACGCGGTTGGTTACACCGATAATTGTTATGGAATCCCACAAGGATCCTGCGCACGACGCGAATACGTCGCCAACTAGCCGCACCATACTAACAACCACAAGGAGAAACAATGGCTATCGCCCCCGCAATGAAGAAGACCACCGCGGTTCTGTCCATCGCTTTCGCAGGCGCACTGGGCCTGAGCGCATGCGGCTCCCAGTCCTCTTCCACCACCACCGCGACTGCATCCGCATCCGCTTCGGCAACTGCGTCCGCAAGCGCATCGGCTAAGGCATCCTCTGCGGCAACCACCTCTGCAGCTTCCGCTTCCGCTACTGCAGATGTGAAGGTTGACAAGGACGGCAACGTCACCGTCAAGGCTAACGACGGCGAAGGCAACTCCGCAGACGTGAAGGTCGGCGCAGACGGCAAGGCATCCGTAGACACTAAGGACTCCGAGGGTAACTCCTCCAAGGTAGAGTCCGACGCAAAGGGCACCAAGGCTGAGTCCAAGGACTCCGAGGGTAACTCCTCCTCCGCAACCGTAGAGGGCGACGTCGTTGTCTCTGAGGACGGCGGCTGGACCATTCAGGGTGACGAAGGTCAGGTAGCTGTACAGGCTGACGGTTCCTGGAGCCGCCAGGACGCAAACGGCCAGGTCGCAGTCAAGGCTGATGGCTCCTGGAGCATCCAGGCTAACAGCGGCCTGCAGGCAACCGTGGACGCATCCGGTGAAGTAACCTCCATCGTTGGCGGCGAGAAGGCAGACCTGAAGGCTCCGAAGGTTCCCGCAAAGCCCGCACAGGCTAAGGTCGCCCCCGTCAAGCCCGCACAGCCCAAGTAAGCTGTAAAGAGCTAACAGCGGCTTGTGGCGCTCGTAGAGCGTGACAGTCCGTGACTTATGAAGACGCCCCGTGCGCATCCGATAGTGATGCGTGCGGGGCCGTTTTGCGTCTTCAAGTTGCGCTGAACTCCTAGGGAAAATAGGAAGCTTCGCATAACTGTTGTTAGGATTAGGGAGGCGCTCAGAATCTAGCTCTCACTCAACTCTCACTCAACAAACAACCACACTATAGGTCTCCCCGGCATAGCACGGGGATCTACCAGAAAAGAGAACACAGTGAAGAAAACTATGGCTGTTCTGTCCCTGAGCCTCGCCGCAACCTTCGGTCTTGCCGCGTGCAGCTCCAACGCCAAGGCACCCGCCGAAAGCCAGAGTGCATCCGCGAGCGCGTCCGCTTCGGCAAGCGCGTCTGCCTCCTCCAGCGCGTCCGCAACTGCAACCACCTCGGCAGCTACCTCAGCATCCACTTCGGCAAGTGCATCTGCTTCTGCACACGCAAATAGCTCGAGCTCCTCCGCTAAGGCATCCGAAAGCCAGAAGAGTGGACTGTCGGGTGCTTCCTCCATGCCCACGGACCCCACCGATAGCAACTACGGTCCGCAGCTATACGCGCATTACAAGGAAGCCGTCGAAGAGGCTAAGAAAGACCGCTCCGCCAAGAAGACTACGAACACTGAAGGCAACGTGTACACTGCCCCTGACGGAAGCATCGCTGTTGTCGAAGCTAAGAACGGTAGCTACATCAGCATTGAGAAAGACGGTAGCTGGGTACGTGTGACCCCTGAAGGTGAGGTTGCCGCCGTGACTGATAAGGGCGGCTGGGTTGCCGTCAAGCCTAACGGTGAAGTAATTAGCGTTGATGAGAACGGTGCGGCTTCCATTATGAACGTTAAGACCTCGGAGGTTTCGGGCGACTACCAGTCCCTGGAGCTGCCCAAGCCCCCGGCTCCTGTGGGAGACCTGCCTGCCCCGAAGAATCCCGTTAAGCCGACCAGCCTGGCTACGAACTAAACGTATCCACTACATAGCTGGTGACTAGCTAGACCCGTTCGCCCCGTGCGCATCCGAGCGTGATGCGTGCGGGGCGTTTTTGCGTCTTCAAGCCGCGCTGAGAAGACCAGTAGAGCTGAGATGACCCGTAAGCGGGGGAGGGGGCACCGCACCATCTCAGGGAGCTTTCAGGTCGCGGTGCTAGCATGGTGGCGTACACCGGGCATACCGGAGTACAGGTCAACCACACTACGCACTGCGCCGCCGCAGAGCGGCGCATACAGAAAAGAGAAATTCAGTGAAGAAGTCAATTGCTGTTCTGTCCCTGACCATTGCCGGTGCCCTCGGCCTCGCAGCCTGCGGCGGCAACTCCGGCGCCAACTCCAACTCCTCCGCATCGGCAAGCGCGTCCGCTTCCGCAACTGCCTCGGCACCCGCAAGCACCTCCGCAGCAGCAACCAGCAAGAGCACCGCCTCCGCAGCAGCTGAAACCACCAAGGCAGAAACCAAGACCACCCAGGGGACCATCAGCACCCCCAGCGGTCTGCCCAGCGAAGCAACCGAAGCACTCAAGAAGGGCCAGGAATCCGCCGATCAGGCAGCCTCCGCAGGCTACACCGCCAGCAAGAAAGCCCTGGAGCAGCTCAAGGAGCAGTCCGGCGTGAAGAAGGTGCAGACCAGCGATGGCACCGTCTACTACACCGATGAACTCGCTGCATTCGAATCCAAGGACGGCGCTATCATCAGCATCCAGAATAACGGTGTGTGGACCAGCATGGACTCCAACGGTACAACCATCGTCGTGAAAGAGGACGGCTCCTGGATCAAGACCAATCCCAAGGACAACCTCTACACCGTTGTCAATGCAGATGGCACCGCATCCGTGCTGAACACCAAGACCTTTGAGCAGGCGACCGACGTCTCCACCATCGAGGTCACGAAGGCCCCGGCCCGCATCGACGGCTTCAACGGCACCGCTAAGACCCCGGTCAAGCCCACCAAGATTGCTGACCTCTCCGAGGTCGCAGGCGCCAAGTAATGCAGACGCCAAATAAAAACTAGCCCCTGCCCTCTGCCCCCGGGCCGAACAGCCCGACAGAACAGGGGCACCAGCGCCCCGCACGTATCCGACCGTGATGCGTGCGGGGCGCTTTGCGTCTTCAAGCTGAGCTGGGAAGACCCGTAGAGCTGAGAAGACCAGCGAAAGTAGCGGGGGAGGGGGGGAGCACCGCACCATCTCAGGGAGCTTCCAGGCCGCGGTGCTAGCATGAGGGCATACACCGGGGAGGTACCCGAGCACAGGTCAACCACATTACGCACTGCGCCGTTGCAGAGCGGCGCATGCAGAAAGAGAAAATACAGTGAAGAAGTCTATTGCTGTTCTGTCCCTGACCATTGCCGGTGCCCTCGGCCTTGCAGCTTGCAGCGGTAATTCCGGCACCAACTCCGGCACCAACTCCTCTGCATCGGCTAGCGCGTCCGCTTCCGCAACTGCCTCGGCCCCTGCAAGCACCTCCGCAGCCGCTGAAACCACCAAGGCAGAAACCAAGACCACCCAGGGGACCATCAGCACCCCCAGCGGTCTGCCCAGCGAAGCAACCGAAGCACTTAAGAAGAGCGAGGACTCCAACCAGCAGGAAACCTCCGCATTCTACAGCGCCGTCAAGGAATCCCTGAACGAGTTCAAGAACGAGTCCGATGTAAAGAAGGTACAGACCAGCGACGGCACCGTCTACTACAACTATGAAGTCGCTGTCTTCGAAACAAAGGACGGCGCTATTGTCATCATCAAGAATACCGGTGCGTGGAGTAGATTTGACTCCAACGGCGGAACCATCGTCGTGGAAGAGGACGGCTCCTGGATTAAGACCAACCCCGAGGACAACCTCTACACCGCCGTCAAAGCAGACGGCGCCGCTGCCGTGCTGAACACTAAGACCTTAGAGCAGACAACCGACCTCTCCACCATCGAGATCCCGAAGGCACCTGCCCGTATCGACGGCTTCCGCGGCACCGCTAAGACCCCGGCCAAGCCCACCAAGGTTGGTAACTTCTCTGAGATTACAGGCCTCTAGTAAAAAATAGCTCCTGCCCCGGGCCGAACAGCCTGACAGAACAGGGCCACCAGCGCCCCGTGCGCATCCGACCGTGGTGATGCGTGCGGGGTGCTTTCGCGTTCAGAAGGAGGGGGCTCAGGCTCTTCCCAGACAGCGGTGCTAGGATGTGGGCATGCCCGAAGCTGGGCATTACCAACCACATCCATACACAGCGTTGTGATGATGTCGCGACGCATGACGGAAAGAGAAATCCGCCGTGAAGAAGTCTATTGCTGTACTGTCTCTCAGCGTGGCAAGCCTGCTCGGTCTAGCCGCCTGCGCCCCCTCCATAAAAGCGCCCGTAGCCTCCGGAAGGTCCGCATCGGCAAGCGCCTCCGCTTCACCCTCTGCCTCGCCCTCTGCACGTAGCGAGAGCTCATCTAGCCCCTCATCTAAACCTACTTCGAGCGCTTCTGGCAGGGCAACCGCTAGCAGCGACGCAACGCAGGGAGCATCCTCAGCGGTAGGGGCTGACGAGATGCAGTACAAGGCCAGGAAACACTACGAAACGTACTACCAAAAAATTGCCGAGGCTGAGAAGGACCCCGCCGTTGTGAAGGGCGAAAACGCCGATGGTAAGACCTACATCTTAGAAAAAGACAAGCTTGCTATGGTCGTGGGGAAGAACAATGAATACATCATCTTCCACCAGCATGACGGGAACTGGAGCCGTCTGAGGCCTAACGGTGAGCTAGAACTAACGTACTCCGATGGGGCCTGGGTCAGGGTAATGCCGGACGGTGAACGTATCGCAGTCAAGGCGAGCGGTAACACCAACATTGCCTACCATCAGGGCGATGTATCCGAGGACATCATTACCTCGCTGAAAACCCCCGAAGTCCCCGCCCAAGTGGAAGGTTTCGCGAGCGTCCCCCAAAAACCTGTAAAGCCGAAGAAGCTTGGCACGGTTGTGGGCACGAAGTAAAAAGCCTCGAGCGTCTCGGTCCGTGCGCATCCGTTTTGGATGTGCACGGACCGATTTTTAATATCTGCCTGCGCGTCTCTACCTGAGACGGGGTTACTCCTTTGGGACAAGCTGCACGCGGTCGCTTGCAAACTCGAGACCGAGTCTCTGAAGAGCCGCACAACTCTCAACAACAGGGAATATGACTTAATATGACGGGTCGTTAAGCCCTCAAGTCACAAAGCTCAACTCCCAGCGAACCACCCACCCCACGCTGGCATAATGGGGACAGCAAACCAACGCGCCCACACACGGCGCACCCAACAGGAGAGAAAACCATGAGCGAGAACACCACCCGCAACGTACGCGTACGCGCCAGCGAACTCGAAGGCCGAGCCTGGCTCAACACCGGCGACAAAAACCTCACCCTGGCCGACCTTCGCGGCAAAATCGTTATTCTCGACTTCTGGACCCTCTGCTGCATCAACTGCCTGCACGTCCTCGACGAACTACGCCCCCTCGAAGAAGAATTCTCCGACGTACTCGTCACCGTCGGCGTCCACAGCCCCAAATTCGAACACGAAGCAGACCCCGTAGCGCTCGCCGCAGCCGTCGACCGCTACCACATCACCCACCCCGTACTCGACGACCCCGAACTGACCACCTGGCAGGCATACACCGCCCGCGCATGGCCCACCCTCGTCGTCGTCGACCCCGAAGGTTACATCGTCGCCCACCTCTCCGGTGAAGGCCACGTACAGGGCCTCACCTCCCTCGTACGCGAACTTGTCGCCGAGCACGAGGCGAAGGGCACCCTACACCGCGGTGACGGCCCCTACGTACCCCGCCCCAAGGCAGCCGGCACCTACGCCTTCCCCGGCAAGGCCATTGAACTGCCCGCCGAATTCGGCCCCGCAAACCTCTTCGGCAACCGCGAACGTACCTACCTCGTCGCAGACAGCGCACGCCACCGCATCCTGCAGGTAGCCGCCGACCTCAACACCGTCATCAACACCTACGGTGGCGGCGACGACCCCGTAAACCACCCCGTCAAGGGCCACGTCGACGGCACCGGCACCGAAGCACGCTTCAACGAACCCGCCGGCCTCGCCCTCGTACCCGAAAACCTGCGCGAACAGCTCGGCTACGACGTGCTCGTCGCCGACACCGTCAACCACCGCCTGCGCTCCCTCAACCTGCGTACCGGCGAAGTACGCACCCTCGCAGGTAACGGCGTGCAGCGCGTCATCGACGGCGACAACGCCGTCACCGGCGACCCCAACCACATCCCCACCGGCGTGCCCGCCACCGAGATTGCGCTCTCCTCGCCCTGGGACGCTGTCTACTCCCGCGAAGCCGGTCAGTTCATCATCGCCATGGCAGGCACCCACCAGCTCTTCGGCTACGAACCCGTCACCGGAACCGTCAGCATCTTCGCAGGCTCCGGCGTGGAAGGCCTCGCCGACGGTCCCGCCGCCGAAGCCTGGTTCGCCCAGCCCTCCGGCATTATCGAAGCACGCGACGGCAGCCTCTGGGTCGCCTGCTCCGAAACCAGCGGCCTGCGCCACGTCACCTTCACCGAGGACGGCGTACAGGTCACCTCCGCAGTCGGCAAGGGCCTGTTCGACTTCGGCTTCGTCGACGGTGACTCCGACACCGCCCGCATGCAGCACCCCCTCGGCCTGACCGAACTGCCCGACGGCTCCATCGCAGTCGCAGACACCTACAACGGCGCTATCCGCCGCTGGGACCCGGTCACCGGCACGCTCGGCACCCTCGAACGCGGCCTCGACGAGCCCTCCGACCTGCTCGTCGAAGAAGCACCCGGCGAAGAACCGCGCCTCATCATCGTCGAAACCAACGCCCACCAGCTCGTACGCGCCTCCATCCCCGCCAAGGCACAGCACGTCGACGAAGGCGCCATCACCACCGCACGCCCCTCCACCAAGCTCACCGGCGGCACCCTCGAATTCACCTCACGATTCACCGTGCCCACCGGCCAGAAGCTCGACACCCGCTGGGGCGACCCCACCCAGCTGAAGATCTCATCCACCCCCGAGAACTTCATCCTGGAAGGCGCCGGCACCTCCACCGGACTGACCCGCACCCTCGTGCTCAACCCCGAAATCACCGAGGCAGTCCTGCACATCACCGCCCGCGCCGCCGCCTGCGACGGCACCCCCGACGGTGACATCCCCGAGCACGCAGCATGCCACCTCTACCAGCAGGACTGGGGTATTCCCGTCGTCGTGACCGGTGACGAGGCAGACGAAAGCGAACTCGTCCTGGACCTGCGCGGTATCAACTAGGGATCTATAAAAGAAAAGAATTAAGGGTCAGTATTATCCTCGCTCCTACAGGGGCACCCGTCCTCGTTTCGCTCGGACACCCTGATGTCGCTACGGATAATACTGACCCTTTCTTTGCCCATATAAGCTACGAGCCAGTATGCTCTTCGCTCCTACAGGGAACCCGCCCTCGCTTCGCTCGGGCACCCTGATGTCGCTTCAGAGCATACTGGCTCTCGTCGTTCGTTCTTAGAAAGATACTCGGACCGCCTTCGCATCCGCCTCCACCGACGCCTTCAACGTAAACGGAATCTCCTTCTGCACCTGCGAACGCTCACCCGTATACAAATCCAACTGAGTAAACGACACCTTCGCCGTACCCGACATCGGCTTCAACGACCACACACCTGCCGAACTCACACTCACCTGCGGATCCGCAACCTTCACCACCGACCACTTCACCTCAGAATCCACACGACCCGTAAACGCATACTCAAAAGGGCACCCACCAGGATAAAGAGTGCTCTGCTGCGTACACTTCTTCAAATGATCCTGCACCTGCTCCTTCACCGACGACAACGCATTATCACTCGGCTTCAACTCCATACGCACCGCATGATTCGCATCCTGCGCAGTCACCACCTCATTCACCTTCTGCGCCGTATAAACCGTCGAATCATACGACACCGCATAGACACCCGGATAAAACACCGGGAACGACGCCGCACCATCATCCACCGCAACCTTACGGTTATTAATCGTCGCAGCCTCCACACCCTGAATATTCACCTTCACCGACGGCAAAGACGCCTCATCAATAGCCCACTTATCAAAAAAGCCCCAATGCGTGCCCGAACGGTGCAAACGAAAATCCGTATGCTGCTGCGAACCCTCCAACGTATAAGAAGCACGCACCGTCGCATGCTCACCATCATCGCTGGTCTCCACCACCTCATACGACACCTCACCCAACGAAGACACCGAACGCCTCAAAGCATCCCCATCCAGCAGCGACGCGTCACCCTCAGGAATCTGCGCACCCAACAGGCCACGCGCATACGAACCATTACCCGTACGCAACGCATGAAAATACTCCCGCACCTGACCCGTCGGACCATACACCAGCTTATTCGTCATAACCAGCGCCGCAGCAGCCACAGAAACCGCCACCACAACACCGACCATCCACATTGCCAGAACCCGCTCCACGGGAGAAAAATTACGCATAGAACCAGGGTAACGCAGGTAGTCCGCTAGGTTTCACGCACCGCACACACTAAAGTTGTGTATATGGCAGAACGCGCTCACGAAGTCCCCGCCAAATACGGCGAAGTCAACGAACTATTCCACCCCCGCATGCGCTCCTACGGCAGGCGCATCGAAGCGGCACTCCCCGGCACCATCGTGCTCCTCGCCGCGCTCGCCTTCATCTTCTACAAGCGACCAGCCCTGCCGTACACCATCCTCGTGCTGCTCATCGGCACCATCGCAGGCGTCAACCTCTACTCAGTCCTCAAACCCACAATCATCGTCATCACCAAAACCCACGTGCTCCGCGCACGCACCTTCGGCTGGTTCGCCGTACCCCTCGAAAACATCGACCACACCATCTTCGCCGAAAAGCTCTACCCCAAAAAAGCCTACGGCCAGAAACTCAAAACCGTCGCCGGCCGCCTACGCTACCGCAGCTTCCCCGCCATGTGGGCAGTCGACAAAGACGGCAAACAGCTCATGCGCATCGACGGCCGCGTCTGGGACGGCAAAACCATGCGAGAAGTCTCCTCCAAACTCTCCGCCCAAACCACCATCTACAAGCAGATCAACGTGGTCAACATGGACAAAGAACACAAGGGACTCATCACCTTCAACGAACTGCACCCCGGCTGGCGCTCCAGCCTCATGACCGCGCTCGCCGTCATCATCGTGGCAATCCTCTTCGCCGCATCCTTCCTGCCCGAAGAAATCGCCCGCAACATCTACATGATCCACTAGAACGCCCATTCTTCTTTAGTGCCTCTTCTGGACGCGCTTCTTCCGGACACGCAAAAGGCCCGGCACCCACCCCGCACAGGGGAGGCGCCGGGCCATTTGTATGCCTAGCTATATGCGCTTAGCGCGTTCGCTTCAGATGCGAGCCTGGCTCGCCGGGCGCGACAGCACCGCCACCAAAAACTCCGAAGAACCCTCAACAAACGGGTGCATCTGCCACGACGAATACGTGTTATCCACGTTCAGGCCAACCTCGCGGGCATCAGCGAGGAACTGCTCAAACGCATAATCACGGCCCGGACCGGAGCCGTAACCCACGACGGCGCGGCCGCCCGGCGCCAACACGCGGCGGAAGTTCTCCACCACCGGCTTACGGGTCGAACGAGCCAAGAAACCCATCACATTACCCGCACACACCAGCAGCTCAAAACCATTCTCCTCAGTGGCGTCACCCTCAATGCCCAGCACCTCCGGCAAATCCACCAAATCAGCCGTAATCCACGTAGCATCCGGGCAGACACGGCGCGCCTCCTCAATCAGCTCAGGATCAATATCCACACCCGTCACACGGTGACCCAACGCGTGCAACTGCTTACCCACACGACCGGGACCAGAGCCCGCATCAAGAATCTTCGCACCACGAGAAGCCATAGCGTTCAACAGACGAGACTCACCGGCCATATCATTGCCCTCAGCCTCCATCGCCTTGAAACGGTCAATGTACCACTGTGAGTGATTCGGGTTGCTTTCCTTACGGATTAGCCACAGGGACTTCTCACGCTCGCCCGGAGCGTTGAAACTCATCATTGCCATAAAAACTCCTTAGACAGGGTTGAGGGCGCGCCAGCCACCCGGCGAGGTGACCGCGGCGTATAAGCGGTGTGTGCGCTACGTTCTAGCATAGCCCCACTCGGCACCTGCCGGTACGGGCAGTAAGACCCGGACGGGGTTAT
The DNA here is from genome assembly GCF_001810135.1 of Rothia sp. HMSC069D01. Lineage (NCBI taxonomy): Bacteria > Bacillati > Actinomycetota > Actinomycetes > Micrococcales > Micrococcaceae > Rothia > Rothia sp. HMSC069D01. The sequence goes on from NZ_KV800109.1 coordinate 20,371, forward strand.
CGGGGTAGCGGGAGAAACAAGGAAACCACAAGGGGAGCGGTTAGAGGTGGTCACCGCTAGTATTCGACATATCCTCAGCAAGCGCCTTACGCATCTGCTCTTCACGCTCCTCCTCAGCCAAACGAGCAGCCTCAGCGAACTGCTCCTCAATATCAGTCAGCAGCGCCTCAACCTGCTCATTACCAGCCACCGGGCCGCCAGCGATCAGACCATCAGCGCCCAAAACCACAGCCAACGGCACACCATTACCGAAATTCGCGCGCGCACCAGCCTCACGGTCAATCAACGGAGTCAAACCCTCCGGCAACGTACCCGCATTACGCGAGGTCTGCAACGAATCCAGACTCGAATACACCGGATGCAACGCCACCTGCGGCAGACGCTCCTGCCACGAAGCCATCGTCTTCAAAAATTTCACACAACCAGCGCAGGTCGCCGACACAAACACCAGCACACGCGCCTGATTCTTCGCCAACGCACGCAAATTCGTGTGGCGACCATTCTCCAGATACAGCGCCGCATGCGGAATCGGCATGCGAACATACTGCTCTTCACCGTTCTCGTCATACACCGGCTCCGGCAAAATCACCTCAGCCTGCGGCTCCGGCTGCGCAAGAGCATCACCGCGGCGAACAGCCTCCAACGTCACAGCAATCAGCACAGCGCCAATAATCCAGGTCCAGCCGCTATTACCCAGACCCAGCAGAGTCGACACAACACCCGTGCCGCCCTTCAATGCACTCGCATGCGCACCAGCCGCCGCCAGCAACAACGCAATATTACGGACCAGCGTATAACGGCTCACCGGCGCATTCGACTCAGAGCCAAAACAATTACAACCCGCAGTACGACCCGTCGCCAGTGCGCGTGCAATCACCACCGTATAGAACAGCATCAGAATCAACGCCAAACCCGACGCAATCACCGCAGGTAGACGCACCGGCGACAACAACAGCACCGCCGCCAAAACAATCTCGAACCACGGCAGAATCAGCGACACCGCACGGGTCGGCGCAATCTTCTCCAAACCAAGATTCTGAATACCGGTCACGGTACTCTGCGGGTCCTTCGCCTTAGCAATACCGCTAATCAACAAAGTCAATGCAACAAGTGCCGTACACAAAACAAGCGGCACAGTAGAGACGGTGAGCATAAAACTCCTAGAGTGAGTGTGCGAAAACAGGAGGCGGCAGCGGCAGTTTTTAGGCAGAACAAACCGCGCGACGAGCCGCCGTGTTATACACGATTTTACGCCCTGAACATGGGGAAACCATCTCTACAGTGCCGTGAGGCGCACCCCGTACTCGCCCGCCAGCTCCGCGTACGCCTGCACAAAGCGCTGCGCTCGCGCACCCGAGGCACAGAAAACGCCCACACGCTGATCACGCACCGACTCAAATAGGCTCAGCAGCTCTGCGGGCACGTCGGTTGCCGGCAACAACGACCCCTCAGCGTCACTCAGTTGCGACAACGGCAGATGCAACGAGCCCTCATGCTTCACCGACTGCTCACGCTCGGGCACCTCACGCACATCCAGCAGAACCTGCGGAACATCATGCGCCGACAAATCCACCGGCACCACACGCGCCGGATCCGGCACCGCCCCAAACGACGTACACGTACCCGACAAGGCATCATACGTCAGCAGAGTGCCCGCCGCCGTCGGCAAACCACTCACAAACTTGAGCACCTCCGTTGCCATCAGCGAACCAACCACAGCCGTCGTCGCACCCAACACCCCGGCAAGCGCACACGACTCAACCGTCTGCGGAATCGTCGGAAAAATATCACGCAAATGCGCGCCATCCGGCTCAAAAAGACTCACTGACCCGCCAAAACGCAAAACCGTGCCCCACACCAGCGGCAAACCCGCAACCTGCGCAGCATCCGCAATCAGATACTTCGACGCAAACGTATCCGTACAATCCACCACACAATCCGGTGCCGACGCGGCGAAAAGATCCAAAATCCAGGACGCATCCACATGCCGAATCGTTGTCTCAACCGTCAACGACGGGCACAGCTCCAGGGCACGGCGCGCCGCAACCTCCGCCTTCGGCTCACCCACATCAGGCACACCAAAAAGCGGCTGACGCTGAATATTCGACAGCTCCACCGAATCAGAATCCACAATGTGCAGATACCCCACACCAGCCGCCGCCAAAGCCTGCACCACCGGACAACCCAAACCACCAGCACCAATCACCAACACGCGGGCAGCCGCCACCGCATCCTGATTAAAGCCCGGCAGGCGACGCTGGCGGTCCGTGCGCTCGCGATCCAGACGCGCATGCTCCGGATTCACCGGGGTAGGGGAAAGGTTTACATCCACGAGACAAAACCCTCCGACGGCGACGACGCCTTCGCGTGCTCACGCACCGGAATACGGCCAGCCTCACGCGCCAACGCGCCCGCCTGCACCGCAAACTTCATCGCCTGAGCCATCGCAACCGGATCCTCAGCACGATTCACCGCCGACGCCAACAACACCGCATCACAACCCAGCTCCATCGCCAGTGCCGCGTCGGAGGCGGTACCCACGCCGGCATCCAGAACCACCGGAACCTGCGCGCGAGAAGCAATCAGCTCAATATTGTGCGGGTTCAAAATGCCCAGACCGGTACCAATCGGCGCGCCCAACGGCATAACCGCCGCAACGCCCGCATCCTCCAGGCGAGCTGCAGCCACCGGATCGTCAGAGGTGTACGCGAGCACCGTGAAATCCTCAGCGACCAGCTGCTCGCAAGCGTTCAACAGCTCCACGGTGTCCGGCAGCAGGGTGTCTTCGTCGTGGATGATCTCGACCTTCACCCAGGAAGTGCCCAGTGCCTCGCGGGCGAGCATCGCGGTCATCACCGCATCGGCTGCGGTGCGGCACCCTGCGGTATTAGGTAGCGGCGCAATATTGAGCTTCTGCAGAAGCGGAAAAATGGGGGTGCCTGCGGCGTGACGGCGCATGGCAACGGTCGTCATTTCGGTGCCGGAGGCGATGAGCGCCTGCTCGAGCAGGTCCATGCTGGTTGCGCCTCCGGAACCCATGATGAGGCGGGATGTGAAGGTGCGGTCGCCGATGGTGAGCGGTGTGAGGCTCATGGTGTTCTCCTCTGTGGGAACGTCTAAATAACGGGGTCTGCTGGTTGGTGCGGGGCGCTACGGTGCGCCCGGTTTAGGGAACAAAAACCGAGAATATCTGTTCTTTTTTGCCGGTGGGTATCTCTCCGGTACAGGCTGAAAGATTAGCCGCCCTGAACGGCGGTGAGGGCATCCACCCTATCGCCCTCGTTCAGCGGGACATCCAGCCACGTGGAACGCGGCACAATACTGCGGTTAAGGGCTACTGCCACGCCCGCCTCGGTACCAAACTGGTCCATGACAAGGTCAAATACGGTGGGGGCGTTGGTGGTTAGCGGCTCGCCGTTGTAGGTGATGATCATGCGAAATCCTTTCGTGAAGGTGCCGGGTGCATCCGGCGGGGACTGTGTTTAGTGGGTGAATCGTGCCGGGTCGCATGCCTGCATGATGGGCGGAATCTCAGCCCCGCAGGCGACCTCTGCACCAACCTTGCCGGCGAGTGCGGCAAGCAGAATACCGTGGCGGAAATAGCCCGTGGACACGAGCTGGCGGGTGCCGTCGGCACGGGTGCGATGCCCAAAGATGGGCAGGTCGTCCGGGGTTCCGGGGCGGGCGCCGACGTTCGCCTCCAGAAGCTCACACTCTTCAACGGCGGGCACGAGCCGGATCGCGTCACGTAGCAGCTGGTGTACGCCGTCAATGGCGGGTAGTGTGCGCTGGTCTTCACGGCTGGTAGCACCGATGCACAGCTCCCCGTCGGGGCGGGGGATGAGGTAGACGGGGCGGGAGTTCACGTAGCCGCGCACCACATGCTTGAGGATGGGTCGCGGGGCGCGCAGACGCAGAATGTCTCCGTAGACGGGGCGTAGCGGGTAGTCCCCGTGCAGTGTTGCCCCTAGTCCAGTGCAGATAATGTCGCCCGCATCCGGGTCGGTGACCCGTTCGGTGCTGAAGGTGACGCCACGGCGGGTGAGCGCGTCTTTGAGGGCGCGCCTCATGAGCCGCGGGTGCAGCTGATGGTCACTGGGGATGCTCACGGCGCCGGCAATACGCGGGGCCAGGAGCGGTTCGAGGGTGCGTGCCTGCGTGGGGGTGACGGGGTCTGCGGGGCGGTTCATGTCCCGGTAGTAGGCGCGGGTGCGTTGCAGGTGCTCGGCGTCGGCGCGGTCGGCTGCGATGATGAGCGTGCCGGTGGTGTCGTAGCCGGTGGGCAGGTCGGTGGCGCGGCTGAGCCTGCCCATGAGGGAGGGGTAGGCGTCGGCGCTGGCGGTCATGAGCGGGAAGAGCGCGTCCTGCTGGAATTGCACTTCTGCGATGGGTGCGAGCATGCCGCCGGCGTAGTGGCTGGCGGCGGGGTAGAGCGCCGTGCCGTCGTCGCCGGTGCCGTAGTCGCTGGTTTCGGCGTCGATGAGGTGCACGCTTTCGCCGCGTTCGGTGAGTTCAAACGCGGTGGTGAGGCCGATGATTCCGCCGCCAATGATGGTGATGGTCATGGTTATGCCTGCAGTGCGGGGTTGTCGACGAAGGCGCGGACCATGGCGATTCCGGCGACTCCGGTGGTGCGGATGGCGGGGCAGTCTTCGGGGGTGATGTCGCCGATAGCTACGGTGGGTACGGCGGACAGTTCGGCAAGTTCGCGGAGCCCGTCAATGCCGAGGGGCGGGCGGTTGGACTGCTTGGTGGGGCTGGGGCGGAACGGGCCGGTACCAATGTAGTCGATTAGGTGCGCGATCTTGTTGGACTCTTCGACGAGCTGCCGGGTGCCGGTGGTCAGGCCGATGATTGCGTCGGCGCCGAGGAGGGCGCGGGCGTCGGCTACGGGCAGGTCGTCTTGACCGATGTGCACGCCGTCAACGCGCACGCCGCGGGCACGCAACGCGAGGGCGACATCAACACGGTCGTCGATGAGGAGCGTCTGGTGCGGCTGGATGATGCCGGCGACAGCTTCGGTGAGCTGGTAGAGCTCGCGCGCACTGATGGGTTTGGACCTGACTTGGATGCAGGTGGCGTGTTTGGCTGCCCGGACGGTTTCGAGGGGGTGCTCGCCTGTGACGAGGTAGAGGTTCAGGTCGAGGGGGCGTGCGGGGGTGGTGTAGGGGTGCGTTTCGCGGGTCATGCGGGTCTACGATTCCTCGTCGAGTAGATGTTTTTTAGAAATTCTCTCATTGAATTTCTGTGGTTAGGTTAGCACAACTGTGTGGTGAGTTGAACATCCTTCAAGTGTTTTGAGGCGTCTTGCGGGGTGTGTTCCTCGCTCGGGTAGGGGACGACCGACACGCTACACACTTCCTTCGCTCCTACAGGGGCACCCGCCCTC
>NZ_KV800109.1:25859-35566 GCF_001810135.1 Rothia sp. HMSC069D01
CTCGGGCACCCTGATGTCGCTTCAGGAAGGTATAGCTGTGCTGCGCGCTCGCATGTGTATCGGCACCCCTTTGGGAAGGTACCCTGACCTCCCAAACTGAACCACCGCAATGCCCTGAACTCAACATTCATTCCCGGCGAGCTGTCTGCGGTACCTCACCCGAGTATTCCCCTCCCCGCCCCCGCGCACACTCTTCCCAAACCGAGCAACCCGCGGTTCGTTCCCAGCCGCGCAGCCGCACCCACTACTCCACCTGCCCGGAGAAGGGGAGAGAGTTAGTAGGGGAGAGGCCGGTATGTTCCGTCGCGACATCAGGGTGTCCGACGCGAAGCGAGGACGGGTTCCCTGCAGGAGCAAGGAACATACCGCCTCGACCCGCTCAACCTAACTCAAAATAAAAAGCCTCCTACCGCGAAGTAGGAGGCGTGAGAAGAGCGGCTGACGGGAATCGAACCCGCGTATCAGGCTTGGGAAGCGTGCGCTCTACCATTGAGCTACAGCCGCATCTTTTTCAGTGTATCGCGCCTGCTTACCGGGGGTGAAATGTGTTACGGCTGTTTGTGCGCCGGCGCCGGGGTTGAAATGTGATGTAGGACTGTGTGCTGGGGCTGGTGGATGCCTGCACGTGGGTGGTGTTTGCCAGGTATCCTTTAAGCGTGCTTATTTCAGATCGCGATATTCGTCAAGAGATTGCTGATGGGCGCATCGTTCTTGAACCGTTCGATGAGTCGATGATTCAGCCTGCAAGTGTGGACGTGAGGATTGATCGTTTCTTCCGTCTGTTCGATAACCATAAGTACCCGCATATTGATCCTGCTCAGCCGCAGGAGGATTTGACGCGCCTGGTTGAGGTGGCTCCTGATGAGCCGTTTATTTTGCATCCGGGTGAGTTTGTGTTGGGTTCTACGTATGAGAAGGTGACTCTGCCTGATGATGTGGCTGCCCGTCTGGAGGGTAAGTCGTCGTTAGGTCGTTTGGGTTTGTTGACTCACTCTACGGCTGGTTTTATTGATCCTGGTTTTTCTGGGCATGTGACGCTTGAGTTGTCGAATGTGGCGACTTTGCCGATTATGTTGTGGCCGGGTTCTAAGGTTGGTCAGTTGTGTTTCTTCCGTTTGAGTAGCCCGACTGAGCATCCGTATGGTTCTGGTGCGTATGGTAACCGTTACCAGGGTCAGCGTGGCCCGACTGCTTCGCGTAGTTATTTGAATTTTCATCAGACGATGATTCCGACGGATGGTTCTGTGGAGTCTTAGTCTTTCCCGCTTTGGGGTGCGGGCGTGCAGGCTGTGTGTTTGTGCACCCGCGTTGGGCGGTTTTTCGCCTGTTGTGCTCGTGCGTTCACTCGCGTGCGGGTTTTTATCTCTCACTCTCTAAGGATTTTTGATGAATCTGAAGCCTGTTGTTCTGCGTGTTGCTGGCGCGGAAGTTTCTTTGTACCTGATTGATATGTCGGACTCTTTTGTGGAGCGTTTTAAGAAGGCGTGGGAGCCTCTTGCTCCGGAGTTTTTTGATACTCCTGATGAGGCGTATGCTTCGTTGTCTCGTTTTGATCAGGTGATGTTGGTTCATGCGCCGACTGATGAGTCGGTGATGGATTTGGCGAATCCGTTGATGGGTTCGTTTGATAAGGTTTCGACGCTGCGTGTGGCTGATGATGATTCGGGTATGCAGGATCTGACGAGCCGTATTACGTTGGCGATGATTGAGCAGCTGGTTGGTCGCGGTGTGATGCTGCATGCGGCTGTTATTGGTGACCCTGAGTCGAAGCGCGCTGTGGCGCTGGTGGGTGTTTCTGGTAGCGGTAAGACGACTGCGTCGCGTTTCTTGGGTTCGAAGTTTGCGTACCTGACTGATGAGACTGCGATTATTTCGGATGAGGGTGTTGTGTCGCCGTATCCGAAGCCGCTGTCTGTGATTGTTGACCCGAATGCGCCGAAGGATCAGCAGAACCCGGTGGATCTGGGTTTGAACGTGGTTGATCGTGATGACCTCAGCTATGAGCTGTCGCGTATTGTGTTCATTTCTCGTGATGAGTCGGCTTCTGAGCCGTATTTTGAGCGTGTTCCACTGCATGAGGCTCTGGTGTTCTTGAGTGAGCAGAGCTCGGGTCTGGCGCGTCACCCTGAGGGTGTTGTGTCGCTGGCTAAGCTGGTGGAGCGTTGCGGCGGCGTGTGGCGCCTGGTGTACTCGGAGGTTGAGGATACTTTGCCGCTGGTTCAGGATCTGCTGAATGGCGGTGAGCTGCCGAATGCTGATGAGGTTGAGAGCCTGGAGAAGTACACGGTTGAGGATCACCTGCCGGGTGTGTTCTTGAACGGTACGATTGCGGTTTCTCGTATGCCGGGTACTTCGGGTGTGCGTGTGGGTGAGGACGGCCCGTTCTTGCTGCTGTGTGACACTGAGCTGAATGAGCTGTCTGATTTTGCGGCTGAGTGCTGGCTGCAGGCTGAGGGCGACATTTCGTACGATGACCTGTTTGCGCGTCTGGCTGAGATCTTTGAGGGTCTGCCTGCGGAGGCGTATGACGAGAACCTGAGCGCTCTGGCGGCTGGTTCGATGCTGTGGGTTCGTGTGATTGATGATCCGCTGATTGATGACGCGACCTGGGCTCAGCTGACCAGCGATGAGGTTCTTGATGAGGAGGAGCAGCAGATTGCGCTGGATTCCTCCGAGGATGCTGTCTCTGACGATGAGGATGACGTGGTGGAGGACTAGCCACTGCGGTTCTCTGGTATAGCTCTCTGGCGCGGCTTACTGAGCTCCGCTTGATAAGCACTGCTTAAGCACAAAGGAGGGGCGGGTAGAAGATCATTCTTCTACCCGCCCCTCCCTTTGCGTTTACGGGTTTGCGCGGGGGTTCGCAAGGGCGGTTTGCAGGACGCTTAGCCCCGCATGCTTTACTGGGTTGCCTTACTGGGCAGCCTTGTCGCGGCGCTTCTGCTCGCGGCGAGCCGCACGCACACGCAACGGGCCGGGTGCCTTCACCGGCAGCAGCAGGAGCAGACCCGCCACCACAACAATCAGAATACCGAGCACACCCCAAATCTGCGCGCCCATGATGCTCACACACAGGCCGAACAGCATCGGCGCCAGGAAGCTGGTGGCACGACCGGTGGTCGAGTACAGGCCGAACAGCTCACCCTCAGTGCCGGGATCCGCCAGACGCGCCAGGAAGGTGCGGGACGCCGACTGCGCCGGGCCCACGAACAGGCACAGCAGCAGGGCGCATACCCAGAACACGCCCGGTTCGGGGAAGAACAGCAACGGGGTAGCCGCCAAGATAATGCCGACCAGCGAGATAACAATGATCGTCTTCGGGCCCAGGTAGTCATCCAGGTAACCACCCAGGATCGCGCCAACCGCCGCGACAGCGCTACCGGCAATACCGAACAGGATCACCTCGGAAGTGCTGAAACCGAACGTGCCCGCCGCGAGAATACCGCCGAACGTAAAAATACCGGACAGACCATCACGAAACACCGCCGAAGCAATCAGGAACCACAGGGTCTGCGGGGACGTCATCTTCAGCCGCTTAATGGTGCGCCACAGCGCCTTGTAGGAGGCGAGCAGGCCGCCCTGACGAGCCGGGGAGAGACGCTCCATACCGAGCTCCAGGAAACGCAGCTCGCGGGTGGGCAGCACCTCCGGCAGGAAGCGCTCGCGGGTGCGCATACGCACCAGCAGCGGCACGCAGAAGATCAAACACCAGGCGGCAGCGAACAATGCGACCGCACGGATATTCAGGGCGTTATCGGTGGTCAGGCCGAGCACTTCGGGGGTAAGCACAAAACCCCACAGCACCACAGCCAGCGCCAGGATGCCGCCAATGTAGCCTGCAGCCCATCCGGCGCCCGAAATCTTACCGATATTCTCCGGGTGGGAGATGCGCGGCAGCACGGCGTTATAGTTCACGTACGCGAACTCGCTGAACACGCTCGCCGCAGAAATCAGGGCGACACCCAGCCACAAGTACTGCGGGGTGGGGCCCACGAAGAAGCACGCCGCCATCGAGCCGACTAGCAGCATGGTGTTCACACCGAGCCAGAAGATGCCGCGGCCAGACTTGTCGTTACGCTGACCGGTCACCGGCGCCAGAATCGCAATGAGGAACCCTGCAATGGTCAGACCCAGAGACAGCGCCGAGGAGGTCTCTTCGGGAGTGCCGAAATAGCTACTGGTCAGGTACACGGTGAAGATGAAGGTCATCATAATCGAGTCGAAGCTCGACGAACCAACATCCCACATGACCCAGGACGCGACCGAACGGCGGCTGTTCGCGTGGTCAACGACCCTACGCGGAGCCTTCGTCTTACGGCGGGGAGAAGAAATAGTCATAGTTGTGCTTTCGGATGCCGAGGTGGCGCTTCAGCGTAGCGGCGGCGTGAAACCGGCTGAAGTGGGGCGGGCGTGCTGAAGATGGAACACCAGGCGGTACGTACCGAGTGGAGATACGTACCGCCTAGTTCATGAACTTTCGCGCGGAAGGCGCAAAGTCTTAGTTGAAGAAACGACGCTGCAGGCGAGCAATACCGAAGCTCACCACAGCACCCACGACGGAGGTCAGAACGGTCCAGAGGATGACCTGACGCAGGGTGTCTTCAGAGTCGTGGGAAATGGCGGGAGGCTGGTTGCCGGTAGCCTTGGTCCAGGCTGCGCCCAGACCCTTACCAACCAGGGCAGTAGCGCCCATGTTGATACCCGCAATGGCAAGCTTAGCGACGGGGTTCATGTGTATCTCCTTAGCTGTATACGATGCGGCGTCCTGCCCGTGAACCCCTTCGGGGTTGGGTGAGAAAAGAGCGCCACTCCCTAGCGTATAGGGTTTAAGGCGTTCGTGCCGCCTTGGAGCCGCTCCGTCCCAAAATTGTACACCGTGCAATTCTGTAATGTGGGCAGAAGAAGAAAACAAAAAGCGGCAAATTGGCACGAACAGCCAGACACGCCTACAATCGAACCTGGGCTTCCACCTGCACCACAACGGTACGGACAAGGAAGCCCACAACGACAGGGGAGCGCCACCGAGGCGCTGAGAGTGCTAAGCAGACCCTCGAACCTGATCCGGTTAGTACCGGCGTAGGGAGTCGAATTTCTTCTCAATGCCCTCGTCCAATCAGAGGGCGAGGACATTCCCCTTCCAACGACGGAAGGATCACCAATGTCACAGAACGCAACCCCCGCCTCCCAGGCATCTAGCCAGGCAGAATCGAAGAAGCCGAACCTGCGCTGGCGAGTCAACGAAATCGTTATCGCCGCAGTTATCGCAGTAGCCTGCGCCGTCATCTTCTGGATCTGGGACATCGCAGTCGGCCCCGCCGCCAAAACTGCACTCGTAGCAGCACCCGAATTCCGCCCCATCGTCGCCGGCGCATGGCTGCTTGGCGGCACCCTCAGCGGCCTGCTCATCCGCAAGCCCGGTGCGGCACTCTTCGGTGAAATCGTCGCAGCATTCATCTCCGTGCTCTTCACCGGCGGCGCGTGGAGTGGTGAAATCCTGATTGCCGGCTTCTTCCAGGGCGTTGGCGCTGAAATCGCCTTCGCAATCTTCCGCTACCGTCGCTGGGACGCATTCGTAGCAGTCTTCGCCGGTGCGCTCAGCGGCCTGTTCATGGGTGTTAACGAAATCTTCATCTACTACCCCGACATGGAACCGGTCAAGGCAATCATCTACGTAGCGTGCGCCGTCATCTCCGGCGCAGTGATCGCAGGCTTCCTCGCATGGATTCTCGTGCAGAACCTCGCCAAGACCGGTGTGCTCTCCTCGCTGGCATCCGGCAAGACCCGCCGCTAACCACCAGCAACTATCCACCGGCTAGTCACTCACCACGAGTCACCACTCGGCACACTACAGCAGCCACACAAAAGGCTAAGGAACCATCATGGAAGCAACACCGCGCGGGGCGCGCATCGAGCTCAACAACTTCAGCTGGCACCACCCCGGACGCCCAGAACCCGTCATCAGCGGACTCAACCTCACCATCAACCCCGGTGAAAAAGTCCTGCTACTGGGCACCTCCGGCGCCGGCAAATCGACGCTCCTGCACGCCATCGCCGGTGTGCTCCACGATGACGACGGCGAATCCGCCGGCGGCACCATCACCATCAACGGGCAAGCACCCGCCGAAGCACGTGGCACCGCGGGCATGATGCAGCAGGACCCCGAATCCTCCATCGTCATGGCAACCGTCGGCAACGACGTAGCCTTCGGCCCCGAAAACCTGCGCGTACCCCGCGAAGAAATCTGGGGCCGCGTCACCGAAGCCCTCACCGCAGTAGGGCTCAACCACCTTGCCCTCGACCACCCCAGCAGCGCACTGTCCGGCGGACAGAAACAGCGCCTCGGCCTGGCGGGCATCCTCTCGATGCACCCCGGCGCCATGATCCTCGACGAACCCACCGCCAACCTCGACCCCTCCGGCGTGCAGGAAGTACGCGACAGCATCCTCACCGCTGCGGAGGCGACCGGCGCGACCCTGCTCGTCGTAGAACATCGCGTGAGCATCTGGGCGCCGCACATGGACCGCATTATCGTACTCGGCGAAGGCGGCACCATCACCCACGACGGCGCACCCGACACCGTGCTCACCGAAGCCCGCCAAGAACTCATCGACGCGGGCGTGTGGGTGCCCAACTACGTGCCGCGTGCGCCGCAGAGCAACAGCGATAGCAAGTACGGCGAGGCGCTACTTCGCGCCGAAAACCTCAGCATCACCCGCGCACAACCCACCCCCAAACAACGACGTGCACGCCGACGCACCATCAAACGCCTCGGCGACACCCCCGCACCCGCACCCACCGACCTGCCCATACTGCGCAGCGGCATCAACCTCACCCTGCACGCCGGCGAACACCTCAGCGTGCTCGGGCCCAACGGCGCCGGCAAATCAACCCTAGCCCTCACCCTCGCAGGGCTCCTCACCGCACCCGACGGCACCCTCACCGCCACCGACGCGCTGCGTAATTACGACGGTAACCACGGTGGCGAGCCCGCACACTGGGACGTGCCCACCTGGACCCCAGCCCAAATGCTCAGCCGCATCGGCTACGTCTTCCAAGAACCCGAATACCAATTCATCCGCGGTACCGTACGCGAAGAACTCGAACTCGGCCCCCGCCGACTCGCCGCACTCACCCGCGAACCCCTCAACGAAGACGACCTCACCGCCCGCACCAACGAACTCGCAACCCGCCTACGCCTCACCCACCTACTCGACGCCAACCCCTTCACCCTCTCCGGCGGCGAAAAACGACGACTCTCGGTCGCCTCCGCGCTCGCCACCGCACCGAGAATACTCATTCTCGATGAGCCCACCTTCGGGCAGGATGCCCGCACCTGGGCCGAACTCGTCGACCTCATCCGCGAACTCCTCGCAGGCGGTACCGCCGTCATCTCCATCACCCACGACGAAGACTACACCGCCGCACTCGGCGGCAACCACATCACCCTCGAAGCGCTCGAAGCCTCCGAACCCCAGGCAACCAACGGAAAGGAGAACGCATGAACACCGACTTCTTCGGCACCATCGACCGAACCAGCTACTTCAGCAACCTCAACGCCGGCGTAAAACTCATCGTCTCCTTCACCCTCATCATCGCCGCACTCATCGTGCGCGACCCCCTCACCTCCGGAATCCTCTTCGCCCTCGAACTGCTCGGATTCATCCTCGTCGGATTCCGACCCGTCAACGTCCTCACCCGCTTCTGGCCCATCCTCATCGCCGTCATCACCACCGGCTGGTCCGTCGCCATGCTCAGCGCCAAAACCGGCACCACCATCCTCGACCTCGGCTTCAACAGCATCACCACCGACTCCGCCGCCGTCGGCGCAGCCATGATGATCCGCTCCCTCGCCATGGTCCTACCCACCCTCGCATTCGTCCTCACCACCGACCCCACCGACCTCGGCGACTCCCTCGCACAAACCTTCAAACTGCCGGCACGATTCGTGCTCGCCACCATCGCCGCCCTGCGCCTGGTCGGCATCCTCTTCGCCGAATGGAACGCCCTCGGCCAGGCACGACGCGCCCGCGGACTCGGCGCGGGCCAATCCCTCGCCGGACGAGCCCAAACCTTCGGCGGACAAAGCTTCGCCCTGCTCGTGCAGGCCATCCGCCGCGGCTCCCGCCTGGCCATCACCATGGAGGCGCGCGGCTTCGGCGCGGGCGAACGCACCTGGGCTCGTGTGCCGTCCTATTCGCCGCGTGATGTGCATGTGAGCATTGCTGCCGCCGTCATTATCGCTGTTGCGTACGGTGCATCTATTGCGGCGGGTACGATCCAGTTCCTCTGGGCCTAGTTCTTTCCGGCAGTAGCTTGCGGTTCCGCTTTCGTGGCTCCGCTTGGGAGACGGTATTCGCCCTCGTTCCTACAGGGAACCCGCCCTCGCTTCCGCTTCGGGCACCCTGATGTCACTACGGGCGATACCGTTTTCCCGCGCTGGGATACGGAGGCGCCCGCACCCTTCCTTCGCTCCTACAGGGGCACCCGCCCTCGCAGAGCTCGGGCACCCTGATGTCGCTTCAGGAAGGTACAGGCACCTCCTGTCCTTGACCGCAGACAGCACAAAGGGACGGTATTATCCTCGCTCGGATAATACCGTCCCTTTTTGTACGCGTTTAGCTCTGCTGCGCCAGGTAGTTCAGCAGCGTCGCGGTTAGCTCCGGGTCATGCGCCAGTGCCGTGCCGTTCAGATGAGTTACCGGCGCAATCAGACGCACCGACGACGCCAACCACACGCCGTCCGACTCAAACAAATCCTGCGGGTAGAGCGGGCCGAAGCCCAGCTCCCAGCCAGCCTGGCGTGCCGCCTCGAACACTGCACCCTGCGTAGTGCCGGGCAGGATGCCGTGGCTCGGTTCGGGCGTGTACAGTACCTTCTTGCCGTCCTCAATCTTGGCGACCAGCACCGAGGAGGTGGCACCCTCGAGCACGCGACGCTCGTCGGTGATGAAGATAGCGTCGTCCGCGCCGCGCTCCTGCACATACCGCAGGACCGCCATATTCACCGCGTAGGAGAGGGTCTTCGCACCGCCTAGCAGCCACGGGTAGGCGCTGTTGTCCATCGGCTCGTGGCCACGCGGCAGCAGCATCGCCTTCACACCCTCGGTACGGCGCTTCACGATGGAGGCAGGCACCGGCGATGCCATAATCAGCGTGTACGGGCCCGGCTGCATGGAAGTCACCGCCTGGGTGGGGCCACGCGAAATAATGATCTTCACGATATGCTCTTCGCCCAGCGCAGTCTCGGCACCGGCGGTCGCCTCACGCATGAGGCGCTCCACCGCCGAACGCAGAATCTCGGGTTCCGGGTCGGGCAAATCCAGCATACGCGCCGACGACTCGAGGCGGGACAGGTGCATGCCGAGCTTACGCACACGGCGGTTGACGGACAGCATGGTCTCGAAGACGCCGTCGCCGCGGGTGAAACCCTGATCATCAACGCTGATGAGGGGCACGGACGGGTCAACGAAGACGCCCTGCGGGTTCTGCTCGTTCAGAAGAATAACGGTACTAGACATAGTCTTATTGTACGTTCGCATCCCTAACCGGCGAGGGAAGACGGTATCGCCCGTAGTGACATCAGGGTGCCCGAAGCGAAGCGAGGGCGGGTGCCCCTGTAGGAACGAGGGCGAATACCGCCTCCCGAGCAGAGCTAAACGCATCAGAAAAGGGACTGCCGCATATTTCCTCCGCGCCTACGCAGGGGC
>NZ_KV800109.1:35666-104737 GCF_001810135.1 Rothia sp. HMSC069D01
CCTACGCAGGGGCACCCGTCACCCGGACGCTCTGCCCCCTCCTTGCTTCGCTGCGGAGAGCGTCCGTGTGACACCCTGAGGGCGCTTGGCGGAAAACGCGGCAGCCCCTACGCTTCATATATGGGCACAGCAAAGCCCACGGACGCGCAACCCTTAGCGGGTCGCCCATCCGGGGCTTTAGTTACACAAAAAACAACAGGCTAGTGGCCCGCCACCGGAGCCTCATGGCTCTCACCGTCAGCCGAGTAGTCCGAATCCTTACGCGGCGTAGTCCACAGCACCAGCGCCGTCAGGACCGCGAAACCCAGAATGGAGAAGCCCATCGGCAGGTACTCATGCTCACCAGCAAACGACACCAGCGGCGCCGCCAACGCGCCCAGCATCGCCTGAACCGTACCCATCACCGCCGAAGCACTACCCGCCATGTGGCGCGCCTCGTTCAACGCCAACGCCGAAGCATTACCAAAGATCAGGCCGCACGAGCTGGTCAGCAGGAATAGCAGAATCAGGGTCGGCACCAGCGAAATACCGACAAGGAAGCTAACCACCAGCAGCGAAGACACCACCAGCAGGCTCACCACGCCGACATTCACAATGCGGCGCTGCGCCACACGACCCACCAGCTTCGTTGCAATCGCACTGAACAGCACAATGCCAATCGAGTTCACACCGAACACGATCGTGAACTGGGTTTCGGATAGACCCAGAATCTTCTGCAACACAAACGTCGAACCGGAAATATACGAGAACAGCGCACCAAACGCGAAGCACATCGTCAGCATGAAACCCAGGTAGCGGCGAATCTTGAAGACCTTCGGCAGCTCCGAGTACACGCTCAGGGCGGTGCCCTGGTAGCGTTCCTCCACCGGCAGGGTCTCCTTAATCACGAAGATCACGCCGAGCATCATGATTGCGGTAATCACGCCGAGCACATGGAAAATATCGCGCCAGCTACCCCACGACAGTACCCAGCCACCAAACAGCGGCGCAAGCACCGGCGCGAAGCCGTTAATCATCATCATGACGCCCATGAGCTTAGCCGTCCCCAGACCCTCAGTCGTATCAGCCACGATAGAACGCGCCAGCACCGCACCAATCGAACCGGTGAAACCCATCATGAAACGCGCAAAAATCAGCAGCTCAATATTCGGCGCGAAACCACACGCCACCGTCGCAATAAAGCAGATGACCGCACCAATCAGCAGCGGCTTGCGGCGGCCCGTCTTATCCGACAGCGGACCCACGACCAGCTGGCCGAGCGCCATACCCACCATGAACCCGCTCAACGTCAGGGACGCGTTCGTGCTGGTGGTGTTCAGATTCTCAGCGACTGCGGGTAGCGCCGCCAGGTACATGTCCGTGGCGAGCGGTGCGATAGCGGTCAGCAATGCCAGAACAACAATGAAAAGGGGCGATAGCCCGAAGGAGGTCTTAACCGACTTCGAAGACATATGTCTTAGTTTTTCTTTCTGTGTGATGCGCGTGCAACGGCGCCTGCGGCTCTACAAAACGCGGATGCGGCGGTACCGCCCCAGGGATGAGCTTGCGCAGGCTAGAAGCACAACTTGTTCACGGTAGCAGAATTGGGGGCGGCTTCGTAAGTTAAATGTTTGATATTTTTTTGAGCTGGGTTGGGAGGGCTCCGCTTGGTTGGTCTGGAAAGCGGCGCTCGCCTTCTCTTCTGCAGGGGAGGGCTTGGGGAAGGTACGCAGAAGGGACGGTGTTATCCTCGCTCCTACAGGGGCACCCGTCCTCGCTTCGCTTCGGACACCCTGATGTCGCTTACGGATAACACCGCCCCTTAGCGGCTTGGCTTAGCCTGCCGCTCAGCCCCGGCGCTGTAGAAATATTTGAGAAATATTCTTGAGAAGCATTGCTAGACCCAACGGCATAACTTACGTTGGTCATACTACGCAATACAACCGGAGGGCACCTCAGATGCGCAATCACTATTACAAATATTTGCTATGCATCCTGTTGCTGATAGCTTGCGTCTTGCTCGTAACCCTCGCCGTGCTTTCTAGCAACAACCCGGGTGGCGAAAAAGACGGCACGACCTCCACGCACGCGCCGAGCAATACCTCAACCTACTGGGATAAAGACCGCATGGAATCCGCCAGCCCGGCTCCCATGCCCGAGTAAAACAGCGCCTGAATAAAACTGCCTCTAAATAGCGTAGGGCCCAATGCTTCCAGATACACAAAGCATTGGGCCCTACTGTATTGTAGGCGGCTGCTACTGCGCCGCGCTGTCGTAGATGAAGTCCACGGTCGCGTAGTCCTCCGGGATTTCGGCGAGCAGCGCCTCCTCCTGCGCCGCCCAGCGCTCCCAGTGCGGGCGGAACGTGTCACCGTCACGAGCCATAGCGCGTTCGTGGCGCACCTCGTCCGGGGCGGTGGCGAGAATACGCACCTCGCAGGCGCCCGCAATCGCGCCGACACCCTCACAGATGATGACCTGCGTAGCCGCCGGGTCGACGGTGCGCACCTCACCGGGGGCGCCCGCCTCCCAATCCCACGGGGTGTAGGTTCCGGCAATACCTTCGGTCAGCTGCACGGATAGTGCGTCCCACGCCTCCACGCCGTCGAAGAGGCCGTCCCAGCCGGGGTAGAAGTCGTCCAGGTGCAGCACGTGCACGCTGTGTCCGGCGGCGGTGAGCTCCTGCTCAAGCTGCGCGGCGAGGCTGGTTTTGCCGGTGCCGCTGCGGCCGTCAATGCCGATGATCAGCGGGATCTGCGCGAAGTCCGCGAGGAACTGGGCACGGAATTCGGTGAATTCGGCGGTGTCCATGTCAAAGTCGTTGCCGATGCCGTGCTCCAGGCGCAGCATGTCTTTGCAGAGTTCCAGGATTTCGGCGGTGCCGGTGACGTGGCGGTTCTGGTTCAGGGGGATACGCTGACTCACTGCGCGTCACCTTCCTGCTTGAGGTGGTTGATGAGGCCGCGTGCGGCGGCGTCAATGAGGCCGGTGGTGTACACGAAGTCGCGTTCGCTACCGTACCAGGGGTCGTAGATACCGAGCTGGTCCAGGTGGGTGGTGGTGACCTTCGGGTCGAAGCTGCGCATCATGCGGATTTTGGCTTTGTCGTCGTCGTTGCGGGCGAGGGCTTTGAGGCGCAGGTAGTGGGGTGCATCCATGGCGAGGATGAGGTCGTTGCGGTCGAAATCCTCGACGGTGAAGACGCTGGCGCGGTGCGCGGACGGGTCGATACCGCGGGCGGTGAGCTGCGCGGCGGCGCGCGGATCGATGCGGTTGCCTTCTTCTTCGTTGCTGATGCCGCTGGAGGTGACGGTGACGGGCACGCCGGCTTCTTGGGCGTGCTGGCGGATGAGGTATTCGCCGACGGGGGAGCGGCAGATGTTGCCGGTGCAGACAGTCATGATTCGGTACATGGTTCTAGTGTATCGGTGGGGTGGCGGGTGGTTGAGCGCGGTGGGTGCTTGGGGTGGTTCTTTGGACGGCACGGTGACGGGCGGATGCGCTCGCCGCCTGGGACTGCCGCTACCAGAACCGGGCGCGAAAAGGCCCCGCCGACGAAGGGCCGGCGGGGCCTAAAATATGAGCCTTATTCAGCTGGTTTTTCTTCTGGTTTGGGCGCGGGTAAAGGTTCAGGGTCGAACAGCTCACAACCCACAGGGATAGTGAAGACCCTGCCGTCAGCTACGGTAATCTGCTCGGTTTCAATTTTTAATAAACTATCGGCAGCAGGTTTAAACGCATATTTGCTCGCATCTGCAGATATTGAAAATCTAGCCGTTTTATTAGTTTGGAATATGAATATAGTAAATTCTAATTCTTCGTTAATTTTTATATCAGAGAGGTGGCAGTTGTTGTAGAAAGCCGTATTGAAAAAAGCTGTTGGATATTTATCAAAAATTGCTTTAAAGAAGAATGCGCTACGCATGAAAGTTGCATCAAGAAAACTTCCTCCTTGCATAAAATGCGTTGCACTGAAATCAGTGTCATTCATAAATTGTGCATTATGGGCATAGAACGGATATTTAAATATTGATCCATAAAATTCGGCTCCTTCCTGGAAAACTGAGCCGGAGAAGCGGGTTGCTCCATTATATACAGAGTCGCTGAATCTACCGTATTTATTGAAATGGGAATCTGTGAACAATAATGACGAGTTAAAATTGCAAAGTGAGAAATCCACTGGGTAGAAGAAATTTGTATTTGAAAAATTGTAGTCAAAATTTGACCATGGCCCACTTTGAACCCTTAGTATCCTTTGCTGGTCAGCTTGAAGTCCGCCATTAAGGCGTTTTTTAATTTCTGCAAGGATGGAGAGGCGGAGCTCTTGCTCTTCATAAAGGGTAGCTCGTTCTGTTGCAAAATCTCCTATGTATCCAGCTGGTTCATGATCTAAATCAAGAATGTCTTGTTTCTTTGCAAGGGGAAAGGAGGAACGAATATAGGCACAAAGGTTATTGACAATAACCTGTCCCTCTTTTTGCTGTTCTTCTGGCATGAGGGTATTGTCAGTAAGCCACTCATCTACTAGGCCAATGAGAGTGTAAACCCCACCTGAACGTATAACTGCTTTTTCATTGGCTAGCTGCTCTATGGCTTTGGTGTAGCGGCTACGGCGTTCTGCGTGTACCTGACGGGTATGGTCGTTCTCGTTTTTCTCTTTCTCCTGGTTATTCTTTCGGTGTGTTTCACCAAGGGTGATGACACCTAGAACACCACCGGTGGTGTAGAGGATGAGCTGCCTGAGAACCCGGCCGTCATCGTCCTTGCCGAACCCGGAATTGAAGGCAACAGGGAGGAGAAAGGCAAAAACACCGCCGAGGATGGCGACAGCTGCAATCGACGCATAAAACGGCTTAATCTTTTTAACTTTAGGAAGGTAATTAAAAACAAAAAGTATAACTGCAACTGTGCAGGCTATAAGTATGCCTATCGCTACCCACTGGGCGACAACGTCCCAGGTAGTGGGTCCTAGGCTCGGAATCATGAGGCGCGTAGGAGACGGGCTAGGATCAGTCGTCACTGATGGTTCTCCTGTCTTCTCTAAGAGGAATGGTCACCTCTCAGCATAGTGCATAAGCTGTCTGCTGTGAGCTACTTCTGGTAACAATAAAGGCCCCGCCGATGAGGGGTCGGCGGGGCCTAAAGTATGAGTCTTATTCAGTGGGATTTTCTTCCTCAGTATCTGAATTTTCAAGAGGTTTTGCAAAATCACTCACGCAGGTATACATGTACGTTCTTTCATTCCAGGAAGTTGGGTCAAAGAGACGAGACCCAGCTGGTATTTCATGGGTTATAGACTGCCCATCTTTAAGGACAATTGTAGCTTTTCCTGGTACATACTTGTAAGACCCTAGTTCATAAAAATCAAATTTATGTTCGCCTCGATAATCTAAATACATAAATTTAAACGCACAATCTACTTTTTTGTTTTTAATTTTTTCAGGAATTTCGTGGATGTTTGCAGTAAAAATTCCAGATCCAGTAATGCTCGCACCATCGAAGTACGGCGCAATTTTGAAATCTGTTTCTCTAAATACAGCAGCGGATCCTTCGTCGTTTCCAAATTTTGTACCTTGAAAATGGGCTCGAGTATCTAGGGAATTGAATTTAGCGTTAGAAAAATCCGTATTGTCGTTTTTAAATTCTGTCCCTGAAAAATTTGCAAATTTTTCAAAAGTTACCCAATTGAAATCTGAGGAATCATTGAATTTTGCGATAGTAAAATCTGCAGTTTCATGGAAGTGTGATTTCCGGAATATAGCCCTGCATTCAAATGTGGAGTTTTTAAAGCATGCGTCACTGTGGAATTGGGCAGAGAATGCTGCGTAACAAGAAATATTATCTGGTTTGGTTGTCTTAAATTCAGAATCTATGAAAGTAACAGGGCCATAAAAATTGGACCCACTGAATTGCGCATTACAGTAGAACTTTGCCTTATTGAAAATAGAAGTTCCGTAAAAAGATGATCCATTAAACGATGCTCCATCTTTAAAATCTACATTGAGGAATTTTGCATTAATTAAACTAATGTCGTCGAGGGAATAATTAATGGTTGAGTTGCTAAAGTCGCATTGAATGAAGCTCCATGGGTTTTCGGGTGGTACACTATTGGACTCGTTGTCAATGGCTAATCTAAGTCGGTTACTAATCTTCTCAAAGATTTTTTTTCGTACCGGAGAATCATCAATTTTGTTTATGTCTGGGGTGGGTGGAGTTTGGATGTATTGACAGAGGTACTGGAGAATATCGTTTATTTTTTCACCTCTTTCCTCGATATTAAGATTTAATTCAGTACTGTCTGCATAAGACATTGCAACTTCTATAAGTGATTCTACGCCTTGTATGCGAATTTGAATATTTTCATTTCCAAGTTCTAAAATGGCATCCTTGCGTTTCTTGTCAAGGGTAGCCATGTGCTTTCTTCCCTGTTCTTTACTCAGTAATTCTTCTGTGGTTGTATGGTGTCTTTCTGTTTCTTTTTCTGTGGTTGTATGATGTCTTTCTGTTTCTTTTTCTGTGGCTCTATTACTTCGAGCAATTTCTTTGTCGGTGAAGATTTTTTTAACCATTCCGGAATTTTTGATGCTATTCTAGCAGCAGCTGCTTTAGCAGCAGCTGCTACAACAGTAGGGTCAATCATGTGAGTCTCCTATGAAGTGTTGTCTGGCAATATGATGAATATAAAATTAAATATTTTTTTGTTCAGGTGAAAATTAATATTGTTTCCTTGGAGGTGAAGAAATCCACCCACTATTGATATTGTATATCAAAAAACATAAGTGCCTCCTGGGTGCAGGTCAACCTCATCTCTGGTTTTCGTATATTCCTCCTATGCCTGAAAGGAGATTACTTCCCTTGGTAACGTGAACTCTGGGTAGAGGAGGGTGTAGCTGTTACTGCGCAGGCTCACTGATGCGGGTGTACTCCTGCTGCTCTTTGTCCCAGGAATCCGGGTCGTAAAGCACGGCACCGACAGGGAGAATGAACGTTCTATTAAGAAGCTCCGCTGCGCCACAGCTGAAACCGTGCGGGCTCTCCGGGCGCGCCTCGAACAGGTAATCCTGCGGATCCGCCTGTGCCGAGAACCGTGCCCTCTGCAGCCGCCTCTCCAAAGCCTCAAAGGACGGCTTAACATACATGAAGCTAGTCTGCCTGAAATCCGCGCCATGACCGAACGTCGCATCCGCGAAGTAGGCGCCCTCAAAGCTCGCCCCGTTGAAGCTCACCGCCCGCGCGAACGTCGCCTTGTAGAAGCCGACATGCGCCGTGAACGTCGCCTTACTAAAGTCGGCATCCTGCGCGAAGGTCGCGTTACCGAAGTTCGCGTGCTGCGGGAAGTCCATCTCATAGCGCGTCCTCGGAAGCGCAATAAAAGACGCCCGGCTGAACGTGGCGTCGCCGTCGAACCGCGCCCCACCAAAATCCTCGTACTGCGTGAAGGACGCCCCGCTAAAGTCCGCCGCGCCCGTAAAGCGCACCTTGCTGAACATCGCGGACTGCTTGGTCACTATACCGGCAAAGCGCGCGACCCCGCCGAACAGCGACTTGGAGAACACCGCCGGACGGTTGAAGACCGACGCGGCGAAGTATGCTTCATCGTGGAACGTGGAGGCGGTGAATACTGCCTTTCCGCCGAAGGTGACCGCCGCGAAGCTAGCTATGCCTGCGGTGTTCAAGCGTGAGAAGTTGGCATCGGATTTGAAGGCGGATACCGCGAAGTCAGCCGCAGCCGAGAAGACCGCGTCTGAGAAGTCGGCCTCGCCGGTGAAGGTTACGGTTGCGAAGCTTGCCGCGTCCGCAAAATGTGCCCCGCTGAACTCTGCCGCGCCTGCGAAGTGTGCGGCGCTGAAACCCACCCAGTCGGTGAAGCTGGTGCTGTGGAAGGATGCGTCAGCCGTGAACTGTGCTGCGGAGAAGCTGGTGTCACCGCGGAAGGTAGCACCGGAGAAATCCGCCGGGCCGTAGAAGGTCGCGGAGGCAAAATCGGCGTTCTGAAAGTGCAGCTGCCCCAGCGGGTAGAAGATGGGTGCGCCACCAAAGTCGAAGCGCAGGTCAGCCCACATGGGCGATATTGGCGGCACCGAGTGCTGGCTTTCCCTGTTGTCTTTCTCGGCGCTCTCGGTGATTGAGGCGAGGCGGCGGCTGAGCTCCATGAAGACTGTGCGGCGTACTAGCTGCTCTTCGCGTAGTGCTTCCTGATCGTGCGTAAAGTCGCCTGCGTACCCTTCGGGGGCCTCGTCTGCTTCTAGGATCTGCCGTTTCTGTGCGAGGGGGTAGGGCGTGCGGATGCACTCGGTCAGCGCGTCGATAATAGCTTGGGCTTCTTCGCGGCACACCTGCTCGGGCAGGGAGGTATCGGTGAGCCATTCGTCTGCAAGGTTTACGAGCGTGTACGCCCCGCCGAGGCGTACGGCGGGTTGTCCGTCGAGGAATTGTTCGAGTGCGTGTGTGTAGCGTTCGTGCCGCCCGGCCTGCTGGTTGTGTGCCGGGGTGTTTTTGTGTTGCCGTAGCGCGGTTAAGAGTTTGTTGAGGTTCATGGTGGTGTGCCCTTCCTGCTCCGGTGCTGGCTTATAACCAGCATAGGGGAGAACACCACCCTTGCGCGCTCGCGCTGGGCAAAGAAGAAGCCCCGCCTGCACGAGATGTGCAGACGGAGCTTCTCTATAGTGAGTTTTATATATGTTCGTTAGTCGGAAATAGTCATTATGAGAATTCTCAAAGGCCCCGCCGACGTGAGCCAGTGGGGCCTTCAAGGGTGAATACTATTCGGCAGGTTCTTCATGTTTTGGAGCCGACAAAGGCTCGGGACCAAACAGGCTACAACCGGTAGGGATATTAAAACGTGTTTCCCTATAAATATATTTATTTGATTTTCGAGGGAGTCGAAGCCTTATTTTATGGATTTTTATCTCAGTATTAATTGGGCAGCTTTCATTATTCAATTCCTTGAATATGTAATCGCTCGGATCGGCATTCTGTGAAAACTTAGCGTAAATTTTCAAGTTTCCTAGAGTGTGAAAAAAAGGAATTCTAGTCTTAAAACATGCTTCACGAAAATCCGCGGATCCATTGAATTCTGTCCTGCCGAATCTTGCAATTTTTTCAAAAATTGCTTGCCTAAAATCTGCAGAACTTTTATATTTTAAGTATCTTGAATCGCCGGGTTGCATACCATTAGTTTGGATTCCTTGAGTGCTTTTAAACTGCGCTCCTTCAAAGTTTGCTGACTCTTTAAATTCGGCTTTCCAAAAGTAGGCAATATCCATAAATGTAGTATTTATGAATTCTGTAGGGCTATAAAAAACTGTACTACTAAAATCTGCATCATTTTTAAATGTGGTGCTATTAAAGTGTGCGTCATGCAAGAAATGGGTACCCAAAAACTTGCTGTCAGCACTAAGGAAACTATTGGAGAGGTCGAATGTGTAGAAGATGTGTGCATTTGAAAAATCATATGAAAAATTCGACCAGGGGCCTTCCTTGATATCTGTGGTTCCACTACTTAGTCTAGCTTTAATTTCATGCAAAATTGCTTGGCGAATATTTTTTTCTTCGGATAATTCCGACTTGTCTTTAGAACTGTAATCATAAGGTGTGCGGATATAGTAGCAGAGGTGATTGATGATTTCCTGGCCAAATTTGTGTTGCCGCTTCTTGCTGAGGGTATCATCGCTAATCCAACTATCAGCGAGTTCAATGAGCGTATACACGGCTCCTTGGCGAACATGCACATTGTCACTTTTTAGATTATCCAAAGCTGTATAGTATCGGGCGTGAGGGTCATTATATGTTATATATTTAGGTTTTTGGAAGAATGTAGAAAGTCCCGCGAAAGCAGAGAGGTATGCCAGTATATCATTTATGAATTTGGCATCTGAGGGTGGAAGTAAAGATATTGCGGCAAAAGTGAAACCTGCGGGGAGGAATGAGTATTCTGGATTATTTATAATAAAGTATATGAAATTTATTGATTTTGGTTTTATTTGAGAAAATGTAAAGCAGGTATAGAATATAAAAATAATGGTAAGAAGAATAAGTGTTGCTCTTTTTAGGGTAGGAAAGTTGAGTGGAAATGGCTGATTTTTTAGAAATTCTGCAAATGTAGGAATGTGGATAATTCCATATATAAGCAGTAAAAATATAAAAATATAGATAATGATTTTAAATAAACATTGCTTGTTTTCGGTATTCGGATTGCTGTGCTGTTGCAGATTGGAATTGTTGGTAAGGGGTGGCGTGTCTTGCTCAGGCATAAGTTCTCCTGTCTACTTTGAGAGGATATGGTCGTAACCAGCATACGGCAGGCAGGTGCTCTCAAGCCACAGGTGAAGGTTGGAGAATTACGGGTCGGACAAGCGGAGATGCCTCCATAGAGTGAGCAATGGAGCTTGCAGATCAGTTCTCCATATATAAGAGGAGCGAATCTCTTGGATCTCAGGCAGGCGTCCGTAGCTGAGGTGCCTGCGCGAAGCGTACCCCTAGCAGCGTTGCTAGAGGCCTAGCTTCTAGACCTAAAAATCGCGCCCAAAATCGCCCCGTACACCCTATATAAGGTGCGCCCGAGCCATCTCCCGACCCCTCCCGCACCCCAATTTTTCGGGTTTTCACCCCTTTTATAAAAATTTTTAAAAATTTTTTCGCCCCGACCGCCCGGCGGTGTCCGCCGTGCGCTGAATCGCCGCGCCGCACCCTCGCGCCGCCCAAAAACCGCAGAATTCCGCGGCAAAACCGCCCATCCGCGCCTCGCCGCCGCCTCAAAATCCCCCGCAAAATACCCCTCCAGAGCCCCAAAAAACCCACCCCTCACGCTCCTTCGCATAAAAAAGTTGAGTAAAGTTCGCTCAAGTCTCTTGACAGCCCCTCCGGGAGAGTGCATACTTGAGTACATGAGGCTCAAGGAGCCGCGCAGACCACCCCAAACGGGCGGCACGCGCAGCACCGACCGCCTCCAAAACTTTCAAACTATCCCGCCTCGCATTAGAAGAAGCGGGGCACTAACACCTAAGGAGTGAATAAACATATGGCACGTGCAGTAGGTATTGACCTCGGTACCACCAACTCGGTCGTAGCAGCACTGGAAGGTGGCGACCCGGTCGTCATCGCTAACGCAGAGGGCACCCGCACCACCCCCTCCGTCGTCGCATTCTCCAAGGACGGCGAGGTTCTGGTCGGTAGCGTCGCAAAGCGTCAGGCAGTGACCAACGTCGACCGCACCATCTCCTCCGTCAAGCGCCACATGGGTACCGACTGGACCACCGAGATCGACGGCAAGAAGTACACCCCGCAGGAAATCTCCGCTCGTATCCTCATGAAGCTGAAGGGCGACGCAGAGGCATTCCTGAACGACACCGTCACCGACGCTGTCATCACCGTTCCCGCATACTTCAACGACGCTGAGCGTCAGGCAACCAAGGAAGCCGGCGAGATTGCAGGCCTGAACGTCCTGCGTATCGTCAACGAGCCCACCGCCGCAGCACTCGCATACGGTCTGGACAAGGGTAAGGAAGACGAGCTCATCCTGGTCTTCGACCTCGGTGGCGGTACCTTCGACGTCTCCCTGCTGGAAGTCGGCAAGGACGACGACGGCTTCTCCACCATTCAGGTTCGCGCAACCAGCGGTGACAACCGCCTCGGTGGTGACGACTGGGACCAGCGCGTAGTCGAGTGGCTGCTCGCACAGGTGAAGGCAAACACCGGTGCTGACCTGTCCAAGGACAAGATTGCTCTGCAGCGTCTGCAGGAAGCAGCTGAGCAGGCTAAGAAGGAGCTGTCCAGCGCTTCTAGCACCAACATCTCCCTGCAGTACCTGTCCGTGACCCCCGAGGGCCCCATCCACCTGGATGAGAAGCTGACCCGCGCAAAGTTCGAGGAACTGACCCGCGACCTGCTCGAGCGCACCAAGAAGCCCGTGCTCGACGTAATCAAGGAAGCTGGCGTGTCCATCTCCGAGATTTCTGAGGTCATCCTGGTTGGTGGCTCCACCCGTATGCCCGCTGTTGCTGAGCTCGTCAAGGAGCTCACCGGCCGCGAGCCCAACAAGGGCGTGAACCCCGACGAGGTCGTGGCAATGGGTGCAGCACTGCAGGCAGGCGTGCTGAAGGGCGACCGTAAGGACGTTCTGCTGATCGACGTCACCCCCCTCTCCCTCGGTATCGAGACCAAGGGCGGCGTGATGACCAAGCTGATCGAGCGCAACACCGCAATCCCGACCAAGCGTTCCGAGACCTTCACCACCGCAGAGGACAACCAGCCCTCCGTGACCATTCAGGTCTTCCAGGGTGAGCGTGAGTTCACTCGCGACAACAAGAACCTGGGTACCTTCGAGCTGACCGGCATCGCCCCCGCACCCCGTGGCGTGCCCCAGATTGAGGTCACCTTCGACATCGACGCAAACGGCATCGTCCACGTCTCCGCAAAGGACAAGGGCACCGGCGCTGAGCAGTCCATGACCATCACCGGCGGTACCTCCCTCTCCAAGGACGACATCGACCGCATGGTCAAGGACGCAGAAGCACACGCTGAGCAGGACAAGGCACGCCGCGAGGCTGCTGACACCCGCAACGCAGCTGAGTCCGTCGCATACTCCGTCGAGAAGCTCCTGAAGGAGAACGGCGACAAGCTGCCCGAGGACGTCAAGACCGAGGTTCAGGGCGATGTCGACGAGCTGAAGAAGGCACTCGAGGGCGACGACGACGCAGCAGTGAAGTCCGCATTCGAGAAGCTGCAGGCTTCCCAGTCCAAGCTGGGTGAGGCACTCTACGCAGCAGCTCAGGCTGAGGCATCCGAGTCCAAGCCCGCCGCTGACGAGGACGTTGTCGACGCCGAGGTTATCGACGAAGACGAGAAGAAGTAATTATGGCTGAGCAGGAAAACACCACCCCCGACCCGCTGGAGGAGGCATTCAACGCCCCCGCAGCGGAAGGCCACCCCGAAGCTGAATCGGTCGAAAGCCCCGAGGAAGCTGCGGAAGCCGTCGAGGCTGAGCTCCAGGACGCCGTAGAAGCAGAATCTGCGGATGCGGCACTCGCCGCAGAGCGCCTGGACTCCCTGCTTCGCCTGCAGGCCGAGTTCACTAACTTCAAGAACCGCACCGCTCGCGAAAAGGAGCAGTTGCGAGGCTTCGTAACCAGTGAACTGGTGACCGCACTGCTGCCGGTACTCGACGATATCGACGCCGCACGCAAGCACGGCGACCTGCAGGACGGCCCCTTCGCCTCCATCGCTGCGAAGCTCGAAGAGCTGCTCAGCAAGCAGGGCGTGGAGCGCTTCGGTGAAGTAGGCGACGCCTTCGACCCGAACATCCACGAAGCTGTACTGCAGCAGCCCACCGACGAGGTGGCTGAGGATCATGTCTCCATGGTTCTGCGTTACGGCTACCGCGTGAACGACCGCGTGGTTCGTACCGCTCAGGTGGCTGTGGCTGTCGCACCGTAAGGTGATCGGCTAAGCATTGGCTGAATAACTAACGACGGGCGGGTGCTCTCCCTGGTGGGGGAGTGCCCGCCCTGTTATTTGCCCGGGCTGTTCTGTCCGCGCTGTCATGCCCGGTGTTGGTGCGGGTTTTGGTGAGTTGTGGCGGCGGTCAAGAGGCTTGTAGGGGCGCTATTTTTTTGGGCTCAGCCCTTTCAAAATTGAGTCAAGTAGACTAAACTTTTATATAGAGTATTAACACAAGCACGCGGTGCCCCTGCAAGCCGTCCCGTAACCGAGGAGGGCGGCGCATCACCGCAGAAGGAGAAACACAACATGGCAAGTGAAAACTGGCTAACCGACGACTTTTACAAGGCACTGGGGGTTAGCGAAGACGCAAGCGAAAGCGACATCAAGAAGGCGTACCGCAAGCTCTCCCGCAAGTACCACCCGGACCTGAACCCCGGCGACGCCGCAGCAGAGAAGAAGTTCAAGGAAATCTCGGAAGCATACGACGTGCTCTCCGATAAGAAGCAGCGCGAAGAGTACGACCAGATTCGCCGCTACGGTGCCGCAGGCATGGGCGGATTCGGAGGCGGCGGCTTCGGCGGTGGTAGCTACACCGGCTACCCCGGCGCGGACGCATTCGGCGGCTTCAGCAACGGCGGCGCAGGCATCAACATTGACGACCTGCTCGGCGGCCTCTTCGGCGGCAGCGCCGGCGGCTCCCGACGCTCCGCAGGCTTCACCAGCGCCGACTTCGGCGGCATGGGCGGCGGCGGTTTCGGCGGCGCACAGCACGCAGCCCCCGAAGAAAGCACCACCAGCACCCGCATCAGCCTCGCCCAGGCATACACCGGCGCGACCGTGACCGTGTTCCTGCCGGACGGCTCCCACACCGAGGCACGCATCCCCGCAGGCATTAAGGACGGCCAGAAGGTCCGCCTGCGCGGCAAGGGCCTGCGCGGCGGCGACCTGAAGGTCACCGTGCGCGTCTCCGATGACTCCGTGTACTCGCGCGAGGGTAACAACCTGATTATGCGCGCGCCCGTCACCCTCGCTGAGGCCGTCGACGGCGCAGTGATTGAGGTGCCCCTGCCCGACGCATCCACCGTGAAGCTGCGCCTGGCACCCGGCCAGGTCGGCCGCCGACTGCGCGCTAAGGGCCGCGGCTTCAAGGCTAAGGGCGGCGACGGCGACCTGCTGGTCATCCCCGAGATTGTACTGCCCACCGAGCTGAGCGCAGAGGCGCAGGAAGCATTCGATAAGTTCGTAAAACTGGCACCGCAGGAGAACCCGCGTAAGGATCTGTTGAAGAAGGCGAAGTAAACCATGGCATCTCGAGAATCATCATCTAAGTCCCGTAGCGGCAAGCCGTTGCACAGCGTGGACCTGCCGGTTTTCGTGATTTCTGTGGCAGCTGAGCTGGCGGGCATGCACCCGCAGACCCTGCGCCAGTACGACCGCATCGGCCTGGTCCAGCCTTCGCGTGCGCCCGGTAAGGCGCGCCGCTATTCGCAGCGTGACGTGAACCGTCTGCAGCAGATTCAGCAGCTCTCGCAGGAGGGCGTCTCCCTGGAGGGTATTCGCCGCATTATTGAGCTGGAGTCCCTCGTGGAGGAGCAGCAGGAGCAGATTGCGGCGCTGCAGCGTCAGGTCGAGGATGCGAAGGTGAAGCTGGGCTTGGCGGAGCGCGTGTTCGCTGCCGGTACCAGCGGCGACGTGGTGCATATTGCCCGCGGTACCCGCCCGGCGCCTCGTCAGCGTTCTTCGGCTGTGGTGCTGTACCGTCAGCGTCACCAGTCGGCTACGGCGGATGATACAAAACCGCAGCGCTAAACCGGCTAAACCCGCTACACTGGGATAAACGGTTCGGCTGTTCTAGCTCGCTTCTAGTTCATTTGAGCTGGTCAGCCGCCCATATAGGCTTGTGCGTCTTAGCGTTGTGCGAGCGAGGTAGGGTAGACCCCCGCCCGTACGCACTTGGACCCACACACAAGGAGGTGAGGCTCCCCGAATGATCGGGGAGCCTCACCTGCTTTACCCTATATGCACTTTGCGCGGTGGCCTGCCTTGAAAAACTCGGATAACGAATGAATTCTATCTCGAAATGACCAATTTTAGAGCAGAGTGGGCTTAGAACAGGATAGAGTGGTAATACAGGGATAGAACTAATGGGTTCTTCTCATCGGTAAGATATCTCAGGTAACTAAGGAGGATAATTATGTGCAGGAAGCCTTCGAAGGTCGTTAAGGAGACCGCAGATCTTTCGCTGGGCTTGGACTTTGACCAAAGATGGCAGATCATCCAGCATTTCACTGATTGGATTAAACACGGTGATTCAAAAATTCAGATGCTTCTGACTGTTCAAGGCGTTATTGTTGCTGCCTATGCTACGTTCGCTCCTAAAATTCTCTCTGATATGGCGGAGCGAGGTGGCTGGGAATGGTATACATGGGTAGCTGTGGTTGTATGTTCATTGCTTTTGTTGGGATCTTTTATAATTGGTTTCTTAGCTTTGCAACCGTATACTAAATCGTATAACAGCGCTGGTGGGAACTTATTCTTTTACGGAACATACAAAATGGGTAAAAAAAATCAGTGTATGGAATCTGTAAGCGAAAAAGTATGTTTAGAATATTTAAGCGAACAAATTGCTGTACTTGGAAAAGTTGCCTGGAATAAGTTTTTTGCCGTAGTTATATTGCAGTGGGTAGTTTTTTCTAACGTTCTTATCCTTTTAATTATTGTGATTTTGTCTAGTTTTTGGAAGTAGGTGTGTAGAAATGGCAAATATGAAATATGTGCAGTCTGTAGCGGAGCGGCTGAACGATATATTTATGTCTAGATATTCGTCTAATAATTCCCTGAATCTTGATATCCTTGAACTAGTGGAAAAGTTAGGTGGATCTGTCTATGAAGTTGGCTATCTAGAGGCAAATGGAAATTCAATGGTTATAAATGATTCGGATGATTCATTTAAGATATATGTCTCTGCAATGGACGGGAAAAATCGACAGAAATTCACTATAGCTCACGAAATAGGTCATTATTTTATTCATTATAAGGATGGGAATCCGGAAGAGCGAGAAACTGTATATCGCAGGACAAATCATGCTTATGGTGGGTTTACTGAATATGAAGCAAATGTTTTTGCTGCAAGCCTATTGATGCCCGAGAATAAGTTTAAAAAATCTTTTGAAATCCGGGGCGGAGACTTGGATTTAGTTGCTAATGATTTTGGGGTATCTATCGCGGCTGCTGAAGTCCGTGCACGCACGCTAGGACTATTGGATAACAATGGCTGACAAAAAAATTAGCGATGTATCTGGAAATGAAGCACAGCCTGAGGATAAGGTACCTCAGGCTGTGCTTGTATGCGGGGTTGACATTGATGAATCTACCGCTTTAAAAGTTAAGAATCCTTTAGTAAATATAGGTATATCTAAATTTATGCGCGAATTTGATA
Source organism: Rothia sp. HMSC069D01 (assembly GCF_001810135.1). Classification (NCBI taxonomy): domain Bacteria; kingdom Bacillati; phylum Actinomycetota; class Actinomycetes; order Micrococcales; family Micrococcaceae; genus Rothia; species Rothia sp. HMSC069D01. Next base: position 52,525 of record NZ_KV800109.1, read on the forward strand.
GGCAGTTGCGTAAGCTGGATGCTGAGGATGGTGATTCGGCAAGAGATGACTGGGTTCTATGGCGTGTGCGCGGTGATGAGCTTGTTTATTTTAGAGTAATTCCTATTAGTGAGGGTAAAAGTATAGACTATCAGTCTGTTCGCAGGTATATAGACCAGTTTATAAAGGTTATGGAAATTGAACATATAGTTCCAGTGGGTCTAGAAAGTAATATGCGTTTAGGGTTACATGGGTATGCGTTTTTGCTGCATGCAGAAGATGAGTGGGACTTTTCGTGGAATCTAATAGGTAAAGACTGGGAATATAAAACTGAGAAGCAAGAACAGGTGGAAAAAGAAGAAGGAGACCCGGAGGATAACGCGTCAGTTATTTTTGGAGTTTATAGAAACTCTATCCGGGAGATTCAAAATGATTATTTTATAGATTTTATTGGTCGTGATGTTGATCTTGGGTTTCGTGTTGCTGAGTACTCTCGACCTCATTTTTTTGTGCTGTCGCCAAAGCTGGCAAGATGTATCCTAAATGGTGGCAAAAATAGGGGTGAATTGGATAGGGATGTTTTATTTTTTGGTTTTCATGAAATGAAAGGCTGTTCAATCGGTGATGGGGGTCCTGATAGATTTCCGTTGTACTTTTTGCCTATTGAGAATAAGGGTAGGAGTATAAATCAGGAAATGTTAAATAATTACAGGCTCTTTAATATTGGAGATGCCGAGGAAAAATTAATTAATTTTGAAAAATATGAACGCGAATCGTGTGAAATTATATTCAAAAGAGTCAGTGAGCAGCAGAAGCCTGTCGTGGGGGCTGGTCAGGGTCAAGGAGCAAAAGATGAGGGTTCACCTATTGTGGGTGAAATGATGAAAGATATGGAAGAACTGAAGCAACATTCAGAAGGAGAAAAATAGTGAAGAAAATATAATTACCAGCGGAGCAGCAACAGGGGGGTATAGGAATAGGGCAACCTAGAAAAATAAGTATGCCAAAAATGTGTAAAGGCCTGAATTCTGGTGCTGACTGTGGAGGTGAGGCTCCCCGAATGACCGGGGAGCCTCACCTCCTTAACGTATAAGTCGCGTACTAACGCTGACCCGCTTACTTGCGGCGGTAGGTCAGATCATGCGCGCGGCGGCCCGCCTCCTGAGCCTTACGCTCAAAGCTGGTGAGAGTACGGCCCTCCCAACGCGGAGCCCAACCACCCAGCGGATCCTCCTCGGTCGCACCGGCGCCCGGGTTCACGTTCTCAAAGTCGGGGTGCGCCTCCAGAACCTCACGCATGACCAGGGCGTACTCCTCCCAGTCAGTCGCCAGACGCCAAATGCCGCCGGGCTTAAGCACGCGCGCAACCTTATCAGCGAACGCCGGGGACACCAGGCGGCGCTTGTGGTGGCGGGACTTATGCCAGGGGTCCGGGAAGAACACCCACAGCTCGTCCACGGAGTTCTCCTCAAGCATGTTGTCGAGCAGTTCGGGTGCGTTCGCCTGAGCCACACGCACGTTCTCCACGCCAGCGTTGCCCATCTTCAGCAGCAGGTCCGCGATGCCGGGGGTGTACACCTCAACGGCGAGGAAGTTCGCCTCGGGCACCTCAGCTGCGCGGTGCACAATCGCCTCGCCCAGACCGGAACCAATCTCGACAACCTGGTACGCCTCGCGGCCGTAAATCTTGACCGGGTCGAAGGTCGCCTCAGGCGCGACGGAGGTGTCGGTGCGCAGACGCGGGATGTCCAGCACGTGGGTGGGGGAGTAGGTGTCCCACGCCTTCTGGCGGCGCGCGGTGAGGCGGTCGCCGCGGCGGACGAAGGAGTAGGGCTGGCGGAAGAATTCCTCGGGAACCGGCTTCTTGGCCTTTTCTTCGGTGGATTCGGGTGCCTGGCTAGGCTGCGTGTTCTCAGTAGACATACCTAAAAGAATAGCGTAGCGCCGCTACACCGTGCGGTTTCGCGGCGTGCGGGGCTGGCGTGACGCTGAACTAGCCGGGCGTGAAACTGAACTAGCCGGGAGCATGCCGGTCTGAGAAACACAGAAATTTAGCGCGCATACAAAAGTGCGGCGGGAACGAATACTGTTCCCGCCACACTTTCGTGAGGTCGTCTGAGTGAGTTAGCGTGTGGGGCTTACTTCTTGGAGCCCAGCAGTGCCAGGCCTGCGCCGAGCATCACGATGTTGTTTGCGAGCTGCTGACCGTCCTGGGTGGGGCGGAAGTACTTGTCGTGCATGTCCGGGTTGCGGAAGTACATGGTCATCAGGTTTGCCGCGAATGCGGTCAGGCCTGCGCCCGCCAGGCGTGCGGGGATGAAGGGGGTCAGCAGGGTTGCGCCGAGTGCGGTTTCTGCGCCGGAGATGAGCTTACCGAAGGTTGCTGCGTCCAGCTTGGAGACTGCGGGAACACCGGTTGCCGCCATCTGCTGCAGGAAGGCGTAGGTGCCTTCGTCTGCCTTGAGCTTCTTGACGCCTGCGTCGAGGATGAGCGCGCCGGCGGTGATGCGCAGTGCTGCGTTGGAGAACTTGCCCATGATGTTGTCCTTCTGTTCTGTAGTTGGTTGGTTAGGTTTTTGTTGAACGGTTTCTACTCTAGACTCGGTTCCTCGCCTTGTAAAGTTTTACGCGTAAAGTTTCTAAATATTTTTTGAAAACCTGGCAGAAGCTTGCAGAGAAGGGGCGTGATCTAAGGGTGGTGCGGGGCGTGTTCCGGGTGGAGGCTGAGAGATGTCACAGGCTCGCCCCGTCCCAATCGTCCCGTCTCAAAAATCTGGTGATGTTGTATTCCTTGTACTTGTGTGGGTATGAGGGGGTAAAATTTGAAATTATGCATTCTCTGCATAATCTTTTATCGGCGATGCAAGAAGTCGGAAGCCCCGCAAAATCGGAGCCCACAAGCCCAAGCGCACCGCGCCGGCTCGGGAAGCGCGGGAACCGCCTCCTGGCGCGCCGTTCAGGATTATGTATGAATACCAGCCACCCGGACTCGCCCCCGAGTGAAATTTAGGGCGAATCGACGCAGGAAAGAGAAATACGTGACACAGCAGCCAATGCAGCACAACTCCGTCACCGGCCTAGACTCCGAAGCGGAGCACTCCAAGCTCCAGCGCGGACTAAGCTACCGACACATCCAGCTGATCGCAATTGGCGGCGCCATCGGCACCGGCCTTTTCCTCGGCTCAGCAAAGACCATCGCCCTGACCGGCCCCTCCATCGTCTTTGTTTACGCCATTATCGGTAGCGTCATCTACTTTGTTCTGCGCGCCATGGGCGAGATTCTGCTCTCCAACCCCAAGTACAAGTCCTTCACCGACTTCATTACCGACATCCTCGGTCTGCGCGCCGGCTTCTTCGTCGGCTGGTCGTACTGGTTCTTCTGGGTCGTCACAGGTATCGCGGACGTCATTGCCATTACCGGCTACATCAAATACTGGTGGCCGGAAATCCCAGCCTTCATCCCGGCGCTGACCGTTATCGTGGCTCTGCTGCTGCTGAACCTGCCCTCGGTGAAGAACTTCGGTGAAATCGAATTCTGGTTCGCAGTCATTAAAATCGTCGCCATTGTCGCCCTCATTATTGTTGGTGCGCTCATGGTTGCCTTTAGCTTCACCGCGCCCGACGGTACCGTCGCCTCTGTGGCAAATCTCTGGGATCGCCCCGGCCCCTCCGGTAGCGGTATCTTTACCCAGGGCCTGACGGGCTTCCTGGGCGCCTTCCAGATTGCGCTCTTTGCCTTCGTGGGTGCTGAGCTGGTCGGTACCGCCGTGGCGGAAACCGAACACCCTGAACGCACCCTGCCCAAGGCAATTAACGCGGTACCCTTCCGCATTGGCCTCTTCTACGCCCTGCCGCTGCTGACCATCCTCGCCGTCACCCCCTGGGACAAGCTGGATAAGTCCATGAGCCCCTTCGTGGGCATGTTCTCCCTGGCGGGCATTGCTGTTGCCGCCTCCCTGGTGAACTTTGTGGTGCTGACCTCTGCGGCATCTTCGGCGAACTCCGGTATTTTCTCGACCTCCCGCATGGTGTACGGTTTGGCGCACGACGGTGCCGCACCCTCCGCACTGGGCAAGCTCACCAAGAATGGTGTGCCCGCCAACGCCCTGTACCTGACCACTGTGATGCTGCTGTTTAGTCTGGTCATGCTCTATGCCGGTAGCGGCATTATGGAGGCGTTCACCGTGGTGACCTCCGTGGCGTCGATGATGGGTATCTTCACCTGGAGCATGATCCTGATTGCGTACCTGGTATACCGCAAGAAGTTCCCCGAACGCCACGAGGCATCCGCATACAAGATGCCCTGGGGTATTGGCATGAGCTGGTTTGGTCTGGTCTTCTTCGCCGTCATGGTCTACGCCCTGAGCCTGTACCCGGACACCGCAATCGGTCTGGCGCTGACCCCCATCTGGTTCATCGCTCTGGCTATTGGCTACGAGATTCTGACCCGCCGCCACGCGGCGAAGCGTGCTCGTGCGCTGGCTGTTGAAAACGCTGCTGACAAGGCTGGTCAGAAGTAGTTTCTGTTCTTTCTGTGGTGCTGTTGGTAAGCCCCGTTTCTGCATTCTTTGAGGATGCGGAGGCGGGGCTTTCGCGTGCCCTCATGCCTGCCTGTTTACGTTCGGGGCGGTATTTTTTACGCCGCTTGATATGACGTGAATAATAGAAATAGGTCACATTTTTGCCGTAAATCCTGTTTTCTTGCACTTAACACCTGTAGAATAACTATCCAAGTAGCTGCGAGAGCTCCCAGAAAAACTTCGCGTTAGTCGATAGCGTGACACTTCCGAATGCCGCGCGATATCTGATAGAGCCCTAGCCTCGCCCCGAAATCCGGGGACGCCCCGCAAGCAAATGGCCGCATATTCATACAGTGACCGTGCCCGCTGCGATCTAGCGATTCTTATTCCAGTAACGGCACATGCGGTACGGGGTACAACCGCTGAAAAGAGGACGTCGTGACTGAACAGAACAACGTCAGCCTGAATCCTAAAGCTCCCGAGCAGGGAGAGCGACTACACCGCGGTCTAAGCAACCGCCACATCCAGCTCATCGCCATCGGCGGTGCCATCGGCACCGGCCTGTTCATGGGCTCCGGTCGCGCCATCTCCCTGGCGGGCCCCTCCGTGATTTTCGTGTATATGCTCATCGGCGCCGTCATCTTCCTGGTGCTGCGAGCTATGGGCGAGATTCTGCTCTCCAACCTGAGGTACAAGTCCTTCTCCGACTTCACCACCGACCTGGTCGGCCCCATGGCCGGGTTCTTCCTCGGCTGGTCCTACTGGTTCATGTGGGTGGTCACCGCCGTCGCGGATATCATCGCAATTGTTGGCTACCTGCGTATGTGGTGGCCCGACCTGCAGGCATGGATTCCGGCGATCGCCGTCATCGGTGTTCTGCTGACCCTGAACCTGGTGTCCGTGAAGAACTTCGGCGAAATCGAATTCTGGTTCGCCATGATCAAGATTGTCGCCATCGTTGCCCTGATTATTGTTGGCGGCGGCATGGTCGCTATCGGCTTCACCTCGCCCAGTGGCGCGCAGGCATCCGTTGCAAACCTCTGGAATGACGGCGGCATGTTCCCGAACCACTTCATTGGCTTCCTCGGCGCATTCCAGATTGCCGTCTTTGCCTTCATGGGCTCCGAGCTGGTTGGTACCACCGCCGCAGAAACCAAGGACCCCGAAAAGACCCTGCCCAAGGCAATCAACGCCGTACCGGTACGTGTTATGGTATTCTACGTGGGCGCGCTCGCTACTATCCTGATGGTTACCCCCTGGCGCCTCGTCAGCCCCGATAAGAGCCCCTTCGTGGCCATGTTCACTCTGGCGGGCCTGGGCATCGCCGCGCACATCATCAACTTTGTGGTGATTACCAGCGCAACCTCCTCGGCGAACTCCGGTATCTTCTCCACCTCGCGCATGGCATTCGGCCTGGCGCGCGAGCGCAGCGCCCCGCAGTTCCTGGGCAAGATCTCTAAGAACGGTGTGCCGCGTAACGCGCTGTTCCTCTCCGCCGTGATGCTGCTGTCCTCCATCGTGCTGCTCTACGCGGGTGACTCAATCTCTAGCGCGTTCAACCTGGTCACCACCGTGGCTGCGGTACTCGTGATTTTTGCGTGGGCGATGATTATGGTCAGCTACCTGATGTACCGCAAGAAGTTCCCGTCACGTCACGAGAAGTCGAAGTTCCGTCTGCCCGGCGGCCGTTTCTCCGCGTGGCTGTCGCTGGTGTTCTTCGCCTTCACCATCGGTGTGCTGGCCATGGATGAAGAAACCCTCAGGGGTCTGCTCGCGATGCCCGTCTGGTTCGCGATTCTGGGTATTGGTTGGTTCTTCAAGCGCCGTGCGGATGCACGCCGCCACGAAGCAATCTCTACCCGCACCGCGCAGATTGCGATTGTGGAGGCATCCGAGATTTTCTCGGCACGCTAAACACCCACGCTAAGCAACCCACGCTAAGCCACATCGGCTATCGGTACCGGCTACTAGTACACCGGCTACCGGTGCATGCGTAAAGCCCGCGTCACCTGCTCCTCTCAGGGAGCGGGGGACGCGGGCTTTCGCTGTCTCCAGGGATGAACCCGACGAGAGGCTCGCGGGAGTGCGCTTAGAGAGGCGCCACCTCAGCCTCTTCGGCAAGCGGGTCGTTGTCGTCATCGGTGCGGTAGAAATCCCAGCGTTCACAACCGCAACCCGAACGCATCGCCTCAATGACGGCGGCAGCTGCCTCCAGCGGGTCGAGCGCGTGCAGGTTCCACAGCGCATGCACCGGTACCGGGTGCCTCCAGCCGTGCTCCTGCAGGAACTCCGGGTCGAAGGCGGGCAGCGCCTCGACGGTGGGTTCAAGCTCGCAGAGGAAACCGGTGGGGGAGCGGAAAACCGTCACCACGGGGGTCGGGTCGGCATCTTCCAGGCAGGCTCCGTCGAAGAAGTAGTAGGTGCTCAGACGGCGGTTCCAGGCAAGCTGCGCGAGGCGTTCGCCGAAGACTTCCACCGTCTGCTCCCACTGGGTGCGGTGGTACGCCGCCAGGTTGGTGTGGGCGGTCTGCACCACGCCGATGCCCTGCTCGGTGAGTTCGCGGGCGCTCAGACGCGCGGGCTCTGCCGGTTCCGCCGGTTCTGCGGGAGCGCCCGCAGGGGATGCGTCCGGGGTATCCAGCTCTGCTAGTTCTGCTTCGGGGAGCTCAGCGTTAGTCAGCTCAGCGTCGAGGAGCTCAAGCTCCTCAGCCGCGCTCGCCTCGGTCTCGTTCGACTCAGCGGCAGCTGCGTTTGCTTCGTTCTTCGTCCACAGGCGCAGCTCGCGGGCAATCTGCGTGCGTCCGCGATGCAGAGTCGTCTGCCAGGAGCCGAACTTGGCGCGTACCGCACCCAGCGGCGGCACCTCACCAATCAGAGTGGGAATGGTCGACCAGTAGCCGTAGTTCAGCGCCGTCGGCTCGCGGTCGTAGCGGGCACAATAGCTCAAAAAGAGGCTCAGGGTCTTCGGAGCAAAATCCTCGGGTACCGAGGCGGCGTCAATGTACCACTCGTTTTCGAGTGCCTCCGCCGGATAGATGCCGGTACGGAGCATACCCAGGGACCAGTCGCCGTCGCCGAGGTAGTCGTTTACCGTCTGCGCCGGGGCAGGCCACGCGGATTCGCCCTCCATGCTGGAGGCAAGCAGGGTGTACAGGCTACCGCCCTCGGTGCCGATTTCTTCCAAACCGCGCAGTCGGATGTCCTCGAGGGTCTGCGCGTAGGCTTCTTCCTCCAGCTGGGAGTAGGGGTGTGCGGCAAGGTACTTGAGCGTAGCGCCGATCTTCGCCAGAACGTGCGCAATGTCTTCATTGCTGAAGTGGCGTGCCTCCAGCGCGGGCGGCAGGTCGTGAATAATATCGCAATCAAGAATCAGCGCCGCGTACTCGGGCTCCGGAGGCAGATCGTAGGCTTCCGCGAAAACGTACCAGAGGCCGCATGCGAGCACCGTGTAGCTCGGGGCGTCTGCCGTGACCGGGCCAAACTGCCAGATGCCGGAGTCCAGCGCATAGTTCAGGTGCTTCTTGTTGATGTGCGGGTACAGAAAATTGAGGCGGCGGAGAACCTGGGTAGGGGTGAACCCCAACGCGGCGAGTTCGGCGATGAGTTCCGCGTACTCGTCGTGAAAATCTAAGTAGCCCTCCGGCGCGTTTAATAGCGCGGCTTGTTCGCGCATGGGTCCCTCTTTCATCTGCGGGATGTGGCGGCACCATGTCGTACCGTGCCGCCGAAACCCTGAATGTGTGCACGCAGACAAGGGCGTTTGCGTGGTGTGAGGCCACCCCTTATCTGCATGAATAAGCGATATTTTTCAAAAAATATGCTCTTTTATCTAAATTTATCGCTGAAACTAAGCACTATTCAAATACGTGAACCCCTAACACGGTTTCTTACGGAAAGATGACAATGTTTAGCGCACCCACAGGGCAAAATGTGCGTAAAGACTCGTAATCTGCACTAGAAGATGCGATAGAAAATACGCTTACCCGCACCCGCACAGGCGAGCAAAATACGCCCCGCGCTGACTCTATCCTCAGCACCACCGCTCAACCCATGAGCCGCGGCGAAATATGCGAAACTGGAAGGATGAGCGAACACCCCCTTCCAAGCAGCATCCGCCCGCGCGCGAATCGAGCTGCAGACCCCGCGCCCAGTAGCGCCGCACACCGCGAAAAACACGAAACCGGCGGCACAGCTGAGCAGCCCGCTGAACACCTCATTAACGCGCTCGCCGTAGAAACCGGCATCGCGCCGCACCGCATCCGCGCAGCCGTGGCGCTACTTGACGCCGACAACTCCGTACCCTTCATCGCCCGCTACCGCAAAGAAGCAACGGGCGCACTCACCGACACCCAGCTGCGCACCATCCAGTCGCGCCTGGGCCAGCTCCGCGCCCTCGAAGAGCGCCGCAACCGCGTGCTTGAAGCGCTCACCGAACGCGCCGACGAAGGCCTCATCGACCCGCTCACCCTGCTACAGCTGCGTTCCTCGCTCATGAACGCCGCCACTATCGCAGACGTGAACGCCATCTACGCCCCGTACCGCAGCGAGCGCGTGACCCGCGCCCAGATGGCGCGTGCCGCCGGGCTTGATTCCCTCGTCGAAGACCTGCTGGAGGTGCCCCTCGCCGAGGCGCACGCCATCGCCGCCGCGTACATTACCGACGGCGCCGAAGATGACGAAGAAGAGAGCATTGAGGTTGCGGAGGCGGAGGAAGCCCTGCAGATTCACAGTGCCGAAGAAGCCCTCGAGGGTGCCCGCGCGGTCCTGATTGACCGCGCCCTCACCGACCCGGTGCTGAGCGAAAAGCTCCTCAAGCGCCTGTGTGAAGGCGGCGTGATTGAGTCTCGCGTGATTGCCGGTCAGGAAAGCATTGGTGCGAAGTTCTCCGACTATTTCGCCTTCTCGGACCGTATTCGTTCCATTCCGCCGCACCGCGTGCTGGCGCTGCACCGCGCCAAGGATGCCGGCGTGGTGCGCCTCAAGGTGGATGTGGCACCCGCCCCCGTGGCGCTCAGTCGCCTGCGTGGTGCTGCCCGCGCCGAAGCTGAGGCCGCCGCCGAAAATTACGAGAACGTCCGTTCTGCATACGAGCGTGAAGTCGCCGCCGCGCTACGCATCCCCGTGCAGGTGCTCAACACCGTCGACGACGAAGACCGCGTACTCGGCTGGCTCGCCGCCACCGTCCGCACCGCATGGCGCAGCCACCTGCGCCCGCGCCTTGCCGAACGCATCCGCCACCAGCTACTCGACGCCGCCGCACAGCACGCCACCGAGGTGTTCGCCTCCAATCTGCGCGATATTCTGCTCGCCGCACCCGCCGGCCACAAGACCACCCTCGGCCTGGATCCGGGTCTGCGCCACGGCGTGAAATACGCCGTGGTTGACGGCACCGGTGAGCCGCTGCGCGTGGGTACCGTCTACCCGCACGCCCCGCGCAACCAGTGGGCAGAAGCACTGCGCGAGCTCGCCGCCGCCTGCCGCGAGCACGGCGTGGAACTCATCGCCATCGGCAACGGCACCGCAAGCCGCGAAACCGACAAACTCGCCAGCGAACTGATCCGCACCCTGCGCGAGGACGGCGTAGAAGCACCCCAGAAGGTGACCGTCTCCGAGGCGGGCGCCTCCGTCTACTCCGCCTCCGCCCTCGCCGCCGCCGAACTGCCCGACTACGACGTGACCGTACGCGGCGCCGTCTCCATTGCACGCCGCCTGCAGGACCCGCTCGCCGAGCTCGTCAAAATCGACCCGCAGTCCATCGGTGTGGGCCAGTACCAGCACGACGTGCCGCCCGCCGCCCTGCGTCGCGCCCTCAACGACACCGTCGAAGACTGCGTGAACGCCGTGGGCGTGAACCTCAACAGCGCCTCCGTGCAGCTACTCGCGCATGTGGCGGGCGTGGGCACCGCAACCGCCGAACGCATCGTCGCCTACCGCACCGAACACGGCGCCTTCACGAACCGTCAGCAGCTGCTGAACGTGCCGCGACTGGGTGCGAAAACCTTCCGCCAGGCGGCTGGATTCATTCGCATCCGCGGCGGTGAGGAGCCGCTGGACGCCTCCGCGGTGCACCCGGAAGCTTACCCGCTCGCGCGCCGCATTATTGCCGACGCGCAGGCACGCAATGGCGCCCACTGGGTTACCGGCGCCCTGGGCACTTCGGACGGAACCGACCCGCTTGCCGGGTTGAATCCCGCCGACTACGTGCAGGATAGTCACGAACAGGACAGCCACGTGCTGGAGAGTGTGGAAGCCACCGCCGGTGTGTACACGGTCGAAGACATCTTCGCCGAGCTGCGCCGCCCCGGCCTGGACCCGCGCGGTAGCTTCCGCACCGCCCGCTTCTCCGAGTCCGTCTCGCACTTCGAGGACGTGCGCCCCGGCATGGTGCTCGAAGGTACCGTCTCGAACGTGGCGGCATTCGGCGCGTTCGTGGATATTGGTGTGCACCAGGACGGCCTCGTGCACATCTCCCAGATGAGCCGCGGCTACGTGGCGAACCCGCACGATATTGTGCGCAGCGGCGACATTGTGCAGGTGCGCGTGGTGGAGGTTGACCCGGTACGCCGCCGCATCTCCCTCTCCCTGCTGGTGGAGGACGAGAACTAGCGGTGAAAGATAAGCTGCGGAGCGCTCGCTAAGGATAGCTCTACAAAAACCATCCAATCCGAGAACTCCAATCCGAGAACGAGCGTTCGCTAAAACTCAATCCTGAGAACGCAATAAAGCCCCGACAAGCACTATCTGTGCCTGTCGGGGCTTTACTCTGCCTAGCTTCAAGCCCCTAGACGCGGGACTCTACGCTCCAGCTTAGAAATCAATGTTCGCCGGGTCAGCGCCAATACGACCCTCGGGGCTGGAAAGCGCATCCACAGCCGCGATGTCCTCGGCGGTCAGCTTCACGTTCACCGACGCCAGGTTCTCCTCAATGCGGGAGGGGGTCGCGGACTTCGGGATAGCCACGGTGCCCTTAGCCAGGTGCCATGCCAGCACGACCTGCGCGGGGGTTGCGCCGTGGCGCTCCGCAATCTCAGCCAGCACGGGGTTCTGCAGCAGATCGCTACCGTTGCCCAGCGGGCTCCATGCCTGAGTCGCGATGCCGTACTCGGCGTGAACGGCGCGCAGCGCCTCCTGCGAGAAGTAGGGGTGTAGCTCAACCTGGTGGATGACCGGAACCACGCCGGTCTCCTCGATAATCTCGCGCAGCTGCTCCTCGGGGAAGTTCGAAACACCAATCGAACGGACCTTACCCTGCTTCTGCAGCTCAATCAGCGCACGCCAAGAATCCAAGTACAGGCCCTGCTGCGGCTTAGCCCAGTGAATCAGATACATGTCAACGTAGTCGGTACCCAGCTTCTCCAAGGAAGCCTCGAACGCCTCGAAAGCGCTCTCGTAACCCTGGTCAGAGTTCCACAGCTTGGTGGTGAGGAAGATGTCTTCGCGAGCCACGCCGGAGTTAGCGATAGCGCGGCCCACGCCCGCCTCGTTGCCGTAGCTAGCGGCGGTGTCGATGTGGCGGTAGCCGATCTCCAGGGCGGTGCTCACAATCTTCTCGGCGACCTCGTCCTCAATCTGCCACACGCCGTAGCCCAGCTGCGGAATGGATCGGCCGTCGTTGAACTTTACATTGGGTACGTTGTAGCTCATGATGCTCCTTTTGAATCTGTGGGGAGGCGGCGCCTCCGTAAGTAGTCGTACCAGGTTACGCCTCAGAGCCCCCGTTGAGAAGGGCCACAGCAGAATCGGGCGTGAATCTAGCCCGAGGCGTAACCAAGTAACGAAAAATGACGGGCGTCAGGCATATCAGCAGACCCGAAGTCTACCGCTCAGTCTGGAAGGCGGCTACCGCTCAGATTGGAGGGCGGCTATCGCTCGATAGCCGGCGCAAAGAGCTCACGCACATCCTCAGCCGTCACCGCTGCGGAGGCGAACTCGCCCTCACCGACCACCGCATCGAAGAGCGCGGCCTTCGACTCCTTGAGCTGCATGACCTTCTCCTCAATGGTGCCCTCGGCGACCAGACGGTAGACGTGCACCTCCTTGTCCTGGCCGATGCGGTGAATACGGTCCACCGCCTGCTGCTCGGCGGCGGGGTTCCACCACGGATCCATGATGAACACGTGGTCCGCCTCGGTCAGGTTCAGGCCGAAACCGCCAGCCTTGAGCGAAATGAGGAACACCGGCTCCTGCCCGCTCGTAAACGCCTCGATAACCTCGGCACGGTTGCGGGTCGAACCGTCCAGGTACAGGTGACCGATGCCCTCCTTAGCCAGGCGTGCCGAAATGCTCTTGAGGTAGCCGGTGAACTGGCTGAACACCAGCACTCGGTGGCCCTTCTCGAGCAGGTCGGGCAGCTGCTGAACCAGGTAGTCACGCTTGACCGACGACACCCCGGCGTAGGCTTCCGGATCAATCAGCGCGGCATCGAGCGCCAGGCGGCGCAGCAGGGTCAGCGACTGGAAGATCGTGAACCGGTTCTTGTCCATATCCTCCAGTAGACCCAGCACCTTCTGACGTTCACGCTGCAGATGCGTGTCATAGATGCGGCGGTGACCGGGAGCCAGTGGCAGGTTCACGCGCGTATCGTTCTTCGCCGGAAGCTCCGCCGCCACCAGCTCCTTGGTGCGGCGCAGCATGAGCGGGCGGATGCGCCGGCGCAGACGAGCAGCCGTCGCCGCGGCGTGCGCCGGGTCCTCACCGGACTCCGCCGGGCGAGCGTACAGGTCACGGAACGCACGGGCTGAGGGGAACAGGCCATCCGCCACAATCGCCAGCAGCGCCCACAGCTCCATGAGGTTGTTCTCAATGGGCGTGCCGGTCATCGCGATCTTGGTGCGGGCGGGCATCGCGCGGGCGATGGACCAGGCGCGGGTGCCGGTGTTTTTGACGAATTGCGCCTCGTCCAGCAGGAGCGCACCCCAGCCTTCGGGGGCGGACTGCTCGCCCGTGGAATCGTCAACGGTACGGCCTAGCGTGCGGGCGTAACCGGTGTATGCGTCCTCGTCCATGCGCAACAGTGTGTAGCTGGTCAGCACCAGGTGTGCCCCGGCGATGCGCTCGGCAAGCGGGGTCTTACCGGCGGTGGTTTCGGTGATGGTCACGACCTTCGCCTCGGGTAGGAAGCGTTCCGCCTCCGCCGCCCAGTTAGTGATGACGGAGGTCGGTGCAATCACGAGGAAAGGCGCGAACGGCTCGACGCTCTCACCGCGCTCGGTGGTACGTTCGGAGGCGGTGCGGTGCTCCTCGATGGCGTGGGCGAGGAGGGCGAGAGCCTGCACGGTCTTACCCAGACCCATATCGTCGGCGAGAATACCGCCCAGACGCTGCTCATACAGGAACGACAGCCACTGGAAACCTTCCACCTGGTAGGGGCGTAGGGTCGCCTGCAGGCCGGTGGGTACCGGGCAGCTCGGAATAATCTGGCGGGAAGTCTTCTTGCGAGAGGTCTTCTGGAGCGCGGGGGAATCCTGCGTGCCCTTGTCAAGGGTCTGTTCAGTGCCCTTTTCAGCGCTCTCTTCGGCATCTTCCAGGCCCTCAACCAGCTCCAGTAGCGAACGCACCTGAGCGTCCCACCGCGCGGTCGTATGCACGCTCGCCGCCAGCGACTCCAGCTCAGAGAATAGTCCCGCCTGGTGGCGGTTAATGCGCAACTCACCGCCCGCATCGTCGAGTTCGCGAGCCTCCGCGATGAGGGTGCGCAGGGTCTTAAACTCGGGTCGACGCAGCGAAAAATAGGTACCGTTACCGAGCAGAATACGGTCTGCCCCGCGATCGAGTGCCTCAAAAATCTGCGCAAACGGCACGGTCCAGTTATTGACCTTTACCGCAATGCCCAGGCCGAACCAGTCGCGAGAATTGCCCTCGCTCACGGTGATTTCAATGAGCGCGTCAGTTGCCTCCACGAACTGTGGCGGGGTGCCATTAAAACGCACCTGAACAGCGGAAACACGGCGAAGCTTCGGCAGAATCGCGCTGAGCAGCTCGCGGGTTTCCCAGCCTTCGATGCGGCGCTCCTCCAGCCCGGAAAGCGCCGGGTGGGCGGCAAGAATGGCGCGTACCGAACGCAGCACGCGCGCCTCAAAACGCTCGTCGCGAATCTCGCCGCCCTCTTCACCGGGGTAACCGAAAACGGGCAGGGAGCACACATCGGAGCCGGCCGCAGGATTCTGTGTGCTCGCCTCTTGCGCGCTCGCCTCCTCTGCACTGTCCTCCGCGAAGGGGTTCAGTGGGTACTCCCAGTGCCAGCTCAGCTGCGCGTCGTGGCGTACCTGCTCGTCAAAGCTGATTTCAAGCACCAGATGCGGCGGCTTCACGCGCGGCAGCGCCAGCGCAGGATCGGGGGTCAGCGAGGGAATGGAACGGCTGAGCGCGGGCAGATACTCCTTCTGGAACGTGGCGCGTTCCGCGGCGGGAATGTGCACGGTTCCGGCGCTAATGAGCGATTCGGAGGCGGCATCGAGCGGCTCGACCAGGGGGATGAGCGCCAGCTCCACGCCCTCGGGCAGTTCGGGCACGGCGGGGGAGTAGCGCACCCGCTCACCCTGTACTGGGGCAATCGTCGGTGCGCTATTCTCGGCTTCCTCAGTCGGCGCCTTCAGCGCGTCCTTTTGCACGAAAGATTCGCGGCCCACTTCATCCAGTGCGCCGGGGCGCGCGGTCTTCCAGTGCACCGCCTTTGCCGCCTGCTCGTACTCCTGCTGTGCGAGCCCGCCCAGGGCAAAGAAACCGGTGCGCGGGGTGCCGATGGGGTGGCAGTGCGCGGCGGGCAGCCAGAGCTGGCGCAGCAGTTCGCCTTCGCGTCCTTCCCAGCTGAGCGCGGCTTGAAGTTGCAGGCCGGCGCCTTCTGCGTGCTTCTCAGCGCTGGCGTGCAGGCGCACCTGTGCCGGGCTCAGCACGGCGTAGTTCACCTCGCGACCGTTGATCAGCAGGGGCAGGCCAATATCCTCCGCGCGGGCGAGTACATCCCAGAGCAGAGTGGAGGCAGATGCGCTAATCGAAATCCAGTCGCGGTGCGAGGAATACATGTTCTGCCAGGGGCGGGCAATCGAGTAGAGCTCGGCGAAGAATCGTTCGTGTTCGGGGTAGATTTCGTGCCGTCCGACGGGTCCGCCCACGCTGGAGGCGAAGGTTTCCCAGCTGAGTCCGCCCTTGATCCAGCGCCCGGTTTTGGACGCCATGAGCGGGCGGGCGAGCAGGTTAATGCTGGGGGTTGCCCCGGGCATATTGCGGCCGCGCGCGTAGGAGCCGGAGACGCTCAGTGAGAAATCCAGGGCACCGCTCACGCGCATCGAATCAATGCCCGCAAGGTCCTGACGTGCGGAAAGAACGGAGGAGAGATCGCGTCGCCATGCCGAGATTTTGGTGGCGGACGCCTCTGCCTGCAGGCTCGGGGAGGCGCCTAGCTCGTTGAGCGCAAAGCTTCCCTGGGGGTTTTCGGGCTCGACAGCCGCTGCATCGGGTGCGGGTAGTTTTGCCGCGGTGGTGAGCGCACCGGAGGCACGTAGCGCCGCAAGCGGGTCGGCGGACTTCTTCGCCTCCGCAACATCCGCGCTCTTCGCAGTGGCGCCCTTCGTCGCGGCACCGGGTACGCCGACCGGTCCGGGGTGTTCGCTGAGTGCCTTTTTCGCTACGGAGGCGCGGTCGAGTGCGGTGAGCATGAGCGCTACGGCGTGCTTGCAATCGGTGAGCACGGGGCAGGTGCAGCGGGCGGTGAAGGTTGCGGAGCCGCTGACGGCGGGGAAGAAGCGAACGGTCACTTCGTAGGGGATGATGGTGCTTCCGTTGACGAGCCCGGTGAGGGTGCGCTCGTCTTCGTCGTAGCTGTAGCGGATGACTTCGCGGTTGCGCTGGTAGGCGACACCGCGCTGGTAGGTGCGGTGCCCGGCCTGGCGAATGATCTGCGGTACGGTGACGGGAATTTCGGGGAAGGGGTTGTTGGCGCTCACCAGCTCATTATCGCGTATCGTGCGGGTTTGCGCCTTGTCGCCGGTCATTTGCGGGTGGCTGCCGGGCTGGTTGCCGAGCTGGTGGCTGGGGCGACTATTGAGCGGTGTTTTGGGGCGTGTTTCGTATTTTTGGCGGGGGAGTTTTTAACGCATAAAAACACCTGTATTCACATAAGATATTCCGCGCAGTATCAAAAATTCCCGCCATTTAAAACGTTCCCACAAGCCAAAATGCTAATAATCTAAATCTCTTTCAAAAAACGCTTTACTTAACTTGAGAAAATGCTGTAAGCTAAACCCAGCTTCAAGAGTTTCGACTGATAAGCTCCGACTATGGTCGAACGCCAACCCCATGTTCACGGGTGGCTCGGATGACGAAGCGGTTTGTATTCACCACCGGAATAACCGGTGGTAATTGGTACAGACAAGAGCAACGCGAAAGGATCGCGCCACTCACGGCGCAGGTTGTCACATGTACAACGGCTCTGCAACCGAAGCAGCAATCTCTCTGAACCCCTCCCGCTCCTACCAGGAAAGCCTGCGTGCCGCAGCTGTCCCCGCGCGAGGCGGATACACCGCAGTCAGCATTGACGATTACTCCCGCATTTCTTCTAAGCGCGACGAGTTCCTGAACTTCCTTCTTCTGCCCAACCCCGAGGGCATCCCCGCTATTGAGTACGCCGGTCTGCGCGTAGCGTAGCATTAGGGGTATGAATTTCTCCGGTATGCTCCTGGACTCCGACGTTCTTGCGGAGATCCGTAAGGCGGATCCAGACCCCGCCGTGGTCGCTTTTCTGCGCCGCCGCTCGTTCCGACACATGTACATTTCCGTGCTGAGTATTGGTGAGCTGAAGGGTCTATACCCCTACCCGGAAACTGACCGCTGGATTACCGAACTTCTTGAGCGCTTTGGCGACCACGTTATTAATGTGGATGCGCGTGTGAGCCTCGAGTGGGCGGGCCGTCAGGCGCCGCGCGGCGTGCATGCCGTGGGCCGTGATGATGCTGGTCCGCTGCCTACCGCCGCCCTGGAGGGTCTGATGGCGGCGAGTGCGAGTGCCTATGATTTGGAGCTGATTTCTTCTAAGGCTCAGGTGTACCGCGCCTGGGGTGTTCAGGCTTCCAACCCGTGGACTGAGGATTAAAACTTTGCCGGATGCGCGTCCTCGCGTGCATACCTGTGTGAATAGTTGTGAGAACCCGCTTTCGAGTGTTAATCGGAGGCGGGTTTCGTCGTTAATTCGTGGCATGATTGAAGGACGATGAAAAGCACCTCACCTATCTCTCGTTATTCCATGCCCATGCCTCTGTGGCTTCAGGGTGTTGTTGAGCTAATTGTTACTGCCCTGTTCTCTGCGCTTGCTGTGTTTGCGGCGATGTCTGCCGTGTGGGCGACCAAGGGTTTTGGCGACATGGAGTTCTCCTCCGTGGCCGCCATGTCGGCGCACCTGTGGCTTCTGATTCACGGTGTTCCTTTGGATCTTGCGGCTGCTTTTGGTGCTTCTGCCGGCACGATGACGCTGGTGCCGCTGGGTTTGAGTATTCTGCCTCTGCTGCTCTGTTACCGTTCGGGTCGTCGCCTGGCGCGCGCCTCGTATGAGGGTGAGTTTTTGATTCCGGTGCTGTCCGGTTCGGTGACTTACGCGCTGATTAGTTCGGCGATGTACGGTTGGGCGAGCCCGCATCCGCAGCCTCTTCAGGCGTTGAATGCTGCCCTGGTGCCTTTGGGTATTGTGGTGGCTGGTCTGATGTGGGGTGGCTACCGTGAGGCGCGTTCGCTCTCGCGCATGGTGGGTGTTGATACTGCGGAGCAGATTTCGCAGATGAGTCAGTATTCGCGTTGGGCGGGTTCGTATGCCTGGGCTGTGGTGCGTGCCGCGGTGGTTGCTTTTGTGGCGCTGGTCGGTCTGGGCGCGGTGCTTTTGGGTATCGGTATTTTGGCTGGCTGGTCGCAGATTGTTGCCACCTACCAGGAGCTGCATGCGGGCGCTGTGGGTGATACTGCGGTGACTCTGTTGCAGTTGGGTTTCTTGCCGAACCTGGTGATTTATGCGATTGCGTGGTCGACCGGTGCCGGTTTCTCCTTTGGTGCGGGTACCTCGGTTGGCTTGACCAGTAGCGATGTTGGTACTTTGCCGATGCTTCCGATTCTGGGTGCTGTGCCCGAGTCGATGGGCTCGTTTGGTCTGGTGGGTCTGCTGGTGCCGCTGGGTGCCGGTGCGATTGCTGGCTGGTGGTTCTTGCGTGAGGGTGAGGATCACCTGGATGAGTGGGTTGCCCTGAAGGTTCCGTTCCGCCCGCTGTCTGCGCTGATTTCTGCGGTGGTGCTGGGTGTGATGACCGGTATTATGACGTCGTTTGGTGCCCTGTGGCTGGGCTGGATTTCGTACGGCTCCCTGGGCATTGGTCGTTTTACGGAGGTTGGTGCTGAGCCGCTGACTTTTGCGGCGCATACCGCGTTGACGGTGGGTGCCGGCGTGACTTTCGGTATGTTGCTGAGCCGTGCCCTGGTACCGGATAGTAGCCGTGAGCTGCCTCGTTTTGCGGATGAGCGCCCGAATCTGGGTGAGCGTCTGATGAGTTTTACTGCCTCGACCCGTGAGCGTTTTGCGCAGGGCCGTGAGCGCTTTGCACAGCATCGTGAGCAGCGTGCCCAGGAGCGTGCGGAACGTGCACAGCGTGAGGCTGAGGAAGCCGCTGAGCGTGAAGCTGAAGAGGCGGCTGCGCGTGAAGCCGCTGAGCGTGAAGCTGAGGAGGCGGCACGTGCGCAGGCTTCCGAGCACGTTGCTGAGCCCGAGCGGTCTGTAGCATCTGAGCAGTCTGTTGTATCTGAGGTGGCGACCGGTCACGTTCCGGTGCATCCGCAGGAGCCTGTGGTTGCCGTCCCGGTGGAGGCGACTGAGCAGCTGGCGCAGCGTGCGGCGGCGGATGCTTTCGCTGAGATTGTTGCAGAGCGCGAAGAGGCGGCTGAAGAGCCTGTAGTAGCAGAATCCACTGCGGACGCTACTCAGGAGTCTGTCTCCGAAGAGCTTATTGCGCAGGAGAGCTCTGCTGAGGAGTACGAGCCGATTGAGGCCGTTCAGCAGGTCGATTACCTGCACTCTGCACATGCTGGCTCTGCACATGCTGACTCTGCGCATGCTGAGGATTACGAGAGTATCGAAGCTTCTGTTGAGCCTGCCTCCAGCGAGCACGCTACTTATGAACACACTGCTTATGAGCCCGCCCTGTACGCTCACGACCCCTCCGATGAGCAGACCCGCGAGCTGATTCAGGAGCCCGTCTACGAGGCTGCTGAACCTGTTGAGCGTGAGGACGCTGTCGAAGAGCCCGCAGAGCAGGCGCTGCGTTCGAAGGGCCGCGCGAGCCGCATTATGGCGTACTTCGGCTTTGGTCTTGAGCAGCCCGCCGCAGCGCAAGATGACTCAGCGCAGGATAGCTCAGCCGATGCCGCTCACGCCGCATCCGCCGCGCAGGATTCCGCTCGGGACCGTGCCAATGACCGCGCGCATGAGCGTGAGCAGAAGCGCGAGGCGAAGAAGGCGGCTAAGGCGGCACGCAAGAAGCAGAAGAAGGACTCAGAGCGCGACTTTGTGGATCGCGAACTGGATGTCCTCTCTGCTGATCAGGCGATGAAGCGCATCTTTGAGGTTCGTAGTCAGACCGGAGTGCTTCCGCTGGTGACCGATGAGGCGTCTACCGTGGAGCTGCCCCCGCTGGATGTCATCTCCTCGAAGTCCCAGGGTTCTAGCGCCCAGGGTTCTAACCCGCGTAAGAAGAACTAGCGCACTGCATTCTTAGCGAGGGGAAGAAGGGCTGGACGTGCCGGTGAGCTTGTCCATCGTGCCCTGGAACTTCTGGTCGCAGGTGTACATATCGGTCTGGGTCAGCGCGGCGGCGCGGCACTCACGGTACTCCTGAGCGCCGGGCATGAGTGCAAGACCAATGCCGCCGAGCAGGGTCATCGCGCCGTAGATAATGCTGACGCCCGCGGCAATGTAGAAGAACCAGGGGCCGCGGTAGACGGCGGTGCGCACGATCGCAATAATGCTCAGGGTAATGCCGGCGAGCGCGAAGATGAAGAGCGCCAAGAAAAGCGGCATCGTGGAGAGCACGAAGGAAGACGCCGCAAAAATCACCAGCGCGGCAGCGATCAGCATGAGCGAGGTGCGAATATTCGCTTTCTGCTGTTCGATGGGGTCGATAGGCTTGCGCGGCTTCTTGCCCTGAGGTCCCCGAGGCTGCGGCATCATGTTCTGCGGTGCCTGCTGCGGCGCTCGCGGCGGAACCTGCTGGTTCTGCGGCGTGCCGTTGTTCGGTGCGTTGTTTGGAGTGTTCTGCGGGGGAGTAGACATACCTATAAGGGTACCGTCCCGTGCGCCCGCGACCTATTGAGTTCGCGACCTGTTGAGTTTGCGCCCAGCAAACCCCGGTGAAGCCCCATGAACCCCCATGAACTCCAGTGAAACCCGGTGAGGATTCATCCCGCCGGGGTTTCTTTGTGCTCGCCTTTGGGCTTTAGGCGTGTTGTGAACCTCTTACCCCCTTTGGATAAGGGTGTGAGACGGGTTATACTAGTCGGGTGCGAATTGTGGTTATGGTATCCGGCTCCGGAACGAATCTTCAGTCCATCCTCGACGCTGTAGCAGCGGGCGAGCTTCCCCTCGACATTGCGGCAGTGGGCGCCGACAAGCCCTGTCTGGGCATTGAACGTGCCCAGGCGGCGGGCGTACCCACCTTCCTGGTGCAGCCCGGCGACTACGCCGACCGCCCCTCTTGGAACCGCGCGCTGGAAGAAAAGATCGCTTCCTACAACCCCGATTACATTGTGTTCGCCGGCTTCATGCGCATTGTTGACGCGCAGCTGGTCGAGCGTTTCAAAAACCGCATTATTAACACCCACCCCGCCCTGCTGCCCTCCTTCCCGGGTGCGCACGGCGTGCGTGACGCCCTAGCGCACGGTGTGAAGATTACCGGCCTGACCGTCCACTTTGTGGATGCGGGCGTTGACACCGGCCCCATCCTCGCCCAGGCGGCAGTGCCCGTTCTGGATGACGACACCGAAGAAACCCTGCACGAACGCATTAAGGTGCAGGAGCGCCGCCTGCTCGTGCAGACCATCGCATCCCTGGCTGAATCTCACGGCACTGCATCTGACGGCGCTGCATCCGACAGCTAATTCCGCCCACTAGATTTTTGCGGCGGAATGAGCCGAGCTCACACCCCGCCGCCCACACACGTTCCGTTGTGGCACCCGAGTACCCCTGAGGGGAAGGTGCACAGCGGCGGGGAATACCCCACACATATCCTGTCTATCCGGGCAGGCTACGTCCATCCACCAGCTGTGCCGCCGAGAACCGGCGTGCACGTCTAAAGCATCGGAGTATTTGTGTCTCTCATTGAGCTCGATCGCGTGCCCCTGCGCCGCGCCCTCATTTCCGTCTACGACAAGACCGGTCTGGAGGAGTTCGCCCGCGGCCTGCACGAGGCTGGCGTCGCGCTGGTCTCCACCGGCTCCACCGCATCCACCATCGCGGCAGCAGGCGTACCCGTCACCGAGGTCACCGAAGTTACCGGTTTCCCCGAGTGCCTCGAAGGGCGCGTGAAGACCCTGCACCCGCGCATCCACGCCGGTATTCTGGCGGACCGCCGCAAGCAGGAGCACATCGACACCCTCGAAGAGCTGGACGTTGAGGCATTCGACCTGGTGGTTGTGAACCTGTACCCCTTCGTTGAGACCGTTGCCTCCGGTGCCGATCAGGACGCCATCATCGAGAAGATCGACATTGGTGGCCCCTCCATGGTTCGCGCTGCCGCGAAGAACCACGACGCCGTCGCTATTGTTGTGGACCCCGCCGACTACGCGCGCACCGTTGAGGCCGCTAAGAACGGTGGCTTCTCCCTGGATGAGCGCCGCCGCCTTGCTGCCGGCGCATTCGCCCACACCGCCGCGTACGATACCGCTGTGGCTACCTGGACCGCATCCCAGTTCCTGCAGGATGAGGACGCTAACTTCTGGCCCCCGTACGCTGGCCTGGGCTTCGAGCGCAGCGAGACCCTGCGTTACGGCGAGAACCCGCACCAGCGTGCCGCCCTGTACGTTGACCCCGCCGCTGCCCCCGGCATTGCTCAGGCGGAGCAGCTGCACGGTAAGGCGATGAGCTACAACAACTACGTTGATGCTGATGCCGCTCTGCGTGCCGCTTACGACTTCGACGAGCCGGCTGTTGCCGTTATCAAGCACAACAACCCCTGCGGTATTGCTGTGGCAACCCCCGGCGCGGCTGACCCGATTGCGGACGCTCACGCGAAGGCGCACGCTTGCGACCCGCTGTCCGCATACGGTGGCGTGATTGCCGCTAACCGCCCGGTGACCGCCGCTATGGCTCAGACCGTCAAGGGCATCTTCACCGAGGTGATCGTGGCTCCCGGCTTCGAGCCCGAGGCGCTGGAGATCCTGCGTGAGAAGAAGAACCTGCGCCTGCTGGTTCTGCCCGAGAACTTTGCCCGCGAGGCTATCGAGTACCGCCCCATTTCCGGTGGCGCACTCTTCCAGGAGGCTGACCGCCTACAGGCTGAGGGTGACGACCCGAAGAACTGGACCCTGGTTGCCGGTGAGCCGGCTGACGAGGCAACCCTGCGTGACCTCGAGTTCGCGTGGCGTGCACTGCGTTCGCCCAAGTCCAACGCTATTCTGCTTGCCGATAACGGTGCCGCCGTGGGCATCGGCATGGGCCAGGTGAACCGCGTGGATTCCTGCAAGCTTTCGGTGGAGCGCGCGAACACTCTCGGCGGTGAAGGTAACGAGCGTGCCCGCGGTGCGGTTGCCGCATCCGACGCGTTCTTCCCCTTCGCTGACGGCCTGCAGGTGCTGCTGGACGCCGGCGTGCGTGCCGTCGTGCACCCGGGCGGTTCGATCCGCGACGAGGAAGTTATCGAGGCGGCTAAGGCTGCTGGCGTGACCATGTACCTGACCGGTACCCGCCACTTCTTCCACTAAAAATGTGTAGCGGGCTCAGCCTGCGCTGAGCTGCCCGCTGTGAGCGGGGCATTCTAGGGTGAACCTTCTGGTGAGCCTGGGATGCCCCGCTTTTTCATACTCTCCACCTGGGACATTCGTGTTGGAACATCTGCGGTGGAGCATCCGTATTGTGGGCAGTCGTATTTATAGAATTTTTGCTCTATTTTGCGCCGGATTTGCGCATGAGGGCGCGTCAACAGCGACCAGGATGCGCACGGATTGGCTAAAAGTTCGCTAGGATTAGGGTGTGCCTAAAGTCAGCGAAGAATACAAAAAGAACAGGCGTTCTCAGATTGTAGAGACCGCCCGCGAATGCTTCATCAAGCAGGGTTATCAGAAGGCTTCGATGAGCGAGATTATTGCGGCCACTGGCCTGTCTGCTGGAGCGATTTATAACCACTTCTCCTCCAAGGATGAGATTATCCTGGCGGCAGCCCGCATGGACATGGCGCCCTTCGACCGCATCCGCGCCGAACAGCCCTGGGACTACGTGTTCGGGTGCCTGAAGGTGCTGGACACCCCCAAGATTCGCCGTCACCTGCTCGTCACCTGGGGCGAGGCTGTGGCAATGCCGCAGCTGGCGACCGTGGTGTCTGAACAGCTGAGCTACCTGCGCGATCAGTCCCTGGAACGCTACCGCGCCTGGGGTGCCGCTGAGCTGGACTTCACCGAAGAAGAGCTTGAAGAGTGGCTGACCGTTATCGGTGCCGCGGTGCTGTCGGTGCTGACCGGTTACGTGGTGCAGACCCAGCTGGTGGCTGGCGGTAAGAAGGAGAGCGCTCGCGAGGCGTACCTGGAGTACGCTTCCGCTATTCTGCGTCAGGCGTAGGGCGCACAGACCTGCGTAAACTGCCGCCAATAAGCCCGCCGGGGTGTGTTGTGCGCCCCGCGCCGGACTCGCGCAGACACCGTGAAAACTTCATCGTGATGCTTGGTAAAGCCCGTTTTCCTTCTCGAAGGAAAGCGGGCTTTACGGTATTATGAGGTGTAGCTCATATTTTTTTCATTCGGGGTTTTCAGTTGGAGGCGCCCGCCGCCTCCTGAAGAACGCCCGGCATACGCCGCGGAAACCCCGATGATGAGCGACCGAAGATAACGCAAAAACACTCCCAGGAGCGTAATGTCCGAGCAGAAGATCCTCGAGATGCCCCTCGCCGACCTCGACCCCGAGGTTGCAGAAGCCATTGAGCTGGAGCGCAAGCGCCAGCAGAACACCCTCGAGATGATTGCATCCGAGAACTTCGTCCCCCGTGCCGTCCTCGAAAGCCAGGGCTCGGTGCTGACCAACAAGTACGCTGAGGGTTACCCCGGCCGCCGCTACTACGGCGGTTGCGAATTCGTTGACATCGTTGAGTCCCTCGCTATTTCCCGCGTGAAGGAACTCTTCGGCGCTGAGCACGCAAACGTTCAGCCCCACTCCGGCGCGCAGGCGAACAACGCCGTCATGCATGCACTGCTGAACCCCGGCGACACCATCATGGGTCTGTCCCTGGCACACGGCGGCCACCTGACTCACGGCATGAAGCTGAACGTCTCCGGCAAGCTGTACAACGTTGTCGCCTACAGCGTGGACGAGAACGGCCGCGTTGACATGGAGCAGGTGCGTGAACTGGCGCTGGCTGAGCGCCCCAAGCTGATTATCGCCGGCTGGTCCGCGTACCCCCGTCAGTTGGACTTCGCTGCGTTCCGCGCGATCGCTGACGAAATCGGCGCGTACCTGTGGGTGGACATGGCCCACTTCGCGGGCCTGGTGGCTGCGGGTCTGCACCCGAACCCCGTCCCGCACGCACACGTGGTCTCCTCCACCGTACACAAGACTCTGGGCGGTCCCCGCTCCGGCTTCATCCTCTGCACCGAGGAGCTGAAGAAGAAGATTGACTCCGCAGTGTTCCCCGGCCAGCAGGGTGGCCCGCTCATGCACGTGATTGCCGCGAAGGCTACCGCGTTCAAGGTCGCCGCATCTGACGCGTTCAAGGACCGCCAGAAGCGCACCGTTGAGGGCGCACAGATCCTGGCGAACCGCCTGCTGCAGCAGGATGTGAAGGACGCCGGCGTTTCCATCGCATCCGGCGGTACTGACGTTCACCTGGTGCTTGTTGACCTGCGCAACCACGCCCTCAACGGCAAGGAAGCAGAAGACCTGCTGCACGATGCCGGTATTACTGTCAACCGTAACGCTGTGCCGAACGACCCCCGCCCGCCGATGGTGACCTCCGGTCTGCGTATCGGTACCCCTGCTCTGGCGACCCGCGGCTTCGACGCCGAGGGCTTCACCGAGGTTGCCGACATTATCGCTTCCGTACTGCTGCCGAACCCGGACATCGCTGCGCTGCGTGCCCGCGTTGAGGCACTGTGCGCCAAGTACCCCCTCTACCAGGGTAGCGAGAACTGGTAGACCCATGAATGACCCCGTTCGCTCAACATTCCCTGTGGGTGCTGAGCGGGCGGGGTTATTTCGCCCTCTTACTTTTTGCTGCTCTACCCGCCACATTCGTTGAGGGACGTAGCGGGGGAGTGGTACCTCTAGGGGCACACCCTAGAACCCAACACACAGACCGTCCGTTTCGGCGAACCCGCCGCAATCTATGGAAGGAAAAACAATGCCCCAGATTCTAGACGGTAACGCAACCGCCGCAGCCATCAAGGAAGAGCTGAAGGAGCGCGTCGAGGCGCTCAAGGCTAAGGGTATTACCCCCGGCCTGGGTACCGTGCTGGTCGGTGACGACCCCGCATCCCGCTCGTACGTGGGCGCTAAGCACCGCGACTGCGCAGAGATCGGTATTAACTCCATCCGTGTGGACCTGCCCGGTGACATCACTCAGGAAGAGCTCGACGCAGAGATCGACAAGCTGAACAACGACCCGGCGTGCACCAGCTACATTGTGCAGTTGCCCCTGCCCAAGCACCTGGACACCAACCGCGTGCTGGAGCGCATCGCCCCCGAGAAGGACGCTGACGGCCTGCACCCGACCAACCTCGGCAAGCTCGTGCTGAACGTTTCTGAGCCGCTGGATTCCCCGCTGCCCTGCACCCCCAACGGTGTCATTGAGCTGGTGAAGCGCCACGGCATCGACTGGAACGGCAAGAACGTTGTGGTGCTCGGCCGCGGCATTACCGTGGGCCGCCCGCTGGGTCTGCTGCTGACCCGCCGCGAGGTGAACGCGACCGCAACCCTGGCGCACACCGGTACCGAGAACCTGGACGAGGTACTGCGCGAGGCTGACGTCATTGTTGCCGCTGTGGGTGTTCCGCACGTGCTGAAGGCTCACCAGGTCAAGGACGGCGCAATCCTGCTGGACGTTGGTGTTTCCCGCGCTGAGGACCCGGAGACCGGCAAGAAGAAGCTCTTCGGCGATGTCTCCCCGGAGGCTGCGCAGAAGGCATCCTGGGTTTCCCCGAACCCCGGCGGTGTGGGCCCGATGACCCGCGCGGAGCTACTGGTGAACGTGGTTGAGACCGCGGAGCGTCAGGCGGCGTAAGGCCCGCAGCATTTTAGAGCTGAAATATTTCAGAGCTGATAACTCAAAAGGGCGGTGCCCCGGTAGAACAATCTACCGGGGCACCGCCCTTCACACTGTCATCACAAGAGAAAAGGCAGGTGCTAGAGAATCATCTCGTAGAAGTAGGCATCGGCAAGGTACAAGGTCTCTGCGTACTCTACGGGGCTACCTTCTTCGGTGTAGCCGGTCGCGCAGACCTTGAACGCCGCCTCGCCCACGGGAACCTGCTGGTTGAACGCCTCGGCGTCGGCGTCGGTGAAGAGCGCCGCGCTGGTGCGTACGCGGGCGTGCTTAATGGCGTTGGGGGTGTCGGCAAGCTGGTCTAGCGAGCTCATCGCACCGGACATCTCCGCCATCATGGCGTCCAGGATGCTACTTGCGGCGGCCTTGACAAAGTAGGAACGCTTAAAGCCGATGACTTCGTGGTCGGCAAGACGCAGGCGGCGCACGAACAGCACCTGCTCGCCCACCGGCACGGATAGGTGGGTGGAAATCTCTTCGGTGGCGTCCACCCAGCGGGTCGCAATCATGCGGGTGGAGCCCTCAAAACCGCGGCGGCACATATCGTCAACGAAGGTGTCCACGCGCGGAATGTAGGTGGCGTCGGTGCGCTCGGCAACGTAGGTGCCGGAGCCCTGCACGTTGTAGAGCAGGCCGCGTTCAATCAGGACCTTCAGGGCGCTACGAACCGTCTGGCGGCTCACCCCAAAGTTCTGCTGAATCATACGTTCGGTGGGCAGCTTATCGCCGGGCTTGCCGGGAATAATGTAGCGCTGCTCAATGTAGTGGATGACCTGCTCGTACTTCGGGCCGGGAATCGGGGGTAGCTCGTAGCGGCTCTCAGTGTTGTGAGCGGTACTTTCGGAGGCGGAGGTGCCCGCAGAATGTGAGGGGGTACCGTGGTCGGTGGTCTGTGAGGAGTGTGAATTCATCACCCAATAGTTTACCGTTCAGCCAGAGAAAAAACGCGCACGAGTGAAAATTTCTCTTCCTTCAAACTGGCATAATTAAGACTATGCATTTTTCTAACACCCCTGCACCGCGCCCGAGCGGTCTGCTTCGCGTGGCGAGCGTGAATGTGAACGGTATCCGAGCCGCCTACAAGAAGGATATGGCGGCGTGGTTGGCGAGCCGTGACATCGACATTCTCTGCCTGCAGGAGGTGCGCGCCCCCGACGCTATCGTGCGTGAGCTGCTGGACGAATCCCAGTGGCATATTCTGCACGCGGAGGCTGCCGCGAAGGGCCGCGCCGGTGTACTGGTGGCGACCCGCCGCACCCCGAACTCGGCCGGTGAAGTCCTGGAGAATCAGCCGGTGGCGACCCGCTCGAATATTGGCGAAGAGTACTTTGACGATTCGGGCCGCTGGGTTGAGGCGGACTACGTTCTGCCCAACGGTAAGACCCTGACCGTGGTCAGCGCCTACGTTCACTCCGGTGAGGTCGGCACCCAGAAGCAGGACGATAAGTACCGCTTCCTGGAGCGCATGCTGGTGCGCATGCCTGAACTGGCAAAGCACTCGGACCACGTGCTCATCGTGGGCGATTTGAACGTGGGCCACACCGAGCTGGACATTAAGAACTGGAAGGCTAACCAGAAGCGTGCCGGCTTCCTGCCGGAGGAACGCGCCTACTTTGACCGCTTCTTCGGCGATATCGGCTACCGCGATGTGGCTCGTGAGCTGGCGGGTCAGGTGCCCGGCCCCTACACCTGGTGGTCTTACCGCGGTAAGGCGTTCGATAATGACGCAGGCTGGCGTATCGACTACCACATGGCGACCCCGGCGCTCGCCGAAAGCGCCGTGGAAGCGGTCGTGGACCGCGCGGCAAGCTACGACGAGCGTTTCAGCGATCACGCGCCGCTCGTGGTTGACTACCGCATCGGTGAGTAAGACGCGGACCCACCTACAGATAAGTTTTTGAAGATGTGCTGCACCGTCCGCAGCACCGCACAGGAAGAACTGCACAGGAAATAACTATGGCAGACGAAAAGAAGCAGGATAAGTCCCTCATCCCTAACGCCTCTCAGCAGAAGGCACGTATCTACTCGGGTGCGCAGCCGTCGGCTGATTCGATGCACCTGGGTAACTACATTGGTGCTGTGAACAACTGGGTGGCGTTGCAGGACGACCCGAATAACGAATGTCTGTTCTTTATCCCGGATATGCACGCCATCACCGTTCCTCAGAACCCCGAGGAGCTGCGTGAGCGTACCCGCCTGACCGCGGCGCAGTATATCGCCTCCGGCATTGACCCGACCCGCACCCCGCTGTTCGTGCAGTCGCACGTGCCCGAGCACGCCCAGCTGGCGTGGGTTCTGAACTGCTTCACCGGCTTCGGCGAGGCCTCCCGTATGACCCAGTTCAAGGACAAGTCCCAGAAGCAGGGCGCCGAGAACGCCTCCGTGGGCCTGTTCACCTACCCGATTCTGATGGCTGCCGACATCCTGCTCTACCAGGTGGACGGCGTGCCCGTGGGTGAGGACCAGCGTCAGCACCTGGAGCTGACCCGTAACCTGGCTCAGCGTTTCAACTCCCGTTTCGGTGAGACCTTCGTGGTGCCCGAGCCGGTGATTCTGAAGGAAACCGCCAAGATTTACGACCTGCAGGACCCGACCTCGAAGATGTCCAAGTCGGCGGCATCCGACAAGGGCCTCATCAAGCTGCTGGACACCCCCAAGGTTACCCAGAAGAAGATTAAGTCCGCCGTGACCGACGACGGCTCCGTCATCGCCTACGACCGCGAGGCCAAGCCCGGCGTGTCCAACCTGCTCTCTATCTACTCGGCCATGACCGGCGAGAGCATCGACGAGATTGTGGCACGCTACGAGGGCAAGATGTACGGCCACCTGAAGGTCGACCTGGCCGATATCGTGGTGGACCGCCTGGCTCCGGTGCGCGAGCGCACCCTCGAGCTGATGGACGACCCCGCTGAGCTGGACCGCCTGCTGGCCGTGGGTGCCTCCGCCGCCCGCGAGATCGCTACGGTCACCATTGAGAACGTGTACAAGAAGGTTGGCTTCCTGCCTGCCGCCGCAATCTAGCGCGCTGTTCAGCCAGTCCGGCTGAGACGCCGCATTACCTGCACGATTGAGATGACAGCACAAGAGAACTCTTCGAGCCCCACGACGGCTCCTGTATCCCCGACCCTGAAACCCGGTCACCGCTACCTGAGCGTTATTGCGCATGTGAGCGGTGAGAATGTTCAGCGCCTGGAAGAGTGGAAGCGCGCGGTAGCCGGTGGTGCGGTGGCGCCTATCAGCACCCACGTGACCGTGTACCTGACGGAGCTGAACGAGTCTCTAATGGCTGAGGTGCACTCCCCGCAGTTCCGCGAGGCGCTGGACACGCCGCGTTTTGAGGCGCGCTGGGGTTCGGTGCACTCCTTCCGCCCGGTCACCGAGGTGGAGTACCTGAACCTGGAGGCGGGCAAGGCCGAGTTCGAGCAGATTCACCAGAAGCTGGTTGAGCTATTCGGTGCCGGCGCGGCGTCCTTCCCCTACGTGCCGCACGTGACCCTGGGTCACGGGCTCACGGAAGAGCAGGTGGCGAACGCCCGTGAGGTGTTTGATGCTCTGCCCGCCGAGCAGCGCACCTTCACCGTGGATCACCTACACTGCTACTCCTATGACGGGCAGGACTGGGAAGAGATGACGGTTCTGCCGTTGCGCTAGTAGCTGGCGTATAAACGTAAAGAGAGATGCGACCGATAAGTTATCGGTCGCATCTCTCTTTATGTTTTCGCTAGGTTTATCTCAGCGTGAGAGCCCTAGTGGGAGTGGCCCTCATGAGCCTCGCCGGACTCGTGCGCGTCAGCCGAAGCCGAGGATGAAGCAGTGCCGTGTGCCTCAGAACCGTGAGCCTCAGCCTCAACCGGTGCAGCGTTCGAGGAGGAGACACCCAGAATCTCGTTCGGGGTCTTCGGAAGCTCCACGCTCATCAGCTCCTTGGGTGCTGCCGGGTTCGACAGGGACACCGCAATGAGCTTCTTGGTCGCCGGGTCGGTCACGTAGGCGGTCTTACCGTCCACCCACAGTGCCGGACGCTCGTCCTGCCAGGTCTCAGACTCGGTCCACGCCTCCATGAGCTGTACGGAGCCCAGCTCCGCGCCGGTCGCCGGATCGAAGACACGCAGCTTGCCGTCGGTGGTCAGCAGCAGCGCCTCACCCTGGGGGCCGCGAGCCAGCGAACGGAAGGTGTAGCTCACGCCAGAAGGCAGGGAGTAGACGGTGCGGGTTGCCGCAACGGTGTCGATAATGGAGAACTTCTCGGGGCGCTCCAGCTTAGCGTCCTTGTCGGTCTTGTAGTCCGCCAGAACGTACTGGGAGTCAGCCTTGCCAGCCTGGTTACCCGAGCGCGAGTACGGGTCCTCGGGATTGGTGATCTTGGTGAACTTGCCGTCCTTGTAGACCAGCGCGCCGTCGGTGCAACCGATGGAGAACGCGCCGTCCTTGGCGATGGCTTCACCGTGAACGCCGGGGCAGGCGGGGCTCTCGATGACGGTCTTGCCCTGTGCGTCCACAACAGCGGCGCCAGTGCGGGTCTTCGAGTCGCCAACCGCTACCAGGTACTGGTCGTTGGGCAGCGGGATTGCGAAGCCGTGGTGCGGCTGCGGCAGGGTGACGGTGGTGGTCTCCAGGGAGGAAGCGGTGCGCTTATCGTGGGTCAGCTTCGCCGGGTCGTACACGGCGAAGGAGCCGGTGCCGTCAGCGAATGCCGCGACCTTGCCGTTGTCCTTGATGACGTGACCGGTGTGGTCAGCCGCAAGAGACAGCGAGGACAGCGACGGGGACGTGGTGTAGTAGTGCGAGTGGTCGCCGTGCGCTACGGACCATACGCCGGTGTCCAGGAAGGTGTAGCTGTTACCGTCTGCAACGACGAGGTGGCGGTTATCGCCAGCGTCGGAGAGGCGCAGGAAGCCTTCCTTGGGGATGTCTGCGAGCAACTTCATGTCCTTGGCGTCGTAGACGAGCACGCCGCCGTCGTAGGTGATGGCGACGCGGCTTGCCGCGCCCTTGCCTTCGGTGATAGGGGCGGGGGTTGCGCTTGCAGAGGTGGAGGCGCTGGGGCTGGTCTGGGCGTTCTGGGTGGTCTGGGAGCCGCATGCGGTCAGGGCGAGTGCGGCTACTGCGCCGAGTGCGCCGGCACGGGTGAGGAAAAACTTACGGGTCATGTGCATGTACCAAGATTAACATGAGAATGGTTCTCTATAGTGGTTGATCCTTGGCTCGTATCAGAGTCTGGAAGTGCAATCTGCGCGGGGTGTGTAAGGTATTCTGCCCCTGCCCAGCCGAAGGAAGTGTCCTTTTGTGCCCCCACTAGGTGAAAGCCTTGAATCGACTCGCGAAATGGCTCATCAGGGCATAAAAAACCGGCTCCCTTCCGAAAAGAAGAGAGCCGGTCTCTAGAGGTATCTTTTGCTCGAGTAAGGCTCATGTACCTACTCAGAGCCAAAAATTTAGAGGAGGTTGTTCAAGCCTCGCGCCTTGACCTCACCCACTGCATCCTTGACAGCCTGTGCCTTGGAGCGCGGAGCGACCAACAGGGCGTCGGGGGTGTCCACCACAACGATATCGTCGAGGCCAAGGATAGAGATCTTGCGGTCGGTATTCGCGACAATAATGCCGGAACAACCGTGGTTGATAACGTTATCCTTCTCGCCGAGAATGGTCAGCTCTTCGCCGCTCTTCTCGGTGTTCAGGCGTGCCACAGCGTCGAAGTCTCCCACATCGTCCCAGCTGAAGGAACCGGGAACCATTGCAACGTCGCCCGCTGCCGCAGCGGGCTCAGCCACAGCGTAGTCGATAGCGGTCTTGGGCAGGGTCTCCCACACGCGCTCCATGACGGCCTCGCGCTCGGGGGTGTCCCATGCGTTAGCAATCTCCATGATGCCCGCGTACAGCTCGGGCTCGTTCGCCTCGAGGTGCTTGAGCATCAGGGCTGCCGGTGCCACGAACATGCCTGCGTTCCAGGTGTACTCGCCGGAATCCAGGTACTTCTGTGCGGTAGTGGTGTCCGGCTTCTCCACGAAGGTGTCCACCGCGTGCGCGTTGGGTGCACCCTCGATGCCCAGGGACTCGCTGGCGTGAATGTAGCCAAACGCGCTGGAGGGCTCGGTGGGGGTAATGCCGATGGTGACAATCTTGCCGGTTGCCGCGGTGATGACAGCCTCGGTCACCACACGGTGGAACTCGTCCACCGGGCTGATGACGTGGTCAGCTGCGAAGGAGCCGATAATAGCGTCCGGTTCGCGGCGGTGGATGATGGCGCAAGCCAAGCCGATAGCTGCAGCCGAATCCTTGGGGGAGGGCTCCAGTACCAGGTCAGCGGCCCGCAGTTCAGGAATCTGCTGGGTAACCGCATTGGCGTGCGAAGTGCCGGTAACCACCATGACGGAACCGTTGCTGAGATCGATGAGACGGTCGTAGGTGTCACGCAGCAGAGAATTGCCCGACGAGGTGAGGTCGAGCAGGAACTTCGGGGCGTGCGCGCGGGACAGGGGCCACAAACGCGAGCCAACACCGCCGGCGGGAATGAGCGGGCGGAATCGAGTGAGTGCAGTATTCATCGCTTCAAGAATAGCGGGTGAATTTGTCATATATCGAATTCTTTTAGGTTTTAACAAAAAAGTGTCAGGCGGCTCTCATTTAGGCGATGTTTGAGGTTAGGTTAAGGTAAGTTCCCCACAAACACGGGGAAGTAGGCGATATGGTAATAAAAACATGCCCTAATTCACTTTTAGAACCTGTAAAAATTCCCTAAACAGGGTGTCAATAAGCTGTGAATTTACCTGATATCTTGGAAGTAACAGACGAACAAAAGCAGTCGGTGAGCACACAGCTGTGCCCGGAAGCTGAGGGTCACAATGACCCCTCAGAACCCGGAAGCTCGCCGTCGCAGCAGGAGGTTATTCAGTGTTGAATGGTTCTAAAGGAACCCTCTACCGCGGCCGCTGGGGCATGTGGTCCTGGGTTGCTCATCGCATTACCGGTATCGCGATTTTCTTCTTCCTTCTTGTACACATCCTGGATACTGCCGTCGTGCGTATCTCCCCGGAGGCCTACAATGGCGTACTGAGCCTGTACAAGAACCCCATCATGGGTCTGGGTGAGACCGCGCTTGTTGCCGCCATCGTCTACCACGCGTTCAACGGTATCCGCATTATCCTCATTGACTTCTGGGGTAAGGCAACCAACTCACACGTGGAGCACATCCAGGCGAAGAACAAGGACGGCAACGTCGAAATCAGCCAGAAGGCAACTTACACGCACATCAAGATTCTCTGGGTTGTGCTTTTCCTCTGGGCAATCACCGTTGCTGGCTTCGCAGCACGTCACCTGCCGATCGTTTTCTCGCACATGGGAGGTCACTAAACTATGGCTACTCCGCTTAAGCCCCGCACCTATGTACCCCGTCTGCGTGACAACCGCATCGACGGTGTGAAGTACAACCGCTCCTCCTCCAAGCGCAACAACTTTGAGATGTTCGCTTGGCTGGGTATGCGCCTGTCCGGCGTTGTACTCGTCGTGCTGATTTTCGGTCACCTGTTCTCCAACCTCATGGTCGGCGACGGCATCCACGCCATCGACTTCGGCTTCGTGGGCGGCAAGTGGGCGAACCCCTTCTGGCAGGTCTGGGATCTGCTGCTGCTCTGGCTGGCTATGCTGCACGGTGCTAACGGTATCCGCGTCATCATCGATGACTACGCTGAGAAGGACCGCCTG
Source organism: Rothia sp. HMSC069D01 (assembly GCF_001810135.1). Lineage (NCBI taxonomy): Bacteria > Bacillati > Actinomycetota > Actinomycetes > Micrococcales > Micrococcaceae > Rothia > Rothia sp. HMSC069D01. The sequence goes on from NZ_KV800109.1 coordinate 87,209, forward strand.
CGTATTTGGCTGAAGGTCATCCTCTTCGCAGCATGCGCATTCGTCCTGCTGGTTGGTACCCTCACCATCTTCGCATTCGACCCCTGCCCCTCGGGCGCAGCGGCTAATCTGCTTCCCAGCTTCTGCTCGGCACGCTAACGGCGACGTATCCGAGACAAACGAAAACATCTAAAACACAGAAAGAACATCATGCAGGTACATAAGTACGATGTAGTGATCGTCGGTGCCGGTGGCGCAGGTATGCGTGCCGCCATTGAGGCCGGCCAGCGAGTTCGCACCGCGGTACTGACCAAGCTATACCCCACCCGCTCCCACACCGGCGCAGCACAGGGTGGCATGTGCGCCGCTCTGGCTAACGTTGAAGAGGACAACTGGGAGTGGCACACCTTTGACACCGTCAAGGGTGGCGACTACCTGGTTGACCAGGACGCAGCAGAAATCATGGCTAAGGAAGCTATTGACGCTGTGCTCGACCTGGAAAAGATGGGCCTTCCCTTCAACCGAACCCCCGAAGGCCGCATTGACCAGCGCCGCTTCGGCGGTCACACCCGTGACCACGGTAAGGCTGCTGTGCGCCGCGCGTGCTACGCAGCTGACCGTACCGGCCACATGATTCTGCAGACCCTCTACCAGAACTGCGTTCGCCACAATGTGGAGTTCTACAACGAGTTCTACGTTCTCGACCTGATCCTGGTCAAGGACGAAGAGGGCAAGCCCCGCCCCGCAGGCGTCGTCTCCTACGACCTGGCAACCGGCGAGGTCCACGTCTTCCAGGCTAAGTCCGTGATTTTCGCATCCGGCGGTTGTGGCAAGATCTTCAAGACCACCTCCAACGCACACACCCTCACCGGTGACGGCATGGCTATCGCACTGCGTGCAGGCCTGCCCCTGGAGGACATGGAATTCGTTCAGTTCCACCCGACCGGCCTGGCTGGCCTGGGCATTCTCGTCACCGAGGGTGCTCGTGGTGAAGGCGGTATTCTCCGTAACGCTGACGGTGAGCGCTTCATGGAGCGCTACGCACCCACCATTAAGGACCTCGCACCCCGCGATATCGTGGCACGTGCAATGGCAAACGAGGTGCGCGAAGGCCGCGGCTGCGGTCCCCACAAGGACTACGTGCTGCTGGACCTGACCCACCTGGAGCCCTCGCACATCGACGAGAAGCTGCCGGACATCACCGAGTTCGCTCGTACCTACCTGGCAGTGGAACCGCACCACCAGCCCATCCCGGTGTTCCCCACCGCGCACTACGCAATGGGCGGTATCCCCACCAACAACGAGACCGAGGTCTACCACAACAGCGAAGAGACCATCCCCGGCCTCTACGCAGCTGGTGAGGTTGCTTGTGTGTCCGTCCACGGTGCAAACCGTCTGGGCACCAACTCCCTGCTGGACATCAACGTGTTCGGTAAGCGTGCAGGCCGCAAGGCAGCAGAGTACGCAGCATCCGCTGAGTTCGTACCGGTTCCGGACGACGCAGCAGATCGCGTTCTCAACATGCTCAACGGCATCCTCGAAGGCAAGGGCACCGAGAAGGTCGGCGCTATCCGCGCAGACCTGCAGAAGGCTATGGAAGCTGACATGCAGGTGTTCCGTACCGACGAGACCATCCGCGCAGCACTGGCAACCATCGCTGAATTGGAAGAGCGTTACAAGAACATCTCCATCCAGGACAAGGGCAAGCGCTTCAACCTCGACCTGCTTGAGGCTGTTGAGCTTGGCTTCCTGATTGAGCTGGCAAAGGTCATGTCCGTTGGCGCGCTGCACCGTAAGGAATCCCGTGGTGGTCACTACCGCGAGGACTTCCCCAAGCGTGACGATGTCAACTTCATGAAGCACTCGATGGTCTACCTCGACCCCGAATCCGAGTTTGAGGGTGTCAAGGGCCTGCGATTCGAAACCAAGCCCGTTGTCTACACCCGCTACGAGCCGAAGGAGCGTAAGTACTAAAATGGCTGAAAACGAACTCCCCGAACCGGAATCCGTCAAGCTGTTTGAGGGTATGACCGGCGGCGACTCCGACTCCATCCCCACGTACGATGTGGTCATCAAGATTCGTCGCTACAACCCGGAAGTTTCCTCCGAGGCGTACTGGGATGAATTCCCGCTGACCATGTACCGCACCGACCGCGTGCTGGATGCTCTGCACAAGATCAAGTGGGAAGTAGACGGCTCCGTCTCCTTCCGCCGCTCCTGCGCACACGGCATCTGCGGCTCGGACGCAATGCGCATCAACGGCCGTAACCGCCTGGCTTGCAAGACCCTGCTGAAGGACCTTGACCTGACCAAGCCGATTACCGTTGAGCCCATCAAGGGTCTGCCCTGCGAAAAGGACCTCATCGTTGACATGGAGCCCTTCTTCCAGGCATACCGCGAAATCATGCCGTTCTTCATCAACGATTCGAACGAGCCTGAGCGTGAGCGCCTGCAGACCATTGAGGACCGTGCACGTTTCGATGACACCACCAAGTGCATCCTCTGTGCAGCATGTACCTCGTCCTGCCCGGTCTTCTGGACCGACGGTCAGTACTTCGGCCCCTCCGCTATCGTGAACGCACACCGCTTCATCTTCGACTCGCGCGATGATGCAGGCGACCTGCGTCTGGAGATCCTCAACGACAAGGAAGGCGTATGGCGTTGCCGTACCACCTTCAACTGCACCGAGGCTTGCCCCCGTGGCATCCAGATCACCAAGGCTATTGCCGAGGTGAAGCAGGCAATCCTGAGCCGCTCGCTCTAATCTGAGTACGCGGTGTCAGCTGATACAGCATTGACGATTCAAGCCGTCACCCACGCCGGGTGGCGGCTTGAATCTTTTTAACAGAAAAGGACCGGCTTCAAATCGCGGGGCAGAGCATTGAACGGGGCTTCGGCGGGCAGGAGTACTCTTCACAATCTGTCATAAAGTCATAGATATTCTCGAGGGCTGTCAGAAAGGGGGAGCGGGTAGGTAAACCCCGGCGGACGGCGTTATTCTACTGTGTATGGTTTTCGCTAATTCTCGCTACGATTTGTCCACCCCTGTCTTCGACGACTGGGTGGAGCGCATGATGGGTACCCTCGTGCAGTTCCGCCGCGAAGTGCACGCCAACCCGGAGCTTTCCTTCCGTGAAGTGGCGACCACTGAGCGCCTCATGAATCGACTGCGAGAAGCCGGCATGAACCCCGTTGCTTGCGAAGGTACCGGCTGCTACGTAGATATCGGGAGCGGCCCCTTCGCTGTGGCTCTGCGCGCCGATATTGACGCTCTGCCCATTGTTGAGCAGACCGACCTGCCCTATGCTTCTACCGTGCCCGGCGTGATGCACGCCTGCGGTCACGATATTCACCAGACCGTCATGCTCGGTGTGGCGCTGGCACTGCACGAGCTGAACGAGAAGACCCCGCTGGGCCGTAGCGTCCGTATTCTCTTCCAGCCCGCTGAGGAGCAGCTGCCCGGCGGTGCGGTGCAGATGATTTCGCAGGGTCTGCTGAAGGACATTCCGCGCGCCTTTGCTCTGCACTGCGACCCGAAGGTGGACCTGGGCCAGATTGGTACCCGTATCGGTGCGATTACTAGCGCATCCGACACCATCAAGATTCACCTGAGCGGTCACGGTGGCCACACTTCTCGCCCGCATCTGACTGAGGACCTCATCTATGCGATGAGCCAGATTGCTGTGCAGGTTCCCGCCGTGCTGACCCGCCGCACCGACGTGCGTTCGGGCGTGCTGGTCGCCTGGGGCCAGGTCAGTGCTGGTGTTGCTCCCAACGCTATTCCCGCCGAGGGCTACCTGGCGGGTACCATGCGTTGCCTGGATGTTGAGGTTTGGCGTCAGGCAGGCAACATGCTGGATGAAGTCATCGAGCAGGTTGCCGTACCCTTCGGCGTGACCGCGCGTGTGGAGCACATCCGCGGAGTGCCCCCGGTCGTGAACACCGACCTGGAAACCACCATGCTGGAGAACGCGGCTCGCGCCGAACTGGGCGAAGACTCCATTGTGCTGGTTGAGCAGTCCATGGGCGGCGAAGACTTCGCGTGGATGCTGCAGGAAGTTCCCGGCTCCATGTTCCGCCTGGGCACCCGTGCCCCCGGCGACCCCACCTACGATCTGCACCAGGGCGATTACGCCCCGAGCGAGCAGGCAATCGGCATTGGTGTGCGCGTCATGGCGGCAACTGCCCTGCGCGCCGTCCGTTTTGAGCTGGCGAAGGCTGCGAAGGCAGCGAACCCCATCCGCGATGAGGCACGCTAAAGAGCTTTTCGAAAGCTTATTCTGCAGTCTTGAAGGCGCGACTCTATAGCCGCATTAAGCCTTGAAAAGTGTAGAAGTTTCACCCCGTTACCTCTCACCGAGTAGCGGGGTGAAACTCTATGCACGCGATAGAATTAAAAGGATTATGAGGACATTTGCGTCATGTTTCCGACCCCGTGCCCACACACCTGCGGGGGATGAAGGAGGTGGCGCATCATCACACGGCGCACGCCGGAGGAGGACACCCAATGAGCTTCTTTGGAATCGGCAAGAAGAAGTTGGATGAGCAGTCGCGCGAAGAACAGAGTGCCGAAACTGCTAAGGTCCAGAAGGAACAGGTAAGCGAAGACGCTCCCAAGAATGCGCGACTGAGCCAGAAGATTATGGAACAGCAGCAGTGGGAGGACTCCCTGCGCCGCTTCGTGAAGTCTGAAAGCACACGCCACCAGAACCACGATGAAGAGCAGAACGAAGAGCACCGCGCTGTTGAGGACCTCAAACGCGCCCTCTTGCACGGCGATGAGAAGGTTGAAGAATCTTCCGCTGCTGATGAGCTGACCGAGGAACAGGCTGAGGAGCAGGAACGCCGTAGCCTGTTGGCGGCGCTTGGTGTTTTCCCCCAGGAGGCTGAGGAGCCTGTTGAGGTTGAGCAGGCTGCTGAGACCCAGGACGTTGAAGAAGACGCTTCGCCGGTTGCTGAGGCTGCTCAGCCCGCAACGCCCGCGTTCCTGCGCGATGACGAAGAGTCTGCAGCTGAGGATGCATCTGTCGAGGAGCAAGAGCCTAAGGACGCTGCAGCGGATGCACGTTCCCAGTTTGAAGAGCACCTACGTGCTCTGCGTGCCCAGAATGTCGAAGATACTGCCGCTGAGGTCGCTGAAGCGGCTGCAGACGAGGCAGAGGGTGGCGAAGAGCTTGAGGTTGCTGACGCTGTTGTAGAAGCTACTGAGAACAAGTCTGAGAACGCTCATTCTGCATCTGCAGCTGAGGACGTATCTGCAGGTGCTGAAGACTCCCTGACCGCAGAAGACCTGAAGACTGCCCGCACCCGCGCCGCTGTCACCGAGGCACAGAACGCCGGCCTGGACGACCTGGCGGCAGCCTACGCTGCTCGCCTGGGCATCACCCTCGATAGCGAAGAGGAGACTTTCGGCGAGGTCGCCTCCGATGAGGTAATCGCTGAAGAAGCTCCCGCTGATGAGGTAGTTGCTGAGGAAGCAGAGTCCGCTGAGGCACCCGAGTCCACTGAAGCTGCTGAATCTGTCGAAGACGCTGAGGCCTCTGAGGCACCCGCACCTGTTGCTGATGCTACTGAAGACTTCGAATCCGAGGAGACCATTGACCTTACCGCAGGCGTAGAAGAGGCTGCAGAGCCTGTTGCCGCTGGTGAGGAAGAGCCGATTGAGGCTGTCGTTGAGGCACCTGAACTGCTGGCATCTGAACTTACTGAGGAAGAAGACGCGGTCTCTGATGAGACCGAGTTGCTCTCCGCTGTATCCGTTGAGGAGAAGCACGAAGCGTCCGTCTCTGAATCGCTCGAGGCTGAGGACTTCGACGCTGAAGAAGAGAACACCGCAGAGCTGATCTTTGACACTTCCGCTGTTGAAGAAAGCGCTGTTGAGGACAGCACCGCGGAAGAAACCGCTACGGAAGAGCCTGCTACCAAGATTGAGGACTCCGCGGCTGAAGGCTCCGGTTCTGAGGACGACGAGCCCGTCGAGAGCTCCTCTGTAGCTCCTGCTCTTGCCGCTGTTGCTGCACCCGTGGCTGCTGCCGCTGCTGTTGCCTCCGCCGCAAAGGCTGATAAGGCTGAGGAGAAGGCAGAAAAGGGTACCTCTCAGGGGGTCGCTCTGACCGCAGAGGCCATCGATAAGAAGGAAGCCGAGAAGCAGGAGGCTTCCGCTCGTGAAGAGTCCGCTCAGGAGCCCGCTGCAGAGTTGAAGGAAGCTGAGCAGAAGCTCAGCGAAGACGAGGCAGAGCTGGTTGCCGAGTCCATCATCCTGAGCGAGCCCGCAGAGGGCGCAGCGACCCTGCCCGCTCTCCCCAAGCAGCGTGCCCTCTATGGCCTGGCGGAGCTCATGCGCACCCGCGGTTCGGGCACCATGAGCCTGGAACTGCGCCAGGTGGATGAGGATATGCACTACCGTCTGCTGCACCGCGGTCGCGAGGTCGAAACCGGCATTGTGGTGCCCGGCATTGACTGGTTCGCACCCGTGGCGGCACTGTACACCGAGGCTCAGCAGGCCGGCGCAACCTGGAACCGCGCGGCGGTCTCTCTGAACCCGCGTCTAGGTGACGGCCTGGAGGTTCACGCATCCTACCTGGGTATGGCGGACGGCCAGACCACCCGTGAGAGCTTCCTGCTGGAGGGCACCGCTGTCGAGGCTAAGCCCGTTGCAACCGCTGAGGCTGCTGAGGCTACTTCGCAGGAGGAGACTCAGGAAGCTGCTGTTCAGCGTGCTGACTCGGTTGAGGCTGAGCGTGAGGCTATCGAGCGTGAGCTGGAGGCTGAGCTTGCTCAGAAGCAGGCGGCTAACGAGGCTGAGGCCGCTGTTGAATCCACTGAAGAGCCTGTCGTTGAGGCTGCTGAAGAGGGTACCTCTTCGGGTCTGCTGCCTGCCGCCGGTCTTGCTGCGGCCGGTACCGTAGCGGCTGGTGCCGCTGTCGCCTCCGCACAGGAGAAGGAAGACGTAGAGGAATCTGTCGAAGCTTCTGACGAACCTGCTCAGACTGAGTTTGCGCCGGTTGAAGCTGAATTCGAGCACGATTACGAGAACGACCCGGTCTTCGGTGCGGCTACCGTAGAGCCCGAGACTGAGCAGGCTGAAGAGTCTGCCGCTGAGGCATCTGAGGCTTCTGAGACCTCCGCTGAGGAGCTTGATGAGTCTGGCGAAGACATGGAAGCCGCCCTGGCTGCCATCGTTGCCAACGCTCAGAAGAAGCTGGATGCAGAGGAAGAAGCTCCTGCCGCTGAGGAAACTGCCGCAGTTGCTGAGGAAGCACCCGCTGAGGAAGCTTCGGCTGTCGAGGAACAGAAGGCTGCCGCTCCCGTGGTTGCTGAGTCCTTCACTCTGGATCGTACCCAGCCCGTTGAGGAATCTGCTGATGAGCCGGTCGCAGAGAAGGCTGAAGAGCCCGCCTTGCCCGCGTTCCTGGACGACTCTGAACTGCTGGCTGAGCAGGAGACCTCCGCTGCTTCCGCTGAAGCGCACGCTGAGGCACCTGCCCTGGAAGACGCTGAGCCCGTCGCTGAGAGCGCATCTGTCGCTCCCGGCCTGGCTGGTGCTCTTGCCGCAGCTGCCGCTGTGGGCACCGCCGGCGCCGCTGCGAAGGCTACCGGCGTTCAGGAAGAGCCCGCTGAGAAGGTCGCTGAGCTCAAGATCGTTGAGGTGACCCCCGCAGCTAAGATTGCTGAGGCTCCCGTAGCGCTTGCGCCCGCCTCCGAGGCTACCGCTCAGACTGCACCGGCAGCACCTGTAGCAGAGGCGGCACCCGCTGCGGCGACCACCCCGGTTGCCCTGCCGGAGAGCACCCCGGCAGGTATCTCCTCCAGCATCTCGGCATCCGCGCTGAGCGAGCTCAACCAGCTGCCCACCATCGTGGCTGAGCCGGACACCCCCTCCGCCGCGGTGCAGAGCCCGCTGGTTCCCTCGGAGACTCAGCTGGCAGCCGGTAACCTGGTTCTGACCGAGGCTCAGGTCGCTCAGCGTCTGGCGCCGGTCGTCGAGCACCTCTTCGGCGAGAACGGCACCGCAAAGGACGCCACTACCGTGCTGATTCGTGTACGCGCCCTCGGTTCCTACTACGACGCCCTGACCCACGTGCGCCGCAACGGCTTCTGGGAGCAGGTCCGTACCTTCGAGCTGATTCCCGAAACCCTGCTGGACATTCCGGCGCTGAAGACCGACTCGTACAGCGAGGGCGAGGGCTCGCCGCTGGCTATGAGCCTGACCTTCACCCCGGGCGTGCCGGTTCAGGCGGCATTCGATTATGCGAATGAGCAGGCGTTTGTCACCTACCCGCGTCCGTTGGATGCTGAGCGTTACGTTGAGGAGCTGCGTATGTTCCCGCGTTTGGGTTCGAAGATCCCGGCTCATATGACGAGCGCGCTTTCGCACTGGAACCTCTAAAACCTTGTAAGGTGTGCCGCGCCGGCTCCCCGTGTGGGGGTCGGCGCGGCGCGCTATGTTTGTCATTTTTTCGATGAGGAAGATTGTTATGACTGATACCTCTAATACTCCTGAGGCTTCTGCGGCGCAGAACGTTCAGGACACTGCCGCCCGCGCGGCTGAAGCCTTCGGCACCCTGGTGGAAACCATGGCGCTGCTGCGCGCACCGGGCGGTTGCCCGTGGGATGCTGAGCAGACTCACGCCTCCCTAATCCGCTACCTGGTGGAGGAAGCCTACGAGGTTGTCGAGGCGGTAGAAACCGGCGGCGAGCCGAATATGCCGCTGCTGCGTGAGGAGCTGGGCGACGTGCTGCTACAGGTGGTGTTCCACTCTGATATTGCTGCGGCAAACCCGCAGGGCTTCGACATCGTGCAGGTGGTTGAGGGCCTTGTGCAGAAGCTTCGTTCGCGCCACCCCGATGTGTTTGCGGCTGAGTCTGAGGGCTCTTCGGAGGCGCCTCGCACCGCGGCTGAGCAGCAGGCGGCGTGGGATGCGTTGAAGAAGAAGGAGAAGAGCGACCGTGGCGCGCTGGATGGTATTCCACCGCATCTGCCGGCGCTCGCTATGGCTGAGAAGACTGCTGTGAAGGCACGTAAGGCGGGTATTATTCTGCCGCCGGAGCCCACGAGCATGGAGGACGACCTGCGCTATATGCACACTGAAGAGGAATTCGGCGAGCTGCTCTTTGCGTTGGTGAGCCGCGCACAGCGTAATGGTTTGGATCCGGAGCGTGCCCTGCGTTCGTACACTCGTCGCTATATTGCTCAGCATACGCATGATGAGCCGAGCTATTAGAAACGCTGGTTGAGTTCTTCTGTGAGACGCTTTGAAATCTGTTCTCTGAGGGAATGAAAGGTTTCAAAGCGCCTTCTGTTTGTTTGGGGTTGTGTTGGGCAACCGTGAGGATGCTCGTGGCACATACCCCGGCATTTGGGCTCATGTTGTGCTTTGGGGGAGTACCCACACCCTCACAATGTGGGGGAGTGTGGGTCTTGTTCCGCTTTGTAGCGCCTGACTAAGGGTTATTGAGACCTTCATTAAGGCAATAAAAAAGCGGTGGCAACTAGTGTGTTTGTGTGGGAGTTTTGCTAGAATTTAGGGGACGCGACTTGTCCACTACCGGGTGAGCCGTTCACATCCTTGACATCTCATAAGGAGAACAATTCATGGCTGTTATTACCGCAGTTCACGCACGCCAGATCCTGGATTCCCGTGGCAACCCGACCGTTGAGGTTGAGGTTCTGCTCGAAGACGGTGCTTTCGCACGCGCAGCTGTGCCCTCGGGCGCATCCACCGGTGAGTGGGAAGCTGTTGAGCGCCGCGACGGCGACAAGTCCGTATACCTGGGCAAGGGCGTTCTGGGCGCAGTGAAGTCTGTTATCGAAGAAATCGCTGAAGAGGTCATCGGCATTGAGGCTTCCGACCAGCGCGCTGTTGACGCAGCCATGATTGCTCTGGATGCAACTAACAACAAGGGCAAGCTGGGCGCAAACGCAATCCTGGGTGTCTCCCTGGCTGTTGCTAAGGCTGCTGCTGAGTCCGCTGACCTGCCCCTGTACAAGTACCTCGGCGGCCCGAACGCTCACGTTCTGCCCGTCCCCATGATGAACATCCTCAACGGTGGTTCTCACGCAGACTCCAACGTTGACATCCAGGAGTTCATGATTGCTCCCATCGGCTTCGACAACTACTCTGACGCTCTGCGCGCAGGTGTTGAGGTTTACCACTCCCTGAAGTCCGTGCTGCACGACCGCGGCCTGGCAACCGGCCTGGGCGACGAGGGTGGTTTCGCACCCAACCTGGAGTCCAACGCAGCTGCACTGGACCTGATCGTTGAGGCAATCGAGAAGGCTGGCTACAAGCCGGGCGAGCAGGTTGCACTGGCACTGGACGTTGCATCCTCCGAGTTCTACAACGACGGTGCATACGAGTTCGAGGGCCAGAAGAAGTCCGCAGCTGAGATGAGCGCATACTACGCTGACCTCGTTGCAAAGTACCCCCTGGTTTCCATCGAGGATCCCCTGGATGAGAACGACTGGGAGGGCTACAAGACCCTGACCGAGCAGATCGGCGACAAGGTCCAGATTGTCGGTGACGACCTGTTCGTGACCAACCCCGAGCGCCTGGCTCGCGGTATCGAAGAGGGCGCAGCTAACGCTCTGCTCGTGAAGGTGAACCAGATTGGTTCGCTGACCGAGACCCTCGACGCAATGGAGCTGGCACAGCGCCACGAGTACCGTTGCATGGTTTCTCACCGTTCCGGTGAGACCGAGGACGTCACCATCGCTGACCTGGCTGTTGCAACCAACGCTGGCCAGATAAAGACCGGTGCTCCCGCACGTTCCGAGCGCGTTGCTAAGTACAACCAGCTGCTGCGCATCGAGGAAGAGCTGGGCGAGGCAGCTGTTTACGCTGGCAAGTCCGCATTCCCCCGCTTCAAGGCATAAGTTACTGAAGCATCCGACCGCGTGAGCGGTTAGACGTCAAGGAGGCGGTGCTACCCCGTAGGGGAGTGGCACCGCCTCCTTCTCTGTGCGCGATCTATCAGCTCAGGTATGCCGTGGCAGGGTAGAATGTATCGCTTGCAACATAGAGCTGGGGAAGCCCTCCGAACCCGGTAGAATATGAAGGAAGCGTTTAGCGGCACAGAACGGAACGAGGGATAGAGCAATGAGCCAGCGAGCAAACCAGCAGACCCGGTCGCACTCTACGAGTTCCACTGCACCCGCTCAGGGCGCTACCGCCTCCGATGCGCCGCGTGGCGCCGCTAAGGAAGCCCGCACCTCCCTGATGAAAAAGGCTAGTGCCCTTTTCTTCGGCGTGGGCTTGAACCAGCGCCACCCCGAGCGTGAACGTCAGGCGCAGGCTCGCCGTGAGGAGCGCGCCCGCCGCCGCGCCGCAGCCCAGCAGGGCAGTGAAGAAGGCGGATACGACGCCCCCGTGGCGGCTCATATGTTCTCCGGTCGTAGCTTCCTGACTACTGTTGTGGTGGGCGTGATTGCGCTCGGTACCGCATACCCGGTGGTCACCTACATTGACCAGGATCGGGAAATTAAGCAGATCAACGCGCACATTTCCCAGTTGCAACAGGAGAACGCCCAGCTGAAGGCGGAGCAGACCTGGTGGAACGACGACAACTACGTTCGCCAGCAGGCACGTAGCCGCCTCTACTATGTGAACCCCGGCGACACCCCCTACGTGGTCACCGGCATTACCGAGGACTCCACGAAGGCGGACGGTACTTCTGCGAATGCGAAGAACGCCCCCGAGGAAGCCTGGACCACGAAGGTTTGGAATTCTCTCGAGAAGAACTAGCCCCAGCTGCCGGCAGGAACCCCCGCCCTGGCAAGCACCCGGCATAAGCGGACGAGGTGACCCCTCGTTCCAGAAACTTAGGATTATGAGCACCGAAAACACCATTGAAGAGCTGAAGGCACGCACCCCCGGCGGCTTCGGCGTAACTGTTGAAACCCTGACCCCCACCGAGCAGGACATCCGCGTTCTCTCCGCGCAGCTGGGCCGTAAGGTCCGCGACGTGATTGAGATTCCGGCACGCTGCGTGTGCGGTAACCCGCTCGTGGCTGCTACCGCGCCGCGCCTGAGCAACGGCACCCCCTTCCCGACCGTTTTCTACCTGGCGCATCCGGTGATTACCGCTGCGGCTTCCCGCCTGGAGGCGGGCGGCCTGATGTACGAGATGACCGACTCGCTGGCTGAGGACGCCGACTTGGCGGCACAGTACGCTGCCGCACACGAGAACTACCTGGCTGAGCGTGAGCGCATCCGCCTGATCAGCGGCACCGAAGAGGTCCCGGAGATTGACGGTATCTCTGCCGGCGGTATGCCGACCCGCGTGAAGTGCCTGCACGCTGTTATCGGCCACACTCTGTCGGTGGGTCGCGGCGTGAACCCGATGGGTGACCGCGGCCTGGACGCTATCGCCGAGTGGTGGACCCCCGAGGTCTGCTCCTGCGACCCCGCGTGGCGTGAAGAAGCCTAAATATTGATTCTGGTGCGCCCGCATCGTCTTGAAGGACGGTGCGGGCGCATAATAGATAGAAGAAAGAGCGCCGAAAAGCGAAAATTTTTCGCCTGCGGCGCTCGCGTTGCCTTTGGCACTGATTGGTATTGAAGACCTGAAAGGAACCCACCGTGCGCGTTGGAGCGATTGACTGCGGTACGAACTCTATTCGCCTGCTGATTGCTGATTCCACTACTGAGGTGGTGGACGGGGTCGAGAAGACCGTCCTGAAGGACGTTGTGCGTGAGATGCGCATTGTGCGTCTGGGTCAGGGTGTGGACGCGACCGGCTGGCTGGCGCAGGAGGCGCTGGACCGTACTTTCGCTGCGGCTCGTGAGTACGCGCAGTTGCTGAAGGAGCACGGCGCTGATTCGGTACGTTTTGTGGCGACCAGTGCGACTCGCGATGCGGGTAACCGTCAGGTGTTTGTGGACGGTATCCGCGAGATTTTGGGTATTGAGCCCGAGGTTATCAGCGGTGATGAGGAAGCTGCTCTGTCCTTTGCTGGTGCGGTGCGCGCTGTCGGTTACGGTGATGGCGATACCCTGGTGTTCGACCTGGGTGGCGGTTCGACTGAGTTCGTGCTCGGTGACGAGTCGGGTGTGAAGGCTTCCCGCAGCGTCAATATTGGTTGTGTGCGTCTGACTGAGCGTCACATGATGAGCGCCCCGTCGACTGACTCGCAGATTGCCCGTGTTGAGGCTGATACTGACGAGGCTCTCGAGGTGGCTCGTAAGACTGTGCCCCTGCAGGATGCACGCCGTGTGGTGGCTGTGGCTGGCACCGCGACCACTGTGGCTGCCGTTGCGCTGGGTCTGGACCGCTACGATTCTGAGGCTATTAACGCTCAAAGCTTCTCCGTAGAGACCGTTCAGAAGACCGCCCGCTGGTTGGCTTCGCTGAGCCGAGCCGAGCGTGAGGAGCTCGGCTACATGCACCCCGGCCGGGTGGATGTGATTGGTGCCGGCGCGACGATTTACGCTCGCATCCTGACCCGTCTGAATGAGATGACTGATGGTGCCGTGGATTCGGTGACCGTCAGCGAGCACGACATTCTGGACGGTATCGCTCTGTCCCAGCTGTAGGCTTGAGCGCTCGCGCCGTGAACCGATGGTGGTTCGCGGCGCGGCTCAGCTTGAGGAGTTTTAATGTTCCATTCTGAGCGTCGGCGAGGTATGCCCCTGCCCGGCTGGTCTGTTGCGCCGTCTTTCGCCTGTGCGTCTCGTGTATTTGGTGTGCGCGCTTCGGTTGGTTCTGACCGAGGCGCTACTCGCCGCATCCCTAAGGTTGCAGCTTTGGGCGCTAGTGCCGCGTTGACTCTTCTGCCGTTGTGGACCCCGCTGGCGCCTGCCGCTTGGGCGACGGACCCGACGCCTTCAGCTTCTGCGTCCCCGAGCCCGAAGAGGGAGGTGACGGCTACTCCTTCGCCGTCGGGTACTGCGGTGCCAAAGACTTCGGCAACTCCAAGTCAGGGCGCGGATACTGCCAGCGGCGATGATGTTCGTCAGCGTGAGTATTGGCTGAATGAGTACGGCATTACGTCCTTGTGGTCGCAGGCTACGGGTAAGGGCGTGACGGTTGCTGTGATTGATACGGGCGTGGACGGTACCCACCCGGATCTTGAAGGTAATGTTCTGCGCGGTACCGATGTCTCGGGCGTGGGTAGCGAGGACGGTTGGAAGGGCCTGGGTGCTGAGCCGATGCACGGCACGGAGGTTGCTTCTCTGATCGCCGGTCACGGTCACGATACGCGGGGCTATTCTGCAATTGCAGGTCAGCCGGGTAAGCCGACCGGTGTGATTGGTGTAGCTCCCGATGCGAAGATTCTGCCGATTTCGCTGAATATGGGTACGACCGGCGGCAAGAGCATTGATGAGCAGATTCCGGCGGCGGTGCGTTATGCGGTCGACCACGGGGCTCAGATTATCAATATGTCGATTGGCTCGAATAAGACGAGCTGGCCGCAGAGCTGGGATGAGGCGTTTGCCTACGCTGAGCAGAAGGGCGTGCTGATTGTTGCGGCTGCGGGTAACCGCGGTAGCGGCTTGACGCAGGTTGGTGCTCCGGCGACGATTCCTGGCGTGCTGACCGTGGGCGGTATTGACCGGAAGAAGGCTGTTGCTGAGGGGTCGTCGACTCAGGGCATTTCGATTGCTGTGGTTGCTCCGAGTACGGATATGATTGCGGCTGCTCCGGGTAACGGGTACATGATTTGGTCTGGTTCTTCGGCTGCTGCCCCGCTGGTGACGGGTGTTGCGGCGTTGTTGAAGCAGAAGTATCCGAAGGAGTCTGCGGCTCAGCTGGCTCAGCGTTTGATTGCTTCGGCTGATGATGCTGGTGCGACGGGCCGTGACCCTTTGTATGGTTACGGTATTTTCAATCCGCAGGATGCGATGGCTTTGGCGGCGCCTACGGTGACGGCTAATCCGTTGGGTTCGATTTCTGAGTGGATTGCTGTGCACCGTAAGCAGCAGGTGAGCGATCCGACTCCTAGCGATGCTGCGCCGGTCCATGAGGAGGGTGAGAGCATTGTGAAGGCGGCTGCGCCGGATGCGCGTCGCCCTCCGGAGGATCGTGGCTGGTTGCCGCCGGTGATTTTGGCGGCGCTGGTGTTGTGGCTGACGATTATTACGGCTGGTTCGGTGCATCGTTTGCACAGGATGCATGTGAGCGCGGGGCAGGCTACGCGGATGGCTCGTGCGGCGGCGCATCATCCGGGGTCTCATCGGGGTACTCGCCGCGTGTCGAAGAAGTCTCAAGAAGCTGCACGGAAGAGTGCTCGCCGGACCTCTCGTTAGTACTGTTTGCTGGTGTTTTTCTCCTACATGGAAGCTTTATATGTTCGCCCGGGGCTGACTTTTGAGTTGGCCCCGGGTTTTATTGTTTGGGGGTGGGGGTTCTGGCGGGACAGGCAGTAATAAACGAAAATATCGAACACGTCGCGTAAAAATCGGAAAGGGTGTTTTTGACCGTAACCACCATTAAGGGGTGAACCCCGTTCAGATGCGCAAAACTTTTAACTTAGGGTGCGCCCTGAGACGGCATAAGTGCGAAATTACCTAAACAAAGGCGTAAAATAGAAGATAACAGGTATGTGATAGACAGGCTCGTGCTGCTAGCCACTTCGCGTTGCGTAAGGACTTCCAGAGCGGGCCGCTTTGTTCGTCAGGGGAGCTTTCGGAACGAGCCGAAAGTTACGCATACCACCCTACCGGGGCTACCGAACCTCGGTACCTAAAGACTAGGAAGTAACAAAATGGCATTCACTAAGGTGGCACAGGACCGTCCTCGCGTCCTGATCGTCGGTGGCGGCTACGTCGGCTTCACCGTTGCTAAGAAGATTCAGAAGGCTATCAAGGAGACCGGTGGCGTTGTCACCATCGTTGAGCCGAACCCCTACATGACTTACCAGCCCTTCCTCCCCGAGGTTGCAGCAGGTTCCATGGAAGGCCGTAACGCAACTGTGCCGCTGCGCCAGCACCTGCGCGACACCGAGCTGATTCCGGGCCGTGTTGTCTCCATCGACCACGCAAACCGCACCGCTGTTGTGGAGCCCACCGACAACGGTGAGCCCTTCGAGCTGAAGTACGACGAGATCGTTCTCGGCGCAGGCGCAGTGACCCGTGCATTCCCGATTCCGGGTCTGGCAGAGGTTGCTATCGGTCTGAAGACCATTGAAGAGGCAGTTTCTGTTCGTAACTGGGTTCTGGATCGCATCGAGGTTGCATCCATGCTCAGTGATGCTGAGGCACGTCGCCGTGCCCTGACCTTCGTCATTGTTGGTGGTGGCTTCGCTGGCGTTGAGACCATCTCCGAGCTCGAAGACATGGCACGCGTTGCTGTTGAGCGCAACGAGCGTCTTTCCGTTTCTGACCTGCACTTCGTCATGATTGAGGCTGCACCGCGCATCATGCCCGAGGTTCCCGCAGACCGTGCAGAGAAGGTCGTTGCAGAGCTGCGTGCGCGCGGCATCGAGATCCTGCTGAACACCTCCCTCTCCGACGCAACCGACGGTAACCTGCAGCTGATCAACATGGCTGACAAGTCCCCCGCAGGCGAGATCAAGACCGACACCCTGATCTGGACCGCAGGCGTGGCAGCATCCCCGATGCTGAAGAACACCGACTTCCCGATTGACGAGCGTGGCCGCGTTCGCGTGAGCGCAGACCTGCGCGTCACCGGCGACGACGGCGTGGTCGAGGGTGCTTGGGCTGCAGGCGACAACGCAGCTGTTCCGGATCTCTCCGGTGGCGGCGTGGGCGGCTTCTGCGTTCCCAACGCTCAGCACGCTTCCCGCCAGGCTGTTGTTCTGGCTAAGAACCTGCTGGCTGCTCGCCGCGGCGAGCCCCTGACCGACTACTACCACGAGACCATTGGTGTTGTGGCAGGTCTGGGCCTGTGGAAGGGCGTTGCAAACTTCAAGGGCAAGACCATTGGCGGCCCGCTGGCATGGATCATGCACCGCGGCTACCACGGCTCTGCAATCCCCACCACCGAGCGCACCGTTCGCGTTATGACCACCTGGGCTCTGAACCAGATCTTCGGTCGCGACACCTCCTCGATCCGCCACCAGCGCTCCCCGCGCCTGGCATTCCAGGAAGCAACCGGTACCGCACCGGCACGCCAGAAGGCAAAGCTCTAAAATAGCCTGACTTGGGGTCTATCTTCCTGAGATAGTGCACCTGAGATAAAGTAACGGGCGGTGTGGAAGACTTCGGTCTTCTGCACCGCCTATTTTGCGCTTGGATGCTTGCGAGCTGTTTAGCTTAGCTGCCCACCAGCGCTTTTGCGTGATGCTTGCTGCGGCGGGGCGCGGGGAACTGTTTGAAATGTGTCTCTGCTTAGATTCGAGTGCGTTTTCGTGGAATAATAAATATTTGTGTCCCGGACTGTTCGGGATACGCCCTCATAGTCCAATTGGCAGAGACAGAGGACTTAAAATCCTTGTGTTCTGGGTTCGAGTCCCAGTGGGGGCACTGCATAGACACGCGTAGATGCGCGGTATAGATAGGCGGCGGCTCTTCCCGTAGGGGAGGAGTCGCCGCTCGCGTGTTTGAAGGTTTACATGTCTGGGTTTTTTGGGGGGGGGGGGGGGAAAAA
>NZ_KV800109.1:104837-170777 GCF_001810135.1 Rothia sp. HMSC069D01
GGGGGGGGGGGGGGGGGTAAAAGACGATGCCCCCGACCAGTTCGGTTGCCATGGGGATGCCCACCTGCTCGAAGGAAGCGATGGTACCCGCGGGCTCCACGCTCAAAAACGCCCGCATACCGTCTTCCGGAGCTTAAAAACGTGAGACCCTAGAAGAGACACAGCCACAGATACACCCCAACCTGAATGGGGTAGCAGGGGCAGAAAGGCACCGCATGCAGACTAAACCCTCCATCATTGCTGTCGATATGGATGGCACCTTCCTCACCGACTCCAAAACGTTCGACACCGAACGTTTCTCGCGCATCCTATCCCGCCTGCAGGCGCAGGGCATCCACTTTGTTGTGGCGAGCGGAAACACCTACGCCAAGCTGCAGGACTATATGCGCGGCTTCGAGAACCAGGGTCTCATCTATATCGCTGAAAACGGTGCGTATCTTGCCGATGAGAGTGGCAAGCTTGCCGTGCATCCCTTTCTGGACGAAGATGTGCCGCGCATTATTGAGGTAGTGCAGGGATTGGACCGGATCGGTCTGCTGGTTTGCACCACCGAAGGTATCTACCTGCCCAAGGACCGTTGCGACCAGATTGTGCACATGATTCGCGGCTATTTTGAAGACACCGGTCAGGAGCTTCCCGAAACCCTCACGTTGGAGGACTTTGCGGCGTTCTTCTTCCCCGGCTCGGTCATGGTTGACTCTGTTGAGGATTTTGAGGGCGCACCCATTAAGTTCCCGCTGTTGACTCCGCCTAAGCAGACGCAGCAGTTGAGCGTTTACCTGCGTGAGGTTCTTCCGCAGACCGTCACTCCGATGGTTAGCGGCTTCGGTGCCATTGATCTGGTGCGTACCGGTGTCAATAAGGCGACCGGTCTGGAGGACCTGTGCGAGCGTCTGGATGCTGATCCGGCGGGCATTCTTGCCTTCGGTGACGGTGAGAACGACATGGAAATGCTCCGCTACGCGGGCTGGGGTGTTGCCATGTCTAATGCCCCGGAGGTTGTGCGAAATGCTGCTGATGAGGTGATTGGCTCGAACGAGGAACAGGCAGTTCTGGAGTATCTGGAACAGCTCCTGGACCGTTTGGAAGCTTCGCACTAGACGCTTCACAAAGAGACGCGCAGAAGCCTTTGCATGCGGGGCGGCGCGGGCCTGGGTGAACCTCAGGTAAACACCGCCCTGAAATATTCTGGCAAGGTCGCTAGAAGCCCATGCTGGTAACGAACAGCGCCCGTGAGCACAGAATCTATCCGATATAATTAACAGAATTAGTTTTGTACCCGTTTAAGGAGAGAAAGATGGCGGGAAACCCGCTTCTGAATTCAATGACGAAGAATGTCACTCAGGGTGACTCTCGTTTCGGTCGTTTTGGTGCGCAGCCGCAGCAGACCAGCCAGCAGGCGCAGTACGGTCAGCAGGCGCAGTACGGTCAGCAGGCACAGTACGGTCAGCAGTATGATCAGCAGGGCTACGGCCAGAACACCTACGGCCAGCAGCCCTATGGCCAGCAGTATGGTCAGCCCCAGTACGGTCAGCAGGCACAGTACGGCCAGCCGTACGGTGAGGCTGACTACGGCGTAGCAGCCCCCACCTACTCGGAGCCCATCCCCGCCGGTGAGCGCCTGACCATGAACGATGTCTTGGTTAAGACCGGTATCAACCTGGGCCTGGTCGCTGTCGGTGCCGCTGTTGCATGGAATGCACCGGTGCTGCTGCTCCTGGGCATGGTTGGCGGTCTGGTCCTGGGTCTGGTGAACTCCTTCAAGAAGAAGGTTTCCCCGATTCTGGTCATGACCTACGCGCTCATGGAAGGTCTGCTACTCGGTGGTCTGTCCGCTGTTGTGGATATGCGCTACCCCGGCGTGGCAGTTCAGGCGGTTCTGGCAACCCTCGTGGTTGCGGGTGTGACCCTGGCTCTCTTCGCCAACGGCAAGATTCGCACCACCCCCAAGCTGAATAAGATTTTCATGATTGGTGCGCTCAGCTACCTGGGTTACGGCCTGGTGTCCATGCTGACCGCGGGTATCTTCGGTTCCTCGCTGAACAGCTTCTCTATCGGTGGTATTCCGCTGGGCCTGGTTGTTGGCCTGTTCGCTGTTGCGCTGGCAACCTACTCGCTGCTGCTGGACTTCACCACCACCTCCGAGGCTGTGGAGGCTGGCCTGCCCGAGCGTGAGTCCTGGCGTCTTGCATTCGGCCTGACCGCTTCTCTGGTCTGGCTGTACGTTGAGATCCTGCGTGTTCTCATGTACCTGGCAAGCATCTTTAGCAACGACTAAAGCTCGTTATGAGGCGGCGGTACCGTGATGGTGCCGCCGCCTTTGCCGCTTTACTTCCCCGATGTATCGAGGCGCAGGGGAGGGGCGCAACAACATCACCACATACCGCCTCCGCTGGGGCAGCCGAAGCTGCCCCGCGCGGGCGCGACACCGATAACGATTTGGAGACACCGTGAAAATTACACCTATTGCAGAAGAACATGTAGCCGAGGAGAAGCGCGGCTACCGGGTGCCTTTTGCTATGGAAGTTGCTGGTGCTTGGGCGTGGCGCATCATTATGATTGCCGGTGCCGGTTGGATCCTTTGGAAGGGCCTGGGGCACGTCTCCCTGCTGGTTATTTCTCTTCTGGTGGCTCTGCTGCTGGCGGCTCTGCTGAGCCCCGCCGTGATGCTTCTGCGTAAGAAGGGCGTTCGTGCCGGTGGCGCGGCGGCTATTGCCGAAATCGGTATGATTCTGGTGCTCGCCGGTATTATTTCGCTGACCGGTCAGCAGATTCTGCGCGGTTTTGTGTCCATGGCGGATAAGGCGATGCAGGGCTACCAGCAGCTGATTGGTTGGCTGAAGGACCTCGGTTACGAGTTCGGTGCAGACCAGCTGAACCAGCTGCTGGAACAGATGGAGAGTGCTGCAACCAATAACCCCAGCTCCGTGCTGCACGGTGTGTCTCGGGTGGGTTCGACTGCGGCTGAGGTTGCAACCGGCACCCTGTTGACCCTGTTTACCCTGGTCTTCTTCCTGATGGAGGGCGAGCGTATCTGGCTGTTCGTCACCCGCCTCTTCCCGAAGGATGCGCGTGCCGCCGTCAACGGTGCGGGTCGTGCGGGTTGGAAGTCCCTGGGCGCGTACGTGCGCGTTCAGATTCTGGTGGCGGCTATTGACGCTATCGGCATTGGCATTGGTGCCGCAATTCTGGGCGTGCCGCTGGCTATCCCGCTGGGTGTGCTGGTCTTCCTCGGCTCCTTCGTTCCGGTGATTGGTGCTCTCATTTCCGGTGCTGTGGCTGTGCTGCTGGCGCTGGTTGCTCTGGGCCCGGTGCAGGCGCTGATTATGCTCGGTATTGTTCTGCTGGTTCAGCAGCTCGAATCCCACATTCTGCAGCCGCTCATTATGGGTAAGGCTGTCTCCCTGCACCCGCTGGCGGTTATTTTCTCGGTGGCTGGTGGATCCATGATTTTTGGTGCGGTGGGTGCTCTGTTCGCTGTGCCGACTCTGGCTGTGGTCAACGCGGTGGTGCGTTACCTGGCGAACCGTGACTGGGAGAAGGAAGCACCTCGTGAGGAGGAGTTCCTCTTCCCGCACGAGGTGGCTCGCCGCGAGCAGGCTGAGGAGAAGGCCCAGGAACGGCAGGAGAGCGTCAAGAATCTGGCCTCCCGGGTGCCGAGCCGTCAGAAGGCTGAGGAGCCTGAGAACCAGGCTTCCGAGGCTTCGGACTCCTCCGAAGACTAGGGGCCTGCATCGAGCGGGAGGTTTTGGCGTAGGGCACCCCGCCACCCTCGATAACGCACCGCTAACTCGTCCCGGCGATACCGCCGGCCGCGATGCCGTCTACGGCGGTGTCTCGCCAGGGGGCTACTTGCGACCGGGTAGCCCCCTTCGCTGTACCCATCCTCTAAAATGGGATGAGCAATACATCACCATCCCGCGCCCGCGGGACAACGCACCGTCAGAATGGAAAACCCGTGAGCGTAGATCTCGACTCCCTGCCCGTGACCATTACCGATATTGAACGTGCCGCAGAGCTGCTCGAAGGCGTTATTGAACGCACCCCGGTCGCCCATTCGCGTGCCCTGAGCCAGCGCCTGGGTTCCGAGGTGTTCTTCAAGTGTGAGAACCTGCAACGCGCCGGTTCGTTCAAGGTGCGCGGCGCGTATGTGCGCATGGCAAAGCTCTCCGAGGAGGAGAAGAAGCGCGGCGTCGTGGCGGCGAGTGCAGGTAACCACGCTCAGGGTGTGGCTCTGGCTGCTGACCGTCTGGGCATTAAGGCTCGCATTTACATGCCGCTGGGTGCGGCACTGCCTAAGATTACCGCAACCCGCGATCACGGCGCTGAGGTTGAGCTGCACGGCCTGACCGTGGATGAGGCTCTGGCGGAGGCGAAGCGCTACGCCGAAGAGACCGGCGCGGTGTTCGTGCACCCCTTCGACAATGAAGACATTATTGCCGGCCAGGGCACCATCGGTCTGGAAATCCTGGAGCAGGTTCCGGACGTTGACACCGTGATTGTGGGTGTTGGCGGCGGCGGTCTGCTTGCTGGTCTGTCCGCTGCTATCCGCGCGAAGGAGCAGAAGCTCGGTAAGAAGATCAAGATTATTGGTGTTCAGGCGGAGCACGCGGCGGCGTACCCGCTGTCGCTGGCTGCGGATGCTCTGGTGCCGCTAAAGAAGGTTTCCACCATCGCTGATGGTATTGCGGTGGGTCGCCCCGGCCAGATGCCTTTCTCCATCATTAAGGAGCTGGTAGACGATGTGGCGACCGTGAGTGAAGACGATATCGCTCGCGCCCTGATCTTCCTGATGGAACGTAACAAGCTTGTGGTGGAGCCTGCCGGTTCGGTGCCCGTGGCTGCGCTGATGAACGGCAAGCTGAAGGAAGAGTACGGCGACCTGGGTACGGTCGTGTGTGTGCTCTCCGGCGGCAATATTGACCCGATGCTGATGCTGAAGGTGATTCAGCGCGGTCTGTCTGCGGCTGGCCGCTACATGACCGTGAAGATGATGCTGTCTGACCGTCCGGGTGAGCTGGCGACCATTTCCCGCATTATTTCTGAGAATGATGCGAACGTGACCGGTGTGGATCACACCCGTGTGGGTGGTTCGCTGTCCATGGGCGATGTGTCGATTACCATCGACATGGAAACCAAGGGCGTGGAGCATTGCCGCCAGGTGATTTCTGCCCTGGAGGATGAGGGTTTCAAGCCCATCATCGTCTACTAAGCCGATATATTTATTAGCCGACGAGCTATAGCGTTGCCTCGAATCGGAAGGGTGGAGGCAACCAGATAGGCGCACGCAGGCAGACAAAAAACAGTGCGGGGTGCTGACCGTTATAGTCAGCACCCCGCACTGTTTGTTTTAAATCTAGCGCTGTCTCTTAGCTCTAACTTCTTAGCCCTGGTAGGGGGTTGCGGAGATAATCTTGGCGCTCAGTTCCTTACCGTTCGGAGCGGTGTAGGTGACTTCGTCACCCTGCTTAGCACCCATAATTGCTGCGCCGAGGGGGGACTTCTCAGAGAAGACCTTCAGGTCGCTACCTGCAGGCAGAGTGTCCTCAATTTCGCGGGAGCCGAGCAGGAACTTCAGGGTGCGGCCGGCAACCTCAGCTTCGATGACCATGCCGTGTTCTACCACGCCGTCGTCAGCGGGAGTATCGCCGATGTGCGCGGTTTCCAGCAGGTGCTTGAGCTGCTTGATGCGTGCCTCGTTCTTAGCCTGCTCGTCACGTGCAGCGTGGTAGCCGCCGTTCTCGCGGAGGTCACCCTCATCGCGTGCCTGCGCGATGCGGTCAACAATTTCCTGGCGGTACGGGCCGGAGAGGTACTCCAGCTCCTGGGTGAGGCGGTCGAAGGCGTCCTGAGTGAGCCAGGCACCGGTGTTTTCAGCCATGCGTGTCCTTTGCTTATGCGCCGGCGTTGCCGGTGCGAAACGAATAAACCCGCTACCGTGTGCCAAAGAAAAGGCGAGGAGGTGGTAACGGAATGAATCAACAGACCTATTCTAGAACACCGGAGGATTTTCGGCTGTTACGCCGGTCGTATCTTCCCCTCTGAGCGCATCTTCGTCGGTACGCACGCCGGTAGCTGAACGCTCCGCCAGCATCAGCCTGTTTCTTGCCCGTGAATCTGCTGATATGACGGCACGTTTCACGATGTCACACGGCGTCATCTGCGCTAGTGCACCGGCGCTATCCTTGGGTATCATACGAGAAGCTACAACCGTAAAATTTCTGCCGTGTAGCGCTCGCATTTGCGAGTCACAGACACATCACCCCTGGCGCATCATCTAAAGGAGACCACCGTGAGCGAAGCCATTGAACAGCTGAAGGCAAACCTGCCGACTCACCCTCCCGTGGACTCCCTCAAACCGCTGGAGGAGGACTACACCGGTCTGCGCATCCTCGCGGTGCACGCCCACCCGGACGACGAGTCCTCCAAGGGCGCCGGTACCGCCTCGGCGTATATTGCCCGTGGTGCCCGCTTCATGGTGGCGACGATGACCGGCGGCGAGCGCGGTGACATCCTGAATGAGGAGATCGATAAGAGCCCGCGTGCGCACCGTGACCTGCCGGGTCTGCGCCGCGCTGAGATGGCGGCTGCCCGCGAGATTATGGGTATTGAACACCGCTGGATTGGCTTCTTCGACTCGGGTCTGCCCGAGGGCGACCCCATGCCGCCGCTTCCCTTCGGTAGCTTTGGCACCATGCCCCTGGACCGTGCCGCCGCGCCGCTCGTGCGTCTGGTGCGTGAGTACCGCCCGCACATCATCATCACCTATGACGAGATCGGCGGCTACCCGCACCCCGACCACATCATGACCCACAAGGTCGCAGTGGAAGCATTCGAGAAGGCGGGCGACCCGGAAGCCTACGTGGGTGAGGGCGAGCCCTGGACCCCGCTGAAGCTCTATTACGACCGCGCATTCAACCCCGAACGCACCCTCGCCCTGCACGAGCATCTGCTCGATACGCACGGTGAGAGCCTGCTGAGCGGCTGGATTGAGAACCTCGCGCACCGCGCCTCCTCGGGGGAGGCGCCTCGCCACGAGACTACGACCCGCATCCTGGTTCACGAGCACTTTGAGCAGCGCGATCAGGCCTTGCGCGCGCACGCCTCGCAGGTGGACCCGAACGGCGTGTTCTTCGCCGTTCCCAGCGAACAGCTGAAGGATATTTGGCCCTGGGAGGACTACACGCTGGCCGCCTCGCACGCTGAGGTTCAGCTGCCCGAATCTAGCCTGGACGAGGGCCTGAGCGACTACTACGTTATCTAGGCTGGGGTGCAGCGCCCCGCGCGTTACAATGATGCCCTTCACCCACGATATGAGTCGTAGGTGAAGGGCATCATCCATTCTTAGGCGCGCGATGCGTGCAGCCCCTGCACGCAACCCTGCACCCGACCCGCATGCCGCCACTAGCCACCACAAATTTTGAGCCGATTCTCAGCCCAACCGTGATGCCGATTGCCGCGAAGGTACGGCGCGGCGGCGTAGAATAAGAGCTTGGACTCTTTCGTTATGAGCCCGCTGAATTATCTGCCACGACAGCCGAATGAGGTATGAGCTATGAGCGCCAACGCCCTGCCCGTGATTACTGTGCACGGCCACGCCAGCAACCCCGGCACTGTCACTGAGCCTACCGTCTATGAGCAGGCTCTGGCGCGCTCGCTGAGCCCCGAATCCCTGCCTGCACATATTGGAGTGCTGGTGGACGGTAACCGCCGTTGGGCGGCTCAGCGTGGCTTGAGCACCCGTGAGGGCCACGCTGCCGGTGCGGAGCGAATTATTGATTTTCTGGCCTGGTGCACTGAGCTGTCGATTCCGCAGGTGAGCCTGTACATGCTCTCCACCGAGAACCTGAAGCGCCCCGAGAAGGAACTGACCGGTCTGGTCGCTGTGATTGATGCGTTCTTGGTGCGTCTGGTGGAGTCCGCCTGCGGCCCGGTGCGTGCCATCGGCAATATTGACCTGATTCCTCGCCAGCTGCACGAGCGCCTGGACTGGGCGATTGAACAGACGGCGCACCTGCCCGGTGTTCGCGTGAACATTGCGGTCGGTTATGGCGGTCGCCAGGAGATTGTGGACGCGGTTCGCTCGGTTCTGCGTGAGGCCGCCGCGAAGGGCACCTCCCTCAAGGATATGGCTGACCAGCTGAATGTTGAGGATATTTCCTCGCACCTGTACACCGCCGATATGCCCGACCCGGACCTGCTGATCCGCACCTCAGGCGAGCAACGTCTGTCCGGTTTCATGACCTGGCAGAGCGCGTATTCTGAGTTCTATTTCTGCCGTGCCCTGTGGCCGGACTTCACGCGCGTTGATTTTCTGCGTGCCCTGCGGGACTACGCGAACCGTTCCCGCCGTTTCGGCTCCTAGAACTTATACGCTCTAGCACCGGTGGTGTTGGCCTCTCGGTTCTTGCCTCCCCGGCTAGCAGCCTCCGGTAGTACAGCCCCCAGCATTACAGAATGGACGTTCTATGCTCGCTGAGCTTTCCCGCCTCTACAGCGCAGGCGGCGCCTCCGTTATTGCCGCTCTGGTGCTCGGCAGCTACCTGCTGTATTTTTTGTGGTGCACCCTGCGACTGTGGCGTATTGACGTGCGCGAGCACCGTCTGCCCCACCGCATCCTGATTCCTCTGGCTATTGCCACCTATACGGCTCTGCCGGTGTCTTTGCTTTTTGCCGGTCGCCCCGCCGATATTTGGCGCGTGATTGGTGCCGGTCTGGCGCTATGGCTCTGCTACGGGCTTCTGCGTATCCTGTCTTTCGGTGCGCTGGGCCGCGGGGATGTGAAGCTTGCTGGCATTCTGGGCGGCGTGCTCGGGTACCTGTCCTGGGCGAATCTTGGCTGGGCGTCGCTGGTGACGTTCCTTGCCGGTGGTCTGGTGTCTTTGGCCCTGGTGCTGTTCACGAAGGCGCGCGGTAGCACCCGCATTGCCTTCGGTCCGTTTATGCTTCTGGGTGCGCTGGTGGCGTTGGCGGCTCCTGCGTATTCTCTGTGGTAGATTCCGAAGTAGGGTGACCGTCCGGCTAAGTGGCGGGCTTGTTCTGTGTGCGGCTCGCGACTGTTCGCTCTGCTCTCTAGCACCTATTCCCGGTAGATTTGCCGGGGCGTTTGAAAGGTTGATGTTATGCCTACTCCTCCCTATATCCGTAAGCTGCGTGAGCGGATTGGTTCGGATTACCTGTGGCTGTCCGGTGCGACGGCTGTGGTGTACCGTGAGCAGGATTCTAAGGTGCTGCTGGTGCGCCGTAGCGATAACGGGGCGTGGACCCCGATCACAGGCATTGTGGACCCGGGGGAAAGCCCCGCACTGACCTGCCTGCGTGAGGCGCAGGAGGAGGCGAACGTGCGGATTGAGGTGCTGGAGTTGGCGCAGGTGAAGGCTGACCCGCCGATGCAGTTCGGTAATGGTGACCGCTGCCAGTTCTTGGATCATACGTTCTTGTGCCGCTGGGTTTCTGGTGAGGCGAAGGTGAACGATGAGGAGTCTTCGCAGGTGCGTTGGGCGGATGTGTCTGACCCGGCGGAGCGTGCGTTGCTTTCGGAGCGGATGCTGGACCGTATTGATGCGGCGCTGAACTATGATGGCCACTGCCGTTTTGGTTTGGAGTCGGTGCCGCCGGAAGAGTACTAGACCGGCTGCTGGGGCTGAGTAAAAGCCGCCGATTGAGGCGTGCATATACAGAAGGAGGGGCGACCCGCCGTCATGGCGAGTCGCCCCTCCCAGTATTTTTATGACAGTTTGTTACATGTTATTGGGTGGTTCTTCCTGTTTTTCTGTGGGAGTGGGGGACTGGAACCCTAAAGGCTGCCGTGGTTTTATTTTGTTTTTGTCTTTTTTACCTTAAGTTGTGCCTGTGTTTCGAGTTATGAGTGGTGTACATGAGATGCTTTATATATGACACGGGTTACATTGGGAGTGACGGCCCCGTATTAGTCAGTAACCCGAGAAAGATTCGTTCACGTGATGTTCTGGTGAGCGTAGTCGCTTTCCTTTTACTCTGCCTATAAATCTTTAAGGCATGCCATTTTTCTGTGAACTAGGCTCATTGTGTTCATCGCAATTCTTGGTCGCTATTTTGATGCGTCCTGGAAGGAGCAAAGCATGACAACACATAAAATACCCTGGAGAATCTACGTAGCCCTTATTGGCTCTCTGGTGGGTACAGGAATATATTCCTTCGCCCTACCCATTGCGATTCTCGCTAGTACAGGCGAAATTGGGCTGGCTGGCGTAATGGCGGTAGCCATGCAAATCCCCAATATCGCCTTGGCATATCCACTAGCAACCCTATCGGATAGTCTGCCTCGAAAACCTATGATTGTGATTGCCGGGGCAGTAAACATCCTCAGCATCCTTACCTTGGCGTTGATGATTGAGCAGCATATGCTGTCATGGTTCGCCATCGCCGCACTAGGATTTGTGAGTGGTGTCTTCTCTGAGCTGGCTGCTGCCTCAGAAGCAGGATATATTCCGCAGCTTCTCGGACGAGAAAACCTTCTTTCGTACAATGCACGTCGTGAAATTTGCGAGGGAATATCCGCAATCATTGCGCCCCCTACAGCAGGATTTATTGTTCTTGTCGCGGGTGCAACGGTCGGTCTTATCGTCCCGGTGCTCCTTTTCGGGGCGGCAACTATTTCATACGCAACGTTGCCATCCGTAGAGATGGAAACTAAAACTGAGCAACGCGAAACCGCGCAACATGGGTTTATTCACCGCATGTTTGACGGTATCCAATACATGTTCTCCGGTGCCCCGCAGAGACTTATCCTTGTCTACACGTTCTTCTTGGCGGCAGCTACGGCATCGTATTCACTCATCATTATTTACCGCCTGTATGAGGAGCTCACTTTTGAAGCCTCAGTGGTAGGCATGATTATGGCCTGCAGCGGTATCGGCGGTATCGTTGCGGCACTCATCATCGATCGTTTCCTCTCTTTTGAGAACACGCAAGGAATGCTACTGGTCGCCAACGTCGTATCCCTGCTCGGAATACCGCTCGTCACCGTCAGCAATAACCCTGTAGTGCTCGGCGCCCTGCTCTTCATCCTGGACGTAGGATGGGCATCAGCTTTCATCTTCTCCAACAATCTGCGTGACTGCATTACACCGAATGAGCTACTGGGGCGTGCCAGCTCCCTTGACGGTGCCGTGTTTGGGCTAGGAACGCTGTACTCCATGGGCGCGGTAGCACTGATGCTTGACCATCTCGGCTCCTTCAACGCTGCGCTTGTCGTCAGTATCCCGGCTGTACTCTGCCTCATCTACACGCTGGTCCACTATAAACAGTTCAAAGTGTTTAATATCGTTGAACAATAGCGAGAACCCGCTACCAACTCATTGACGGAGCAGAGAACACATACAGAGGGAGGGGCGACCCGCCGTCATGGCGAGTCGCCCCTCCCTCTATGGTTAAGCCGCGAACCTCAGCGAGGTGCAGGCAATTGAGGTGCTGGAGCTGGCGCAGGTGAAGGCTGACCCGCCGATGCAGTTCGGTAATGGTGACCGCTGCCAGTTTTTGGATCATACGTTCTTGTGTCGCTGGGTTTCTGGTGAGGCGAAGGTGAACGACGAGGAGTCTTCGCAGGTGCGTTGGGTGGATGTGTCTGACCCGGCGGAGCGTGCGTTGCTTTCGGAGCGGATGCTGGACCGTATTGATGCGGCGCTGAACTATGACGGTCACTGCCGTTTTGGGTTGGAATCGGTGCCGCCGGAAGAGGACTAGCCAAGCGAGGGTTGCCCTCCGCCCTGCGCGAACGAGACCCGACTTTATGCCAAGTTGATACACCCTAAGTGTTATAAAAACAAGACCTTCTTTGACGAGGAAAGAGTGCTATTCTGAGGGGATACACAGCGTTCCCCCATCGGGCCGTTGCACCCCGTGGAACGCCAACGAAAGAGGGTAATTATGAAC
This sequence comes from Rothia sp. HMSC069D01, assembly GCF_001810135.1. NCBI lineage: Bacteria > Bacillati > Actinomycetota > Actinomycetes > Micrococcales > Micrococcaceae > Rothia > Rothia sp. HMSC069D01. The sequence goes on from NZ_KV800109.1 coordinate 116,751, forward strand.
TTGGCAGAACAGATTGTCGCACAGCTCGTCGAGGCCGGTGTCACGCGTATCTACGGCGTGGTGGGCGACTCCCTGAACCCCATCGTGGACGCAGTGCGCGCCTCCGGCGGCTCGAAGAACGGCGGTATCGACTGGATTCACGTGCGCCACGAGGAAGCCGCGGCCTTTGCCGCAAGCGCCGAGGCCCAGGTGACCGGTAAGCTGGCCGTGTGCGCCGGCTCGTGCGGTCCGGGCAACACCCACCTCATCAACGGTCTCTACGATGCCAACCGCTCCCACGCTCCGGTGCTGGCGATTGCTTCCCACATCCCCTCCGGCCAGATTGGTAGCGGATACTTCCAGGAAACCCACCCCGAGCGCATCTTCGAGGACTGCTCGGTCTACAACGAGATGGCAGTCTCTGGCCACCAGACCCTGCGCATCATCAACTCCGGTATGCGTCACGCTATCGCCCGCCGCGGTGTGGCCGTCGTATCGATTCCCGGCGATATTGCCATCCAGGATGCCGTTGACCACGTGCCCGCATGGGGCGACTACCGCCCCGGCACCATCGTCCCCGATGAGACCACCGTGCGCGACCTGGCCGATCGCATCAACGCGGCCAAGAAGATTTCGATTTTCGCTGGTGCCGGTGTGGCCGGTGCACATGATGAAGTCGTTCAGCTGGCCGACCGTGTCGCGGCTCCCGTGGGCCACACGATGCGCGGTAAGGAGTACATCCAGTACGACAACCCCTTCGATGTGGGAATGACCGGTCTTCTGGGCTACGGTGAGGCCGCAGAGGGTATGAAGGACTCCGACCTGATGCTCCTGCTGGGTACCGACTTCCCCTACGACCAGTTCCTGCCCAACGTGCAGACCGTTCAGATTGACCGTGCCGGCGAGGTGTTGGGCCGCCGTACCAACGTCGACCTGCTGATTGAGGCTGACGTTGCCGCAACCCTGAAGGCCGTTCTGCCCCTCGTGCAGCGCAAGAGCGACCGCTCGTTCCTGGAGAAGCTCCTGAAGAAGAACGAGAAGATCATGACCAAGGTCGTCGGCGCCTACACCCACAACCCCACCAAGGGCAAGATTCACCCCGAGTACGCCGCATCCGTGCTGGATGAGCTGGCCTCCGATGACGCCATCTTCACCGCGGACACCGGCATGTGCAACGTGTGGACCGCCCGCTACATCACCCCCAACGGCAAGCGCCGTCTGCTGGGTTCCTTCCTCCACGGCTCCATGGCGAACGCCATGCCTATGGCCCTGGGCGCCCAGATTGCCGAGCCTAACCGCCAGGTCATCTCGGTCTCGGGTGACGGTGGCCTGTCCATGATGCTGGGTGATATTCTGACAGCGGTCATGTACGATCTGCCGCTGACCATCGTGGTGTTCAACAACTCCACCCTGGGCATGGTGAAGCTTGAGCAGCTGGTTCAGGGCTTCGAGGACTTCGGCGTGGATGTGCCGCTCGTCAACTACGCCGACATCGCAACCGCCGCTGGTTTCCAAGCTCAGCGTGTTGAGAAGGCCGAGGACCTGGAAGGTGCGCTGCGCAACGCCCTGGCTCACCGCGGCCCCTCCCTGGTCGAGATCATTACCGACCCCAACGCTCTGTCGATGCCGCCCGAGGTCGAGGCCAAGCAGATCGTTGGCTTCGCCACCTCGCTCTCCAAGATTGCGCTGAACCGCGGCGCAGCGGAGGCCGTGGCAATGGCTCGCTCGAACCTGCGTAACATGTCCGCGTGGAGGCAGTTCAGCTAGTCCGTAAGGGATGCTTAACGCTACCGGAGGGGCCCGTCGAAAGGCGGGCCCCTCCGTCGTATCTACTACCTTTGCGCACGTGGGAGGCAAGACGAACATAAGAAATCGGGTGTGACGATACCGTGGGAACAGTAGCGCCACACCCGATTCTGTATGCGGTGTGATCAGACGATTTGGATTAGAAGTTGCCCAGCATCTTGGTGACGTCCAGAGCCGCATCCAGCTGCTCCTCGGTCACTTCGCCGCGCTCCACGTAGCCCAGAGCCACAACTGCCTCACGGACAGTCACCTTGTGAGCCACCGAGTACTTAGCGATCTTCGCAGCAGCCTCGTAACCAATCAGCTTGTTCAGCGGGGTCACGGTCGAGGGCGAAGCCTCAGCCAGGAAGCGGCAACGCTCAACGTTAGCGGTCAGACCGTCAATCATCTTTTCGGCGGCAACGCGAGAGACGTTAGCGAGCAGGCGGATCGACTGCAGCAGGTTAGCGGCCATCACCGGAATACCCACGTTCAGCTCAAACGCGCCGTTGGTGGAAGACAGAGCAATGGTTGCGTCGTTACCGATAACCTGAGCGGCAACCATGATGGTAGCCTCACAAATCACGGGGTTGACCTTACCGGGCATAATCGAGGAGCCGGGCTGCAGATCGGGGATGTGCAGCTCGCCCAGACCGGTGTTCGGGCCCGAACCCATCCAGCGGATGTCGTTGCTGATCTTCATCAGGCCGTACGCCAGGGTGCGCAGCTGACCGGAAACCTCAATCAGGCCGTCACGGTTAGCCTGAGCCTCGAAGTGGTTACGAGCCTCGGTCAGGGGCAGGCCGGTCTCCTCAGCAAGCAGCTCAATCACGCGAGCGGAGAAGCCGTCGGGGGTGTTGATGCCGGTACCCACAGCGGTACCGCCCAGGGGAACCTCAGCCACGCGAGGCAGGGAAGCGTTCACACGCTCAATACCGTAACGCACAGTTGCGGCGTAGCCGGAGAACTCCTGGCCCAGGGTGATGGGGGTTGCATCCATCAGGTGGGTACGACCGGACTTCACAACGTCCTTGAACTCAGCAGACTTGCGCTCCAGGGACTCAGCGAGCACCTCGAGAGCGGGAATCAGGTCCTTCACCAGAGCCTCGGTCACAGCAACGTGCACGGAGGTGGGGAAGACGTCGTTGGAGGACTGGGAAGCGTTCACGTGGTCATTGGGGTGAACCTCAATGCCCTTGGACTCCAGGGAACGGGTTGCCAGGGTTGCCAGAACCTCGTTCGCGTTCATGTTCGAGGAGGTACCGGAACCGGTCTGGAAGACGTCAATGGGGAAGTGGGCGTCGTACTTACCGGTTGCTACCAGATCCGCTGCGTCGCGGATAGCCTGGGCGCGCTCAGCGTCGAGCACCTTGAGTTCCTCATTGGCGGTCGCGGCTGCCTTCTTCACGAGGGCAAGCGCACGAATATGGGCGGATTCGAGGGTCTGACCCGAAATCGGGAAGTTCTCGACTGCGCGCTGGGTCTGTGCACGGTAGAGTGCATCAGCCGGAACGCGAACTTCGCCCATGGTGTCATGTTCAATGCGGTATTCAATGTTTTCAGCCATATCTCTAGGATAGGCGTTCAAAGTGGCTTACGTCGCCTCGAAAAGGTGTCAAAAGAGGAAAAACGCTCATAAATTTTGAGGCGTGAGAAGGCACGTAAAAACCCCGCCCCGGTAGATGTGCGAACACGCTACCGTGGCGGGGGTATCCCATAGAAAAATCTGTTGTTAAGTGCGAGCATGTGGGTTCTCGCGCTAAGGCTCGTAATGAGCGGAGAAGAGGAAACCTAGTCCAGGTTCTCGGCAACCACAACGCGCGGGGGAGTCTTCACGACCACCGGAAGCGTCTGAGTCGGCGGGTTCTGCGCGTCGTTCTTCTCCTCCGGCAGGGTCAGATCCTGCGAACTGAACACCAGCTCCGCCTTACCCTCCTTCAGATGGTAGAAGACACCAATCACGGCGACCTTACCCTCAACCACCGCATCCGAAATGATGTGGGACTGCTCAATAATGCGGATGGCGGTCTGGCGGGTGTGCTCACGCACCATGTCGTTAACGACCGGGTTCTCCGGCAGCTTCGGGGACATCACCGAAGGCAGGATGTGCTGCACCAGGTTACGGATGAAGCCGTGCGGCATCTCACCGGACTCCAAGGACTTGCTGGCCGCAGTCACAGCACCGCAGGAGTCGTGACCGAGAACCATCACAATGGGAGTCTCAAACTCATCAACCGCGTACTCCAACGAACCGAGCGCGGCATTCTCCAGGACGTGGCCGGCGGTACGCACCACGAACGCGTCGCCCAGGCCCAGATCAAAAATAATCTCTGCCGCGAGGCGAGAGTCACCGCAACCGAAAATCGAGGCGAACGGGAACTGACCCGATGCCAGGTCGGTACGGCGAATCGTGTCCTGGTTGGGGTGCTCGTTGCTGCCCTCAACAAAACGGCGGTTACCGTCCTTCAGACGCTTCCATGCTTCTGCGGGAGTCGGTTGGATGCCAGCCATGTGATGCTCCTTAGCGGACAAATACAGATAACGCGTGCCGTCGGAGGCAACGAATCTGCGAACGGGTATGTGGGGCTTCAGGCGCTCGCACTGAAGCTCAGCTCCTTGCCGGGAGCCTCCCGGAGAAAGAACCTACCTCAAATATGCCTTAAATATGCGAAAAATAGCTAGTTTGGCACGCCTTCACAACACCCAAAATCAGTGCCTCAGAGTGTATGAAGTGCCGAAGAGAGACACAGCCCTCACCAATTTGCCGCATCTGCTCACCTTAAAGTCAACACGCACGCAAACTCGTTCAGAACAAGAAAAACGAAGCGCCCGCGCGCTATCCTGAAAGGAGCACTACTGCGTCGGCGACTTCGTGCTGGAAAGAACCAGCCAGCCGACGGTGTATTCAGAAATCTCGAAGGTGAGTCTATGACTACGAACAACAACCACGGCGATCGCAACCTCGCAATGGAACTGGTCCGCGCGACTGAGGCAGCAGCAATTGCTGCAGGCCCCTGGGTCGGCGCAGGCGAAAAGAACCTCGCAGATGGTGCAGCCGTAGACGCAATGCGTTACCGCCTCTCCACCGTCAACTTCAACGGCACCGTTGTCATCGGTGAAGGTGAGAAGGACAAGGCTCCCATGCTGTACAACGGCGAGAACGTCGGCGACGGCTCCGGTCCCTCCCTCGACGTGGCGGTTGACCCCATCGACGGTACCCGCCTGACCGCACTCGGCATGGACAACGCCCTCTCCGTGATTGCTGTGGCAGACGGCGGCACCATGTTCGACCCCTCCGCAGTGTTCTACATGGAGAAGCTGGTCACCGGCCCCGAAGCCGCAGAGTTCGTCGACCTGCGCCTGCCCGTCAAGCAGAACCTGCACCTGGTCGCTAAGGCTAAGGGCAAGAAGGTCAGCGAGCTGACCGTATGCGTGCTGGACCGCCCCCGCCACGCCAAGCTGATCCAGGAGATTCGCGAGGCAGGCGCCCGTACCCGCATCATCCTCGACGGTGACGTCGCCGGCGCTATCGCAGCCTGCCGCGAAAACACCGGCGTGGACCTCATGCTCGGCACCGGCGGCACCCCCGAAGGCGTTGTCGCAGCATGCGCTATCAAGGCAACCGGTGGCGTCATCCAGGGCCGCCTGGCACCGACCGACGAGGCAGAACGTGAAAAGGCACTGGAAGCCGGCCACGACCTCGACCGTGTGCTGACCACCAACGACCTGGTCACCAGCGACAACTGCTTCTTCGCCGCAACCGGTATCACCGACGGCAAGCTGCTGCGCGGCGTGCGCTACAGCAAGAACGTTGTGACCACCCAGTCGCTGGTTATGCGTTCCTCCTCGGGTACCGTGCGTACCGTTGAGGCAGAGCACCGCCTCTCCCGCCTGCGCGAGATTCTCTCGCACACCAAGAGCCCCGAAGAACAGTAATCTTCGAAGCGCAGTAATCCTCGAAGAGCAGTAATCTTCGCCCTCGCAAGGGCTGAGGAGCCGCGCTAAGACTCCTCAAACATTGCACATACATACACAGGGAGCCGCCCCACCGAAGAACTCGGTGAGGGCGGCTCCCTCATGTATTTAGCTTTTAGTTCTCAGGATACGCCCCAGTAAGGACGAGCCTGAACCCGTTAGCGAGAGCGGAAAGACTGAACCTTCGCCTTCGCCTTCGCCACAGCATCACGAACAGCCGGACGAGCCTTGTACGCCAGCGTGTAGGCGCGGTAACCCAACGAGGTTACCGGAACATCCCAGGTACCCGGGTACTCCACCGACTCACCGCCGAAGGACTTCTTGAACTTCGTGAAACCAGCCCACTCGTGATCCGGCTGATCCTCCGGCGCAATACCGAAGAGGTCAACGTACTTCAGACCCTTGCGCTTAGCGTCCAGGATAAAGTTCGTCACCACCACAACACCTGCACTAAGGTTGCGGTGCTCAAAAGAAGCCGCAGCGTGCGCGTAGGTGCGGGTGTCATCCGAATCGTACACAAACGCCGCCGCGATCGGGGTGCTCTCACCGTTCTCATCGGTCAGCTTCGCAATGTACAGGGACGCCGCACCGGCGGGCATCAGCACGCGAGCAACCTGCATCAGGTACTCATCCTGCTGACGGTTAAAACCGTTACGGTCCGCGGTTTCCTCGAGGAAGCCGAAGAGAATCGTCATATCCGAGGGATTGGTCGAAACCTCAACGGTCACCCCCTTTTTGTGGAGATTACGATGACGATTACGGTAACTGGGGATCATTCCCTTGAGGATTTCGTCCTCAGAGCCCGAAAGATCAATAATCTGAGTGTGCGAAGGCTGCACCTGGCGAGGAGCCAGAACCGCGCCGCGACGAGCCAGGAAAGTAGCCGCATCCTGATCGCCCCAAATAGCGGATTCAGTGGGTTCAATGCGCACAAACAGGCAACGAAGCTTCGCAGCCTCTTCCTTCAATGACGCGAGAGCCTCATCAAAAGCCACAGCGCTGGAGGCGACCGGTCCGTACGGGCTGTACAGGTAGCGGCCGGTAGCGCCGCCCTCAACGGTTGCAAGGTACGACCAGCCGTTACCGCTTTTACGAATTACGGTGTGACCATTAGATTCCTGAAAACGTGCCCAAATATCGGACTGAAGAATATTGCTCATACTTCTAGTGTATCCGAGCTTAGGGAACGTAAGCCTGGGGCTCCGACGAGGCCTCGGGAGCAGAAGCGGGGCGGGGGGCGGAGGAGCTCTCCTCCGCCTCGCGCTCGGCCGCTGCCTTAGCCTTCGCCTCGGCAACTCGGGTGCGCAGAGCGGCTCCCTTGTCCATCGCGGTCTGGCGCAGATCCTGAGAGAACTGACGCAAATCAGCGTGAACCTGCTGAGCAAACGCATCGGTACCCGAACCCAGAATACGCAGAGCCAGCAGACCCGCATTGCGAGCACCGTTAATGGAGACGGTAGCTACCGGAACACCGGCGGGCATCTGAACAATCGACAGCAGCGAGTCCATGCCCTCGAGGTTCTTCAGACGCACCGGAACACCAATCACAGGCAGAGCGGTGACGGAAGCGAGCATACCGGGCAGGTGAGCGGCGCCGCCGGCGCCAGCAATAATCACGCGAATACCGCGGCTGTGAGCCTTCTTGCCGTACTCAATCATGTCCTCGGGCATGCGGTGTGCAGAAACAACATCAGCCTCGTAAGGGATGCCGAACTCGTCCAGAACCTCGGCTGCGGCCTCCATGACCGACCAGTCCGAATCCGAACCCATCACAATGCCAACAATGGGCTGGGAAGAATTATAGGGAGACTGAGACATAATCCTCATATCCTTTCAGGATGCGGTGGCGAACCACCATCAATAGGGTGCGTCGGATACGCAGGATACTCTCACCCCACGCACCGGCTAAAAATAGGGCTACAGGGGGCGGCCGTCACGCAAAATGGAGGCGGCATTCGCGGCGCTATGGCGCAACGCCTCAAGCTCAGCCACCGTGCCGGTAATGTTCACGTGACCAATCTTGCGGCCCGGGCGGGTTTCCTTGCCGTAGAAGTGAATCTTTGCGCGCGGTTCAGCTGAAAGCGCCAGCGGGTAGACGCCGAAAATGTCTTCGTTCTCGCCGCCCAGGTAGTTCTTCATCACGGCAACACCCTCCAGCACGGAGGTATCACCCAGCGGCAGGTCAAGTACCGCACGCAGATGCTGCTCAAACTGGCTGGTCACCGAGCCGTCCTGAGTCCAGTGGCCGGTATTGTGCGGGCGCATCGCCAGCTCGTTGATGTAGAAGCCGGCGGGGGAGCCGGGCACCTCGAAAAGCTCAGCAGCCATGACACCGGTGACCCCCAGCTCGGAGGCAATGGTCACCGCGGCGGCTGCGGCAGCCTCCGCAATCTCGGGGTCCAGGTCCTGCGCGGGTGCAATAACCTCATCACAGATGGAGTTCACCTGGATGGTCTCAACAACCGGCCAGGGACGCACCTCGCCGCTTTCACGGCGAGCCACTAGAGCGGAGAGTTCACGGGTAAAGGGAACCTTCTCCTCGGCAAGCAGGGCGGAGAAATCGGTGCGGGAAGGCAACTGCTCGAACCACGCAGTACTGCGCTCGCGAGCCTCCTCGGGGGAATCCAGGACGAGTACGCCCTTGCCGTCGTAACCGCCGCGCGGGGTCTTCAGCACCATGGGCCAGCCAATTTCATCGCCGAAGGCGAGCAGTTCGTCCAGGGTAGAAACCTTAGCCCAGCGGGGGTTCGGCAGGCCCAGACGCTCAATAGCGGCGCGCATCAGGAGCTTGTCCTGAGCGTACTGGAGAGCTTCGGGACGGGGCTGAACATTCACTCCCTCCGCCATGAGGGTGCGCAAAAATTCGGTGGGCACATGCTCATGGTCGAAAGTGATGACATCCTTGCCGCGAGCAAATTCGCGGAGGGTGTCCAAATCCTTGTAGTCCCCGACGGGGGCGGTACGTACCGCCGCCACGGCGCCGACGGTGGGCGCCTCCGCGAGAATCTGCAGGTTCAGGCCAAGGTTAGTTGCTGCGGGTGCCATCATGCGGGCCAGCTGGCCGCCGCCGATGACACCAATTACGGGTCCAGTCACAGGGTAAGTCACATCACCTAAGTGTACCGGGTTCGGAGTGTTTATGGGAGCAAGACCACATGAAGGTCGCAGAATGGGTTCAACTGGGCTTCAGAGCCCAATATTTGGGCGTGAATACCGGAAGAAATCGTAAAAACCTGCCTTCTGCGCGGTCAGGCAGAGACGAAACTATCAGCGCATGATGAAAAGAGTCACCCGGTAGCTGAGAGGTCTATGGAAAAACTCCCAAAGGGACAAACAACGTACCGGGACTGTACTAACATATAAGAGCTTGTAAAAGAGACCGAAGCGCCACGCAGTGACAACGTAACCAACGCTCACCGTCGCAGCATCGGCACCTTTTTCTCCGATAAAACCCCGCTAGATAGGCCCCGCATGAGCGCACAGACGAAACCGACCATTACCGAACGCCTGAAATCCCTCTGGGACAGCTACGGTATTGAGGTTCTCAAATTCGGTACCGTGGGCGGCGCCGCCTTCATCGTCAACTCTGTGACGGTGTGGGTGCTGATGATGACCATCATGTCGGAGTCCCACACCAAGGCGAAGGTTGTAGCGAGTGTTGTCGCAACCATCTTCTCCTGGCTCATGAACCGCCTGTGGACCTTCCGCGACTCCCGCTCCGAAAACTGGAAGCGCGAAGCTATCGAGTTCGGTCTGGTGAACCTGCTCGGTATTCTCGTCGAAGCCGGCTGTGTGGCATTCAGTACCTACGTGCTGAACCTGCGTACCCCCGAGGCGTCCTTCATCTCCGGTACGATTATCGGTACCATTCTGGGCACCATTCTTCGCTACTTCCTCTACCGCTTCTGGGTGTACGGATCGCACCGCAAGCAGGTTGAAAAGGGCGAAGGCACCGACCACGAAGAGCTCGGCCGCATGTTTGATGAGGCCGCCGCCATTCTCGACGGCGAAGAAACCACCAAGCAGAAGGCACGCTCTGAGGCGGCTGCATCCGAGGCGCAGTCGAAGCCCGGCTCGCAGAACTCCTAAGCTCCTCGGATTGTAGAAGCAGCATAGTTAGAACGTGATATAACGATTCATCCCCCGATACGAACGGTATCGGGGGATGAATCATTTAAACCCCTATGTGCTTGTTGGTGCTGTGTCTGTTGGTACCCTGCGCGGTCGTTAGCCTTCCGCGCGATTTTTCGGGCAACAGGGGAAGGCGCATTATGCGCGGGGAATCTCCACCGCACGCTCAGCAACCATCAGAGAGGCCAGCTGTCCATCCTGCCAGTTGACGCTCGGGTCAGCCACAAACACCGCATGCCCCGAAGCCAAAATAGCTAGCACCTCCAGCAGAGCGCTCAGGGTCGCCTCCGAAGCATCAAAACCGTAGTCGGGGCTCAACTCCAGTGCGAGCGCCCGCTGCCCCGAAGGTAGCGTGTACCCCGCCGTGCGATAGGTCTGTGCCTGCGCAAGAACCTGCTCGTAGGCTTCCGCATAGCTGAAACCCTCAATAATTTCTGCCGAATCATCGGGAAGTAGACCCGAGTACTGGTCGCCAAAGCTGCGCACCAGAGCGCAGTAATCGAGTACCTCCTCGGCGTGCGGAGCCAGTGCCTGCAGATCGCCGGTGTAGGAAAGAGCCAGCGGCGCACGGTCAACCGCCAGAAGGTACGCGGGGTCATTCGTGTAGCCCGCCTCCTGCTCGGTGCAGACCACGGCAACCAGCGGCTCGTCCTGATCGAGGATCGCGCCCACGCGCAGAGCCGCCAGACCCAGAACAATAGTGCGCCAGTGCAGGGGAGCCTGCAGATCAAAACCTTCATCGGGCGCCAGTTCGCATTCTTCAACCAACAGGTTTGCGCTCTTGTCTACCCAGTTCATGAGGACCCTGCCGGAGAGCTCAATACGCTCGCCTGCCGCCGAATACCAGATGAGGGCGGGAGTTTGTTGAGTGCTGAGTTTCTCGAAGAAACGGTTCAGAGTCGTGGGCGCGGACGCGCCGGTGGGGGAGAGAGTAACCATGGGTTTCACTCTACCTCACGGTTCAGAAGGAGCGGAGGCGCAGGGACAATTCCGGGAGCGGAGAGGAGGGGAGGGCCGATTGCCGGGCTAGAAAAGTACAGAAGTAAAGTAAAAACTTCTGATGGTGCTTGAAAAAACCTAATGATGAAAAACCTTTGCACTAACTAAGGTCCTATTTTGAAATAGGGCATGCAGATAAATTGGGAATATAAATGTTTCGCAATAAGCCTGGAAAAATATGCAGAACATGGATGTCAAAAAGATAAACTTTTCTTTTCGAATTTCCTGAAAATTTCTGGGAGTGGGGTTTGGGGGATTCCTACAGGGGGTTGCACCGCCGACTTCCCTTATATTTGCGGTCAAGATGCGGAATTTGCATGCGGCGGCAAGTGGTCCTGAAAGGGGAAATTTGAGGCTGGCTCAAGATGTGACCAGGGGCAAGTGAAGGGGTGAAAAATATATAAAGGTCAAATTCACATTAAATATGACGCCTGTAACATATACATCTGAACATTGATTAAGTCTAGTTTGACGAAACGGCGTGTCGCACGTCTAATAGATATATAAGCGTGTTTGCTCTGGAAGGGACCGTAGAGGCCAGAGCAAACCATGCCACACCATACACACGAAGATTCCGTCCACGACGGATCCGCAGACTCATTAAGTTCACAATGAGAATACGGAAGGAAAACCCATGGGCTCCTACATTGCATCCGACCGCTCTGTCGCGGCCGCGCGCGCATCAGGCGCTCAGCGCCGTAGCATGAATCCCACTCAGCCCCTCGAAAAAGCCGCCGACGCCTTTCTCACAGAAGCAGAACGAAACATGCCTGCCTGCACCGACGTATGGACCGCCGCGGCAGGACTCTACGGAACCGAAGGCGAAGACGGAGAACTCGCCTGGCAAGCTGAAGCGCTTTGCGCCCAAACCGACCCCGAGGCCTTCTTCCCCGAGAAGGGCGGCTCCACCCGAGACGCCAAAAGGGTATGCGGTGTATGCCCCGTGCGCGAAGAATGTCTACAATATGCAATGGACAATGACGAGCGCTTCGGAATTTGGGGCGGGCTGTCAGAACGTGAACGCCGCCGACTGCGCAAGCAGGCGAGCTAAGCCAGGAAGGTACCATCTACATGCAGACCGCACGACTGTGCTCCCGCCAGACCTGCCAGCGAGAGGCGACTGTTACTCTCCACTACTCCTACGCAGACTCCACGGCACTCATTGACGCGCTCTCTGAATTTCGCGAACCCCACGCCTACGACCTCTGCGACGACCACGCCGCACGACTGACGGCACCTCAGGGTTGGCGAGTGGTCTACAAGGTACCCGTTCAGGACACCACCGAATCCTAGAATTCAAAACTAAGAATTAAACACCCGAATGCAAAGAACCTTCCGCGAATTCATGCGGAAGGTTCTTTGCGTATGAGAAACTGGCAGATAGTACAGACACCCGCAACTCACTCAAACACCGATCACTCGAAAAGAACGCGAGATCAATGAGCAAAGAAACACACCGAGGAATGTGGGGCGCACTGCGCCCGGCCATCCGCCGAAATAGCGCCGAAGAACTCCTCAAAGCTCGTCGAGCAGAGACCGTGACCAGCGAACCGGCACCGCACACCGGCGCATTTGGCCGCATCGCAGCAGACGTACCCACCGTCGCCGAAGAACCCGACCTGCCTACCGGCTCTGTACCCGTCGTCCCCGCACGCAGCAAACTCCGTGAACAGGGCGTCGGTACCCGTGTGCGCACCCGCACCAACGTCTCCACAGGCTTCGTGCCCCTCGTGCGCGATTCGAAGAGCACCCCCAAAAACCCGACGCTCAGCGACCTCAACCGCGAAACCATGCAGCGCGCCGCCGAAGCAGAAGCCGCGGCAGCAGCGGAAGCTGAAAAGGCCGCCGAAGCAGAACCCGTCGCTACCGCGGAGGCAGCAAGCGCCTCCACCGCCGGACGCAAGTACCGCACCGAAACCACCCGCACCGGCCACACCCAAGCGGTCGCAGACCCCAACGCGCCCCTGTCCTCCCTGGCTGCCTCGCCCGAAGCTGCAGAACGCGCCGCAGCCCGCGAAGACGCCGTGGAAGACACCCCGCGCTTCCTTAAGCTCCGCGCAACCCTCATCGCGCTCACCGTACCGCTGACCGTAGTCATGATCGCGATCCGCGCTGTAGCCTCCGCGCCCTTCCTCTGGCTCGAATACCACCGCCCCGGATTCCCCGAAGACAGCTACGGCTACTACCTCGTCGAGAGGATGCGCCTGGGCTCCTACGGCGTGGATTACATCAACAACTTCGCGCCGCGCGAATACCTCGCCCGCGTCACCACCGGTGCCGACAACACCCTCGCCTTCACCGAAGCAGAAGTGAACCACATGCACGACGTGAAGTGGGTGCTGCTCATCGCCACCGTAGCCGTAGCTGCTCTCTTCCTGGTGACGCTCTTCAGCAGCATCTCTCTGCGCGAGCGCGCCCCCGGAACCATTCGCCGTAGCCTCTTCGTCGGCACCTGGATTACCCTGGGACTCATCGTGGTGCTCGGTGTTGTGGGCGTCTTTGGTTGGGAGTGGCTGTTCACCACCTTCCACCAGGTGTTCTTCCCGCAGGGCAACTGGGAATTCTCCGTACGAAGCTCCCTGATTCGCCTCTACCCGCCGCAATTCTGGATCGACGCGGCAATCGCCGTAGCGGTCCTCGTAGCAGCGCAGATTACGCTCCTGCTCGTGACCACCTGGCCCACCAAATACCGCAAGCTTAAGGCAGAACGCCGCCGCCAGGAACGCCAGGAACTGCGCGTCAAGCTCGCCTCCGCACGAGTCGGCGACAACTAAAAATCATCAGCCACTTCCCCGTGCAAACCAGCGCGGAAAGGGCACCCAAAGGGGGCTGGGCTCTACCACACGGTAGACCCCAGCCCCCTTCGCTATACCCAAGCTCGCATCGCTCGCGCCTGAACCCAGGACTAAACCTGAGTCTAAGACCAGGTCTAAAACCTCAGCCTAAAACTCAAGCCTAAATCCAGGACTTAAACCACATATGCGAATACCACTGCTCATACGGAATCACCTGAGCAGTCCACAGCGGCATAAAGTACGCACTCAACATCAGCACACCCACCAGGTAAATCGCCACCAGCGTCACGCCCAAACGGGCACGCAACACCGAACCGCGAGCACCCGACAGTGCCAGACCCAAAACACCCGCCAACAGCAGGATCAGGAACGGCTCAAAGGACAGAGCGTAGAAATAAAACATCGTGCGAGTCGGGTACATAAACCACGGGAAATAGCCCGCACCGAACACAACCAGCAGCGCACCAAAACGCCAATCACGCTTCAGCACCAAAACCAGAAGCGCCACAATAATCGCCGGAATAAAAGCCCACCAAATCGCCGGGTTACCGATATTCAAAATAGCCTCGGAACAGGACTTCACGGTACAACCCGAAGAACCCAGCTTCGGCGACTCATAGTAGTACGAGGTCGGGCGACCCAAAACCAGCCACTGCCACGCCTGCGAAGAATACGTATGCGGGCTACTCAAACCAGAATGGAACTTAAATGCCGAGACATGGTACTCCCACAAGGAACGCAAATCCTCAGGAAGCCACATGACACCCTTGCCCGGGTTCTCAACAGCCCAACGGCGGAAATACGCATTCGACGACTGGAACCAGCCCGCCCAAGTGCTCAGATACACCAGCAGACCCACACCAATCATCTGGAAGAAGGCGGGGATGCCGTCACGCACCAGCGCCGTCAAACCCCACTTGTGCAGACCCACAATACGGCGAGCATTAATATCCCAGAACACCGTCAGCAGACCCATCGCCGCAACGAAGAACAGCGAATTCCACTTCACGCCCACCGCGGCACCGGCGCACACACCGGCAGCGAAACGCCACAGGCGCAGACCCATGCTCGGGCCCCACGGCATCGGCGGAAGCACACCGCCATTCTGGCGTGCCGCCTCCGCAATATGGCGTGCCAACACGCGCCGCGCCTGAATACGGTCAAGCACCAGACACGCAAAAGTCGCCAAAATCCAGAACATCTGGAAAATATCCAGCAGAGCCAAACGAGACTCCACCAGCATCAGACCATCCACAGCAGCCAGCAGCGCCGCAATAGTCGCCACCGTCATCGAACGGAACAGCAACCAGCCAACATAGGCAATCAACGCCACCGACAGGGTGCCAATCACCGCAGCAGAAACACGCCAACCAAAGGGATTATTATCACCAAAAATCGCCATGCCCGCTGCGATCATCCACTTACCCAACGGCGGATGCACCACATACTCCGGCGAATCCGTCAACAGGCCCGACGGGTGACCCGCCGCAAAGGACGCATTAGCGTCCTTCGACCAGCTCAACTCGTAGCCATAATGCACATACGAGTAAGCGTCCTTGGCGTAGTAGGTCTCATCAAAAACAATGGCGTTCGGATGCGCCAAATTATAAAAACGCAGAATACCGGCAACCAGCACAATCAGTGCGGGCGCCAGCCAACCCCAACGCGGGGCACGAATATAGGCAACAGCGAGCGCATCCAGCAGCGAATCGAGGCTGTAACGACCACGTTCAGACGAAGAACGGGCAGAACCAGCCGAACCAGCCGGAGCGGCAGATGCGGGAGAAAGTAGCTTAGGTATCTTCACCCCATCAATCCTAAAGGGTCAGAACGCACGATGCACCATTTCAGCCCGTGAACAGCATATATGACGCGCTCGGAGCCCCACCCGCACTAGCTACTTCTATCGGCGGGCTCACCCGGTAAGCCCACCCGGCACCGGATTGAGCGCGGGCGTTACACTTAGTGGGTACACGAAGACCAGACACAGACATGAGGCCTGCCATGACCGCACCCGCAGAATACACCGAAGAAACCGCCGCCCCCTCAGAAACCACAGCCCCCTCAGAAACGGTCGAGGCACCCCAGACTGACACCGCTGATACCGCTGACACCGCCGTCACCGCCGAAGAAGGCGGCGTGCTCATCCTCGGCGGCACCCCCATCGGCAACCTCGCTGACGCCTCCGACCGACTGCGCTCAGCCCTCGCCACCGCAGATCTCATCGCCGTCGAAGACACCCGCAAGCTACGAACCCTCGCCTCCGGGCTTGGTGTGCGCACCCGCGGCCGCATCATCGTCAACCACGACCACAACGAAGCCGAACGTAGCGAAACCATCGTGCAGGCGGTACAGGACGGTCAGCGTGTGCTGCTGCTCTCGGACGCGGGCATGCCCGCCATCTCCGACCCCGGCTACGTTGCCGCCGCAGCCGTCGCAGAAGCCGACCTGCCCGTCACCGTGGTGCCCGGCCCCTCCGCCGCGTTGACCGCGCTCGCGCTCTCCGGTTTGCCCACCGGACGATTTACCTTTGAGGGTTTCCTCGCCCGCAAGGGCTCCGAGCGTTCGCGCCGCCTCGCCTCGCTGGCGGGGGAGGAGCGCACCATGATTTTCTACGAATCCCCGCACCGTACCGCCGCAACCCTGGCAGACTTCGTGCAGATCTTCGGCGCTGACCGCCGTGGAACTGTCAGCCGTGAGCTAACCAAGCTCCACGAAGAGGTTCGACGCGGTACCCTGGCAGAGCTTGCCGAATGGGCTGAGTCTGAGCGCGTCCGCGGCGAAATCGTCATTATTGTCGAGGGTGCACAAGCCCCCGAAACCCCCGAAGCACAGGACGTAGTGCAACTGGTCCTCGACCGTGTAGCGGGCGGCGAGCGCCTCAAGAGCGCCTGCGCCGCGGTTGCCGCTGAGACCGGCACCTCCAAGCGCGACCTGTATGAGGCGGCACTGGCTGCCCGCTCCGAATAGCCCAGAATCACCGCGCAATTTTACCCCCTAAGTTTTACCCCGCTGTTTTATCCCGAGGATTTATCAATGTGTCAGAGCTATCCCGGTCCTGAAATCACCCAGGAGTACCTGAACTCCCTCGCCGCCCTGGCGAACTACACCCTGCCCACCCCCGCGGCACTTCAGGCAACCGCCCTGCCTAACGGCTGGACGCCTGTCCCCGGTGAAGTCCCCGCACCCTATAAGGCGGAACTCTACACCGGCATCAGCGACGCCGAAGGGGGAGAAGGCACCCGCCGTCGCTCCACCACCGGCGAGAACGGCCGCAGCCGTAACCTGGTCTTCCCTCCCGCCCCCGAGCCGCTGCCGTACCCCATCGTGGATAACCACACCCACATGGACCTGCTCGACGGCGAAGTGGAAATCAGCGCCCGCGATGCAATCGACGCCGGCGAAAAGCTCGGCATCGCCGGCATTGTGCAGGTCGGATACGATATCCCCTCCTCCCTGTACGCGGTCGCCGCCGCGCAGGCTGATGAGCGTGTCCTCGCCGCCATTGCGATTCACCCCAATACCGCCCCCGAGCTGGCTACAGCCGGTCAGCTGGAGGCGGCGCTAGCCACCCTCGACGAGCTCGCCACCGCCGACCGTGTACGCGCTATTGGTGAGACCGGCCTGGACTATTTCCGCACCGGCGAGGAGGGTAAGGAAGCACAGCACTACAGCTTCCGCGAGCATATTCGCATTGCGAAGAAGCACAACCTGGCGTTGCAGATTCATGACCGTGACGCGCACGAGGATGTTGTGCGCATCCTGGATGAAGAGGGCGCACCGGAACGTACCGTGTTCCACTGCTACTCGGGCGGCCCGGAGCTTGCCGCGATCTGCAATGAGCGCGGCTGGTACATGAGCTTTGCCGGCACGGTGACTTTCAAGAACTCGAAGGGTATTCAGGAGTCGTTGGTGATGGCTCGTCCGGAGCTGATTCTGGCTGAGACGGATGCGCCGTTCTTGACCCCGCATCCGTTCCGTGGCCGCCCGAATGCGTCCTACATGACGAACTACACGGTGCGGTTCATGGCGGCTCACCGCGGTGAGGAGCTGGAGGCGCTCTGCCGCCGTATCCGTGAGAATTCGGAGCGCGTTTACGGTCAGTGGTAGGCGCGTACAGCCTGTAGCGGAGAGCTACTCTGGATCGCCTGCGTATTGCCTTGGCTCCAAAGATGCGTTTGGCGAATGCAAAGAACGCCCTGGACGCCACCATTGATGAGGTGAAGCAGCGTCTGGGCAAGGCGAAATAAGTAAGCCTCTTTGAGAAAGCCTTTCTTTGTCATATATGTATGGCGGGGAGAGGCTTTTTTGTAGCTATTTTCAGCTCTAGTGCGTGAGGTAGCATGTAACGTGCGAGACATAACAGGGGGCCGTACGCCAATTGTTGGGTACTATCATTCAATTGAATGATAGTGTATTTTTATACATACGATTCATCACTCACTGACTGGGCGACTTGTTATCGTGCGCGCATATTTTCTGCGCGCTTTGCGTTTGTCGTTGCCAAGTCAATACTCGGCACTCATGCGTGGCTTCTGTCGTTTCAGATAAAGACTGTATGGGCGTGCCACAGCAAAGGGAAAACCATGGCAAAAATCCTGAAATACGTTCTGGGACTGGACGACGCGAACCGTTTTGATTCTTTCTTCTCGGTGGGGGCACCCGCTCAAGATTTTCAGCGTTATTCTGCGGTGGATAACCGCGATGATCACGTCACTGATGCGCAATTCGATAGCAAGCAGTTCTTGGCTCGTTACGGTAAAGAGCCGAGGCCTGCCGAGAAGGGTTGCGCTTTGAGCCACTACCACATGTGGAAGGACTTCCTCGCTTCAGATGCCGACTGGGCTTTGTTTGCTGAGGACGATGTCCTCATTTCCCCTGACCTGCAACCTGTAGTGGATAGGATTATCGAAAAGTATCCTCACGTGCAGATGGTTAACCTGGGCGATATCTACGCTTCTGAAGCTGGCAAGCTCACCCCGCAGGTTGATTACCCTCGTCTTTCGTTGCTTTCTCCTTTTGTGTACGGCAAGTACCGTATGGGTAATGCCTATGGTTCAAAGCCTCTGTATGGTGCTGCCCTGTATCTTCTTTCGCGTTCTGGGGCTGAACGACTCGTGGAATGTTATGGAGAGACGGTTCCTGGCGTTGTTGCCGATGATTATTCCCTCTATCGAGAATGGGGGGTAGACGTATATTTGGTGCAACCCGGTCTATGCGGTTGGGAAGGTACTAGCCTCATTCAAACTTCTGGCGTTCGTCACTTGGAAAGCCTCAAGAGCACGCAGCATGGCACTGGTTTTCTCGATCGGTTGCGCATCGCCCTGGCGCCGAAGAAGCGTATTGCGAACGCGAAGAATATTCTGGAAGCCACCATTGATGATGTGAAGCAGCGCCTGGGACGATAACCCAGAGACGGATTGGGCTACTGTCATCACATAAAAATCTAAATATGTGGGTCTTCTGCCTGTCCAGTATCCCCTCCCTATTGTGTATATCCGGTAGGGAGGGGATTTTTGCTGTGCACCAGTACGACGCGTGCCACATCGCGTTTTAACCTGAGGAGACCTGAGATTGGCGCATGGTGAATGATAGAATTCTTTTTACGTTGCACTGCGGTGTGCGTATTTATCACACGCTCAATATTTCAGACTCCCTGCCGTTTACGCACTGATTTTTAAGATTGATGAACCCCTCTGTTGTGCAGGTGGTCTGAAGTTCTGAAAACTCATCATTAACCGACGCGATCTTCTACTGCTTAGGTCTTCTGGATGAGCTATTGAAGGGAAAAACATGGCAAAGATTCTGAAGTATGTTCTGGGCCTGGATGGCGCGAACCGTTTTGACTCGTTCTATTCGGTGGGCGCACCCGCGCAGGATTTTGTCCGTTATTCTGCGGTGGATAACCGCGATAATCACGTCACTGATGAAGAATTTGACGTTGAGTTTTTCCGTAGCCGCTGGCATCGCGACCCGAGCCCCGCGGAGAAGGGTTGCATGCTTAGCCACGTGAAGATGTGGCGTGACTTTGTTGCGAGCGACGCCGACTGGGCACTGATTGCTGAAGACGACATTCTTCTTTCTCCGGATGCTGAGGCGGTGGTGAACGCAATCATCACGAAGTACCCGCAGGTGCAGCTGGTGAACCTCAGCGATTCTTTTGCGAATGATGCCGGCAAGCTGAACCCGCAGGTGGAATACATCCGCCTGTCTCTGCTGTCTCCTTTTGTACACGGTAAGTACCGTATGGGTAAGCCGTACGGTACTTGGCCCCTGATTTGCACCGGTCTGTACCTGATTTCCCGTTCGGGTGCTGAGCTGTTGCTCAAGCAATTTGAGGATAAGGTACCGGGCACCGTAGCTGATGATTACAAGCTGTACCAGCAGTGGGGTGTGGATGTGCGTTTTGTGCAGCCTGGCCTGTGCGGCTGGGAAGGCAGCAGCGTCATTTTGGAATCCGGTAAGCGTCATCTGGATAAGGTGAATAGTCTCCAGCACGGTACTGGTCCGCTGGATCGAGTGCGTATCGCTTTGGCACCGAAGAAGCGTATTACAAATGCTAAGAACGCTCTGGAAGCCACTGTTGATGAGGTAAAGCAGCGTTTCTCGCGGTAACCTAAACTGTAACCTCCCCACCATCCACCTATGTGAAGGAACGCTGTGAACGATCTGCCCCTGCTCGGCCCTGCTGAGATTCGTGAGCTTGCCGAGATGCTCGGTATTCGTCCTACGAAGACTCTTGGGCAGAACTTTGTGATTGACCCTAATACGATTCGTCGTATTGTCAACGCGGCAGAGATTTCACCGGAGGAGACGGTGCTGGAGGTCGGCCCGGGCCTGGGTTCGTTGACCCTCGGCATCCTGGACGCTGCGAAGGATATGGTGGCGGTGGAGATTGACCCGCCGCTGGCTCAGCAGCTTCCGCACACGATTGAGAAGTTCCGCCCTGAGAAGGCGGGCGATATTGATGTGGTGCTCATGGACGCCCTGAAGGTCACCGAGCTGCCTCGCACTCCGGATGCTCTGGTGGCGAACCTGCCCTATAACGTGGCGGTTCCGGTGCTTCTGCACCTGTTTGCGCAGTTCCCGAGCATTCGTCACGCCCTGGTGATGGTTCAGGACGAGGTCGCCGACCGTCTTTCGGCGACCCCGGGTTCAAAGATTTACGGTGTGCCCTCGGTGAAGGCTAATTGGTATGCCGAGGTGTATAAGGCGGGCGTGATTGGCAAGAACGTGTTCTGGCCTGCGCCGAAGATTAACTCGGGCCTGGTGGGTTTCCGTATGCGCGAGGAGCCTCTCTCTACCGTTGACCGTGACCTGGTGTTCACGATTGTGGATGCCGCTTTCGCTCAGCGCCGTAAGACTCTGCGCGCTGCGTTGAGTTCCTGGGCGGGTTCGGGTGCGCGTGCGGAGCAGATTCTGGTGGCTGCCGGTATCGCTCCGACGGAACGCGGTGAGAAGCTAGATATTCACGGCTTTATCCGCATTGCGGAGGCTTCGCTGACTATTCCGGCTGAGCCTGTAGCGGAGTAGCTTCTTTCCGCTCTGAATTTTTCACTGACGTTCTCACGCGAGTTCCCGCGCGAAAGGTGTATGCGCTGATGAGTACCCAGGTCGCTATTTCGGTTGATGCTCCCGGTAAGGTCAATCTGTACCTCGCTGTGGGGGACGTCCGCCCGGACGGCTACCACCCGCTGACTACGCTTTTTGCGGCGGTCTCTCTGACGGAGACCATTACGGTCTCTGAGGGGCAGACGCCGGGGCTGAGCCTGAGCATGGACATTATGCCCGGCTCCCTGGTGGAGCAGCAGATGCAGGCGGGGCAGTTCGACCCAGCCGATGTGCCGATGGATGAGCGGAACCTCGTGTACCGTGCCGCGGAGCTAATCCTTGCGGAGCACGGTATTGGCTCTGTCCCGGCGCTGCACCTGCATATTGCGAAAGCTGTGCCCGTGGCAGGCGGTATGGCGGGCGGCTCAGCGGACGCGGCTGCCGCCCTCATTGCTACGGACCGCTACCTGCACACAACCGGCCGCACAGGTGCGCTCCTGACCCAGACAGATTATGAACGTCTTGCCGCGCAGCTGGGCGCCGATATTCCCTTTAGCGTGCGTGCCGCGCTCGGGCAGACCCTCGCCCTGGGGCAGGGGACCGGTACCGAGCTGCAGAATATTGCGGCGCCTCGGGAACCTCTGCACCTGGTGATTGTTGCCGCGCAGTTTGGCCTCTCAACCCCCAGCGTATTCAAGCAGCTGGACGCGGGCCGTGCCGCCGGTGAGTATCCCGCCTCCGGCGAGCTGATGGAACCCGTAGAGCTTCTGAGCGCCCTGAATTCTTATGACGGTTCGGAGGCGGCGCTCGCCTCCTTGGCGCTGCTGCTACGTAATGACCTGCAGACACCCGCACTTTCGTGCGCCCCGCAGCTGGAGCAGACCCTGAACCTGCGCGATAGCGAGGGCGTGTACGCGTCCCTGGTGTCCGGTTCCGGCCCGACGGTGCTTCTGCTGGCTTCTTCGCAGACTCGGGCGGAGGCTCTTGCGTCCACTCTTCGCGCTGCGGGCAACCACGCGGTGAGCGCGGTCAGTGCGGGCTAAAAAATCTGCGGTGTGTCTTGAAAAGTCTCGTACTTTCTCTCCCGAATATGTTGTTCGGCTTTGGGAGAAGCTTTTCGGTTCTATTCACCGTTAGCCGCCGCTGTAGTGGAGAGCTGAATATATACACAAATGCCGGTTCTAGATTGAATCTAGAACCGGCATTCTTCTATGCCAATAGACCTTAGCCTAGTAGCTCGGAGAGTTCGAGCCAGCGCATTTCTAGCTCGTCAATCTCATCCTGAAGTGTCTGCTGCTGCTCGCCGAGTGCCGCTAAACCGGCGTAGTCGGAGGCGTCGTGCGCGCTCATCTGCTCGGAGAGCTTCTCCTGTTCTGCAGCGAGCTTGGCGAGGCGGCGTTCAATCGCACCGGATTCCTTCTGCGCCGCACGCAGCTCGGCACCGGAGACCTTCGGGGTATCCGGCTCAGCAGAAGCCTGCGCCGAGGAGGCGGCACGCGCCTGCACGCTACCGGCGGCAGAACCGCCAGCACCTGCCGCCGAGAGTGCCAGGTACTCGTCCACACCGCCGGGCAGATGGCGGAACGAACCGTCAATCACGGCGTACTGCTGATCGGTGACGCGTTCCATGAGGTAACGGTCGTGGCTGACCACCAGCAGGGTACCCGGCCAGGTGTCCAGCAGATCTTCCATCGCGGCGAGCATATCGGTGTCCAGGTCGTTGGAGGGCTCGTCGAGAATCAGCACGTTCGGCTCATCCAGCAGAATCAGCATGAGCTGCAGGCGACGCTTCTGACCACCCGAAAGGTCCTTGACCGGGGTAGACAGCTGCGCGCTCGTAAAGCCCAGACGCTCCAGCATCTGCGAAGGGGATAGCTCCTTACCATCGGCAATGTAGCTACGCTTCTTACGGCCAATCACATCCGAGACGCGGTCGTTAGCAACCTCGTTGAGCTCATCGAGCTGCTGGGTGAGGGTCGCAATCTTCACGGTCTTACCGTGCTTGACGCGGCCCTCGGTCGGCTTCAGATCGCCCGTCACGAGCGAAAGCAGAGTGGACTTACCCGCACCGTTCACGCCCAGGATTCCGGTGCGCTCGCCGGGGGCAATCCGCCAGGTAACCTTCTTCAGCACCGGGCGCTTGCCGCCGGGCATCGAGGAATCGTCGTAGACGACGGAAACGTTTTCGAGATCGACCACGTCCTTGCCGAGGCGGGAGACTGCCATCTTCTTCAACTCCACGGTGTCGCGCACGGGCGGAACGTCCGCAATGAGGGCATTGGCGGCATCAATGCGGAACTTCGGCTTGGAGGTACGTGCGGGCGCACCGCGGCGCAACCAGGCGAGCTCCTTGCGCATCAGGTTCTGACGCTTCGCCTCCGCAGCGGCTGCCTGACGGTCACGTTCCACACGCTGCAGAATATACGCCGCGTAGCCGCCCTCGAAGGGCTCGACGATGCGGTCGTGCACCTCCCAGGTGTCGGTACAGATTTCGTCGAGGAACCAGCGGTCGTGGGTGACAACCATGAGGCCGCCCGCGTTCTTTGCCCAGCGCGACTTCAGATGGTTGGCGAGCCAGGTGATGGCTTCAACGTCCAGATGGTTGGTGGGCTCGTCGAGCATGAGTACGTCCCACTCCTGCGCGAGCAGTGAGGCGAGCGCTACGCGTCGGCGCTGACCGCCGGAGAGCGAAGAGACGGGGGCATCCCAGGGCAGGTCAGAGACCAGACCGGAGATGACATCGCGGATGTGTGCCTGCGACGCCCATTCGTATTCGGGGGTGTCGCCCACAATTGCGTAGCCGACGGTGTGGTCGTCATTGAGGACGTCTGACTGGTCGAGGTAGCCGATGCGGGTGCCGCCGCGCACGGTAACGCGGCCGGAGTCCGGTTCGAGCCGGCCGGCAAGAATCTTCATGAGGGTGGACTTGCCGTCGCCGTTGCGACCGACAATGCCGATGCGGTCGCCTTCGTTCAGGCCGACCGTGATGCCTTCAAAGATGGTTCGGGTAGGGAATTCGAGGTGCAGCGATTCGCCGCCAAGTAGATGTGCCACGCCTTCTAGGGTACAGGGTGAGTCTTCAGTTCAAGTAGCGCCCCAAGCTTTGATGAGGGGCTACTTGGCGGTGCTGAGAAAAGCTGTGGGGATTGCGGGGCGCGCGGCTAAGTTGAGCACAGATATTTGATAAACTGAGGAAAGCATTTCCTGCATTGCGCTGTTCTATGCCCAAAATGGCGGTCAATGACGATGAGGACCCGCTAGCGGGGGCTTGTCGTGAATGTAAGGATAATCCGCCATGGTGTAATGGCAGCACAGCGGCCTTTGGAGCCGTTTGTCTAGGTTCGAGTCCTAGTGGCGGAGCGTAAGCACTCAACGGCACCGTTGATAGAGAGTTAGCGGTCCGCGCTCACTCCTCACTCTTACAACCACTACTAAGGAGTCTTCCCAGTGAACACTGAACTGGCACCCTCTGCAGTGATCGTTCTCGCCGCAGGCGCTGGTACGCGCATGAAGTCCGCTACCCCCAAGGTCATGCACGGCATCGGTGGTCGATCCATGGTTGAGCACGCTGTCGCTGCTGCACGCGATTTGAACCCTGAGCGCCTTGCTGTTGTGGTGCGCCACCAGCGCGATAAGGTTGCTGAGCACGTTCTTGCATTTGACCCTGAGGTAACCATCGTTGATCAGGATGAGATTCCGGGTACTGGTCGCGCGGTTGAGGTCGGTCTGAATGCCCTGGATGCGCAGGCACCCGTCTCCGGCACCGTCCTGGTGACCTACGGTGATGTTCCTCTGCTGCGCCCCGAGACTCTGCGCGAACTGATTGCCTTCCACGAAGAAGACAAGAACTCCGTAACCGTGCTGACCACCCACATTGATGAGCCCGGCGCCTACGGTCGTATTGTCCGTAACCAGGCTGGCGAAGTGACCGCCATTGTTGAGGCGAAGGACGCTTCCCCCGAAGAACTCGAAATTACCGAAATTAACTCCGGTATTTACGCTTTTGACGCCGCTGTTCTGCGCGAGGCACTGCTCGAGGTGACCACCAACAACGCACAGGGCGAGAAGTACATTACCGACGTTCTGTCCATCGCTCGTTCTAAGGGCTACCGCACCTCCGCTCTGGCTATTGAGGACCGCTGGGAGGTTGAAGGGGCTAACGACCGCGTGCAGCTGGCTCAGCTGGGTCGTATGCTCAACAACCGCATCCTTGAGGCTCACATGCGTAACGGCGTGACCATTGTTGATCCTGAGAACACTTGGGTTGACGTTACCGTCACCATTGAGAACGACGTAACCCTGCTGCCCGGTGTGCAGCTGCACGGCTCCACCACCGTTGCTACCGGCGCTACCATTGGCCCGGACTCCACCCTGACCGATATGACCGTTGAGGCTGACGCTACCGTCATCCGCGCTCACGGTTTTGGTGCTGTCATCGGCGAAGGTGCAACTGTTGGTCCCTTCGCATACCTGCGCCCCGGTACCACCCTGGGCAAGGACGCTAAGCTTGGCACCTTCTGCGAGGCTAAGAACTCGCAGATTGGAGATGGCGCAAAGATTCCGCACCTGTCCTACGTTGGTGACGCCACCATCGGTGAAGGCGCGAACATTGGTGCTGGATCTATTTTTGCGAACTACAACGGTCTGGTGAAGAACCGCTCCGTTATCGGCGCGCACGCCCGTATGGGTTCTGCGGGCATTTACGTTGCACCTGTTACCGTCGGTGACGGTGCCTACTCCGGCGCGGGCGCGCTGATCCGTAAGGATGTTCCTGCTGGCGCCCTCGCCTACTCTGAGACTTCCCAGCGCACCATCGATGGCTGGGTTCTGAAGAACCGTGCCGGTACCGAACCCGCCGAGGCTGCTAAGGCTGCTGGCGCTCAGGATCCGGCAGAATCCTAATTCGAGGAAAGAACAACACCATGAGTAGCGAGATTACCAACCCCGGTGAGCGCAAGCTTGTAGTGGTCTCCGGTCGAGCACACCCCAAGCTTGCCGAGGAGATTGCACAGGCACTTGATCACGACCTGTTGCCCACCTCCGCATACACCTTCGCCAATGGCGAGACCTACGTCCGCTTTGAGGAGTCGGTGCGCGGTGCGGACGCTTTCGTGATTCAGTCGCACCCGGCACCCATCAACGAATGGCTCATGGAGCAGATCATTATGATCGATGCGCTCAAGCGTGCATCCGCTCGTTCCATTACCGTGGTGTCTCCCTTCTATCCCTACGCTCGTCAGGACAAGAAGCACAAGGGTCGCGAGCCCATCTCGGCACGTCTGATTTCGGACCTGTACAAGACCGCGGGTGCTGACCGCCTGATGTGCGTGGATCTGCACACTTCGCAGATCCAGGGCTTCTTTGACGGTCCGCTTGATCACCTCTTCGCAATTCCGGTTCTGGCTAAGCACATCCGCGAGCGCGTGGACGACCTGTCCAACGTGACCGTTGTGTCCCCGGATACCGGTCGTGTCCGCGTGGCTGAGCACTGGGCTGACCTGCTGGACGGCGCGCCTCTGGCGTTCGTGCACAAGACCCGCGACATCAACGTCCCCAACCAGGCTGTTTCTAAGACTGTTGTGGGTGACATCGAGGGTCGTACCTGCGTGCTGATTGACGACATGATCGACACCGGTGGCACCATTGCTGGCGCCGTGAAGGTCCTCATGGACAAGGGCGCAAAGGAAGTTATCATCGCGGCAACTCACCCGGTTCTGTCTGATCCGGCTGCTGAGCGTCTGTCCCAGTGCGGTGCTGTGGAGGTCGTCGTGACCAACACCCTGCCCGTGCCGGAAGAGAAGCAGTTCGATAACCTGACTATTCTCTCCATCGCTCCGTTGATTGCTCGCGCTATTCGCGAGGTCTTCGATGAGGGCTCTGTGACCGAGATTTTCGAGCACTAAGCTTCTAAAGCCTAACGAAAGTCCCCCGCTGACTACTGTCGGCGGGGGACTTTCTGCTATTGAGGCTAAGTTATAGAGGCTAAAGCTAACCGGCTGGAGCAGATATCTGTTCCAGCC
This sequence comes from Rothia sp. HMSC069D01, assembly GCF_001810135.1. NCBI lineage: Bacteria > Bacillati > Actinomycetota > Actinomycetes > Micrococcales > Micrococcaceae > Rothia > Rothia sp. HMSC069D01. The sequence continues at coordinate 143,986 of NZ_KV800109.1, forward strand.
GGGTTAGTGCTGTATTTAGTGTCGTGTGCTTAGCGGTGTGCGCTTAGCGGTGTGCCTGTGCGAGCCAGGGCAGAATGATGCGCAGGGACTGCTCCACCTCGTCCACTGCGACCTTAGCTGCTGCGGGGCCGCGGCGGTAGGGGTCTTCCAGCTTGTCGCTATCGAGCGGGCGAGCACCGTGCGAGTAGAGGTAAGAGAGCGGCTCGGCGCGGCGTGCGTCCTCGCGGATTCGTGCAACCTGCTTGAGTAGCTTGATCTTGGCGTGGTGCTGGGGCCACTCGCGCACGATCCAGTCGGCGTGTACCTTCTCAGCGACCAGGATGATGGTGGCGTTCTCGACAATCTGGCCGTTGAGCTGGCGGGAGGCGAAACCTTCGGGGTTGTAGCCACGCTCAATAAGCTCGTTGGCTACGTGCTCGTAGACGCCGTGACCGACGAGTGCTCCGGTGCCCGCGCTGGCGAAAATCCACTTGTCTTCCAGACCGTATTCTGCGGCGAGGTGCTTGGCGATAACTTCACCGGATGCGCTGCGGGCAATGTTGCCGGTGCACACGAAGAGTGCTTCGAAGGGGCCGTCTTTGTCGGTGCTGTCGGTACGGTTGAGAGTCTTGGGGGAGAACTTGAAGAGCGGGGTGCGTTCGCTGCGGGAGTTAGTAGTGGGGGAGGAGTGTGCGTTTCCTGCGCTCTGGCTGTTGGCTTCTTCGGGGTTGGCGAGCTCTTCGGCATCAACGGTGGGCGCGTTGTGCTGGCCCACGCGGATAATGCTGGGGCCGGTGGGCTTACCGTCTACGTCGAGGATGTCGCCGGGGGTGGCCTCGATGTCGGTGTGGGTGAGAGGCTGTGCGGAGACGGTTGCGGTGCCGTCTGCGCTCAGTTCTTCTTCCGGGGTGACTTCCTGCTGAGGGGTCTGCGTAGCGGTGTATACCTCGTAATCGTCTACGGCTTCCAGGAGGGATCCGTCAGGGGAGATGGTGCGACCGGCTACCCCGCGGCGGTTCTTGCCCGCTAGGTCGGGGTTGCTCTTAATGAGGGAGCGGACTCCATCAGCAATATTTGCGGAGGGAGAGGCGGTGGTTGCCTGCTGCTCCTCGGCAGTTTCTGCGGAGTTGGTTTTGTCCTCGGAGGAGCCCCACGCGTACTTGTCCTTGAGGGACTTGATGTTGAAGATGCCCATCAAAAAGCCTTTTCTAATTGACGTACCCAACAGTGAACAGGGAAGCCGGAAGTGTCGGGTTTGCTGAATGAATAGTATCTATCATACCGAGTTACTTGCACCTCCAACGGTTCCTTTTCCTGTGTGTGGCAAATACCCCTAAATGTCTTATGTTTTAGCTATGAATTAGAGGTTCTTCTTGCGACTAAAGATGACCAAAAGTACAAGTTTGATGCTGAAAATGTTTAGATGCCGCGTGCTAGAATTGGCGTGAAATGCTGGTCTTCTTCTCACTCAGGAGCCAGCGAGTACACTCACCAACGAGGACCAATGAAGAGTATTTATACTAAGCTTCGCCTGCTTTTCCCGGGACGAAGCTTTACGCTGCTTGTCTTTAACCTGATCGGTCTGTTCCTCCTATCTTTGATGGAAATGGTCGGCGTTGCTGCCATTCTTCCCATTGTGAATATTGCGATGGGCGCGGAACTTACCGGTTACTTGGCTGTAATTTCCGATATCTTCGGCAACCCTCAGCGTTCTGATTTGGTGGTCTATCTGGGTCTCGTTCTGGTGCTCGCCTTTGTTATTAAGGGTGTTGTTGCGCTCCTCTTTAAGCGCTGGAGCCTGAAGTTTACCGGTTACCAGCAGCTGGCGACGTCGACGACGATCCTCAATCATTACATGAAGGATAGCTACTTCAACCACAAGAAGTCCCAGCCTGAAGAAACCGCGTACCTGATTAGCACCTACGTGGTGTTTGCATACCGCGGTTTTGTGGGATCAATTATTAACTTTGTGGGCGACTTCCTGTCTATCATCGTGTTGCTCATCATGATTCTTTGCGTCATGCCGGTTCCGGCGCTGATCGCTTTCGCATACTTCGGCATCACCATTGCTGTCATGCAGTTCTTCTTGCGCCGCGGTAACGCGAAGTATGGTGAGATAACGGCACGCGCGGGCCGAGACGCTTTGCGCTTCCTTCTGGACGACATCAGGGGCTTCCGCGAAATTCGTATTACGAATGCACACAAGGCTGCTATCGAGCAGTACCGCGAGCCCGCAGTACGAAGCGTTAAAAGCGATGTTAACCTCTCGTTCCTGAATGACTTCCCCAAGTACTCTCTTGAAGTTATTTTCATCGTGGGTATCGCTGGTCTGTTGGCTCTGGTGACCGCAACTCAGGGTGCTGATGGTCTTCCTTCCCTTATGCTTTTCGCAACCGCATGTATCCGCATCCTTCCGAACGCTACCCGTATGATTGCTTCCCTGGGCGGTATTCGCGCGAACGAGTTCGCTAGTGAAGAGGTTGCTAAGGTCATCCGCTCGATGAGCCCGGAAGAGCAGCGCCTGCAGATGGTTGAATTCAAGGATGAAATTGATCCGGCAACCATCATTAACTCGGGCATTGAGCCCGTGGATGTTCAGATTGATAACCTGGTCTACCGTTACCCGGATGGTGATAAGGATGTTCTCAAGGACATTCAGCTGGATGTGCCGGCTGGTACCTCGGTTGCTTTCGTTGGTGGTTCCGGCTCGGGTAAGACTACCCTGGTTGACTTGATTCTTGGTCTGTTGACCCCGACGAGCGGCACGATTTCTAGTCAGGGTAAGGACATCCATACTGACCTGCATTCCTGGTACCAGAAGATTGGTTATGTCCCTCAGGATCCCTACCTGGGCAGCGGTACTCTGCGTGAGGCTATTGCTTTCGGTATCCCCGACAAGCACATTGATGACGATCGTGTACGCTACTGCCTTGAGCTGGCGGAGTTGATGCCCGTTGTCGAGACTCTGGAAGACGGCATCAACACTTCGATTGGTGAGAACGGTAACCGCCTCTCCGGTGGTCAGCGTCAGCGTGTGGGTATTGCGCGTGCGATGTACCGCAACCCGAGCCTGCTGGTCATGGATGAGGCAACCAGTGCACTGGATAATGAGACTGAGCACAAGATCACTCAGACCATTAACCGTATCTCCAAGGAGATTACCGTGATTATCGTGGCTCACCGTCTTTCCACGGTGCGCAACGTTGACCAGCTGGTGTACCTCTCTCAGGGCCGCATCGCTAATAAGGGAACTTTCAAGGAAGTTCAGGCGGCCAACGAAGAATTCGCGAACCTCGTTCGCCTGGGCCAGCTGCCCGATTAATTGAAACTATGGGGGTGATCGTATGCAGCAGTTAAGTACGGTCGCCCCCATCTTTAGCCTTCTATAGCTTGTGATTTTCAGGCGCCTCACTCAAAGGACATATTGTGACTCATACTCCCCGCGTATCTGCGGTTATCCCGTTTTACGGCGAGCCGGAACCGGTTCTTGCCATCATTGACACCCTCCGCGCGCAGAAGGGGATTGACCCCTCCGATGTCGAGATCGTCGTTTCGGACGACGTCTCGCCCGTTCCCTTCCCCGAGGTTGAGGGCGTGACCGTCGTGCGCCGTGCCGTCAACGGCGGCTTCGGTAAGGCCGTGAACTCCGGCGTAGCCGCCGCAACCGGCGAGTGGGTGTTCATCCTCAACAGCGACCTGGAGCTGGATGACACCTTCATCTCCCGCATGCTCGCCGCAACCGAGGCACACGGCCAGGTTCTGGCCAGCCCGCAGGTCATCGGCCACGACGGCCAGCAGCAGTGGGTGGCCCGCAAGTTCCCCACCGCCGGACACATCGCCTGGGAATGGTTCACCCCCTTGGCTCGCTTCAAGCCGACGAAGTGGTGGCACCGCGGCGTTGGACACGATGTTGAGGCATGCACCGGAACCTCCGACGTGAAGGTCGACTGGGTTATGGGCGCGTGCATGGTTGTTCCTCGCGCGACCTTCAACCGCATCGGTGGCATGGATGAGCGTTTCTACATGAACAGTGAAGAGGTGGACTTCCAGTACCGCCTCTCGAACGCTGGTGTGGACCGTTACCTGATTCCTTCGGTAACCGTAACCCACGAGGGAGGCGGATCTTCGCCCTCCGAGCGCCGTGTACAGTGGCTGACCACTGCTCGTTTCATTTATGCGGATAAGTGGGGCTGGGAGAAGAAGCTTGCTGTTGCTCTGCGTGCTACCAGTTACGCGAACTTCCTGGTGAACTCGGTGCGCGGCCTGCGAAATAAGGATGTCGACGCTCGTGGCTTCCTCGCCACCGAGCTGGAGCGTATCGCCAAGGCGGAGCGCCGCGAGAACTAGGCGCGAAACGTGCGGAATCTACAGCGGTAGTTCCGCAAGATTCCTAGCGCTCTTCATCAGAATACGCATATAGAACGTAGGAGGCGACACAGTGCACTCGAGTGTGTCGTCTCCTGCTTTCGTTGTAAAATTTCAATAGGTATGTTTTGCCTCAAATTGCAGGTGAAACTTTCCGTTCCTCTTCACTCCAACACATAGCACCGCACGGTTCTACCCTGCGGGTTCATATAGCAAACGCCGACAGGATCCAATCCTCATATGACTCAGCCCAAACTTCTACTGCTCTCGCCCGCATTCCACGGGTACTGGAAGGCGATTCAAGCGTCCCTGGAAGTGCACGGATACGATGTGCACACCCACATCTACGATGCCCCCGGTACTCTGTCCGAGCGCATCCTTAACAAGCTCGCCCACGAGCTACCCGAGAAGTACCGCCCCGAAAGCTTCGCTGCTCAGGCAACTCGAAAGGCTATTGACGCTTTCAACGAGTTCCGCCCCGATATTGTGCTGGTCATTAAGGGCGATATGCTCTCCCGCGAATGGTGGGACCTGCTGGAGACCTCCGGCGTTCGCTACGGTACCTGGCTCTACGACGAAATGCGCCGCATGAGCTACACCGAAGAGGACCTGCACCACCTGGGCTCGCTGGCAAGCTACAGCCCGCTGGATGCACAGCACCTGCGTGAGCAGGGTTTCGAGGTGCTCGACATGCCCAACGCCTACGATGCCCATTGCCCGGTTGTCCCCATGCGTGAGGACTCCATCAACTTTGTGGGCGCTAAGTACCCCAACCGTGAGGAGACCCTGCAGGCGCTGGTCGCAGCTGGTCTGCCGGTGCGTGCCTACGGTCGTGCTTGGTCGCGTCACCCCTATGACATTCTGCGCACTAAGCAGTTCAAGGATTCCGGCGTGCCTGCAGGTCGCGATATTGACCGCTCTGAGGCGTACGGCATCATGGCGTCCTCCCCGGCAACACTGAACATCCACAATAACCAGGATGGTTTCACCATGCGCACCTTTGAGGCACCCGGCGTGGGCGCTCTGCAGGTGATTGACCGTGCCGATGTGGATCGCTACTACATTCCTGGCGAAGAGGTCCTGGTCTACGAGAGCATTGATGAGCTCATCGAGATTTGTACCCGTATTTTCCGTGAGCCGAAATGGGCTCGTCAGATTCGTGAAGCCGGTCAGAAGCGTACTCTGGCTGAGCACACCTTCGATCAGCGTGTAAAGATTTTGGAGCAGCTATGGGCCTAACCTATCCCATTGATATTGACGCATGGGCTGCCTGGCAGAAGCGTCAAAACACCCTGCGCTGGGCTAAGAGCGAGGCTCGCGCTCTTATGGGACGTCTGCGCGGAGGCGCGGCTGAACAGGAAGGCCCCGTCGGCGGCGTGCTGTACACCCGCGGTGCCGTACCCCGCGTGCTCATCGTGCTCGATTCGTTCTCGCCGACGAGCCGTAACTCCCTATTGGAGCCGCTCAAGTACCTCGAAAACGTGGGTGTGGCCCTGTGGGTCCCTGAGGACGCTTCGGAGTACCTCAACGGCCAGTACGCCACTGAACGTTACGACCGCGATGCCTGGAGCGAGCAGGAAGCGACGGGAGACCAGTTGCAGGAGCTCCTGCCCGGTGTACGCGTGGTCCTTTCTCTTGGCCATTACCTGGCTCGTGGCGCGGCAGCCTACGAGTTCTCTCGCGCGATCGGCGCTGAGTACTGGGTTATTCAGCACGGCCTGCTGGTGCCTCAGGCACCGCCGCTACCGGTTGGATGCACCCTGCTGGCGTTCAGCGAAGCTGACGCAGAATTCTGGGCATCGGGTCGCCGTGACGTGACCACGCACGCGGTGGGTTCGCAGCTGCTCTACCTGGCAGCCCAGAAGGCCGCTGGCACCGAGGCACAGAAGCAGAACGACCTGGAGCCCATCTTCTTGGGCCAGATGCACGGTGCGGAGCTTCCGCGCGCATCCTTCGCCTACGCTTCGCATTCCTTCTTGAAGAAGTTCGGCGGCGTTTACCGTCCGCACCCGAGCGAGAAGGATAAGCTGTCAGTACTGACCCATAAATTGTGGGAGAAGGAAGGCATCCGTATTGACCGCTCCGGCACTCCGCTGAACGAGGTACCGAACCCGGTGGTGTCCATCTTCTCTACCGGTGTTTTGGAGGCTGCAATCCGCGGTATCCCGGCGTGGGTTTACCACCCGGCACCGCCGGCATGGCTTGTGGAATTCTGGGACCGCTACGGCATGAACCAGTGGGGTCAGGAACCGACCCCGGCACCGGTTCAGCCGAAGAAGGAACCGGCACAGCGTATCGCTGAACTCATGATTGAAACTTTGGAGGCATAATGCGTATTCTCTGCGTCATCCCCGTGCGCGGTGGCTCGAAGGGCATTCCGCGTAAGAACCTGCGTCCTATCGCGGGTAAGCCGCTGGTTGCATGGACCATCGAGCAGGCACTGGCTGCTAAGGAAGAAGTAGCCGGCGAGCACGAGTTGCGTGTTGTCGTCTCCACCGACGATGCTGAGCTGGCTGATATCGCCCGCGAGTACGGTGCCGAGGTGCCGTTCATTCGCCCGGCACACCTGGCTGAAGATACCACTGCAACCGAGCCGGTCATTGAGCACGCCATCGAGTTCTACACCGAGAACGGTTGGGAACCCGAGGCTGTCATGCTGCTGCAGGCGACCAGCCCCGTGCGTCTGCCCGGTACCCTGGCTCGTGCGGTCCGCCAGTTCGCTGAGAACGGTAAGGACTCCATGGTCGGTGTGATTCCGATTGGTCCGTTCATCTGGACCTGGCACGCAGACGGTGAGCCCACCGCGGCATTCGAGATTATGCATCGCCCGCGCCGCCAGGAGCTGACCAAGGAAACCTTCCGCTATCGCGAGAACGGCTCGATGTACATCACCAAGACTCACGTGTACATGGACCACCATAACCGCCTTGCGGGTTACCCCGGCGGTACCATTGACTTGTTCATGCTGGACGAGGTCGAGGGCGTCGACATTGACGCACCGATTGACTTCTCCGTGGCAGAGCACCAGCTCACTCAGATCCTGGCCGAAGGCAAGTAGCCTTCACCAGCGGCAGTACCTCGTCTGCCGCTCCCGGCTTGACCGGCACTCAGGCATTCAACTAAACACTCAAACGAAAAGGTCAAAATCGTGATTATTGAACGCAATATTGCCCCCTACGTGGTCTTCGCTGAAGACCCGATTCTCAACGCCCTGCAGAAGATTTCTGCTAACGGCCAGCGCATCATCTTCCTGGTGAACGAGTCCGGTATTCTGCGCGGTTCGCTCTCTGACGGCGACTTCCGTCGTTGGCTGATTGCTAACCCGACCGCATCCCTGGAGACCAGCGCCCTGGACGCTGCGAACACCAACCCGCAGACCGCACCGGCTGACGCTGACCCCGAGACCCTGCGCGCATACTTCGCGAAGGGCATCAACCACGTTCCGCTGACCGACGAGCGCGGTCACCTCGTGGCACTGGCAATGGACGAGCAGGACGTCCTGCGCATCGGTAAGCACACCATCAGCGAGGATTCCCCCTCCTTCATCATCGCTGAGATTGGTAACAACCACCAGGGTAGCGTTGACTTCGCTAAGGAACTGGTGGACCTGGCTGTTGAGTCCGGCGCGGACGCTGTGAAGTTCCAGCTGCGTGACATGGACGCTCTGTACCGTCAGCGCGGCGCAGCAACCGCAGGTGAGGACCTGGGCGTTCAGTACACCCTGGATCTGCTGTCCCGCTTCTCCCTGACCGTTGATCAGATGTACGAGGTCTTCGACCACGTCAAGCAGCACGACATGGACATCATGTGCACCCCCTGGGACGCACCCTCCGTTCAGGCACTGGTTGACTACGGTATCCAGGGTATGAAGATTGCTTCTGCTGACCTGACCAACCACGAGCTGCTGCGCGACGTGGCTTCCCGTGGCCTGCCCATGCTGGTTTCCACCGGTATGAGCCGTGAAGAGGAAATCCGCGAGTCGGTTGCCCTGTTGCGTAACGCTGGCGCATCCTACGCTCTGCTGCAGTGCCAGTCCGCATACCCGGCACCCTTCAAGGACGTCAACCTGGCATACATGGACCGCCTGGCTGAGATTGGTCAGTGCCTGGTCGGTTACTCCGGTCACGAGCGTGGCTACCACGTGCCGATTGCTGCTGTTGCTCGCGGCGCGAAGATCATTGAGAAGCACTTCACCACCGACAAGACCCTCGAGGGTAACGACCACACCGTCTCCCTGCTGCCCGAGGAATTCAAGGCAATGGTCCAGCAGATTCGTGAGGTTGAGGCAGCTATTGGTTCTGCTGCTCCTCGCGAGGTGTCCACCGGTGAGCTGATGAACCGCGTGAACCTGGCAAAGTCCCTGGTTGCTACCCGCCACATTGCTAAGGGCGAGGTCGTGACCGAGGCTGACGTTGCTGTGAAGTCCCCCGGCCGCGGTCTGCAGCCGAACTACCTGCCGCAGCTGCTGGGCCGCACCATGCAGCGCGACGTTGAAGAAGGCTCGTTCTTCTTCGAGGGTGACCTGAAGGATGACCTGGTGACCCGCCGCGACTTCAAGTTCGACCGCCCCTGGGGTCTGCCGGTTCGTTACCACGACTACAAGCCGCTGATTGAAGAGGCTAAGCCGGACTTCCTGGAGTTCCACTTCTCCTACAAGGACCTCGAGATCAACATCGACGACGTCTTTGACTCCAAGCTGGACATGGGCTTCACCACCCACCTGCCCGACCTGTTCGCAGGTGACTTCCTGGTGGACCTCGCCTCCAAGGACCCCGAGGTGTGGGAGCGCTCCATCGCTGAGGTTCAGCGCACCATCGACATCACCCGTGACCTGACCCGCTACTTCACCGTAGATGAGGACCCGGTCATGGTTGTGACCATGGGTGGCTTCACCAAGGACAAGCACATCCCCGCTGCTGCACGTGCTGAGAAGTACGAGCGTATCGGTGAGGCTCTGAAGCGTCTGGATGCATCCGGCGTCCGCCTGGCGGCTCAGACTCTGCCCCCGTACCCCTGGCTGATGGGTGGTCAGCAGTACCACAACCTGTTCCTGGATCCGAAGGACACCGCAGAGTTCTCGCGTGCATTCGACACCGCGCTCTGCCTGGACATCTCTCACACCATGCTTGCTTGCAACTTCCTGAACATTCCGCTGTCGGAGGCTGTTGAGCAGCTGGCACCGCTGTCCATTCACCTGCACCTGGTGGACGGCACTGGTGTTGACGGTGAGGGCGTTCAGGTTGGCGAAGGCGATGTCGACTGGGCATCCCTGGGCAAGCAGCTGCGTGAGCTGGCACCGAAGGCATCCTTCATTCCCGAAATCTGGCAGGGCCACATCAACAACGGTGAAGGCTTCTTCACCGCGCTGGACCGCCTCGAGAAGTGGCTGTAGAAAGTAGACACTCACTCATGAATTCAAACGGAGTTCCCACGGCCCTGTGGGTCGTTCCGGTTCCCGATTTTGGTGGAGTAGCTCGGCACGTTGTCGATATGGCACGTGCCGGGCTCCCCGGCTTTAACCTGGTGGTTCTCGCACCCGAGGGCAAGCTGACCGAGCGCCTCGAGGAACTGGGAGTCACCGTCATCAAGGCCGAGTTCGGCCCCGATTACGGTTTTAAGACTTCCTTTGCTTCTTTGAAGAAGGCTATTGAGCAGCTTCGCCCGGAGATTGTGCACAGCCACCTCGCATATGCGGACGTCGTCGCAACCGCTGTGGTGAATGCTCTGCGCATCCGTAGCGTTATCAAGCGCGGTACCTGCGTGCCGAAGCTTCTGACCACTGAGCACGGTATTGCCGGTAACGACTCGGTGTACCACGGTAGCTCCTGGCGTTCTAAGCTCATGGAGACCGTGCACCGTGTGCGCCTGTGGGGTACCGATCAGGCGATTGCTGTTTCTCGTTCTACCGCTGATCAGATGCGCGCCAAGTGGGGCGCTCGTGGCGTGGAGCTGGTGTATAACGGCGTGGATATCCCCGAGGTACATGCGGCTGTTGAGCAGCAGCGTGTTCCCTCTGAGGGGAGTCCGCGTATTCTCTCGCTGTCTCGTCTGTCCCCTGAGAAGGGTATTGACGTGCTGTTGGATGCTTTTGCGCAGCTTCGTGCTGAGTACCCGAAGGCTCATCTTGAGATTGCGGGCTCTGGCGATTTGGCATCCGAGTTGCAGGCTCAGGCTCAGCGTCTGAACCTGGGCGATTCGGTGACCTTCAGCGGCTTCGTTAACCCGATTGAGGCGATGGGCCGTAGCGACATGATTGTTCAGCTGTCGGTGTGGGAGAACTGCTCCTACACTCTGCTGGACGCTAAGGCTGCGGGCCTGAAGACTGTGGCTACCGCGGTGGGTGGTAACCCGGAGATTCTGGGCGCCGACGAGCTGGTGGACCGTCAGAGCGCAACTCTGACCCAGGACGTTCTGCAGGCGATGCGTCAGCAACTGCAGAAGGACGATTCGGAGCCTTTCACCTGGATTTCGAACGAGCAGATGGCTGCTCAGACAGTTGATATTTACGCACGTGTACTTCGAGGAGGCCGATGATGAGCCAGACTTCGCAGGTTTACGCGCACTTGAATGAACCTACTGAGAAGCCTGAGGTTTCGCGTTTCTCTGAAACTGTGTCTCGCGGTAGCGAGTATGTCCGCCATCAGAGTAGCCAGATTCGAATGCCTGAGTTCATCATGGCATTCATGCTTCTGTTCGCTACGCCTATTGCTGGTATCGGTCTGCCCTTTAACCAGGTGGTTGTTATTGTCTTGGCACTATACGGCTTGACCCGTAAACCGACTTTTGACGTGAGCCACTTTTCGGGTCTGCGTGCCATCATGTTTATTGCGATGGGGTACCTCGCAATTGTCTCGATGAATGGTGTCCACTCGGAGGATGCGTCGGACTGGACTCGACGTTTGCTTCGTCTTGTGGCTGCAACAGTGCTGATTTGGACTATTGCCGCAGGCCGACTGCATATTCGTTCCATTGTTCTGGGCTATTCGGCAGCTATTCTTTTCAACGCGGTAGCTTATTTTGCTGGTTTTGCTCCGGTGACCGGTTACTACGGCTACCTGACTGGTTGGCTGAACGATAAGAACTTCTCAGGCCTGGTGTATTGCCTCTTTGGCTTGCTAATCCTGAGTTTTGCCCGCAATAAGATTGAGGTCATCCTCGCCATAGTGGTCTTCTCCGGGCTATTGTGGGCTACGGGTTCTCGTACCTCTATCGCGGCGTATGCAGCGGGTCTGATTTGGATCGTTATTGCTCACCGTATGAAGACTTTCGGCCGCATTGCCTTGGGTGTGGCCCTGTACTGGCTGATCGATATTCTGACCAGCGACTACGCGCACTCTGGTGCCTTCGCAGATCGTACCGGTACAGATGCGCTTCGTTCACTGATTGACCAGGCATCTGAGATTAAGGTTCAGGCTGCTGGCTTCTTCGGGCAGGGCTTGGGCGAAGCGTATGTATATCTGGCACATACTGGTTCGAAGACCTGGTTCTTCCACAATTCATACTGGTCTGCCCTGGTTGAGGGCGGCTGGCCCTGGATGATTCTGGTTGTCACTATTACTGTTCTCTTTATCGTGAACGTATTTAGCGGTCAGAAGACCCTGCCCGCAAAGTTTTATGTTGTGCAGGGTGCAGGCGTAGCCATCATGATTTGTGCATCGCGTCTGGGTGAGGTGTTCTACACCTGGCCGTGGGCTGTTGCCTGCGGACTGGCTTTGCGTGTGTTGTTGCTCGAGCGTGAACAGCGTCTGGGCACCGGCCATGACGAGGCGAGTATCGAGGGCTTTGACGAGCGCATTGAGATTCGTGATGCAAAGGAATCTGAAGACCAGCCGCTAATAGCGCAGGGTCCACGTGAGGGGTAGAGGAAGTACACACGGATCGTTTCTGATCTGGGTGCCTATTTTCTCTGCATCGTGAGCGTCGTGTAACTATCTGCTGAACCGCTTATTGGAGCGCCTTGTTCTGGCGTATCCGGGGGAGTCTGGATTGTTCTCTAGAAGGACAAAACAACATTCCCCTTGTGAATTGCTCTAGGAGTAGAACAATGAAGAAAGAACTGTATATTGCTACCAATAACGGTGATATTGGTGGCGGCGAGGTTATGCTTCTGAACATTGCCCGCGCAGCCCGTAACCTAGGTTACAAGGTCACCATTGTGGGTCCCTCCGAGCCGAAGCAACTCATGGAAGCTGCTGCGGATGAGGGCTTCCCTCGAATTATGTTGCCTGCTAAGAATCGCGCACAGTACATGCTTGCTTTGCGCGCATGGCATGCCCAGAACAAGGACGTACTGCTCTGGTGCAATGGTCTGGTTCCCGCAGTAGCAACGGGTGGCCGTAAGAACCGCATCGTACACCTGCATCAGTACGCTACTGGTATCAATGCCAAGCTGGTACCGTTCGCTCGTCGTAATGCATCGGTTACTTTGGTGCCTAGCCGTTACGTCGCACGTGCTTGCCCTGGCAGCGAGGTTTTCGCTAACTGGGTCAACGGTGTCTCAACTGAGCTGGACCATCACGTTGGCGATCGTCGTCTGCGTGTTGGTTTCTTGGGTCGTCTGACTCCTGCTAAGGGTATTCCTACTCTGTGCGAGGCGTTGAGCATCCTCAACAAGGACGAGATTATCTACGACTTCATCATCGGTGGCGAGCCTGTATTCGCTTCTGAAGAGGGCCGTGCTGAGGTTGAGACTGCTCTGGCCCGTGTCGCACCGTTCAGCACTCGCTTGGGCTGGACCACTCCGGACCGCCTGTTCTCTAACATTGACATGCTGGTTGTCCCCTCGGCGGGTGCTGAAGAGTCTTTCGGCCTTGTGGTTGCTGAAGCGATGAGCGCACGCATCCCTGTCGTTATCAGCGACGCTGCACCCTTGATGGAGGTCGTCGGCGGCAACGGCTCCTACCCCTACATCGTCCCGGTGAACCAGCCGCAGGCACTCGCCCAGGCCATTGAGAAGCTGGGTCAGGAAATCCGTGAAGAGACTGAAGAGCTGGCAGAACGTACCTCCGAGCTGTTCTGGCGTTGGCAGGAAAACTACTCACCTGAAGCAGGTAAGGTCCGTGTTGGTGAGATTCTGGAGCGTTTTATCCGCTAAGGTGCTTCTAAACGTATAGGCCATTCCCAACGGATATCCTCTCACTCAAACCCCGAAGGAAAATTATGACGACTACTCACCGCTACAAGGCTGCGGTTATCATCCCTTCTCGCGGTGGTGCAGATATTCTGCACTACCCGCTGGATGCCCTTGCCGCCCAGACCGAGAAGGACTTCCAGGTTATCGTGGTCCTCGACGGCGATATTGATAACAGTGAAGCTGTGCTTGACCGCTACATTGCAGAAGGCAAGCTGAACCTGACCAAGATCGTTTTCGAGGAGAACCGCGGCCGCGTGGCTGCGTTGAACGCTGGCCACCGTGCGGCTGATGCGGATGTTCTTATCCGTTGCGATGACGACCTTGAGCCTGCTGCCGACTACGTTGAAGCGCGGATCCGCCTGCACCGTGATTACGACGGTGTGATTGGTACCTTGAAGAACGTGTACCCGGACACTCCCTACTCTCGTGTGTACGGTAACTTCCGCGATGCCCGATTCAAAGAAGGTGCCCTCAGCGTAGCTGAAGAAGGCCGTTGGCTGTACTGGAACGGCAACTCTTCTATCTCTGCTGAGTACTTTGACCGTACTGGCGGCTACGACCCCGCGTACCGCCTCTACGGCTGGGAAGACGTAGACATGGGCAAAATGGTTCATGACGCTGGTGGCCGCATCATCATCTCTGATGAGGTCGAGGTCAAGCACTACGCCGAGGCTACTACCACTGCAGTGCGTGCTCTGCGCGCCCTGCACTCGGGCTCCGCCCGCACCATCTTCGTCCGTAAGCACGGCGAGGAAGCACACCCTGCCCCGAACCCGACGGGTCCGTGGGGGTTCTTGGTCAAGACCCTCGCTCGTTTCACCACCGAGAACACCATTAAGGCTCTGGGCGATGCGAGCGATAAGATTCTGCTCAAGCTGCCCGCTAAGGCTGCTGAGAAGCTTGTGGCACTGCAGGTTGAGGCTGCATCCTACGCCGGTATTCACTATCCTGAGCGAGCTCAGAAAGTTTTCTAGGAGGAAAAGAAAATGTCACTCACTCAGCTCTTGACCTCCGCTCCGTTTACCGGGCCGAAGAACCCTGACGCGGTGCTCGCGGATATCCCGAAGAGCCTCAAGAAGCTTGGCCGCCTGGTGCGTCGTTACGTGCCGCTGGTGAAGCCTGAGGCTACTGAAGAGATTGCAATTGCCCACGACTACCTGACTCAGCGCGGTGGCGCGGAGCGTGTTGTTCTGGCGATGCACCGTGCGTTCCCGGACGCACCGATTTACACGACTCTGTACGACCCGGAGGGCACCTTTCCCGAGTTCAAAGACGCGAAGATTATCACGAGTCCCTTGAACAAGATTGGTTACCTGCGTCGTAACCACCGCATGGCTCTGCCGATTCTGCCGATTGCTTCTTCTTTCTTGAAGGTGCCGGCTGAGCGTGCTGTGGTATCGACAACCGGTTGGGCGCACGGCTTCAACTTCGCCGGTCGTAAGTTCATTTACTGCCATTCGCCGGCGCGTTGGCTGTACCTGAGCGATCAGTACCTGGGTGAGAAGAGCACCGGCCCCGTGCCGCTGCTGCTGAAGACTCTGCGTCCTGCACTGATGCTGTGGGATCACTGGGCGGCTCACCGCTCGGCGGTGTACGTGGCGAACGCGAGCGTGATTAAGAAGCGCATCGAGAACGTCTACGGTAAAAAGGACGTTCCGATTTTCTTCCCGCCGCACTCGGTAGATGCCGCCGCACCGGTTGAGCCTATCCCGGGTCTGGAAGAGTTCACCGAATCGGACGATTATTTCCTGATTGTTTCTCGCCTGCTGCCCTACAAGAATGTTGATAAGGCTATTGAAGCCTGCAATGAGTTGGGCAAGAAGCTACTGGTGATTGGCCGCGGTCCGGAAAAGGAACATCTGGAAGCGCTTGCGGGCCCGACTATTCGTATTGCTTCGGGCGTTTCGGACGCGCAGCTACGTTATGCGTACCGTCACTGCCTGGCGCTGCTGGCTATCTCGTATGAGGACTTCGGCATTACCCCGCTAGAAGCGGGTGCTAGCGGCAAGGCCGTGATTGCCTACCGTGCGGGCGGCTTCCTGGATACCATTCAGGAAGGCAAGACCGGCATGTTCATCAACCAGCCGACCGTGGAGCAGCTGGTGGAAGCTCTTAAGGCTTTCAACCCGGACGACTGGGATGCCGACTACATCCGTGAGCACGTTGATGGCTTCTCGGAGGCTCGTTTCATTAGCCGTTTGAAGACCTACGTGCAGGCTTTGCCCGAAGACTAAAAGAGCTAGGCGGCTCATAGAAGAAGGTGGGGCGGTAGAAACTAAGGTTTTTCTACCGCCCCGCCTTCTTTATGCTTTCTGAGAGCCTTAGCGGGCCTCTAGGAGCCCCTTGGAGAGTAGCTCGGGAATAAAACCCTCAATCTGCGGCCCCATAGTCTCTACGGGCTGTTCATACATCTCGCAGAGCACGTCGATAGCCTCCTGCAGAGACATCGGGTCTTCAAAAATACTCCAAATAATGGAGGCTGAGTCCTGAAGGACAGACAGCTCCCCGTTGGCAAGATTCGCGAGATAAGTTGCCGTGGGGGAGTACTTAGCGAACTCTTCAGAATGAACGTACGCGATGTTCTCGGGAATACCGTAGACGGTCTGACGGGAATCTACCGGATTGCTCATTTTTTCACCTTGATTCCGAAACGCTCAAAGAACTTTGCACGTATCTCTGCCTTAGTGGGGGTGCGTCCCAGCTGCATCGCCAAATGGTCCTTGTTCACAAAGAAAATATTTTTGAGGGTGCGCAGCTTATCGTGCAGGGTGGATGCCGACTGCAAACGCCCAATCCACTGAATGTAGTGGGGCACATCCTGCGAGACCGACAGCCACAGCAGGTAGTCTCGGTCGTCACGGTACTGCTCCAGACCGCCCATAGCCGCGCTATATGCGAGGGAGGAGTCAAGCTCTTCCGCGCGGGCTCGCAGGCGCTGCCAATCGCTGTACGAGAGCAGGGAGACCAGGTAGTTAATATCTGCGCTGTAACGTGAGGCAGCGCGGGCGCGGTGAAGCACCACGAGAAGACGCGCGTCCAGGTCACTGGGGACAGTGCAGGGGCGGTGTGCAATCATACGGGTCTTGCGCGCTGCCCAGATGCGGTCAAACGCCTTCTCGTAGTCGCCGTGGCGTCCCAGACCGGGGAAGAAACGATGAATATCGGTCAGGCCCCATGAAGCGTGGTAGAGCGTCATCGCGTGCTCGAACACGGAACCTGTTTCGAAGTGGGCTTGGATACGCCATCCATCTGCCAGAAGGATCTCTACAAAGCGGTCCACGTGAGAGGGACGGACGAGCAGGTCAGCGTCGGAGCTGTACCTGCCCTTGCGGTAAATTTCCTGGGAGAAAGCGTAGCCTTTGACATGCAGAATATCGATGGAGTGCATGTCGGCAATTCGCTGGAAGTAGGCGTGCGCAAGCCGAATCCGTGCCGCGAGCGGAGTAGTCTGCGGCTCCGGGGTATTGGATGAGTGAGTGGTCACAATAGCCTTTCGGTGCACATGTATACCAGATAAGTATAAGGCGGGATGGGCAGAAAATACTGCCCATCCCGCCCTAAGTCGCTCCCTAAGATTTAGGGTGCTTATTACGCTATTACTTCTTAGCTGAGGACTTCTTCGACGACTTCTTGTCGCCGTCCTTGCCGTAACCGTAGTAGGTTGCGTAGCCCACGTAGGTGCTTGCGTAACCGAAGCCGTAGTAGGAGTTACCCAGGCCCTTACGGGGTGCACGGTTCAGAACAAGACCGAAGAGGTTTGCGTTGACCTTCTTCAGGATGCTGGACGCCTCGGTCATCTGCTCGCGGTGGCTGCGGCCAATCGAACCGACCAGAATCACGCCGTCCACAGAGTTGGAAAGCAGCGATGCATCGGTCACGGGCAGCAGCGGCGGAACGTCGACCACCACGATGAACTCTTCGGAGAGTTCCTTGATCAGCTGGCGCATCTTATCCGAGCCCAGAAGCTCAGAGGGGTTCGGGGGGATACGACCTGCAGGCAGGACGAAGAGGTTCGAATCGCCCAGCTGGTGCACAGCGTTAGCGATCTCAACCTGGCCAGCCAGAACCTGGGTCAGACCAACCTTAGCGTCGAGCTTCAGCTTCTTAGCCACGGTCGGGCGGCGGAGGTCGGCGTCAATGAGGATGACAGGCGAACCTGCGTCAGCCATTGCGCGAGCCAGCGACAGCGACACGGTCGACTTACCTTCACCGGGCACTGCGGAGGTGACGATGAACGAACGCGGGGGAGTGTCAACGTTCACGAAGCGCAGGTTAGTACGCAGCTGGCGGATGGACTCCTGTGCGATGTGATCGTCGGTGTCACCCTTAACGATGTTCTCTTCGTTTAGGTCCTCACTGACAGGCAGAACGCCCAGGATGCTTGCACCGGTTGCCTTGGTAGCGTCGTCACGGGTTCGAATACGCTGATCCAGAGCACGGCGCAGGAAGATTGCCAGGTACACCAGACCGAGGCCAGCAACGGCGCCGATGAGCACGTTCTGCTGGTAGTTCGGGGCCACCAACGGCGGGTTGACGCTTGCGTTGTTCAGAGGAATAACGCGAACGGTGTTGTTGGTGGTCGGGGAAGCGGCGGTGTTTTCGCCGTTCACCAGAGCCTGAGCGTTACCGGGGTTCTGCTCAATCTCCTTGATGTAGTCGGCGGTAGCCTGCAACGCACCGTTAGCGAGCAACTGTGCGTTCTTCGGGGAAGAAGCCTGCGCGCTCACGGTAATCAGCGCGGCGTTATCACCCGCAGTTGCAGTGAGGCTTGCACGAATCTGCCCGGTAGTCATGGAGAGTTCGGGGTTGTTCTGCTTAATCTTCTGTGCCACGGCCTCAGAGGAGACGATAGCAGCGTAGGAACGAGCGCGCTCCTTAGCGGCTGTAGAGCCGGAGAGAACATCCACCGTACCGGACTCGCCCACGGTCACGTAGCCCGAGGACGAAGCAGCGTAGACCCTCGGCTGGAGAGAGGCATAGCCGAAGCCCGCTGCGGCACCGACAACGATGCCAATAATCAGCAGCCAGAGGTTAGCCCTCGTGGTGCGGAAAAATTCCAAAATGGTCATGGTAGTGAGAATACTCCAGAAAGTTTGAGTTAGTGTACCTGCAACGTGGAGTGTTGTTGCAGGCGGTGAAGGGATACGAAAATCCCCTGGTGTTTATTAGCGGAGCAATCCGAGCAGGTAGCTACCGTAACCGCTCTTAACAAGCGGGGTAGCAATGTCGCGCAACTGCTCATCGGAGAGCCAACCGTGGCGCCACGCAATTTCCTCCGGGCAACCAACTGACAGGCCCTGACGGCTCTGAACAGTGCGGATGAAGTTAGTGGCATCAGCGAGTGAATCAAAGGTTCCGGTATCGAGCCACGCGGTACCGCGAGGCAGAACCTCAACCTTCAGTTTACCCTGTTCCAGGTAGACGCGGTTGAGGTCAGTGATTTCCAACTCACCGCGCGGAGAAGGCTTAATCTGACGTGCATACTCTACAACCTTGGAGTCGTAGAAGTACAGACCCGGAATAGCGTAGTCGCTCTTGGGGTTCTCGGGCTTCTCTTCGATGGACAGTGCGTTGAAGTTCTCGTCGAACTCCACCACGCCGTAGGCGCGAGGATCAGCAACCCGGTAAGCGAAGACGGTTGCGCCGTCCTTCTGCTCGTAGGTGGCAAGCTGAGTACCCAGACCGGGACCGTAGAAGATGTTGTCACCGAGCACGAGGGCTACGGGGTCATTACCAATAAAGTCGGCACCCAGAATAAATGCCTGTGCCAGGCCGTCCGGGGAAGGCTGCACCTTGTATTCGAGATTAATACCGAAACGGGAGCCGTCACCGAGCAGTCGCTGGAACTGCTCCTGGTCGGCAGGAGTGGTAATAATCAAAATATCGCGGATACCCGCCAGCATGAGAGTGGACAGCGGGTAGTAAATCATCGGCTTGTCATAGACCGGAGTGAGCTGCTTGCTAATGCCCTGAGTGATAGGGTGCAAACGGCTTCCGGTACCGCCGGCAAGAATAATTCCCTTCATAACTTCTTATTGTGTCATGTTTATCTCTTTGTTGAGGCATAAAAATCGCTGTTTAGCCAGGTAAAATCTACCGTATGGCTCACATTCTTGTTACCGGCGGCGCCGGTTTTATTGGTTCGAACTTTGTTCACCACCTCATCGATAACACTGATCACACTATTACTGTGCTGGATAAGATGACCTATGCTGCAAATGCTGCGTCTTTGGAGGGTCTTCCCGAATCCCGCTTCAAGCTCGTCGTAGGCGACATTGCCGACCGCGAGCTGGCTGACGAACTGGTCGGCAAGGCAGACACTGTTGTCCACTACGCTGCGGAATCGCACAACGACAACTCCCTGTCCAACCCCGAACCGTTCATCCACACTAACCTCATCGGTACTTTCAGTCTTCTGGAAGCAGTCCGTAAGCACGGTACTCGCTACCACCACATCTCCACCGACGAGGTCTTCGGCGACCTCGAGCTGGACGATCCGGCAAAGTTCACCGAAACCACCCCCTACAACCCCTCTTCCCCTTACTCCTCCACCAAGGCAGGCTCCGACCTGCTCGTGCGCGCATGGGTCCGCTCCTTCGGTATTGAAGCAACCATCTCTAACTGCTCCAACAACTACGGCCCCTACCAGCACATCGAGAAGTTCATTCCCCGCCAGATCACTAACATCCTCTCGGGTCTGACCCCGAAGCTGTACGGCGAGGGCCTGAACGTTCGTGACTGGATTCACGCATCCGACCACTCTTCTGCTGTGTTGCGCATCCTGGAGCAGGGCAAGATTGGTGAAACCTACCTCATCGGTGCAGACGGCGAAGAGAACAACATCACCGTTCTGCGCACCATCCTGCGTCTGATGGGCAAGGACGAGAACGACTTCGAGCACGTGGTTGACCGTCCCGGTCACGACCTGCGCTACGCAATCGACGGTAGCCGCCTGCGTGCAGAGCTCGGCTGGGAGCCGAAGTTCACCGACTTTGAGTCCGGTCTTGCCGACACCATTAAGTGGTACACCGAGAACCGCGGCTGGTGGGAGCCCCTGAAGGCTGAAGTTGAGGCTAAGTACGCAAAGGCTGGCCAGTAATGACCAAGGAATTGAAGGTTACTGAAACCGAGATTCCCGGCCTGCTCATCATTGACCTGCCGGTTCACGGCGATAACCGCGGCTGGTTCAAGGAAAACTGGCAGCGCGAGAAGATGGTTGCAGCCGGTCTGCCCGACTTCAACCCGGTGCAGAACAACATCTCGTTCAACGCTTCGGTAGGTACCACTCGCGGTATCCACGCCGAGCCGTGGGATAAGTACGTTTCTGTTGCGACCGGCCGTATCTTTGGTGCGTGGGTTGACCTGCGTGCGGGCGAGTCCTTCGGCAAGGTCGTCACCGTGGAGCTGGGCCCGGACACCGCAATCTTCGTGCCCCGCGGCGTGGGTAACTCCTTCCAGACCCTGGAAGAGAACACCGCCTACACCTACCTGGTGAACGACCACTGGTCGGCGGACGCAGTATCCGGCTACAGCTTCCTGAACCTTGCCGATGAGACCGTCGCAATCGACTGGCCCATCGACCTGGCGAAGGCAGAGCTCTCCGAGAAGGACCGTAACCACCCGCGTCTGAACGAGATCAAGCCCCTGGAAGCCGACCCGATCCTGATCATTGGCGCGGGCGGTCAGCTCGGCACCGAGCTGGTTCGCCAGCTCACCGAGCAGAACGTACCCTTCCTGGCTGTGGATCGCGACCGCCTCGACCTGGGCAAGCCCGAGCAGTGGCGCGACGCATTCCGTTGGCGTTCCTTCCGCGCGGTCATCAACGCTGCAGCGTACACCGCAGTGGATCAGGCTGAAACCCCCGAGGGTCGCTGCGACGCCTGGGCAGCTAATGCCCTAGGCGTGAGCGCTCTTGCCTCCATCTGTGAAGAAGCTAACCTGCCGCTGGTTCACGTATCCACCGACTACGTCTTTGACGGCTCCTTGCCCCTGGGCGAGGAATACCCGGAGGATTACCCCCTGGCACCGCTGAGCGTCTACGGCGCGTCCAAGGCTGCCGGTGAGGTTGCCGCTGCCGCATGGCGTAAGCACTACACCCTGCGCACCAGCTGGGTTGTTGGCGCCGGCAAGAACTTCGTTGGCACCATGGCATCCCTGGCTGAGCGCGGTATCGACCCGTCCGTGGTCGCCGACCAGTGGGGCCGCCCGACCTTCACCCAGGACCTGGCAGCTGCTGCTCTGCACCTGCTCTTCTCCGGCGCTGAATACGGCACCTACAACGTGTCGAACACCGGTGAAGTCATCAACTGGGCACAGTTCGCTCGTGCGGTGTACGAGGGCACCGGCCACGACCCGGCACGAGTCAGCGACACCACCACCGAGGAATACTTCGCCAACGCTGAGCTCTTCGCTCACCGTCCGACGAACTCGGCAATGGACCTGTCCAAGCTGATTGCTGCAGGCTTCACCCCGCGCGATCACCGCGAGGCGCTTGCCGCCTACTTGGCAGAAATGGGCTCCTAATCCTCTAAGGAATTGGCTCTATATCTGCTGACAACAGCATAAAAGGCGTGAAAAGCGCCATATCACAGGTTCCCGGCCCTTGAAGAAGAGCCGGGAACCTGTACAATATTGTCTTGGCCAAGGCGGTGGAATACACGAAACGTGTAGGTCCGTAACTGACGGTGGCTGGTTGGAAAGAGATTTCTGGCGCCAGTCCCTATTCCACTTGGCGCATCACTTCTAACCAAGAAAGGGTGGACAACTCATGTCAGATACCATCAAAATTTCAGCTACCGTACGTAGCGACTTCGGCAAGGGCTACGCGCGCCGCATCCGCATGGCAGGCGACATCCCCGCCGTCATCTACGGCCACGGCGAAGAGCCCAAGCACGTAGTACTCCCCGGCCACGCAACCACCCTGGCTGCCCGCGTCCCCAACGCTATCCTCGACCTCGACATCGAAGGTGAATCACACCTCGCAATGATCAAGGACATCCAGCGTCACGCAATCCGCCCTGAACTGCAGCACATCGACCTGCTGACCGTTAAGCGCGGCGAGCGCGTTGAGATTGAGGTTCCTGTACACGTTGAAGGCGAGCCTGCTGTTGGCGCCGTTGCTAACCAGGAAGAAACCGTTCTTCTGGTTGAAGCTGACGCACTGAAGGCACCCGAAGCTTTGACCGTGAGCATCGAAGGCCGCGAAGCTGGCGCTCACGTTCTGGCATCAGACGTTGAACTGCCCTCAGGCGTAACCCTGGTTGCAGACGCTGAACTGCTGATCGTTAACGTTTCTGAGCCCGAGGAACTCGACGTTCCCGAGCCCGGTGAAGAAGGCGAAAACGCACCCGAGGGTGACATCGTTGAAGCTTCCGAGGAATCAGATCAGGCTGGCGAAGCTCACGACTCAGATAACTCAAAGCACTAGACCGCGCCCTGCGCCTAGCGCAACAATGATTTGTGGATGGCCCGCCGCTACCTCTCTTCTGAGGTGGTAGCGGGCCATACTCATAGAATGGTGTAGTCCATGAATTTTCTAAAAACCTTTTACAGCGCCGTGGAAAGGGCGAAGATATGTCTGATGCGTGGCTCATTGTTGGTCTGGGGAACCCGGGCCCGGAGTACGAGAAAACCCGCCATAACATCGGCCAGATGGTGGTTGATGAACTGGCGCGTGAAGTAGGCGGTGGCTTCAAGAAGCACGGACGCGCGCGCGCCCAGGTGCTGGAAGGACGTTTGGGTATAGGCGGACCCAAGGTAGTGCTGGCCAAGCCCCTGACCTATATGAACACCTCGGGCGGCCCGGTATCGGCTCTAGCCCAGTTCTACGATATTAACCCCGACCGTATCATCGCGGTGCACGATGAACTGGATATCCCCTTCGACACCATTAAGCTCAAGATTGGTGGGGGAGAGGGCGGCCATAACGGTCTGCGCGATATCACCAAGGCGCTGGGCACCAAGGACTACTACCGTGTTCGCACCGGCATCGGTCGTCCTCCCGGACGCATGGACACCGCAGACTTCGTGCTCAAGCCCTTCAGTAGCACTGAAGCGAAGGACCTGCCCTTCCTCATCTCAAACGCAGCGGATGCAACCATGATGCTCGTAAAGGAAGGCCTGCTGGCAACCCAGCAGCGCTACCACGGCGCAGGTTCCTAGCCGTATGACCCGTGCCGGGTAAACACTGAACTGGGTCAACACTGAACTGGGGTAATGCATGATGCGGGCCGATGTGTGAACTAGGCTCTACCTAACTATGCAAGAGCCCGGTGAGGGAATAAGCTAGAAAAGAATGACGTTATACGCTCCACGACGGGAAAATACCCGACCCGTGGAGCGTATAAGCGAGAGAAGAAGGTACCCGTGGCTGAATACTCCACCCCCGCCAACACCCCGCTGAGCGACGACATTGTACGCCAGCTTCGTAAGGATTTTCCTATCCTCAACACTGAGGTTAACGGGCATCCTCTGGTCTACCTGGATTCGGGGGCGACCAGTCAGAAACCGCTTCAGGTGCTCGACGCTGAACGTAACTTCTACCTGCACGCTAACTCTGCTGTACACCGTGGCGCACACACCCTCGCGGTTGAGGCAACCGACCTGTTCGAGGACGCGCGCATCACCGTCGCCAACTTCGTGGGCGCTACCGACGAAGAGCTAGTGTGGACCTCTAATGCAACCGAGGCGCTGAACCTGGTCGCCTACTCCATTGGCAACGCCTCTCAGGGTATCGGCGGTCCGGCTGCTGAGCGTTTCGCACTGGGCCCTGGCGACGAAATTGTCACCACCGAGATTGAGCACCACGCGAACCTCATTCCCTGGCAGATTCTTGCTCAGCGAACCGGCGCAACTCTGCGCCACATCCCCTTCACCGAGGACGGTCAGCTCGACTACGCTGCTGCCGAGGGCATCATCAACGAGAAGACCCGCATCGTGGCGTTCACCCACGTCTCGAATGTGACCGGCGCGATTACCGATGTGCCCCGCATGGTCGCCATGGCTCGTAAGCACGGCGCTCTCGTCGTGCTGGATGCCTGCCAGTCCGTGCCGCACATGCCCGTAGACTTCCACGCCCTGGACGTCGACTTTGCGGCGTTCTCCGGCCACAAGATGCTGGCTCCCACCGGCATTGGCGCCCTCTACGGTCGTGCCGAACTGCTTGAGGCCCTGCCACCCTTCCTGACCGGTGGCTCCATGATTACCCGCGTGGGTCTGCAGGATGCCGAATACATGCCCGCCCCCATCAAGTTTGAAGCGGGTACCCAGCGCGTCTCGCAGGCAGTCGCCTTCGCCGCCGCCGTGCGTTACCTGCAGCACTTGGGCATGGAGAACGTTGAGGCATGGGAGCACGAACTGGGCGCTCGCCTGGTTGAGGGTGTTCAGAAGATTGAGGGCGTGCGCCTGCTCGGCCCCGCCGACCCCTCCAAGCGTGCCGGCCTGGTTGCTCTCGCCATTGAGGGTGTGCACCCGCACGATGTGGGCCAGCTACTCGACACCCAGGGTATCGCTGTGCGCGTGGGCCACCACTGCGCCCAGCCGCTACACCGCTGCGCCGGTGTGACCGCTTCGACCCGTGCATCCACCTACATCTACAACACCACCGAAGATGTGGACGCTTTCCTGAAGGCACTTGCCGAGGTGCGCCCCTACTTCGGGTTCTAAACGTAGACGCGTTAGACAATAACGCCTCAATTTTTCAGACAGACCAACTGACGGAAGAAGAACACCGTGTCTCTTGAATCTCTGTACCAGGAAATTATTCTGGAGCATTCTAAGCAGCGCAGCGGCGAGCACCTCGTAGAGGTACCCGCCGGTCACGCAAGTGCCGATAACCACCAGTACAACCCCACCTGCGGCGACGAAATCAACCTGCGCGTGGTGCTCTCTGACGAGCTGAAGGACGGCGAGAAGACCATCGACTCGATCTCCTGGGAAGGCGACGGTTGCTCCATCTCCATGGCTGCCGCCTCCGTGCTCTCTGAAATGGCTCCGGGCATGACCGTCTCCGAGCTGCAGAGCCACGTGGATGCGTTCCGCGAGATGTTGCGCTCGCGCGGTAAGGTGACTCTGGACGAAGAGGAGTACGGCGATATGGCGGCTTTCTCCGGCGTTTCGAAGTTCATGGCGCGCGTGAAGTGCGCAATGCTCTCCTGGGTTGCCGTTGAGGAAGCCACTAAGGAAGCAGCTGCGAAGAACTAAACCTTTGCTGAGAAGGTAGGCTGAACCGGTGGGGGAGTAGCTAGTATTTGAACGCCAATCGAAAATACCGAATGGAACCATCGACAATATATTGCATTTATGTGTAATATTTTTTGATGAACTTTTAGCGGTAAGCACCGAACGAGACCCGAGCTGAGAATCTACCCCCTGCCCTTTCTTGATATAAGTTTTCTTTGATTTAAATCAATAGGATGAAAATATGAGGCGGATACTACACCGTATCCGCCTCATATTTATATCTTTTCCTTTTTCCTTCAAAAAGGTGACTGGTAAAATAAAAGGACGAAGGGCGCCCAACCAGCACCCTCGAGAAACTCTTTTCGGACCCGCACGTTCTAAGGCAACAGCGCGAAGAAATAGGGCAATATAAGAAAATATTTTCTCAATATTGCACATTCTTCGTTTCATCTCATGCTCTCACCCTAGACCGCGGATACGTTTCTCACCCTCCGGTACTTCAACCACACCGGAATAACCATCGCCGCTACCAACCACAAGGAAGCCCTATGATTATTGGCTACGCCGCAGGCGCCTACGACCTTTTCCACTACGGCCACCTCGAGATTCTCCGCAAGGCTAAGGAAAACTGCGACTACCTCATTGCCGGCGTCGTGCACGATGACGTTCTGGAAGTGACCAAGGGTCGTCGCCCCGTCATCCCCATCGAAGAGCGTGCCGCCATCGTCAGCCACATCGACTACGTGGACGAAGTGCACGTTGAAACCAACCCCGACAAGCTCGAAACCTGGAAGCAGAAGCCCTTCAACGTCTTCTTCAAGGGCGACGACTGGAAGGGCACCGAAAAGGGCAATGCCCTGGAAGCACGCTTCGCAGAGGTCGGCGTGGAAGTACACTACTTCCCCTACACCGAGCACACCTCCAGCACCAAGCTGCGCAAGGTCGTTGACCTACTCGAAGCAGAGCACGACCTGCGCGTAGAGATGCGCCGCTTTGCTGAGCTGCTTGGCGAACGCGAATACTCCGAGGCGACCGTCGCCTCCTAACGCTCCTACCCCTTCATAGGTGCGTTAGAGCTCATAAGACTCATAAAGACACAAAGAGGATCCCCGCCGTAAGTACTTACGGCGGGGGG
>NZ_KV800109.1:170877-226436 GCF_001810135.1 Rothia sp. HMSC069D01
CCCCCCGCCGTAAGTACTTACGGCGGGGATTCTCTGCATATTGGCGGTATATCAGCTACACCTCAAAGGTGAGCGTCTCATACGCTTTAGCGCTGTGCCAGCCACTTCTCAGCGGAGGAGCCCAGAACCTTCAGCACGCGGCCAACCTGCGGCTCAGCAGCGGCTGCAATCTTCTTGCCCACCAGCGGGATGGAGCAGGAGACTTCACCGTTGACGTCCAGGCGGGTCTGCTCGCCCTCGGGGGTCAGCTTCTGAGTAGCCTGAGCGGACACGGGCACGCCGTTGACCTTGACCTCGGTAGAAACGGTGCGGGATCCGTCAGCAGCCGGTGCGCTTACGGTGTCCATCTGGGTCATAGCAACGCCGTTGCCGACGAACTTACGAGCGATGTCCGGCACGCGCTCAGCGGGTACGGTACGCTCGGTGGTTGCGGTGAACTCGGCGGAGGTGTCACCGGAAACGGAGAAGCTACCGAACTCCACGCCAACCTCGGAGCATACGAAGCGTGCGAAATCCTCGCTAGAGAACGCCTCGATAACCTGCTCAACGCTTGCGTTGATAACGGTCGATTCCTGAACTGCCATAATTGTTCCTTTCGTAGTGCGCGAAAACCCCGCGCATTATCCCTTACTTAGGATACGGTGCGCGGGGTTTCGCAACCAATGTAAAGACGCGAATCCACCTGAGAATATGCCGTGAACAAGGGAAAACATCCACAGCCTCTCACAGGGTGGTTGGAGGATTCGCATGCCGGTCTAAAAATGTGGGAAGCGCCCGGCCGGGCACCTCCCACACCGCATCACGAGGATGCTGAGCTTAGAAAGCAAGAAAACCTTAGGCGCTGGGAGCCATCGCGTCGATGCGAGCCATCTCAGCCTTACCCGCACGGTGTGCGCGAGCAGCCTGCTTCAGGCGACCCCAGAAGGAATCCTTGCGGTGGGTTTTGCCAGCGAGCAGATCCTGCAGTTCCTCGCCCAGCTGCGCTGCAGAAATCTCCGGGGTGGAGATGTAGGGCTCAGCGGTGCGGAACAGGGAGGGGTTCGCCAGGGCAAGATCGAGCTTAGCGAAGAGATCTTCGCGGCTCTCAACGACAACAGCGTGGCCGCGCTTCTCCATCAGAGCGGTGAAGGGGACCTGGTGGTTGTCAACGACCTCGTCGAACTCTGCGCGGCGCGGAACAGCCAGGGGCAGAGCGCCGGTACGGCGTGCATCCTGGATGGAACCGGGGCCGCCCTGAACCAGTACTACGCGTGCGGTTGCGTAGTAGTCCAGCAGCTCGGAGGCGGGAAGAAGCTTAAGGTTGTCTGCGTGCTTAATGGGCGCAGTGTGGCCATGCTGCACGAGGCAGGTGACCTCGGGGTGAGCCTCAAGATAAGCCTCAACCCAACGCAGGAGACGATCAAAAGTGTGAACGTCGGTGCCGAGGGACACCACCAAATCGTACGTCTTAGTAGGAATACGAACGGGCGCGACGGCAGGGGTAAATACGGGCAGGTCGAACTTGGAAGTATCAACGCTGACGTGGGGGAAGTCCTGAATAGACATAGCCTATTCCTCTCTATGTATTTATCGGTAGTAACCCCGTATACCTGACGCAAAAATCCGGAGGGCATCATTGGTATACGCGGCGGCGTCGTGCCGGAGAAAATGGTGAGTAATCTCCGCATACGCTTCTCTGGCGAGTGGTTAGTTCGCTTGGATGGTGAGTCCACAGTGGAGCGCACGACTTATGCGTATCTGTATGTATTAATAAATACTATACCCTGAAAATAACGCCCTCAGCACACGCGAGGACGCTATTTTCAGGATAAATTCATCACTCTTAGAAAATGGGATGAATCACACGAGAATCAGGGAAATTCTCCTGCTGTTCCTCGCTCTGAACAATAATTCGATCAGCAAAGGTGTACAGCATCTTACCGGTCATCGTCGGCAGAGTCGGGCGGTCAAAACACTCAATATAAAGAGTCTTTACGCCAAAAAGTTTAGCCGCAACAAAGAAAGGAACAGCAACACCCGCACCCGCAGAAACAACCGCATCCGGACGTTCCTTCGGAAAAATACGAAATGCCAAGAACAGATTACGAATAGCGTTCTTAATATTTCGAGTGGTCGGGTAATAAGCCCAATAGGTCTTCTCATCAGCCAGAGAAGATTCCACATCGGGCTGTTTAAAGCTAACCCACACGCGGTCATAATTCTGCCACGCAGCAGAAGTAGCCGTCAGATGCTTCAAGTGCCCGCCACTGCTAGAAACCAGCAGAAGCTTCTTCTTCGGTGCCTGAGAGGAAATTGCCTCAGTCATAGTGTTCTCCTAAAGCCCCAATACAAGAGAAAAGTAAGAAGAGAAGATAAGGGTGAGCTGACGGGTTCGGCAACGCCTGCATCAACAGATTCGCCTCAGCAGGTGTCACCGCACCCTACGCTCAAGGACGAAGGACGAACCCGCACAGAAGCGAGGCATCCATCAACAGAACCCGATTACTCGCAATTACTCGCGGTCCAGGAACACAGCCAAAGCGTTCACGCCCTCAAGCTGATCCAGCTGAGCGAAGAGCTCACGAACCTGCTGCAGAGAAGTAGCCGCAGTCACCGGAACCAGAGCAACGCCGCCAGCCTGAACGAAACGCAGCTGAGTCGACAGGGGAGTAGCGGTGCTCAGGCTAATCACCAGAGGAGTCTCGCTCTTCTCAACCAGCGACTCGGGAGTGTGGCGGGTCAGCGCGTCACGGACCGAAGCGTAATCGGTGAAACGTGCGTACTCGGTGGGCAGAACACGCTGCAGCATCTGGTATAGGTGCTCAACACCGCGGTCAGTACCGGGCAGAATCACAATGCCGGAAGCGCCAGCGCTCTTCACGTCGCCGTCGGGAGCACCAATGGTGCGCAGCAGCATGAACGCGTCATTCGCCTCAGAAGTGGAACCCAGCTCGTGAACCGGGATACCAGCATCTTCCAGACGATCAGCGTAACCAACGTGACGCATAGTGCGGTCACGACCGTACGCCAGCACAGCACCAATCAGCAGACCGGCAACAGCACCAACAATACCCATCTTCACCGGGCCAAGAGCCGAGGAAGAAGAAGGAACCTGAGCCTCGCTCATCACGCGACCACCGGTGGTGGAAGTCAGCTGAATCTGAGCGCGACGGTCCTGCAACTGAGAGAGCAGACCCGCACGGTTGTTATCACCCTCGAGGGCCGAAATCTGCTCATCAATCTGGTGCAGAGCAGAATCAACGCTGCTCTTCAGCGACTCGGAACGAACCTGCAGGTATGCGTTCGCCATAGCGTTAGCGTAACGTGCAGCCTCCGTACCGTTGGGGCGGGTCACCTCAATATCCAGAACAGCAGTCTGGGAGGTGCCGGTCACCTTGACGGAGTTCATGAGGCGGCTGGTCAGCTGAGCCTCAGAGAGGGTATCGCCATTAGCAATCAGAGACTTTGCCGCGTTCTGTGCAACCTCGCGAGAGGATGCAACGCGAGACTCGGTCGCAATATCCACCTTCGCGGAGTTAGCGCTACCGGTACCGGCGGGATCAACCACCAGCGGGTAAACAACCAGCGAAGCCTTAGAAGTGTACTTGCTATTGGTCATGTAGCCGTAGACGGCACCCGCCACAGCGAAAACCACAACCGACAGCAGAATCAGCAGACGGTGTCGGAAAATGCGACGTACCTGGTTGCCAAGGGTAACCGAGGAGGTATGAGAGGTGTTATCCATGAGGACATCCTAGAGGAAGAGAAACGGACACTAAATATCGGAGAAAAACGTAGAGGAAGCTGAAGGCTTAAGACTTCGCGCGGCGGGCGGAAAGGAAACGCTCAATACCGAGAGCCTTACGGAAGCGGTACAGCACCGCGCCGTACACCGGCACCAGTAGCACCACGTACACGATGACGCCCAGCACGCTCTGACCCAAGAAAGCCAAAGACGCCAGAGCGCACACCGTCGGAACAGCCGCACCCAAGAAGAGTGAAGGAGCCATCTCACGGGCCGAAGCACGAATACCGACGAGGCGGAACACCTGGTAGCTCGCAAGGAAGGTATCAATCAGCAGAGCAGAAGCCCAAGCCGTCACCGCACCGTACAGGCCCCAGACCGGAACCAAAGTGAAGTTCAAAGTCACAGCCACCACCAGGGAGGAGAGCTTGTTCAACAGCTGCCAGCGACTCTTACCGCTCATCAGCAGAACAGACTGCACGCCACCGGCACTCATTGACAGCATCGCCGCCGGGCAGATCACCCAGAGAATACCGGCGCCAGCCTCAAAGCCCTTACCGAAGAAGCCCAAAAGAGTCGGACCAAAGAACGCCAGGGAGAGGTAGAACGGCCAAGACAACGCAGTCAGCACGCGAGTGGTCGAAAGGAAAATATCTCGAGCACGATCGAGCTGACGAGTAGCCAACGCTGCGCTGATCGACGGGCCGGTCACCACGCGGCCGGTGTGTTCAATCATGGTGCCCACACGAACACAACGGTTCACAGCACCATAGATACCACCGGCAGCGGCACCCAAGAACGCCGTCACCACCAGCACGTCAATCCACTCCAGGATGGTTTCCACAATGGTAGCGACACCGCGTGCAGAGCTGAAACCCCAGAACGAACGGAACGTCTCAGGCGGAGAATCCTCAGAAGAAAGAACCTCCACATGCTCCTCGGAAGGGAACGCCCGCTCCAAAAGCCACAGGGCAACCACCGCAGTAATCGCCACCGGGATGGTCCAGGCGTACACCAAATCCATGAGCTGACCCGAGAACAGAACAACCAAACCCACCGCCGCAAAACGCAGAGTGGGAAGCAGAACATTCTGCAGGAGCGTAAAGGTCACCACACGATGCAGGCCACGCAGAGCGCCGAAGAACACCGTCATCAGCGCCGCTATCAGCACGAAAGCCGAACTGACACGCATCGCCGCCTGATACTGGGGAGCCATCGGCACAATCTCGGTGTAGATGTACACACCCGCCACCAGAAGCACCGAAGTCACCAGCGAAGGAATCAGACCGTAACGGATCAGCTGCGGAAGCACACCGTAACGACCCAGCGCACGCTGAGCACTCATCGTACGAACCAAGCCCGTATCCGCGCCGAAAGTCACCAGCGAAATCGCAATCGCGAACAACGCCATCAGACGGAAAAACTCGCCCGAACCCTCAGCACCAATACCGTTCGACACCACCATCGTGGTCACGAACGCGATACCCGCGCCGTACATCACGCACAGAGAAGCAAGAGAGCCGCTCTTTGCCAGGCTGGGCTGCTTAGCCTTTCCGGGAGCTTTCTTAACCGGCACGCTCTTCGCGGATGCGCTATCTGCCTGAGCACCTGACGCGGAAGGCTTAGCCTTCTCATTCGGAGTCTTTTCTTCCTGCGCCTTTTCTGCAGACTCAGCAGTAGCCGAGGCAACCCGCCGGGAACCGGACAGATGAGCACCCACTACAGCGGTAGCGTTTGCCGCTGAGGAACCAGCAGTCGAAGTACCTGACTCCGAAGAACCCGCCTCCAAAGAATCGGGCAGTAACTCTTCGGAAGCAAAGCCTCGAGCCGGAGGCACAATCGACAGCGCCGTGGTTGCAGGAAAACGACCGGAACGGATATCGTCCACCGTCGGAGCAAACTCATCGGCAGAAGACTCTGCTTGCCAGCTAGCTTGCTCCACTACCGGCTCCACGTACTCGCCACTCTCACGCAGACGCGCACGGCGGCTAGGGTGACCACCCGTCGAGTAGGCATCATCGAAAGCTGAAACCGCAGTGGTCTCTAAACCACGAGGGGACTGATTCTTCGTCATAGCCCCTCACCATCCCGAATGGAACGAATACACGCCATCGACGCGAGCATCAGAATGGTCATCTGAGCAATATCGAAGCTGTAGAAAATAAAGACGACGCAGCACGCGACCGGCACGCTATGCAGCCAGTACCCGGAGGTGGTCTTCACTCGTGCGCCGCCTGCTACAGTGCACACCATGAAGAGCGCGAACAGCGCCAGACCCACGAAGCCGAAGCAGAACATCAGAGTCCACAGGTACCCCTGGGTACCCATTGACACGCCAATGCTCGGTTCCATACGCGGAGTGCCGTAACCAATAATCGGGGACTCCAAGGTCGCCTTCCAGGTGGCGCGGTAGAGCGCCGCACGGCCACCGGTGGAGTCAGAGTAGTCCTGACGACCCAGAATGTTATCCACGGTGCCCGACGCAAAGAGCGCCACAACCACAGCCGTAATCGCCGCAACACCCGTACCCACAGCACGCCAATTAGCCGCAAGGAACTGACGCAACAGTACGTAGGCTGCGCTGATACCTAGACCAATGAACATGCCGCGGTTACTGGTCGCAATCGCAGGCACAGTAGAAAGCGCCATACCAATCAGCAACGCAATACGCAGCCAGATGGAATGCAGGCGAAGCAAGCACGCCAGCATCACCGGGGTGAGCAGAGTGTACGCCAGACCCCAACTATTCGCGTAGGGGAACGGCGCGGAGGGGCGAATATACGCCTCGGGAGCGCCCCACGGGCGCTGAACCTCAGCCAGGGGAGGAAGCATGTAGTCACGCACCAGCGGATTCTGCATAAAACCAGAAGGCATGATGAAGCTCATCGGAGTACGCAGGCGGAACTCGGGGAAGAGAACACCACCGTACCCCAGAACAATCAGGGTCACCCACAGAGTCGCCAGACCGCCCAGCAGCCTATTGAGGCTAATAGAAGAACGCGCGTTGTAGTAGTACAGGGCGTAAATGCCGGCGCTGAGAATATTTACAAAGCGCAGACCCCAACCAATAATGTCGGTGGAACGGGTCAGGGCAAGCGCCGCAACAACAACCCACACGCAGAATGCGCCCCACACCCACAGGGAACCGGGCACACGCACATTACCTCGAATAATGAGGTAAAAAAGCATGATCGCTGCCAGTACCAGCGGTGCAATCTGAAGCACACCCAAAGCCCACAGTGCCGGGAAGCCGTACAGCAACGCCAGCAGAGGCCAGGCGGGGAGCTTCTTCTGCGCCGTAGACAACGGGCGGATGCGCGCGCGGGCACGCAGAATACCGCTAGGCGGCGTGGCCACCGACCCGGCGGAATCCTTCAGCGCCACAGGCGAAGTACCCGGAGGGGAAAGAACGGAAGAGGAAACCATGTCTGTGCGATACCTGGTTAGAGACCTCGACCGGTCTTCTGGACGAGATCAAGAAGAGTAGCGGGCTTAATAACGCCGGTGGACACAACATACGCTGCCCAAGCACGAAGCTGCTTAGGGTCGCGGCGCAGAGCGGAGCGAGCGTAGGCACGCGCCTCCTTGTTGTTACCCAGAGACGCCTGAGCGTACGCAATCTGACCGGCAATACGTGCCAGGCCCTTGGGGTCCTGCTCAAATTCAGGGAACTTACGCAGAATGTAGCTGAGGCCGTCAACCATGGACTGCCACTTGCCGGAGAAGAAGGAGGGACGGTCCCAGAGCACCAGAATCAGCGGCTCGGGCACGCTCAGTACATCGCCGTGACGGGTTGCGCGCAGCAACAGGTCGTAGTCTTCACCGTAGGCGGCGGGCAGCTCCTCATCGACCAGGCCGATGCGGGCGGGCTTACCATCAACGCCGAGCAGATCCTCGCGGGAGTACAGCATGGCGGAGGGGTGAATTTCGGTAATGCGCGAACGCAGGAAGTCAGCGAAGGTTGCGCGCTCGGGCGCCAGGCGCACGATATCCTGACCACCGGAGCGGACGGTAATACCCGAAGAGATAGCGGTTGCTTCGGGGTTTTCGCGCCAGAGAGCGACCTGCTGGGTGAGCTTGGAAGGCATCCAGTAGTCGTCGTCATCGCAGAAGCCAATCATCTCACCGCTGGAGGCGATGATGCCGCTGTTGCGGCCGCCCGCCAGACCGCCGGAACGGGTGTTGGAGACAATCTTCAGGGCACGGTTTTCGCCGACCTCAATATCCTCGAGGCGGTCGGGCTCAACACGGTCAAAGACGACAACAACTTCAACGAAACCGCGGTAGCTCTGCTCAAGGATCGAGCGGACAGCCACGCGCAGCAGTTCGGGGCGCTTGCCGTTGGTCGCGATAACGGCGGAAACAGCAGGGTTGCGAGAGGTGAAGTGCATCATTGGGATTCTCCTTACTCAGCGGGGGTCGCGAGGCTAACGTACTTGCGACGCATGGACAGCAGAACGGTTGCGGCATTAGCCAGCAGAAGCAGCGCGTAGACGATGACGAATACGGGGCCGAAGCCAACGAAAATGTAGATCCAGCAGAGGGTGCCAGCGTCCATGTGCAGGTTGATGAAGGAGCGCAGGGGGCCACCGGTCGGGGGAGCAGCGGTCTTGCGGTTGTTGCGCAGCTGCTCAGCAAGAATCTGGCTCATGAAGTGACCGGCGGTCAGCGCGGTGAAAATCATGGGCATCGCAATGATCCAGCCGTTGAATGCGTTGGAACCGGTAAAGGAGTAGTGCGCAGGGTACAGCAGGAAGGAGAGCAGAGTTGCCATGTGCACGGAGGGCACACGGATGGAGTCGACCACATGGTCGAGCCACTCACCGGCGGGGGAGGATGCGCCGGTCACTCGAGCAACCTGGCCGTCAGCGGAGTCCAGGCCGTAACCGAGAGCGAAAAGCAGTGCAACGCAGATGCCCACACCAATGCTGGAAGGGCAGGTAATCAGAACGATGAGGCCTGCAGCGGAACATGCAGCGGAAATCGCGGTGACGCCGTTGGGGGTGATGCCCAGAGCGACAGCTGCCGCGGCGAAGTAGCGTGCTACTCGGCGGTTGACCCAGCGGGTGTAGGCGGGAACGCCAATGCCGGGCTTCTGCGCTGCTTCAAGAGAGCGCAGGGTGTGAGAAAACTTCGCAGAAAATCCCGATGCGGGCGCGGAGTTCGGGGCGTGAGGTGCCTCAGAGGTGGACATGCACATTCCTTTTTAATCGGTGAGAGGAGTGAAGGAGAGTGAATTACTCCCTTTCGGGGTGGTTGCGAGAAAGTCCGGAAGTCTCGCACGCGAAAAAAGAGGTGGTTGGTCCCTTTTTTCACGTACACCACTATATAGATATTTTACAACGAGATGAAGTGCAACAGGGGGCGTGTGGTCAGGGTCAACAATTGTGTCGTAAAAACCCTCTGACAATGCGCTTTGGTGCAGATTTGCGGGATCCTTCGGGTAGGCTTGGTGTGCTGTTAGAGGGGGTTATCGGCGCTTTGTTCTCGTGAATTGTGGATTTAGAAAACATTTCTGAACATTGTGCAGAGAGGCACATGACAGAAGCACAAATAATGGGAATAAATGATGCAAAAAACACGGAAAAGTGGGGAATATACGCAAATGGGGTTTGATTTCCTGAATCATTCAGAAAATCAAACCCCATTTAGCTGAGATTATCTAGAAGGTATTAGTTCCTTCGAGACTGCATCGGAACGCGGGTTCCGACTCCGTTATTGACGATGCGTCGCTCGCCCTGGCCGGCTGCCGCGTTGTTCGCGTTGTCGACCACGGGCTGCTCAGCCTCGTGTGCGGCGGGAGCATCCGCCTCCTTGTCGCCTTCCTTCTCGGCGGGCTGCTCAGCAACCGGTGCCTTGGAGGTAGCCTGCAAATCGAAGCTCACATTCGGGCGAACGTTACGTCGGCTAATGCCCGGGTGAACCTCAACAGCGATGAGGTTCTCACCAGCCTTCAGCTGAGAAGCCGGAACGGTGAAGGTCACCGGAGTCTTCTGAGCCGTAGCGGTATCAATCGAGCTCGATGCAATCGCGCTATTCCACAGCTTTCCACGAGTGTCAAAGTTGGAACGACCAACCTCTTCACCGTTGACACCCACCGCAATAGCGTCATCCGCGTAAGTGGTCAGCACGAGATCACGGCTGGCCTGCTCACGAGTGAGCTGGATGGTGGTGTAGGCGTAGATATTGTGGCGGGAACGCACGAGCGGAACCTTAACGGAGGTGTTGAGGTTACCAGTACCGACCCCAATCGGGGTCTTGCCGGTCTGCCATGCTTCCTGCGCAATATCTTCCAGGCTGAAGTGGAAGTTGTACTTCCAACCGTACTTACGGTTGGGAGCCTGGGTAGAGACCATGTACTTCCAATCCGAGGCGTAGGGCAGAACAATCTGGTCCTTAGCGGCTTCTTCCTTCGGATTCTCAGGCTTGGGATCGGCGGGCTTAGGCTCCTCAACCTTCGGGTCCGGATCCTGGACCTTCGGTGCCTCAGTAGTCGCTTCTGCACTCGGGGTAGCGCTTGCCGAAGCACTGGGGTCAGCGCTCGCGGTCGGGTCAGCAGCTGCAGTCGGATCCACACTTGCCGTCGGGTCAGCGGTAGGAGTCTCGGTTGCGGTCTCCGTGGGGGTAGGAGTCGGGCGAACCGGAGCTACCTGAACCGGAGTGGATGCAGAGTAGTTATCCGAGCTGTCCACTGCACGCACAAAGTAACGTGCGTTATCGGTGTGGTCAATCTCGAACTTCGTACCCGAAGTGCTAGCGATAACTCGGTCGTCACGCAGAATCTGGTAGCGGACACTACCGGTATCCTGCACGGCATCCCAGGTCAGAACGTCCTTATCGTCCTTCAGCTCAACCTTCAGGTTCTGCGGGGTAGGCGGAGGAGCCACATCGCGAGCCTCAAAGCGCGCAAAACCGACGGTATCCTGAGTACCGTGAACACCCAGCGAACGGTGAATATCGCCGCCAACCCACAGGGTGCCCTTCGAATCCACGAAAGACTCCCAGATACCGAATCCGTGGTCACCCTTAATAGCAGGGGAGAACTCCGGCAGCATCTTACCGCTGTCCTTATCGAAAGCAGCAACCAGCTTGACCGAGTGAATCACGCTCGAACCGCCCACGGGGGTCCGCTTGTTACGCGAATCCTGGTAGAGGAAGTCGCCGCAGTGGCAGGCGCCGTAGATGGTGTTACCGTGCAGGTGCAGATCCTGGAAGTCTCCACCATCGCGGGTAATCGCGGTGTAGGTGGGGGTCAAGGACGCCTTATCGTAACGAGAGATGAGGTGCTCGGTACCGCCCACCCAGACGCCGGTACCGGCATCCTGGACGTCGAACTGGAAACCCCAAATTTTGGTTTCATTACGCAGGTCAGAGACATTAGCGCCAGCAGGAATCTCAGACTGCTGGTACGCCCACGGGCTGCCCTTCTGCATATGCTGAGTAATATCAGCCACGCGGTAGGCAAGGCCACCGTTGAGCCAGGTGAAGTAACCGGCTACGTAAACATGAGAGTTATCAGCGGAGGCGCTAATACCGTTGACAGTACCGTTGAACACCTGGCGCCAGTTACGGTCTATACTCACAATACCGGGCACACCGTTAGAAGGCTCGCCCAACTTAAAACGGGCAATATTGCGCGAATACGCCTCACCCGCCTTTTCACTTTCATAAATGTGGGTAAAGGTGCCGCCAATATACACGTAGTCACCCTGACGGTGAATGGTCTTCACTGTCATGACCTCGGTACGAATGCGATCTTCGACTTTAACCTGGGCCCATTCAGGGGCAACTTCACCGGTTGTGGCGTCAACAACGACGAAGCTCTCATGCTTCTCACCGTTAACAAGCTTGAAGTTACCGCCAACAGCCAAACGGTTATTCGGCAGAGCCTCAACAGCCTTCACCTGACCGTCAACAGTCAGCTTAAAATTGCGGCGCAACTCGCCGGTCACCGGGTCAAAAGCAGCAATATTAGATTGCGCAACACGCTCACCGGTAGAGGACTCAAGGTACTCGAAGTCGCCACCAATAAACACGCTGGAGGTGCCGTTACCGTGATCGACCTCGGTAATGGCCTCAACGTAGGTGTTCATTTCGCCGGTTTTACCGGAGGCGGTCCTGGCGCTGGTTCGCCAGCGCCAATCCGCCGAACGGCTATTGGGCAGGGCACGACGAGCGCTCGCCGGGGTACCGGAATCCGGGATAGCGCCCAGGTTCAAATCATTCTGGGTCAGCTTCGGGCGCAGGAACATCTGGGTGTAACCGAAAGAGGCCTCACCGTTGCTTTCCTTACCGTAGATGTAGGAGTTCCGCGCATCGGTGATTGCCGGCTCAGAGCCATCCTGCGAAATGGGAGAGTTTGCACCGTAACGGAAACCCATACGGTAATCCTGGGACGCCAACTCATCAAACATCAAAGTCTTGAAGCCGTTGTTCTGTCCACGCAGAATGTGGTCTTCCCACGTGCCATCAGGCCAGTCCCTGCGGCCATTTTCATTGTAGGAAGAGAACTCGTCAGGGTTGGTGATGGTCGTATTCGACCAGACAGCGCTCGAGCGCAGAGCCCAGGTCCACTCGGAAGTCTGACGGCGGTCAACCGTCGCCTCCTGCCACTTGGTGCCCGAGGTGTTCAGCGCGCGACGGAAACGGTAACCATCGGGCAACTGATCGGGGCGGGTGCCGTTGAGCAACTGCGAAATGGTGGTACCCGAAAGCTGAATCGGGGTCTTCGCGGCGGGCAGGGAGCTCAGAGCTTTGCCCTGTTCAAGAGTCATACCGGAAGATGCGGGTGCGGCATCGCTGTAGAGCTGCGAAGTGTCACCCTGACCTTCATAGTTTTCAGTCCAGCCGTCGCGGCCCTCACCAATCTTGACCCAGCCGCCACCATCAGTTTCCTGATCGCAGTAGAACTGAGTCGGCTGACTCATCGAAGGAGTGTACAGCCAATAGGCGCCGCTCTTTGCCTCGGGGTTAGCCTGCTTGGCTTCCCAACAGCTAGCGGCAGCACGCTCGGAGGTCGTGCCATTGTAGAAAGCAGAGTCCCTTTTTTCCGCAGTCTGTTCGACAGCGGTACTCGGCGTAATAGCGGGGATAGCTACGGGCAAAGCCAACGCCGTAGCAATGCTCAAGCAAAGAGTTGAGCGAGTTATAGCAGAACGTGAAAAGCCAGAGCCCGTCATGCCAAGGTGGGCTTTCATAATATCTCCAAATGAATGCCAAGAAATGTTATCGAGTGCGCATCAACATTAATGCGCTATGGATGATAATGCGCGGGTTCCAGCGAATCATAGCTGGAAACCGGCATCTTTAATTAGACCCTAACAATCAGGATTGTTCGGGAAATCATGGGTCGCAATCTTCCACTGACCATCGACCTGAACGAGGGTGTAAATATTGAGTGAACGCTTCGGAGAATTGTCATCCTTAACGGGCTGATTATTCTCGTCATAGATCTTCACAGAGGAAGAATCCATGCATACTTCCAGCATGCGCGCGGGCTGACCCTTGTACTGGGTTTCAGTCATACGGGGAGTGCCCACGACAGTGGAAGAACCTTCATAGTGCCAGCCAGCCAGTGCGTACTCGGAAGCCTGCACGGCAAACTCAGCGGCAGCGGAATCAACAGCCACGGCCTCGATGGAGCGAATCGTCTCATCATCGAGAACAGCGCGGGCCCGCTCAACGTTCTGTTGCTCAGCCTCTTCGTCGCTGGTCGGATCAGCGGCACGCTCAGGCGAAGCCTCAGCAGAGGGGGCTGCCTTCACCTTGGTCAGAATGGTCTCAAAAGAGTTAACCAGTTCGGTAGTCTTCTTAACTTCTTCAGCGTCAACAGGTACGGAAGAAGCGTTCCTCATCTCTTCAGCGCCAGTGTAAATCTCTTCAAGCTTCTGGCCGTCAGAAGAGGTCGCCTCACTCTTTGCCCCATCCTTTGCCTCAGCCGAAGCCCCAGAGGAAGCATTGGCGGATGCTTCTGCGGTGCCCTGCTCAGAAACCTGGGGGGAAGCGCTCGAAGACTTGTTTGAGGAAGCATGCGCCGACGCGGAAACGCTCGCGGACGCAGAAGCAGGCGAAGAGCTATCGGAGCTCGGGTTTTCAGTAGCGCAAGCGCTCAGGACCAGGGTGGATACCGCAACGGTACCCAAGGTGCCCAGAAGGCGGGACCGGGAGGGGTACTTGAAGAACACTGACATGGAAGCCTCTTTAGTGGTTGGAGTGAGAATGACTATATTCCGGAAGATAATACCTCGCACGAAGGTAAGGCACCTAAAGGCTAACACGCAAAGCTGGGAAAATACTTAGACCCGCAAAAATAACGTTTTTATAAATGATGAGAATAAGCCCTAACTAATGCTCTATTTTGACTCGATTAGAAGGTAAGTATATATCTCTGCATGAAAAAACCTTCATGTAAATGAATGAAATAGATTCACTATGTGCAAAAAAACCCGGGCTGGTTTAAAACCAGCCCGGGAGAATAGGGCGAACATCACTAAAATTATTTGTCATAAAAGTGAATATCGCCCTGATGAGGGGTTATGCCGCCTGAGCAGCCTCGGTACTTGCCGAATAGTTATCCGCAGTATCTACCGCACGCACATAGTAGCGGGCGCCGTCGCGGTGATCCACCGAATAGCTCGTGCCCGTAACCGTCGCAATAGGACGATCATCGCGCAGAACCTGATACTTCACCCTATGCTCGGAAATACCCGACCAGGTCAGCTGATCCTTGGAGCCGTTCGTCGTAACCTTCAGGTTGCTCGGGGGAGCCGGAGGCGTTACATCGCGAGGTGCATAACGTGCGAAACCAACGGTCTGCTGCACGCCGTTAGCACCCAGCGACTTACGGATATCGCCACCAACCCACAGAGTGCCGGTGGAATCCACGAAGGACTCCCACACACCGTAGCCATACGCGCCGTTCATAATCGGGGCGAACTCCGGCAGCATCTTGCCGCTGTCCTTATCGAACGCAGCTACCAGGCGAATGGTCTGAGCATTAGTCGCGTTCTCCCACTCCGAATAGACAGTGTCTGCGCCCTGGAAGAGGAAATCGCCGCAGTGGCACGCACCGTAAATGGTGTTACCGCTCAGATGCAGATCCTGGAAGTCGCCACCCTCACGAGTAATCGCACTGTCTGTGCGACGCATGCTCGACTTCTCGTAACGGGTAATCATATGCTCGGTGCCACCCACCCAGACGGAGGAACCAGCATCCTGAACATCGAACTGGAAGCCCCACATCCTGCGCTCGTTTTTCAAATCCCAGGTTTGGGCATTCTTGGGGGTGTACGAAGGACGGTGGTGCCAAGCCACCGGGTTCGTGCTACTGCCTTGCATATGAGCGAGACGGAACGCCTCCTGGTTATTCAGCTGGGTGAAGTAACCAGCGACGTACACATCGGCATTGCCCTCAGAAGCGCTCACGCCGTTAACTGTGCCATTAAAGACCGGACGCCAGTTCCAGTCCACCTCACCGTTGCTCAACTTAATGCGAGCCAGGTTCCTCGCATACGCGTAGGTGGGGGAGGTCTGGCCCTTCAAGTGAGTGAAGGAACCACCAATGTACAAGTAGCCATCACGCACGTGCAGGGTCTTAATCTGTACCGGTACGGAAGCAATGCGGCTAACCACGCGGATATCCCAGTCCTTAGCAACCTGACCGGTCTGCGGATCCAGAATTACAAAACCGTTGTAGTACTCGCCGTTCACCTGGTCGAAAGAACCACCCACAGCAAGCAGGCCGTTCGGCAGAGCCTCAACCGACTTCACCTGACCGTTAATCTTCGGGCGGAAGGAACGGCGCAGCTCGCCGGTACCCACCTCGTAACCAGCCAAGAAAGCCTGCTCAACCTTCTCACCGCTTGCCGACTCAACGTACGCGAAATCGCCACCGGTAAAGACAGCGCCACCGACCTCGGTGATAGCCTCAACCTGGGTGTTCATCTCACCCTTCTTGCCGGTACCGGTCTCAGTGCTGGTACGCCACTTCCACTTCTCGGAGTAGCTATTGGGTAGCGCGCGGCGGTTACTTGCCGCAGCGCCCTGCTGGCCATAATCATGCAGACCCTTAGCCACCAAATCGTTCTGAGTCACCTTCGGGCGCAAGAACATCTGAGTAAATACCAGGGGAGTGGTCGAATCATCCGCCGGGCGGTAAATATACGCCGAAGGACGGTTCATCAGGTAGGTCTCGGTCCACCATGTAATCTTGGCGTTGCGACCGTAGGTGAAGCCCAGCTTGTAGCCCTGCGATGCCTTCTCTTCGAAGTTCAGGGAACGGAAATCATCAGAATCATGGGTGAAGATGTTACCAGCCACCTGACCACGGTTGGCGTAGTCATAACGGTTACTGTACTGCCAGG
Organism: Rothia sp. HMSC069D01; assembly: GCF_001810135.1. NCBI lineage: Bacteria > Bacillati > Actinomycetota > Actinomycetes > Micrococcales > Micrococcaceae > Rothia > Rothia sp. HMSC069D01. The sequence goes on from NZ_KV800109.1 coordinate 186,964, forward strand.
TGTTTTTGACCGAAATATTTGACCAGAACATCTTTGAACGCAAAGTCCAAGTCCATTCGGTACTGGAATCACGGTGAGCCTTAAAATCCTGCCAGGTAGTGCCCTCAACGTTCATCGCGCGATGGAAACGCACGCCATCGGGCAAATCCTGCGGACGGGTACCGTTCAGTAGCGCGTTCACGGTCACGCCGGAGAGCTGCACCGCATCAAAGCCGGTCGGGTTCTTATACAGCTGATCGGCATTACCGCGACCGTAGTAGTTCTCAGTCCAGCTCTCACGACCGCGGCCAATCATAACCCAGCCGCCGCCATCAGTTTCCTGATCGCAATAGAACTGCTCAGGAGCACTCATCGCAGGGGTGTACAGCCAGTACGCGCCGCTCTTGCCACGCGGATTATTCTGCTTAACCTCCCAGCAGCTCGCAGCCGCGCGCTCACTCGACGAACCGTCATAGTAGCGTGCATCAGCAGCCTGCGCGCCCGAAGCAATCGGACCCAAAGAAGCCGCAACCATCGCAAAAGAAGCAGCCGCCGCACCCAAAGCACGGGACCCGGAGCGAGAAGCTACGCGAGAGCCCTCAGAAGCGGAGGAAGCAGCACCCTGCGCGCGCCCTCCACGCGTGAACGGAAGAAAATTCATTTGTCTCTCCTAGAGACCTCAACCGGCACACAGCAGAAAACTGCAATTCACACAGCAACACCCACCCCACACAAGGCACAGCATAGTGACCAGGCATCGGGGTAAGGGGGAAGCGTTATGAACTGCGCTAACAGCGAGTCTGTAGCCGGAATCAGTGAGTGTAGTTATCGGAAATTGAATGAATACGCCCCACCCCTCACGCACGAAGCCAACAGTGGCAACGCACCCGTACGAAGCGGAACGCTAAAAATCTGTGAAGTTTCCTCTGTCGTACCAACAGCGAAGAAACACCACAGATCAAGATTCAGCCCATCATCGGAAAGGACGGAAGCAACCCATCCGACGCAATGAATCCCAACCCATCATAGCCGCCGCAGAGGCGAAGAGATAGCAAACTGGGAAAACCGGACCGAACCAAAACTATAGAGGGCATACACCCCGGGTGCACCGCCGCCTGACCCGGACCCCGCAAACCCTGCAGAGCCCGAACCAGGCGGCGGCTCAAAGAAACTAGATCAACAATCTGACCTAAGCCTGAGCAGCTCCCGTGGAAGCCGAGAAGTTCTCAGACGCATCGATGGAACGCACATAGTAGCGAGCGCCATCAGTATGCTCAACCTCGTAGCTGGTGCCCGAGACCGTAGCAATCACACGGTCATCACGCAGCACCTGGTAGCGAGCACCGCTCTCACGAACACCAGACCAAGACAGCTTATCGGTCGAGCCATCACGCTGAACCGACAGATTCGACGGAGTCGACGGGGCGGTCACATCGCGAGGAGCAAAACGAGCAAAACCGACAGTGCGCTGCTCACCATTAGCACCCAGCGAACGGTTAATGTCGCCACCAACCCACAGGTTGCCGCGAGAATCCACGAAGGACTCCCAAACACCGTAGCCGCTAGCGCCCTTCAGAACCGGGCTGAACTCGCCGATGACTTCGCCGCTATCCTTATCGAACGCTGCGACCAGGCGCATACGGTGAACCGCCTTCGATTCCTTCCAATACGTGTGGTAGCCGGTCGAACCCTCGAAGAGGACATCACCGCAGTGGCACGCACCGTAAATGGTGTTACCGCTCAGATGCAGATCCTGCCAGTCGCCACCGTACTTAGAGATAGACGAAGAAATACGGCCGTAACCGTTCTTCGAGTAGTTCGCAATCAGGTGGTCAGCGCCGCCAGTCCACACGGTCGAACCAGCATCCTGAACATCGAACTGGAACGCGTACACAATGCGGTCAGTAATGTTCAGCTTCAGCGACGGCTCCCACTCCCACTTAATATTCGAAGCGTTAGAACCATTCAGCGCCGCCAGGCGGAACGCGCGCTGGTTATTCAGCTCAGTGAAGTAACCCGCAGCGTGAACAGTCGAGTTGTCGGATGCAGCGGTAATACCGTTGACCGTACCGTTAAAGTTCGGGCGCCAGTTCCAATCCACCGCACCGTTCGAGAGCTTAATACGAGCGGCACCACGCGAGTAAGCGTACGCCTTAGACGTATTGCCCTTTACATGGGTGAAGTTACCGCCAATGTAGAGGTAACCATCCTGAACCAGCAGGGTCTTCACCTGCGCGGCAGCACCATTACGGCGCTGAACCTGAACATCCCACGTACGGTCAATCTGACCGGTGGTCGCATCCAGAATGACGAAGTGATCAACCTTCTCGCCATTAACCTCGGTGAACTCGCCACCAACCGCCAGGCGGTTATTCGGCAGAGCCTCCAGAGCCTTAATCTGACCGTTGAAAGTCGGGCGGAAGGAACGAACCAGCTCACCCGAATCCACGTTGTAGCCAGCCAGGTACGACTGGTTCACGCGCTCGCCGCCAGCCGACTCCACATACTTGAAGTCGCCACCGGTGAAGACGGTGTCGCCCACCTGAGTAATAGCCTGAACGTAGGTGTTCATCTCGTTCTTCTTGCCGGTGCCAGTCTGCTCACTGGTGCGCCAACGAACGGGCATCGTGTAGCTATTCGGCAGAGCACGACGGTTGCTAGCGGCAGAGCCAGAACCAATCTGCGAGAAGTTCAAGTCACGCTGAGTCAGCTTCGGGCGCAGGAACACCTGGGTGAAGGGGATGGAGTAACCAGCGGAACCGCGCTTCTTATAAATATAAGAATCGGCACGATCATTGCCGAAGTTCACCAGCGAACCGTACGCAAAACCAATCTGGTAGCCCTGGTTCGGGTTCGCGAAGAAACGAACCGAGCTGGTGGTAATACCCGGAGCCATTTCCGAGGGGGAACCGCCCATATGAGCGGTGCGGTTAATGCCGGCACCGGTGAACTTCACGGTGCCCCAACGCTGACCGTAGCTCATCGCCCAGGTCCACTGCTCAGTCTGAGGACGCTGAACATAAACGTTCTGCCACTGGGTGCCCCTTGCGTTGTGGGCACGGTGCAGGCGCATGCCATCGGGAAGGTCCTGAGGCTTAATGCCGTTCAGCAGCGCATCGACAGTGTTTGCGGGAAGCTGGACCGGAGTAAAAGCGGAAGGGCCGGTGGGGTTCTGGTGCAGCTGATTCGGGTCGCCGGTGCCGTTGTAAGACTCGGTCCAACCCTCACGACCGCGACCAATCATGACCCAGCCGCCGCCATCAGTTTCCTGATCGCAGTAGAACTGCGCCGGGCCGCTCATCTGCGGGGTGTACAGCCAGTAAGTGCCAGAGGAGGCAGAAGGATTAACCTGCTTGACCTCGTAGCAAGAGGCAGCCGCCTTATCGCTACTGGAACCATCATGGGTTCCGGTCGCAGCCGAGGCGGGAGTAGTAGGAGTAAGAGGTGCCGCAGTGAAAGCGGTACCAAAAGCGAGTGCGAAAGCGGCCCACTTTTTAGCAGACCATGAACGGACATGGGGCTTTTCAGTGGGTTTGTTCGTGTATGTGGTTGTCATATGCGTCTTTCTGATGCGACGTTCCGGAAGAAACATCGAAAGATACGGTGAATTTAGCGAACTAGAAAAACCGCAGTAAATACTGAAAACCTGAGGTTGGTTGGAAGAGGTAAACAGAATCCGGAAGGGGATATACTGTCTGGTTTTTCTGTAAGCGTTAATGATTAGGGTACAGGATTAAGCTGTGAAAATAATGGTGCACAAAGTGCAAAGATGTCTGTGGATGTGTGATTTGCGCCCCATGTGATGAACGTTGTGGCACAGGAACAGACACGGAAGAAAACCATACTCAAATATCACCCACGAAAGCGACAACCGAGTGCAAAAAGGAATATATTCCATCACAGAGAATACAAGAGAAAAATGCCAGAAAAAGCGGACAAGTCCTACAATGGAAAAGCCGCAAAAAAACACCCCAAAACGCACAAAAAGCACCATGAAATAAAGGCAAATTCACTCGGACGCCCCAAACCGGTACCGCCCTATACCGACCATCCATAGCAGCCCTCCACCAGCTCAACCGCCGCAAGCGAAGACCCCAGACTCAGGAGAACCCGTGAGCACCACCCGAAAAGCTACCGCACAGCCCCTCGAAGCACCCCTGCACCCCCTCCTGAAAACCCTCAACCAACTCAGCAACTGGGCCGCAATCCGCACCGCTGCCTCCGCACAGCCCACCGAACGTAGCGCACGCACCCTCATCGGCGCCGTCGCCGGAACCCACGCCGCGCTCATTGCAGACATCTCCACCGCAGTACGCGATACCACCGCCGAAGCGCTCAGCCTCATCATCGCCCCCACCGACCGCCAAGCAGAAGACCTCGCCGCAGCCCTGCGCTCCTACCTGCCCGCCGCAGACATCGCGCTCTTCCCCGCCTGGGAAACCCTGCCCCACGAACGCCTCTCACCGCGCTCCGACACCGTAGGCCGCCGCCTGCAGGTACTGCGCGCCATGACCGGGGATGCGGCTAAACGCCCCCAGGTTGTTATCGCACCCGTACGCGCGGTCATCCAGCCCATCGTCACCGGCATCGAAAAGCTCGAACCCGTGCACCTGGTCCGCGGCGAAGAATACCCCTTCAAAGATGTGGTGCGTGGCCTCAACGACGCCGCATACTCCCGCGTAGACCTGGTCGCCAAGCGCGGCGAATACGCCGTACGAGGCGGCATTATCGACGTCTTCCCGCCCACCGCAACTACCCCCGTCCGCCTCGAATTCTTCGGCGACGAACTCGACGAAATGCGCCACTTCTCCGTCGCCGACCAGCGCACCCTCAGTGGGGGAGAAGAGCTTACCGAACTCACTCTGCTGCCCTGCCGCGAACTGCTCATCACCCCCGAGGTCATGAGCCGCGCCGCACGACTGAAAGCCGACTACCCGGCAGCCGCAGCCATGCTTGAGAAGATTGCCGGCGGAATCTACGTCGAAGGCATGGAATCGCTCACCCCGCTGCTCATCGAATCCATGAACACCCTCACCGAGCTGCTGCCGGCAGGGTCCATGATCATTAACGTCGAACCCGAGCGCGTGCGCGCCCGCGCCGAAGACCTCGTCGCCACCAACGAAGAATTCCTCGCCGCAGCATGGGACACCTCTGCAGAAGCCGACGCAGTAGCACCCATCGACCTCGGCCAGCTCCGCATGAGCGACAGTGGATTCCGCACCATCGACCAAACCACCGCACAGGCACTCGAAGCCAAGCTCAGCTGGTGGGAAATCACCGAACTCGTCACCGACGCAGACCTACTCGAAGACGCCGCCGGGGCGCTCCAGAACCAGGGCATCGCCGACGCCATCGAAGACGGATTCGACACCTACACCGTCAACGCCACCCCCGCAACCGCATTCAACGGTTCCGTCGAACGCATGCTCAGCCAGGTCGGCGACCTCATCCGTCAACAGTGGACCGTCCTCGCCCTCACCAACGGCCGCGGCTCCACTGACCGACTCATCGACCTCTTCCACTCCGGCGAAGGGGCACCCGCCGTACCCGCAGCCCGCCGAACCAGCCTCGAAGCCGACCCCGCTGGCAAACTCGAACACGGCATCGTCGAGGTGTGCGAGGCGCCCGCTTCCGCAGGCTTCCTCATCGAGGAGGCGAAGCTCGCCGTCTTCACCGAAGCCGAACTGCTCGGCCGCCGCGGAACCTACGCACCCCGAGGCGCCGCCGGACAAAAATTCAAGACACGCCGCCGCCGCAACGCCGTCGACCCGCTCGCGCTGAACCCCGGCGACTACGTGGTGCACGAACGCCACGGCATCGGCAGGTTCGTCGAGATGACCTCCCGCCCGGTGGCTGGTGCATCCCCGGTCAACGGCGTGCAGCCCATGAAGGAATACCTGGTCATCGAGTACGCCCCCGCCAAGCGCGGCGGCGCGCCCGACCGCCTCTTCGTGCCCTCCGACCAGCTGGACCTCATCTCCAATTACGTGGGTGGCGAGAACCCGAGCCTGTCCAAGATGGGCGGTAGTGACTGGGCTAAGACCAAGTCCCGCGCTCGCAAAGCAGTCAAGGAAATCGCCGCCGACCTGGTGAAACTCTACTCGGCACGCCAGGCCTCGCGCGGTCACGCCTTCGCCGCAGACACCCCCTGGCAGCGAGAGCTGGAAGAGTCCTTCCCCTACAACGAGACTCCCGACCAGCTCACCGCCATTCACGAGGTAAAGGAGGACATGGAGAAAGAAATCCCCATGGACCGCCTCATCTCCGGCGACGTGGGCTTCGGCAAAACCGAGGTTGCCGTGCGTGCCGCATTCAAGGCGGTGCAGGACGGCAAGCAGGTCGCCGTGCTCGTGCCCACGACCCTGCTCGCCCAGCAGCACTACGAGACGTTCAGCGAGCGCTTCTCGGGCTTCCCCGTGAAGATTCGCGTGCTCTCCCGCTTCCAGAAGGCGAAGGAAACCCGCCAGATTACCGAAGAGATTGCATCCGGCGCGGTGGACGTGGTGATCGGTACCCACCGCATCCTCTCGGACAGCGTAGTGTTCAAGGACCTGGGCCTGGTCATCATTGACGAGGAACAGCGCTTTGGCGTGGAGCATAAGGAAAAGCTCAAGCAGATGCGCACCAACGTGGACGTGCTCGCCATGAGTGCTACCCCGATTCCGCGCACCCTGGAAATGTCGCTAACCGGTATTCGCGAGACCTCCACCCTTGCCACCGCGCCGGAGGAACGCCACCCAGTGCTGACCTTCGTGGGACCGCGAACCGACAGCCAGATTACCGCCGCAATCCGCCGCGAGCTCATGCGTGAAGGACAGGTGTTTTTCGTGCACAACCGCGTGGCTGACATCGACGATGTTGCCGCGGAAATCGGCAAGCTCGTGCCGGAGGCGCGCATCGCCACCGCCCACGGCCGCATGAGTGAGTCGCGCCTGGAGCAGATTATTGTGGACTTCTGGGAGCGCCGCTTTGACGTGCTGGTGTGCACCACCATCGTGGAGACGGGCCTGGATATTTCGAACGCGAACACCCTCATTGTCGACCACGCCCAGAACTACGGTCTGAGCCAGCTACACCAGCTGCGTGGCCGTGTGGGTCGTGGCCGCGAGCGCGCCTACGCCTACTTCCTGTACCCGGTAGATAAGACCCTCGGCGAGATTGCGCACGAGCGTCTGAAGGCGGTGGCGACCCACAACGAGCTGGGCGCTGGCCTGCAGCTTGCGATGAAGGACCTGGAGATTCGCGGTGCCGGCAACCTGCTCGGCGGCGAACAGTCCGGTCATATTGCCGGTGTCGGTTTTGACCTGTACCTGCGCCTGGTCGGCGAGGCGGTCGCAAACTATCGCGGCGAGAAGGAAGAGCGCGAGGTCGAGACGAAGATTGACCTGCCCGTCAACGCGCATATTCCGCACACCTATATTGATTCTGAGCGTCTGCGCTTGCAGGCGTACCGTCAGATTGCTGCAGCCGACACCGAAGAGAAGATCGCGGAGGCTCGCGAGGAGCTGGTCGACCGTTACGGCGAGCTGCCGGAGGCGGTAGAGAACCTACTTGCCGTGGCGACGGTGCGCATGCACGCCCGTGCCGCCGGTATTCACGAGATGGTGGTTCTGGGCCCGAAGGTGCGCGTGGTAACCGCTACGCCGCTGCCGGAGTCCCGCCAGATGCGTCTGAAGCGCGTGTACCCTGGCTCCACACACGCCCAGCCGAAGGGTATGGACACCTGGCTGACGCTGGTTCCGCGCCCGAAGACCATGCCGGTGGGCGGTAAGGACCTGGTGGATGGCGCGATGCTGCAGTGGGCTGAGAAGTTCATTAACTCGATTTACTCGGAGAAGCCGCAGGCTCTCGAGGAGTAGAGACATACAGGGGTAGGCGCCGCCCAGTCATATCGGGCTGCCGAACCATGATGCCGAACCATGAAGATGCTCGCCGTGCAGATTGCCACAATATGGCACATCTGCACGGCGAGTGCGTTTGCCCCGTAGGGGCGGCATAGCTCACAATTAAGGCATGACTTCAACGGTGAACTATGCATCTCAGCGAATTGTAATTATTGGTGGTGGCCCCGGCGGCTACGAGGCAGCGATGGTGGCTGCCGCATCCAACGCGGACGTGACTCTGATCGAGCGTAATGCCATTGGTGGATCCGCCGTTCTGACTGACGTTGTGCCCTCTAAGACCCTAATCGCTACGGCGGATATGATGACCCGCTTCTCTGAGGCGGGTAGCTTGGGCATTGAAAATACGAAGGGTAAGGCTCCGCAGCTTCGTGTTGATATGGACCGTGTGAACCGCCGAGTCCGCGACCTGGCTCAGCAGCAGTCTGCCGACATTAAGCGCGCCCTGGCTTCTGCAGGAGTGAAGATTATTCACGGTACCGGTAAGCTCCTGGACCGCCACACCGTTCAGGTGACCGATGAGGCGGGCCTCGTCTACCCCCTGCACGCGGACTTTGTGCTACTGTCGGTGGGTACGCATCCGCGTGAAATGGCGACCGGTATGCCCGATGGCGAGCGCATCCTGACCTGGACTCAGCTGTACAACCTCTCCGAGGTTCCCGAGGAACTGATTGTGATTGGTTCGGGTGTGACCGGTGCCGAGTTCGCTTCGGCGTATAACGGTCTGGGTTCGAAGGTGACCCTGGTGTCTTCGCGTGACCGCGTGCTTCCCGGTGAGGACGAGGACGCAGCCCGCGTGCTGGAGGACGTCTTTGAGCGTCGCGGCGTGCGAGTGATGCCGCGTTCCCGTGCGGCTGCTGTTGAGCGTACTGAGGATGGCTCCGGCGTTATCGTGACCCTGTCGGATGGTCGTAAGGTTTCTGGCACTCACTGCCTGGTAGCTATTGGTTCGATTCCGAACACTGAAGATTTGGGCCTGGAAGACATCGGTGTTGAGCAGACCCCGAGCGGCCATATTAAAGTGGACGGTGTGTCCCGCACGAGCGTGAACAGCATTTACGCCGCTGGTGACTGCACGGGCGTGTACCCGCTGGCTTCCGTGGCTGCGATGCAGGGCCGTATCGCTATGGCGCACATCCTCGGTGATGCGGTGCGCCCGCTGCGCACCGATAAGGTTGCCGCGAACATCTTCACCTCCCCGGAAATTGCGACCGTGGGTGTGAGCGAGAAGGATCTTGCTGAGGGCGCGTACCGTGGCGATGCGGTGACCCTGCAGTTGAGCACCAACCCGCGCGCGAAGATGATGGCGATGCGCGATGGCTTCGTGAAGATTTTTGCTCGCCGTCACTCCGGCACTGTCATTGGTGGCGTGGTGGTTGGTCAGCGTGCTTCCGAACTGATTTACCCCATTGCCCTGGCGGTGGAGAAGAAGCTCGCGGTGGATGACCTGGCGGATACTTTCACGGTCTACCCCTCGCTCTCTGGCTCTATTGCTGAGGCGGCACGCAAGCTGCACACTCGCGGTCTGTAAGGCTCAAAACCTGTTAGGTGCTGAGCTGGGCGTTCCCCGCCTGGCGCAGCATCCCGGAACAGTATAAAAGCGGTGGGGGTCGCCTCCTGAATCTAAGAAATTCAGGAGGCGACCCCCACCGCTTTGCCGTAGAGATGCGTTAGCTACTCGAAGCTTTACTTCGTGGTGCTGACAGCGTTCATGTCCACGTCACGGGTTTCGTGAGTGAGCAGGATGAAGACGACGCTCAGAATCGAGGCGAAGGCCAGGTAGCCACCCACGGCGGCCACACCGAAGGAGGAGTTCAGCCAAACCGCCACGAACGGGGTCAGAGCCGCACCGAGGATGGAAGCCACGTTGTAGGCGATACCGCTGGCGGTGTAGCGCACGTTGGTGGGGTACAGCTCCGGCAGGTAGGCCGACATAGAGCCGAAGGACAGACCCATCAGGCACATGCCGATGAAGATGAAGACGGTCACGGCGACGGTGTCCACGTTCGCACCGGTGCCGACGACGGCGGGGGAGATGAGCGGGCCGAAGCACAGGCCGAAGACTGCCATGGCGATGGTGGTCCACAGCTGCTGGGTGCGGCGGCCGTACTTATCAGCCAGCCAACCCGAGATCGGGATGAAGATGGCGAAGCCGATAATCGAGACCAGCTGAATGATGAGGAACTCGTGGTAGGGGATGGCCAGGCCACCCTTCTCTGCCTTGGCGATACCGTAGGAGAGAACCCAGGCGGTCATCAGGTAGAACAGCACGTAGCAGGCAACCATGATGAAGGTACCCTGAATCATGGGCCACCAGGCAACCTTGAACGCCTCGACGAGCGGGGTCTTAACCTTCTCGTTGTTGGCGGCAGCCTTGGCGAAGACGGGGGTCTCCTCCAGGCGGAAACGCACGTAGAGGCCGACGGCGACCATCACGATGGAGAGCAGGAACGGGATACGCCAACCCCAGACGAGGAAGGGGTGCTCGAGGTTCTTCGCGTCGGTGGTGGAGTTGAAGGCGATGAAGCTGGTCAGAATCAGCATGAAGCCGTTGGCGAGAACGAAGCCGATGGGTGCACCCAGCTGGGGCCACATGGCGGCGCGGGCGCGCTTGCCGTCCTTCGCGTACTCGCTGGCGAGCAGAGCCGCGCCGGACCATTCGCCGCCCAGGCCCAGGCCCTGGCAGAAGCGCATGATGGTCAGCATGGTCGGTGCCCACAGACCAATCTGGTGATAGGTGGGCAGCAGGCCGATGATGAAGGTCGCTATACCCATGGTGAGCAGTGCACCGACGAGGGTTGCCTTACGGCCAATCTTGTCGCCGAAGTGACCGAAGATCACGGAACCGAGGGGGCGCGCGATGAATGCGACGCCGAAGGTAGCGAAGGAAGCCAGAAGCTCGGTGGTTGCGTCCTTCGAGGGGAAGAACAGCACGGGGAACACAGCCACTGCTGCAGTGGCGTAAATGTAGAAATCGTAGAACTCGATGGTGGTACCAACGAGCGAGGCGAGAATAACTCGACTGCGAGGAGTCGTATTCTTCACCGGTGCAGCAGACGCTTTCGTGTCGGATGCAGAAGCGCTCATGAGGAAAACTCCCGAGATGGTGAATTTGTGTGTACGCAAGGAGCCTGAGGTAGGTGTTCCGTTGCCGGTCAGCGCGGGAGGCGGGTATGCCGTAGGCGCGTACTGGGTGCCGTGACCGCACCGGGTGGGGTGCGGCAGGCGTCGGATTCTGAAAGGCTCCTCTAAAGTGCAACATTATAACTCTGTTCAGAAAAACCCAAACAAATACAGCCACTATCTGGACGCGAACACAGGGGTTAGCGGCGTAAATCCCACCTAAACAGGCAAGAGCGGACATAGAAAATCCCCCGGAAAGATACGAGACATGACCTCATACCCCTCCGGGGGATTCGTATAGCCTATAGCGCTCGCAGTCGCGAGACCGCGGTATCGAGACCTCAGTATCGAGGCGAAGCGTTACTTAATGGTCGCCAGCACCGCACCGGAGGTGACGGTATCGCCGGCCTTAGCTGACAGTCCCGAAACCTTACCCGCCTTGTGCGCGGTAATGGGCTGCTCCATCTTCATCGCCTCCAGCACCAGAATCAGGTCGCCCTCAGCGACGGTGTCGCCGTCAGAAGCCGCTACCTTCACGATGGTGCCCTGCATGGGGCTGGTCAGCTCGTCGCCGCCACCCTTTGCCGCGCTACGTGCCGAACGGGACTTGCGGGTCTTGGACGCGGGCTTAGCGGCAGGCTTAGCGCCACCGCCCAGCTCGGGCAGGGACACCTCCATACGCTTGCCGTTGACCTCAACGACCACGGTGGTGCGCTCGTCCTCGTCAGAGTTCACGTTACCGGGTGCACCGGAGTACATGGGGATGGTGTTGTTGAACTCGGTCTCAATCCAACGGGTGTGCACCTTGAAATCGCCGCCCTCAGCCGGTGCGAATGCGGGGTCGTCCAGCACGACGCGGTGGAACGGGACGACGGTGGGCATGCCCTCAATGGTCAGCTCAGCCAGGGCACGGCGGGCACGCTGCAGAGCCTGCTCACGATCTGCGCCGGTAACAATGAGCTTAGCCAGCATGGAGTCGAAGTTGCCGCCGATAACGTTGCCAGCCACGAAGCCAGAATCCCAGCGAACACCGGGGCCGGTGGGCACGGTCAGCTTCTCGATGGTGCCGGGGGCGGGCATGAAGGAACGGCCCGCATCTTCACCGTTAATACGGAACTCGAAGGAGTGACCACGCAGAACCGGGTCCTTCTCCTCAATCTTCTCGCCGCGGGCAATACGGAACTGCTCACGAACCAGGTCCAGACCGGAAATCTCCTCGGAGACGGGGTGCTCCACCTGCAGACGAGTGTTCACCTCAAGGAAGGAGATGGTGCCGTCGGTGCCGACCAGGAACTCACAGGTGCCGGCACCCTGGTAGCCAGCCTCACGCAGAATCGCGCGGGACGCCTCGTACAGACGCTCGTTCTGCTCATCACTCAGGTAGGGGGCGGGCGCCTCCTCAACGAGCTTCTGGTTACGGCGCTGCAGGGAGCAGTCACGGGTGGAAACCACCACGACGTTGCCGTGCGCATCCGCCAGGCACTGGGTCTCAACGTGGCGGGGCGAATCCAAGAAACGCTCGATGAAGCACTCGCCGCGACCGAACGCCGCGGTAGCCTCGCGAACAGCGGACTCGTACATCTCGACGATGCTCTCGCGGTCACGGGCAACCTTAATGCCGCGGCCACCACCACCGAATGCGGCCTTCACCGCAATGGGCAGACCGTGCTCATCCGCGAAGGCAACAACCTCATCGGCGGACTTGACCGGATCCTTGGTGCCGGGCACCAGGGGAGCGCCCACCTTCTGCGCGATGTGGCGTGCCGCCACCTTATCGCCCAGCTGGGTAATGGACTCGGGGGAGGGGCCAATCCAGGTCAGACCCGCGTCGATGCACTTCTGAGCGAACTGCGCGTTCTCAGACAGGAAACCGTAACCGGGGTGCACGGCGTCAGCGCCGGAGCGGATAGCAATCTCAATGAGCTTATCCATCACCAGGTAGGACTGCGCCGCAGTGGCACCGCCGAGAGCGTAGGCTTCATCGGCAAGCTTCACGTGCTGGGCGTCGCGGTCCGGGTCAGCGTAGACGGCGACGGTCTGCAGACCCTCATCGCGGGCTGCGCGAATCACGCGGACAGCAATTTCACCGCGGTTAGCGATCAGAATCTTGCTGACCGGGCCGGTGTGACGGCCGGGGACTGCAGTAAATTTCTTGGCGGCTTCTGCCTGGTGCTGAGTCACTTAAAGCTCTCCTTTAATCTCCTGCTCCAAGGATACATCGGCAGGATTGGCGAATATAACGCGCATCATACTGTTCTATCTTATCGATTGGTGTTCAATAATGTGTATTTCAGGGCACGCTTTGAGACAGATTTATACGATTGCGCTGAATCTAATCTTCATTTTGGGGCGCCAGCCACAGCTCGGTCACCGCAACCTCGCGGCGGCGCAACATATCGCGTAGCGCGTGGGTGGACAGGCCCACCACCGTGTGGAACTCACCCTCAATACCGCGAATAAACGCCGAACCGTAACCGTCCAGGGTGAAGGATCCCGCCACCCAGAGCGGCTCACCGGTAGCAATGTACGCCTCGATTTCTTCGGGGCTGAGCGTATCAAAGTGGACGGTGGCGCTGCGCAGTTCGGAAACGGTAGGCAGGTCGGAAGCAACAGGCAGTGCGGCGCCCGGCTCAATACCGCGTAAATCCACGAGCGCGTGACCGGTATGCAGTACGCCGTAGTTGCCGCTCATCGCACTGATGCGCTCGCGTGCCGCCTCCGCCGTGTGGGGCTTGCCGTAGGCGACTCCCTCAAACTCGAAGACCGAATCGCATCCCAGAACCAGCGCATCGCGCACACCCTCGGCGGCAAGTTCAGCGGCAACTGCCTGCGCCTTCAACTGCGCCAGCAGGGAGGCGGTTTCAGCCGGGGTGAGTCCCGCACGTCCCTGCGCTCGCGCCTGTTCGTTGGCGGTAGCGAGCGCGGCGTCCTCATCTACGGAGGAGACGCGCACCGTGAATGCGATGCGGGAGTCTTCCAGGAGCTTGCGGCGCGCCGGGGAGGCGGAGGCAAGAATTAGTCGGGTCGGTGAAGCGCTGGTAGTCATGGGTTCTATTTTAAGCGTTGCCGGAGAGTTTTACTTTCGGGTTTTACTCTGGGGTGCAGATTGAGGGTGCTGAGAAGCCGGTGGGAGGGAGCGGAAAAGCAGGGGATATAGAGAAAGAGCGTGTCCCATCCCCCTCAACCACGTAGGAGATGGAACACGCCGTTCAAAATCATAACTCTTCTCAAGAATTAAAGAAAAGAAGAATCAATCGTGACGTTTTTATGACGTTTGGCAAAAGTATGTCATCCATGTTGGGGCACGAGAGCGAGAAAGCTACACGGCGCTAGGCAGTACAGCCTAGCGCCGTGTAGCTTCAAGAGTCGCCAGGTTAGCGGCGTGCCGCGACGGTGTTGTCCTCCACCTCGTGAAGTCGCTGCGCCTCACCGGCGGTGCGCTCATCGTAGAATTCCTGAGCCACGAAGCCGCCCTCCGAGCGGGGAGCGTTGTAGAGCTCCTCATCCAGGATGCCCTCGCGGCGAGCCACAATCGCGGGAACCAGAGCTTGACCGGCAACGTTCAGGGCGGTACGACCCATGTCAACGATCGGGTCAATCGCCAGGAGCAGACCCACACCGTCCAGCGGCAGACCCAGAGTGGAAAGGGTCAGGGTCAGCATCACGATAGCGCCGGTCGTACCGGCGGTCGCTGCCGAACCGAGCACGGACACCATCACAATCAGCAGGTACTGGGTGAAGTCCAGCTGAATACCGTAGAACTGAGCCACGAAGATCGCGGCAAGAGCCGGGTAAACCGAGGCGCAACCGTCCATCTTGGTGGTCGCACCCAGCGGAACGGCGAAGGATGCGTAGGCGCGGGGAACGCCCAGGTTACGTTCGGCAACGGTCTGGGTCATCGGCATCGAACCCATTGAGGAGCGGGACACGAAGCCCAGCTGGAGCGCCGGCCACACACCCGAGAAGTACTGGCGGACCGACAGACCGTTCGCGCGAACAATAATCGGGTAGACCACGAGGAAGACCAGCAGCAGGCCAATGTAGAGGGCGATGACGAACGCGACCAGCGAACCCATCGACGCCCAACCGTACGCGAACACTGCCTTAGCAATCAGACCCACGGTACCCAGCGGTGCCAGGCGAATAATCCACCACAGAATCTTCTGAATAATCGCCAGAGCGCTCTTGACCACGTCAATGAACGGCTTGGCTGCCTCACCGACCTTCAGCGCGGCAATGCCGACTGCGCCGGAAATGACCAGGATCTGCAGCACGTTGAAGGATGCCGAGGCGGTAATGCCGGAATCGCCGGACTTAGCGCTGACACCCAGACCCAAGAAGTTCACCGGAATCAGACCGGTCAGGAACGCGGTCCACGAACCGGTCGAGCCGGTGTACGCCTTGCCCTGCACCTGCGCGCCCACGCCCGGCTGAACAATGAGGCCCATCGCAATACCAATAAGCACCGCGAAGAACGCGGTAATCGCAAACCAGATGAGCGTGTTAACCGCCAGACGCGCCGCATTAGTCACCTGCGACAGGTTCGAGATGGAAGCGACCACGGCGGTGAAAATCAGCGGAACAACGGCCGCCTTCAGCAGGGTAACGTACGAGGAGCCGATGGTATCTAAGGTCACCATGAGCCAGTTGGGGTTGCTCTTCGCGTCCCCACCCAATGCGAGGGCGAGCGCGCCGAGAACAATACCCAGAATGAGGGAGGCAATGATTTGGTTGCCGAAAGAAGTAGCCCACTTGGGCAGACGTGAACGAGATGATGCATGCGGTGTAGACATGTGGCATACTCTAAAACTTTTGTGCACTCGCGCGCGAGTTTGTGTGAAGAAGTGTTTCAACCAGGCGCAGGGCGGGGCAGATGTGACGAATCGTGACCATCCGGTAGGCCCGCCTGCAAGCGAGCGTAACGGCAGTTTGTTGAGGTAGGTAGAGGCAGATATTTAAGGGGGAATCATCGCAAAAGCAAACAGAAAGGAAACAACTGCGCAACATGCGGGGAAGCTTGCTGAGATTTTGCCGTCAGCTAATAAGCCGAAAGCTAGAGCTTGATATGCTGGAATCACACCGATAGTCCGGCGAAAGTCGCCGGATGATGCTGTACCCACTCAGCTTCATATACGCGTTGAGCAATACGCCACGCACCACCTTTCAAGGAGAGATGCATGAGTTCTGCTCCCCAATACCCCGGCGGAACCACCACCCCCAACGGCCCGAAGAAGCCCGGCAACCGCATGGAAGCAGTCGCCAACTTTGCTACCCGCGCCGCACAGACCTCTGCCCAGCAGACCCTGAACCTGGGCGCGACCCGCCCCGGCATCGCCAAGATGATTGCCGTAGCGGGCGCTGGCGTGCTGCTGGTTGGCGGTGGCATCTTCGCCTACAACTCCATGCACCAGGAAGAGAACGCGTTCCTGTCGCAGGGCGAAGAGTACGCCCGCGTCTGCCAGGATGCGAAGACCGGCCTGCGCGTGGAAGATAGCGAATGTGAGAAGGCAGGCGTTCAGGAGCCGACCGACTCATCCAGCAGCGATTCCTCGGGCTCCTCGAACTCGTCGGGTTCCTCTAGTTCCTCCGGATCTTCTGGGTCTTCGGGCACTTCTGGTTCGACCACCACTCACAATAATTCGAATGCGTTCCTCTGGTACTACCTAGGTCGCCAGAGTGCCGCTAATTCTTCCGGCACCCCCACGGTTCCCGGTGTGGGCACCAAGCTCTCCGGAGGCAGCACCACCCGCCCCAGCAACGGCACCGTCTACAGCGGCGTGTCCTCCAAGGGCGGCGGCTTCGAGGACTCCTACCGCACCGCGAAGAAGTCCTCCACCGTCTCCTCCGGCAAGGTAACCAGCACCAACAACTCCGGTAAGACCTCCACGGTGCGTAATAAGACCACCGGCTCGGTCTCCAGCGGTAAGCAGGGCACCAGCAATAGCGGCAGCACCGGCTCCTACAGCAAGTCGAACACCTCCAAGTCGGGTTCGTCCTCGAAGTCCGGTTCCTCGTCTAAGTCGGGTTCTTCGTCCAAGTCTGGTTCTTCCTCGAAGTCCGGTAGCAAGGGCGGTTTCGGTGGCGGCTCCAAGTCCGGTGGCGGCCGCTCCGGCGGCTAAGCCATAAGCCATCACACTAAATGCGGGCAGGGACTGAACGGTCCCGCCCGCATTTTCCTCACTATTTTCCAATCACTACTTCGAAGGAGCCTAGCCCCTCATGCGCCGTGAAGAATTTCCCGTCGGCCGACCCGACTGGGAGAACGTCATCATTGAGGAAGGCCTCACCTACAGCGTGGACGGCCCCCACGACACCGACCACTATTGGAACGAATACGCCGCCTACATTTTCAGCCCGCAAGAAATGGACTCTGTGCGCGCCCAGGCGGAAGAAATGCACCGCATGTGCCTGGAAACCGTCGAGTACATTGCCTCCGGCGCGTTCGGCACCCTCGGTCTGCCCCAGGCGGCGTTCAACCTCGCCGTAGAATCCTGGAACCGCCGCGACGCCGACTTCTACGGACGCTTCGACTTCACCTACTCGGGCGTGCCTGGCGACCCCATGAAGCTGCTCGAATACAACGCAGACACCCCCACTGGCATCGTGGAGGCGGCAGTCAGCCAGAAAACCTGGGCGAAAGACCAGCGCCTCGATACCCGCGGCTACGCCCACTGGGGTGAAATCGGCGAAGCCTTCACCAACCGTTGGCGCCACATCTTCGCAGCCGAAATTGCCGCTGGCGTGCAGCCCGTACTGCACCTGGCGCACGTGAGCCCCGAGATTGACGAGAACAACGAGGACTACAACAACCTCTGGCTCATCGCCTACTCGGCGCAGCAGGCGGGCATCAAAACCCACATGATTCCCATCGACGAAGTCATCTTCAACGAGGACACCAAGAGCTGGGAAGACGCCTACGGACGCGCCATCACCAACCTCTTCAAGCTCTACCCCTGGGAAGACCTGGTCACCGACAGCGAAGCAGGCTACGACAAGCTCCTCTTCGCCTACCATGACTCCATGCAGCGCTGGATTGAGCCGGCGTGGAAGATGTTCCTCTCCAATAAGCTGCTGCTTGCCGCGCTCTGGGATAAGTACCCCGGCCACCCGAACCTCGTACCCACCTACGCGGGCCACCGCGGCGGCATGCGCAACTGGGTTCGCAAACCCATCTTCGGACGCGAAGGCGACGGCGTAGAAATCTACGCCCCCGACTACGACGTCTTCATCAAGCCCGAAGACGACGACTTCTTCGCCAACGCCCCCGAAAGCGAATTCATCTACCAGGAGTACATTCCGGCACCGCGCTACGAAGGCATTATCAACCCGGTCAGCCACCCCATCCTCGGCGTGTGGGTGGTCGACGGACGCACCGTAGGCGTGGGCATCCGCGAATCGAATGGCGCGCTCACCGACTACTGGTGCCGCTTTGCCCCGCACCTGGTGGATCTGAACGACTCCACCGGCATGGGATTCGGCACCACCGACCCCGGCACCGCAAACTTCGGATAGCCTTCAGAAGACATAGCCCCCAGAAGACATATCCTGCAGAAGACACGAAAATACAGCGAAGCCCCCGCATCAGCCGCAAAGCTGAAGCGGGGGCTTCGTCTATAGAGCTCCTAATCTCAAGACTCTAGTTCAGGGGATCCAGTTCAGAGACTCCAGAGATTCACTCAACGAGGAGCGAGCAGACTAGAGGCTACTCGTCATCGTCCTCATCGTCGTCATCCTCAGTGTCCAGAGGGAGCATCATCTCATCGGTCAGAGCGCGGCGCAGAGTGTCCAGACCCACCGAACCGAGCAGAAGCGCACGCGTGTGGAATGCACGCATGTCATCGCCGCGGCGCACAGCCTGATCGCGCAGCTCCAGCCAGAGGCGCTCGCCAATCTTGTAGCTCGGCGCCTGACCCGGCCAACCCAGGTAACGCAGGAACTCGAAACGCAGGTGGCCCTCGGACTCGTCCAGGTTCAGCTTCAAGAACTCGTAACCCAGCTCAGAAGTCCAGATGGTGCCCGGCTCAACGCCCAGCCGCTCAGCCCACTCGTCCGGAATCGGCATCTCGCAGTGAACACCAATATCGAAGACCACGCGGGCGGCGCGCATACGCTGAGCATTCAGCATGCCCATGCGGTCACCCGGATCCTTCAGGTAGCCCAGCTCCTCCATGAGGCGCTCGGCGTACAGCGCCCAGCCCTCACCGTGACCGGACACCCACAGCATGTTCGTGCGCCAAGAGTTCATGGTGCCCTGCAGAGCCGTAGCAATCGCAATCTGCAGGTGGTGACCCGGAACGCCCTCGTGGTACACGGTGGAGGTTTCACGCCAGGTAGTGAACGTGTCCTCACCCTCGGGAACCGACCACCACATGCGGCCCGGACGCGAGAAATCGGGGGAGGGGCCGGTGTAGTAAATACCACCCTCGTTCGTGGGCGCAATGCAACACTCAATGCGGCGCATGGGGCCGCCAATTTCAAAGTGGCTACCCGCCAGGTTCTCCACCGCGGCGTCGGCGAGCTTCTGCATCCACGCCTTCAGCTCATCGGTGCCGTGCAGCTGACGTGCCGGATCTTCATCGAGCAGCTGCTTCGCACGCTCAATGCTTGCGCCCGGCTCAATCTCCTCGGCAACCTCACGCTGACGAGCGATAATGCTCTCCAGTTCCTTCACGCCCCAGGCGTAGGTTTCGTCCAGGTCAATGGTGGTACCCAGGAACGAACGGGAGTGCAGGCTGTACGCCTTACGGCCCACAGCGTCGCGGGAGGGAGCGACCGGCTGCAGCTTCTCCACCAGGTAGCTGTTGAGGCGGCGGTAGCCTTCCTTCGCAGCCTCGGCACCGGCGGCAGCCTCATCCTTCAGGGCGGGGACAGCCTCGGCGACCTCAGCCGCCAAATCATCAAAGAAACCACCGGGAGCGTAGTACGCGGCGGTCTGCTCAATGACAATATCCACCTGGCGGCGCGGGGCAACCTTACCCTCTTCACGAGCCGCCTCAAGAGTCTGGATGTATCCCTCCAGTGCCTCGGTGACGCGGTGCATACGCCCAATAATGTGCTCCCAGTCCTGCTGGGTGTTGCGCTTCATCAGGTCGAAGACCGAGCGCACTTCCTGCGGGACGGACGCAATATTGTTCAGCTGCCAGCCGCCAAAACCAGCCTTGTACTGCTTGCGGTACAGGCTCAGACGCTCCTGCAGAGCATCCAGGGTGACCAGGTCAACGTCATCAATAGGCAGGACGTTATCGACCTTCTTCAAAGTCTTCTTCGCAAGGCGCGCAAAAGCCTTCTCGCCGGCGGGCGAGTAATCGGGGTACAGGGTCTCTACGCCCTTACGACCAAGCTCGGTTGCATGGACGGGGTTCAGGTCGAGGACCTTTTCAAAGTATTCGTTAGCAATCTGATCGACGTCGGTCAGCGAGCGCTTCAATCGGTAGATGCTGGGAAGTTCCTGGTAAGTGCTCATGTTCATATCCTAACGCAGGGGTGTGCCTCCAACCACGATTTTCGGTGATTTAGCTCGCTTAAACCGGCAATATTACGGGCTGAGCGGCACCGAACACGACGAAAAGGGCTCACCTGTGGACAACTCACCGGGGCGCA
The DNA here is from genome assembly GCF_001810135.1 of Rothia sp. HMSC069D01. Classification (NCBI taxonomy): domain Bacteria; kingdom Bacillati; phylum Actinomycetota; class Actinomycetes; order Micrococcales; family Micrococcaceae; genus Rothia; species Rothia sp. HMSC069D01. Next base: position 207,567 of record NZ_KV800109.1, read on the forward strand.
GGCGCGAAAATGCCCCGGCTTTCTCCCACCTGAACGTGCAGGAGAGAGAAAACCGGGGCATACCCAAGATGGGCTAAAAGCTGCTAGCTGGTGACTTAGCCGGCGAAGTATTCACCGTTCAGCTCCAGCAGACCGTTTGCGCTCTCGACCACGCCGAGGCGGTGCGCAATGAGGCGGTCCTGCAGCTCATCGCCGGACACCAAATCCACCAGAATGTTCGGGTACTTGGTCGAGCAGCGGATGAACTCGTCGTACGCCTCATCGCTGAACGCCGCGTTCGTGATGAAGGTGCCGAGCTGACCGCCGCGGGCGTGAATCGCCAGGAAGAACGCGGTAATATCCTGCGGCTGAACGCTCGCGGACAGCACACCGTTCGCTACCGGGCGCAGAGTACGCACGTAGAATGCGCGTTCTTTTTCACCGGTGGCGGGAGTTGCCACACCATCTACGCCCTGAGCCTCCAGAGCCTCCACCGTGTAGCCGCGCATCAGGAACAGATCGAAACCAATGCTGCGGAAACGCTCCTCAGACACCTGAGCCAGCGCCGGAGCCAGCGCCTCGCGGCGGAAGACCTGACGGTAACGCTTCAGAGCCTCACGCACCTGCGCGGCAGCCACCTGCAGCGCGGTCGAGGACTCAGCAGCCGAAACAGCCGGAGCGGAAACAACCGGCTGGGCAGGAGCCGCGGCGGGCGCAGAAACAGCAGGAGCGGGCACGGCAGGCTGGGCGGTAGCCGCAGCGACCGGCGCCGGAACCTCAGCGGGAGCCTGGGTAGTAGCCGCCACCGGCGAACCGGCAGGACGCGCCAACAGCGCCGGAGAAGCACCCGGCACCGGAGCCAACGGCTCACGACCCTCACGACCCTCACGGGCCGCCAGACGAGCCTGACGCTCCGTCGCGCGCGCCTCCTTAGCAGCCTGAAGAGCCTCCTCACGAGCCTGCAGTTCAGCGGCAATATCCTGAGGCAGCTTGTGCTTGAGCGACTGCGGCGGTAGCGGCGCCATGCGGGCGGTCACCGCCTCCGGAGCACCCTCCGGGAATCGCTTGAGCAGCTCCTTACCCGCCTCGCTCAGCTCGTAACGCTCCGGGTTCTTGCGGGAAGTACGACCGGTACCCTCACGCAGAGCATTCAGGTAGCGCTCGCCCTTCAGCACGTGCATCGCCACCGAATAGCGGTTACGCAGACGCGGGGTCAGCTTATAACGGTGCGGAGCAATCTCACCCTGCAGGTACGGGATATCCAGGGCGAGCTTCAACTCATCGTAGATGTCGTAGTAGGAGATACGCGGGTTCTCCTCCACGAGCTTCAGAATCGGGTACAGCAACTGATGCGGGTACGGCAGAGCATCCACCGCTGCAGGATCCAGTAGAGCCGAAGCCACCAGCTTCTGAACGCTCGGCTCAATCATCTGCGCCAAAGCCGGTGCAAACGCAGGACCCAGCGAGTAGACGGTCTCACGCTCGGACAGGTAGTGGTGGGCGATCAGCACATCGTAGAGGTAATCCTGCGCGTCAATCTGCACAAAATAGGGGTTCGAGGTCGCCTGCTGGATGCGCTCGTCGCGGTCAAAGACCTGCTCCAGGCTCGGAAGGCTCAGCTCCACATCGGCGCCGTGGTTGTTGAGAGTATCGAGCAGAAGAACGCCCATATGGGTCAGCAGAGCATCGGTTGCGGCAATATCCTCAGCGGTAATCGAGGTGCCCTCATCCTTAACCAGCGCCAGCACGGAGCTCAGCTCGCTTGCGGGCACGCCAGTCTCCTCGTGGCGTGCCACCAGCTCCTTCGCAGACGGGGACAGCGAGTACAGCGTCAGCGGCGAATCCGTGTGCTCGTGAATGGTCTTGGTGCGCAGGTAGCCCTCACGGGTCAGCAGGCTCAACGCCTGAGCAATCACCGGCTCCACGATGCGCTGCTCCAGATACGACAGACCGTACCAACCCTGCACGAAACCGCACTCACGCAGCACCAGCTCGCGAATCTTCACGGGCGCCGCCGCAGGGTAGGACGGGGTAACGCTCAGGACAATGGGCAGAAGCTCACGCACCGTAATGTGCGAGAGCAGAACCGGGTAGAACTGCTTCAGATAGTGCAGGTACACGCCGCTCTGCAGAGGCAGAACCGGCAGAAGAGCCTGCGCCTGCTGTTCCTTCGGGGTACCCAAAAGCTCACGGCCAGCCTCGCTGAGGGTGTAGTGCAGGTTGCCCGGATGCAACTGGCTGAGGGACACCTCAAGATAATCAGCATTGACCAGCGCCGCAATCAGCTTATTGAGTGCCTCACGGAAGAGGACATTGTCACCGACCGCAATGAAACGCTGAGTCATGTTGAAACCCAGGTCCACGCCAACCGGGGTGTACATATCGGGGAAGAAAACCTTCTCGCCACGATCCTGCGCGCGCTCAAAATGGCGGAGCAGAGAGAAAGCCGCCGCAATGCTGAGAGTGCGTGCTTCCTCGGGTAGAGCCTCCCACGAGGTTTCCTGCTGCAAAGAGTGCAATTCGGAATGATCGATATGGAGCATTGTTTTATTCACAAAAGCCACGCCGGGCTCCTTATCTAGTGTTATTTATCGTGCAGGCGTTCTTCATAAAGTGCAGTCATGCGAACGGGAAAATAATCACGAAAGTGAGCGGCACCATCTTTATTTTTGGGCCGGCACTTTGAAATCCCGCAGTGAAGAGAAGCGAAGAGAAGCAGGGTAGGTAGTTTTTTCTCAACCCGTCCCGCTTACGCACCGTCTTCAACGACGAACACTTCAGAAAAGAACGCTATAAATTGGGGTGAAGTGTCTAGACCGTCACGGGTATATTCACTTCGTGAAATAATGCGAAGAATATATAACGCATTACCTTCATTATTGTATCGGCTGGTTCGAGAAATAACCTAGATTTCTAAAACCAGCCGATATGTGAAAAATATCCTCAAGGAAAAGTGAAAATACATTAAGTGAAATGACGTGGGAAATGCATGAAGGCCAGAGATATTCGGAGAGAAATAACTCGCCCCAGAAACACCCCGGCTACTCCAAGCCGCGGGCAAAATACTCCTCGTCAATGCGGTAACCGCACTCGCCCTCACCATCAAGAACACCCACACGGTGACGAATCATCAGCTCCACCAACTGGTGTCGATCAACCAGCGCAATATTGCGAGCGCCGGGCAAACCCTGCAAATACTCGGGAACCGGATGCGCAAAAGCACCGCAGGTCACCAAAACACCCTGCAGGCCGCCGTGCAGAAGCACTGCACCGGCAAGCTTCTGAATCTCGTTGGGGGTGACCTTCATAGTTCCGCAATAATGCTTCACCTGAATATAAATCGGCGCGAAATCCAGGCCATCAGAATAGCGGGCAATAACGTCAACACCCTTATCATCAGCACCGCCGGTTACCTCGGTGTTAAAACCAAGAGCCGTAAAAATATCGGCAACAATCTGCTCAAAATATTCTGGCGTCACCGCGTGAATATGCTGAATCAAATCCTGCGTAAAATGCTCCGCGAACTCAGCCTGAGCGTGAATCACCGGCGAATCGCTGGCACGCAAAATAATATCCAGAGGTGACTGACCGGCGGGCCAGGACCCCGCAGCCTCCGCAGAATTCAAAGCATGCGCAAGATGCGCCGCGCCGGTTGCCTCATAAGCAGCGGTGGCGGCATCAGCATGATCAGCGCCTGAGAAATGCGGCAGAGCATGAAGGACGCCGGTATCAGGAGTGCCAAAAATGAGGCGATGCTCCTCCTGCGCATTCTCCAGTAGCGCGTTCGCCTGCTTCTTCAGCTTCTTCACGCTTTTTGCCGTCAAACTCTGAGAGCACAACGCCTGCACCTGCTTCACCACACGCGGCGGCACCGAACCGTGCAGATGCGGGGTGCAGGTCAGCTCGGCACCCAGAGGAGTGAGCAGGTACTTCCTCTTCTCCCACGGGGTTATACGAGGCATCAGCTGGGCATAACGAAGTGCCACCAAGATTTTCAAGGTGGTGCGCACAGCCACCGCAAAATCGGTGGATTCAAGAGCCGGTAGGTTCTTCTTCGACCCCAGCGCCTTAGTCTGCTGCCGCAACTGCTCGCTAACATAGGCGGCGGTGCGGGGCACAGTCTTCGACAAGCGCCGTAGCGTCGGCAACAGAAGCGCGATATAGACATCCGGTGGGGGCCTATGGTTTTTATTCAGCATCTTTGCCATGGTCCCTGCCAATTTACTAACACTATTGTGATGGTATATACATCCTAGCATCAGCACATATCATCATGACTTTATTGGCTCTAATGTGACGAAATCATAAGAATCAGTGTATTAGATATTGAATAACGCAATATAAATCTTGAATTTGGGGCAAAACAATAAATTCCCGTCACACCAGCCGGTGTAACGGGAATCTATCCGTCAGATGAGAGCCACCCGCATTACATGGGGCGAGCGCGCCTCCACGAACCGGGACCGGGACGCAACGAAACACCCAGGCGCTGACCGCGGTTCAGGATACGTGAAGCGGCACCCACCAGCGAGTTCTGCTCCTGCTTCGCGGCGCTCGCCTGCATCATCGCCACCACGGCGGTCAGCGCGGCAATCTCCTCCGGGGTGGGGGAGCCCTTGACCACCTTCAGCAGCGGCTCCTGTTCAGCGTCAGTATCTACCGAAGACTGAGCAGAATCCTTCGCGGCGCTGGATGCGGTATCCGCGTGCGCAGAAGAACGTGCGGAGCTACGCTCAAGCTGCTCGGGGCTCTCAGCAACCTCCGAACTATCCTTCTTTTTACCGAATGAGAAATAACTCAGCGGGTTGTAGCCTGCCAAAGGCACGCCTCCTTAGAAAACCTAAAATCCTGGGGATGCCTGCGCCACAAGCGGCGTGGGCACAGCGGAAGCCTACAGTGGGATGTTGCCGTGCTTCTTCGCCGGGGTAGCCGCACGCTTATCGTGCAGGGCACGCAGCGAAGAAATAATGCGCACGCGAGTCTCACTCGGGGCAATAACCTCGTCAATGTAACCCAGCTCAGCAGCCTGGTACGGGTTCAACAGCTCTTCCTCATACTTGGTGATCAGCTCAGCGCGGCGAGCCTCAACATCGCCACCTTCAGCCGCCAGAGCAGCCAGCTCACGACGGTACAGAATATTCACCGCACCCTGAGCGCCCATCACGCCAATCTGAGCGGTGGGCCACGCCAGGTTAATATCGGCACCCAGCTTCTTCGAGCCCATCACAATGTACGCGCCGCCGTACGCCTTACGGGTAATGACGGTAACCAGCGGAACGGTCGCCTCCGCGTAAGCGTAGAGCAGCTTAGCGCCGCGGCGAATAATGCCGTTGAACTCCTGATCGGTGCCGGGTAGGAAGCCGGGAACATCCACAAAAGTCAGAATCGGAATGTTGAACGCATCGCAATGGCGCACGAAGCGGGCAGCCTTCTCGGATGCAGAAATGTCCAGGCAGCCGGCGAACTGCATCGGCTGGTTCGCCACAATGCCGACCGTGCGGCCCTCAACGCGGGCGTAACCAATCATCACGTTCGGAGCGTACAGCGCCTGCATCTCCAGGAAATGGCCGTCATCGACCACGGACTCAATGACCGCGCGCATATCGTAAGGCTGGTTCGCAGAATCCGGGATGAGAGTATCCAAATCCAAATCGTCCACGCACACCTGCGCCTCCTGGTCATGCTCCAGGGGCAGGGACTCTGCAAGGTTATTCGAGGGCAGGAACTCGAGGAGCTCACGCACAAAGTCGAAAGCGTCTTCCTCGTCCTCAGCCAGGTAGGTGCTGGTACCGGTCACCGAGTTGTGCTGACGCGCACCACCGAGGGTCTCCATGTCCACATCCTCACCGGTCACGGTCTTAATGACGTCCGGGCCGGTAATGAACATGTGCGAGGTCTTATCCACCATGATGATGTAGTCAGTCAGAGCGGGGGAGTAAGCGGCACCGCCAGCGCAGGGGCCCATAATGACAGAAATCTGCGGAACCACACCGGAGGCGCGCACGTTCATGCGGAAAATATCGGCAAACATCGCCAGGGAAGCCACGCCCTCCTGAATACGGGCGCCACCACCATCGTTAATGCCGATAACCGGGCAGCCGTTCTTCAGAGCGAACTTCTGCACCTTCACAATCTTCTCGCCGTTCACCTGCGAGAGAGAACCACCGTAAACGGTGAAGTCCTGCGAATACACGGCAACCAGGCGACCGTCCACGGTGCCGTAACCGGAGACCAAACCGTCACCCAGGGGCTTCTTCGCCTCCATACCGAACGCGGTGGTGCGGTGGCGGGCGAGGGCATCAAACTCTACGAAAGAACCCTCGTCCAGAAGCATGTCGATGCGCTCGCGGGCGGTGTTCTTACCGCGTGCGTGCTGCTTCTCAATAGCTGCCTCACCGCTGGGCGCGAAGCTGCGCTCTCGACGTGCATAAAAATCAGCGAGCTTACCGGCGGTGGTGCTCAAATCAAATTCCTGCTGGAGGTTCTCGGACATTATTCCTCGTTCCTGCTCCACCCGATTGTCGGGAGCCAGTGGTTGCGGTGATAGGGTGCTCAGGTGCCCCGAAGAGCACTCTTGAACAATGTGCATATCTTTCAACTATAGTGCGAACTAGGGCACATGTGCCAGGTGAGAAGCCAGAATATCAACACTAGATACACTTTTATGCACGCACCGCCCGTAATGATGCGCGAAGAGCGCTGAAGAGGCATCTAGAGCGCAGAGACACGATGCAGAAAACCCCCTCTCGCGCCGGCAATCCATACCAGCGAAAAGGGGGTTCAAGCTACTTGAGCTTTACGAAATTTAGATGGTGCCCAGAATTTAGATGGTGCCCAGAACCGGGTTCCACTCGGTCACGGTGTGAGACAGAACCGCGCCACCAACGTTCATCGGGTCGTTAGCCACAATCTTTTCGGCTGCCTCAGCGGAATCAACCTTTGCAATCAGCAGAGCGCCAGCGGGGGTCTCGCCGTCCAGCAGAGGACCCGAAACGATTAGGTTGCCCGCCTCAATCTGCGAACCAAGGTATTCGCGGTGAGCCGGACGGTACTTCGCCTGCTCCTCGGGAGCTGCGTAAACGTAAGTAATTGCGTAATAAGCCATAGCGGTCTTCTTTCGAGCAGAGCGGAGGAACCTCCGCAGCCGGTCGGTGCTTGATGCACCCTCACTGTCTAATGTACCGTCTCGGGTGCCGGTGGGCATCACCGGCGGCAAGAAATTGGTATGGTGAGAAATCAGTGCGACTCGGTAGAAACCGGCAGATTACGGCGGCAGGTTGATAGCGGGTCTGCGAATTGCAGGACTGATTGAGGTAGGACAGAAAGGTGCAGGCTATGGCTGAAAACATGCATAACGAGAGTGATCATTCGGTTTTGGATGCGCCGCGCATCCGCACCGTGGCGCTGGACGCGGGCTACTCCAGCGTAAACCTCTACGATGAAGTCGACTCCACCACCACCCGCGCCCGCGAGCTACTTATGGACGGCACGGACCCCGAACGCGAACAGCTCGGTGAGCTCTCCGTCTACGCCAGCCTCTACCAAAGCGCCGGACGCGGCCGCCTCGCCCGAGCCTGGACTGCCCCTCCCGGAGCCTGCCTCGCCGCGAGTATCGTGGTGCGCCCGCACGCCTCCGCAGACCCGCTCGCCCGAGAACTCCCCGAAGGCAGCTACCACTGGATGACCCTCATCGCCGGGCTCAGCGTGGTCGATATTTGGCGCAGCTACGGCGTGGATGCCGCCCTCAAATGGCCCAACGACGTCATCGCGCAGGGCGCTAAGGGGTGCGGAATTCTCGCCCAGCTCGTTCCCGAAAGCGGCTCCACCGAGGGGCAGCGCAGCATCATTGTGGGCATCGGCCAGAACACGAACATGTCCGCCGAACAGCTGCCCGTACCCACTGCCACCAGCCTGAGCCTGTGCACCGGGCAGGTCATCGACTCCTCCGAGGTGCTCGCCCGACTGCTCGGCATCTTCGCCCGCCGCTACCGCGCCTTCGTGCGCGCCGGTGGTGACCCCGAACGCCCCGACCCCCTCAACCCACAGAGCATCAGCCTGCTCGACCAGGCACGCGCCTCCACCGCAACCCTCGGAGCCAGCGTGCGCATGAGCCTGCCCGACGGAAGCACCGTAGATGGCATTGCCGAAGACCTCGATGCGCAGGGGCGCATCCTCATTCGCCGCGAGGACGGAACCATAGAGCCCTACGCGGTGGGCGATATTGAGCATCTTCGCCCCGCCAACGGTAGCTACGGAGATTTTCAGCAGGCACACTAGAACCAACCTATAAAGTTTCTGCCCATAAAATTTTGCCCGGCACAGCAACACTGAATACGCCCGCACCACCTCAAACCGGCGCCTCTAATCCGGTACACACCCACCAGCACAGCTAAGGAACACCATGCGCCTGCGCGGAAAACTCAACCCCGGTGAGCATGTCATCATCGCCACCCGACAGCACTACGGTGCTCTGCTGCCCGCGCTCGCCTACCTGCTGGTTGCTATCGCCGCCTCAACCTTTGCCTCCACGGCACGGTCCTCACCGATTCTGTGGACTCTCGGCACGATGTGTGCGGTGGGTGCCCTGCTTGGTGCTGTGCGTACTGCCTGGCGGTGGGTTACCACCTACTACCTGCTGACCACCCATCGGCTCGTAGTGCGCCGCGGTGTGATGACCCGTAGCGGAGACGAATCCCTCTACCTGGATTCCATGGGCGAGCGCTGGGCAAAACAGCGTGGCCCGGGTGCCTGGTTGGGCTATGGGTCCGTGTATGTGGTCTGCCGCGGAGCGCATCACCGTCTGACCTATGTGCCTGAACCCAAGCGTTTTGAAAAAGAAATTAAATCCGCTCGACGCGACTACTACGCCCTGCGTTCCCGCTATATCTAGCCCTCTCTGGGGTGCGTCCGCCCACTATAAGGAGGGTGGACCGGTTGGCTCGGAGCCTAACCCGGCGCCTAAATCTGCCGAAAAAATGCGGATTAGAGTATTCTTAAATGTGAATTACTCCACTAAAATATCTTTGGGTGCGGGCGCTTTGACGCCCAAAACACCGCAGTGGGGGGTATATTAACAAGGCGCTATACAGTGAAGCAGTGCACAATCGACGCACGGCACACGCCAGCGCATCCGCACGACAGAACAGATGATCCGGCAGATATGAAAGGAGCGGCAGCGGCAATGAGCACGGCAGACCACCATGAACCTGCGCACTCTCCGCAGGGTACCGGCGCCACCATGGGCCCCGAAACCCAAATGCTGAACCTCAAAATTCTGCAGAACCTCGCCCAGAACAATATCTACCGCGACGAGGAATCCAAGGCGGGAATCCGAGCCCTCGAAAAGTCGCTCCTGGGACAGGGGCGCCGCTACACCCCCGTAGAAGCCGCAGAATGCGCCGGACTTCCCCTCGAAACCGCCCAGCGTATCTGGCACAATATAGGCTTCCCGACAATTGCCAACCACTCGCCCTACTTCACTGAAACAGACGTGCAGATGCTCGCCGACCTGCAGAAGTTGGACGCAGACGGCGACATTCGCATGGAATATGTGGCATCCCTCGTGCGCGCTGAAGGTCAACTGACCGACCGTACCGTCGCCTGGCAGATTGAGGCGCTCGTGCACAACATTATGGTCACCGAAAACCTCAGCGATAATGATGCCCGCCGCAAGCTCCTCAAAGACTTCCCGCGTTACCTCGAGGTTCTCGAGCGTCTGGCGCTCTACGCATACCGTCGCCAGATGTACGCCGGAATCCTGCGCCTGGGATTGCGCGAAAACAACGTGACCACCTCCGGACTTTCCCGCCTGCCCCTGGTGCGAGGCGTAGGGTTCGTTGACCTGGTTTCCTATACCTCCCTGGTGCGTAACCTGGACGCCGCGGCTCTTTCTCAGCTCATCAACCACTTTGAGCAGAGCTGCCTGGACGTCATCGCACCCCTGGGCGGTCGCATTATCAAGACCCTCGGTGACGAAGTCTTCTTCCTCACCGAAACCCCGGACACTATCGCAGAAATTAGCCTGCAGCTCTCCGAAAAGATCGGCGCCGACCCGCAGCTACCGGAAGCCCGCGTCGCCTTCATTTGGGGCGAGGTTCTGGCTAACCGCGGCGACGTGTACGGCTCCAGCGTGAACCTGGCTGCGCGCCTGGTCTCCCTCGCTGAACCGGGTACCGTGCTGACCGATAATGAGACAGCAAACACGCTCCGACAGGTGGGAAATCGCTATACTCTCACCTCTCAAGGGACGCGAAACGTTAGAAGCTTTGGTAACGTAGACCCCGTGGCGGTGACTCGTCGCGCGAACTACACAATGGAGATAGACCTCTCATGACTGAACTGAAACTACGTACCGGTGGTGCAACGCACCGCGGCGCACATCGAGAAAATAACGAAGATTCGATGGTCGTTGCCGGTTCCCTTTGCGTGGTCGCGGACGGCATGGGAGGCCACGAAGCCGGCGAAGTAGCATCGCGCCTGTGCGTGCGTCAGCTTGCCTACTCGCCCTTCTTCACCATGCCCGGTGGCCGTAGCGAAGAGGAGCAGCAGGCCTACGCTGAACGCCTCGCCGCCATTGACGACTCCGACCCCGCCAAGCGCCGTCGCCGCGCCAACACCGTCCTCAACAACGAAATCGTGGGCACCCTGAACCGCCTGCACGATATCCTTGGCGAAACCAACGAAGAAATTAAGCAGGCGCTCTCCCGCGCCGGCGGCACGACCGTCACCGGCGCCTGGCTGACCAGCATCGGTGACCGTAACCTGTGGGTTATTTTCAACGTGGGTGACTCCCGAACCTACCGTCTGCTGCGTGAAGACGACGGTATTCACCACTCCGCCATGGAGAAGCTGCCCGGCTCTGAGGGTTCCGCCTCGCTGGAGCAGGTCACCACTGACCACTCCGAGGTGCAGTACCTGGTTGACGAGGGTCAGATTACCGCCCTGGAGGCGCTGACCCACCCGCGCCGCAACGTGATTACCCGTGCGCTGGGTACCGGCAACTACTGGGAACCGGACTTCTGGGTTCTGCCCGCCCGCGCCGGTGACCGCCTGATGCTCTGCTCCGATGGCCTTTCCGGTGAGCTTTCGCACGAATACATGGCGCGCGTACTCACCTCGATCCGCCACCCGCAGGACGCCGCTGACGTGCTCCAGCACGAGGCGCTGCGCTCCGGCGGCCGCGACAACATTACCGTGATTGTTGCCGACGCTGTCGAAGCCTAAACTTCATACCTTATGATTCACCCCCGCCCTCTACAGGTACTCGCGCGAGTGCCTGCAGGAGGCGGGGGTGAACTGTATCCGCGCACAGAAACTAAGGAAGCGCAATCCGGTAAGTGGCTACGGCACTCTTGCCTCATCGTTTGCCTCATCGTTCGCGCTCGCGGAACCTGCCAATATGACGAGCGATAGGGGAGAGGCGGATCAAAAACGCTAGACTGGACGGGTGACTGAGAACAACACCACCCAGCAGACTGCCCCCGCCGAGACTCGAGCAGAGAGCCCCGCAGAAAACTCCGTGGAGATTACCGAGGCCCTGCGCGCCGAGTACGCGGAACTGACCGATAAGATTCGTGCCGCCCGCCGCGCCTACTACAACGAGGACGCGCCCTTCCTCTCTGACGCCGAGTACGATGCGCTCTACCGCCGCCTCGAAATCATTGAGGCGGAGCACCCGCACCTGATCGCCAACGACTCGCCCACCCAGGAAGTCGGCGGTGAAGCCATCGAAGCTTTCGCACCCGTCACCCACCTGCAGCGCATGTACTCCCTCGAGGACGTCTTCTCCTTCGAAGAGCTGCGCGCCTGGCTGACCAAGACCGAGGAGAGCGCCCGGAACCTCACCGGTAGCGCACCGCAGTGGCTGACCGAGCTGAAGATCGACGGCCTGGCGGTGAACCTGCTCTACCGCAACGGCACCCTCGTGCGTGCGGCAACCCGCGGCGACGGCACCACCGGCGAAGACGTCACCCACAACGTGCGCACCATCGCGAGCATCCCGCAGCAGTTGAGCGGCAAGAACCACCCCGAAGAGATTGAAATCCGCGGCGAAGTGTTCATCTCCTCCGCCGATTTTGAGAAGCTCAACGAGTCCATGATTGCCGCCGGCAAGAACCCCTTCGCTAACCCGCGTAACGCCGCGGCAGGCTCGCTACGCCAGAAGGATGCGGCGATTACCGCTTCGCGCCCGCTGAGCATGTACGTGCACGGCATCGGTTCGCGCACCGGCCTGGATATTGCCACCCAGTACGAGACCTACGATCTGCTCGCCTCCTGGGGCCTGCCCGTGAGCCCCTACAGTGAAATCGCCGCTAACACCGAGGCGGTGTTCGACTTCATTAATAAGTACGGCGAGCAGCGCCACTCCCTGGTGCACGAAATCGACGGCATCGTCATTAAGGTCAACGACTTCGCGACCCAGGCTCAGCTGGGCTACACCTCCCGTGTGCCGCGCTGGGCGGTGGCGTACAAGTACCCGCCCGAAGAGGTGCACACCAAGCTGCTGGACATCCGCGTGGACGTGGGACGCACCGGCCGCGTGACCCCCTACGGCGTCATGGAGCCCGTGTTCGTCTCCGGCTCGACCGTCGAACGCGCCACCCTGCACAACCAGGACGTGGTCAAAGCTAAGGGCGTGCTCATCGGTGACACCGTGGTGCTGCGCAAGGCAGGCGACGTGATCCCCGAGATTGTTGCCCCCGTGGTTGCCCTCCGTGACGGCACCGAACGAGAGTTCGTCATGCCTAGCGAATGCCCCTCCTGCGGCTCGCCCCTTGCCCCCGGCAAGGAAGGTGACGTGGACCTGCGCTGCACGAACCCGCGCTCCTGCCCGGCACAGCTGACCGAGCGCGTGTACTATGCGGCAAGCCGCGGCGCCTTCGACATTGAGGCGCTCGGCTTCGAAGCAGCAAAGGCCCTCACCAGCCCTGCAACCCCGGACACCCCTCCGCTGACCACCGAGGCGCACCTGTTCAGCCTCAACATTGAGGACCTGCGCGAGGTCACCATCGAGCGTGAGAAGAAGGTCAAGGGCGTGGGCACCGGAAAGATGGAGCGCGTGCCCTACTTCTACACCAAGCCGACCAAGGCACGTCCCGAGCCGAAGCCCACGAAGAATACGCTGAACCTCTTCGCCGAGCTGGAGAAGGCAAAGCAGCAGCCGCTGTGGCGCGTGCTGGTTGCCCTCTCGATTCGCCACGTGGGCCCGACCGCTGCCCGCGCGCTCGCCGCGGAGTTCGGTTCGATGCAGGCGATCCGCGAGGCCGACCGTGAACGCCTTGCCGCTGTGGACGGTGTGGGCACCACGATTGCCGACTCGATTATTGAGTGGTTTGCTGAGGATTGGCACGCCGAGGTGGTGGACTCCTGGGCTGCCGCCGGTGTGCGCATGGAAGATACTCGTGACGAGTCCGTGGAACGCACCCTGGAGGGCTTGACTGTGGTCGTGACCGGCACGCTGAACGGTTACACCCGTGACGGTGCGAAGGAAGCCATTATTTCTCGCGGCGGTAAGGCATCCGGTTCGGTGTCTAAGAAGACCCACTTTGTGGTCGCTGGCGCGAACGCCGGCTCGAAGCTGGATAAGGCTCAGCAACTGGGTCTGAAGGTGCTGGATGAAGAGGGCTTCACCGCCCTGCTCGAGGGTGGTCCGGAGGCTGTTGAGGCTACCGCCGAGTAGACCCGGTAGCGGGGTCATCTGAATCTGACCCCTGCAATATATAGAGCATTCAGGCTCTGGAGTGCGTGCTCCAGAGCCTGAATGCCAATTTTTGGTATTTGTAATTACCACAGCTTTTAAGGTGGAAGCGCCTTAAAACACTCCCAAAGCGAAGAAATATTTAAAAAATATTTACACGCCGTTCAAAACCCTTAAAGGTGGTGCTCATTCACCCCGAATCGGAAAGCTCAGTGGGGGAGTGCACTCGGGGTTAAGTCCCTAGAAAACCCCGAAATTCCGGGGTGAAACCCTTAAGATACGCGGGGTTCTAGGTCTTGATTAATGTTTCCTGCACTTTTAACCTGAAAGAACCCTGGGAGAACCCGGGACGTTCACTGTGAACTTGAAATCAGGTTGGAATCATAAAAAACCTCGGCTATCTTTGAGACCAGACAGATTCTCGCAAGGGAATCGCCTGTGTGGTTTCAAGCTTGGAATGCTTGAAACGATGCCCGGTTCTACCGCACGTCCCCACCGAGGAAGTGCCACCCGGATTCCGCACATAAGTGCAGAATCGCTCACGGTGACATGAAATCGGTGGAGAGCCGCTCACATGGTAGAGCCAGAATATGAGTAACCTACTTCGTTATCAAAGGGTGAGCGGCGGCGCGCTAGAGTTCCGGGGACGGAACGAGCGGGGACGGCCCCAAGGAGCATTATGAAGAACACTTCCATTCGTCGTACCGCAGCAGCTCTCGCCATCGGTGGCGCTGTAGCAGCTACCATGTCGATGCCCGCTGCAAACGCAGTAGACGGTGCTACCTGGGACGCACTGGCACAGTGCGAGTCCGGTGGCAACTGGTCCATCAACACCGGTAACGGCTTCTACGGCGGTCTGCAGTTCACCCAGCAGTCCTGGAACGGCGTCGGCATGTCCGGCTCCCCCGCGACCGCTACCCGTGCACAGCAGATCGAGGCTGGCGAGCGTCTGCTCGCTATCCAGGGCTGGGGCGCATGGCCCGCATGCTCCGCTAAGCTTGGCCTCTACGGCAAGACCGGCGCAGCTCCCACCTACACTGAGCCCACCACCACCGTGGCTGCACAGTCGCAGACCCAGCAGACCTACACCGCTCCCGCGGCACAGGCTGCACCCGCAGCAGCACCGGCAGCTCCCGCAGCAGCACCCGCTGCACCGGCAGCTCAGGCTGCACCCGCAGCAGTTGAGGCTCCCGCAGCTCCCGCCGCAGCACCGGCAGTTGAGGCTCCCGCAGCTCCCGCTGCAGCTCCCAAGGCTGCAGCAGGCACCTACACCGTGGTTCCCGGTGACTCCCTCTCGCTGATCGCTGCAAAGCTCGGCGTTGCAGGCGGCTACCAGGCAATCGCAGCTGCGAACACCGACATCATCTACAACGTTGACCTGATCTTCCCCGGCCAGGTTCTGACCATCCCCGCCTAAGGATTAACCCCCAAGCGTAACGTGGACACGTTGTAGCCCAACGCCCCGCACCTCATACGAGGAGCGGGGCGTTGAGTATTTAACCCGAAAACAGGGGAGAAGAACACCGCCTGAACACACAAACCAGCAGGTAAACCCTCCAACCCCCAATGAGACGGAAAACGCAACCTCCACTACACTAGAGAAGAGACAAGAAAACAAACTACGGGAGAACCATGTCTGCCATCACCTTTGAACAGGTAAAGCACCTGGCATCGCTGGCACTCATTGAGATGACCGATGAAGAACTCACCGCGATGGCGTCTGAGCTGGACGTCATCGTCGCATCCGTTGAGACCATGTCGCAGAAAGCAACTGCCGACATCCCCGCGACCAGCCACCCCATCCCCCTCGAGAACGTCTTCCGTGAAGACGTACCCGTCACCACCCTCACCCAGGAAGAGGCGCTCTCCGGCGCCCCCGACGCACAGGACGGCAAGTTCCGCGTGCCGGCAATCCTCG
This sequence comes from Rothia sp. HMSC069D01, assembly GCF_001810135.1. Lineage (NCBI taxonomy): Bacteria > Bacillati > Actinomycetota > Actinomycetes > Micrococcales > Micrococcaceae > Rothia > Rothia sp. HMSC069D01. The sequence goes on from NZ_KV800109.1 coordinate 223,160, forward strand.
ACGAAGACTAAGAGGAGAACAACCAAGTGAACGAACTGATCCAGCTCACCGCTGCAGAAGCAGCAGAAAAGCTCGCATCCGGCGAAATCACCTCCGTCGAGCTCACCCAGGCACACCTGGACCGCATCGCAGCCACCGACGGCGCACCCCTGAGCGACAACCGAGCAGACGGCAAGAATGGCCTCAACGCCTTCCTGCACATCAACGCCGAAGAAGCACTCGCCACCGCAGCAGCAGTGGATGCAGACCGCGCAGCAGGCAAGGAACTGCCCCCGCTCGCAGGCGTACCCATCGCCGTCAAGGACCTCATCGTCACCAAGGGCCAGCCCACCACCGCAGCATCGCGCATGCTCGAAGGCTGGATGAGCCCCTACGACGGCACCGTCACCCGCAAGGTCCGCGAAGCACGCATGCCCATCCTCGGCAAGACCAACCTCGACGAATTCGCAATGGGCTCCTCCAATGAGCACTCCGCATTCGGCGTAGTCCGCAACCCCTGGGCACTCGACCGCGCACCCGGCGGCTCCGGCGGCGGCTCCGCAGCAGCCGTCACCGCCTTCCAGGCACCCCTGGCGCTCGGCACCGACACCGGCGGCTCCATCCGCCAGCCCGCAGCGCTGACCGGTAGCGTCGGCGTCAAGCCCACCTACGGCTCCGTCTCCCGTTACGGCGTCATCGCCATGGCATCCTCCCTCGACCAGGTAGGCCCCGTCGCACGCACCGTCCTGGACACCGCACTGCTCCACGAAGCAATCGCAGGCCACGACCCGCTCGACGCAACCTCCCTGCCCGATGAGCCCGGCAACTTCGTTGAAGAAGCCAAAGCAGGCGCAGAAGCCGCACGCAAGGGTGACCTCTCCGGCCTGCGCATCGGCGTCATCAAGGAACTCGGCGGCGGCGACGGCGAAGGCTTCGAAGCAGGCGTCCTCGCACGCTTCCGCGAATCCGTCGAAGAGCTGCGTGCCGCAGGCGCAGAGATCATCGAGGTCTCCCTGCCCTCCGTCACCGAAGCCATCAGCGCCTACTACATGATCATGTCCTCCGAGGTGTCCTCCAACCTGGCACGCTACGACGGCGTCCGCTACGGCCTGCGCGTCGTACCCGAAGACGGCCCCGTCACCATCGAACGCGTCATGTCCGCAACCCGCTCCGCAGGTTTCGGCCACGAGGTCAAGCGCCGCATCATCCTCGGCACCTACGCACTGTCCGCAGGTAACTTCGACGCCTACTACGGCGCCGCACTGCGCGTACGCACCCTCATCCAGCGCGACTACGCGGCAGCATTCGAAAAGTGCGACGTGCTCATCTCCCCGACCGCGCCCTCCACCGCGTTCAAGCTCGGCGAGAAAACCGAAGGCGACCCCATGGCAATGTACCTGGGCGACGTCGCAACCGTGCCCGTCAACCTGGCAGGCGTCCCGGCGCTCTCCCTGCCCGGCGGCCTCTCCGAAGAGAACAACCTGCCCGTCGGCATCCAGTTCACCGCACCCGCACGCGAAGACGCACGCCTCTACCGCGTCGGCGCAGCGCTGGAAGAACTGCTCACCGCAAAATGGGGCGCACCGCTCTACAAGAGCCTGCCCGACACCGAAACTCTGATCCGCGACTTTGACTTTGGGGGAACCAAGTAATGAGTGAAGAAGTCCTCAGCTTCGAAGAAGCCATCGAAAAGTACGACCCGGTCCTCGGCTTCGAGGTGCACGTCGAACTCAACACCAAGACCAAGATGTTCGACTCCGCACCCAACGAGTTCGGCGACGAACCCAACACCAACGTCACCCCCGTATCGCTCGGCCTGCCCGGCGCGCTGCCCATGGTGAACAAGACTGCTGTTGAGTCCGCCATCAAGCTCGGCCTGGCACTGGGCTGCGACATTGCAGACAAGTCCTACTTCGCCCGCAAGAACTACTTCTACCCGGACTCCCCGAAGAACTTCCAGACCTCCCAGGCTGGCGGCCCCATCGCGGAAAACGGCTCCCTGGACGTTGAGCTCGAAGACGGCACCATCTTTACCGTCGAAATTGAGCGCGCCCACATGGAAGAAGACGCAGGCAAGCTCACCCACGTCGGCGGCGCAGACGGCCGAATCCAGGGTGCAACCTCCTCCCTGGTCGACTACAACCGCGCAGGCGTGCCCCTGATCGAGATCGTCACCCGACCCATCGTCGGTGCCGGCGAGCGCGCACCCGAACTGGCACGCGCCTACGTTGCCGCAATCCGCGACATCGTACGCTCCCTCGGCATCTCCGACGCCCGCATGGAACGCGGTAACGTCCGATGCGACGCCAACGTCTCCCTCATGCCCAAGGGCGCAGAGAAGTTCGGCACCCGCTCCGAAACCAAGAACGTGAACTCCCTCCGTTCCGTCGAGCGCGCCGTCCGCTACGAGATTCGCCGCCACGCAGCGATCCTCGAACGCGGCGAAAAGGTCACCCAGGAGACCCGCCACTGGCACGAAGACACCCGCGAAACCTCCTCGGGTCGCCCCAAGTCCGACGCTGACGACTACCGTTACTTCCCCGAACCGGACCTCGTACCGGTCGTCACCAACAGCGAATGGATTGAGCGTCTGCGCGCCGAACTGCCCGAACCCCCGGCAGAACGCCGCCGCCGCCTCAAGGGTGAGTGGGGCTACTCTGACGAAGAGTTCCGCGACGTCGTCAACGCCGGCGCACTCGACGTCATCGAAGAGACCGTCGCCGCAGGCGCAACCGCAGCAGCAGCCCGCAAGTGGTGGATGGGCGAGATTGCCCGCCGCGCAAAGCAGGCTGAAGTTGAGCTCACCGCCCTCGGCGTGGAGCCCGCAACCGTGGTCGCCCTCGAAGCGCTCATCTCCGAAGGCAAGATCAACGACAAGATCGCCCGCCAGGTGCTCGAGTTCGTCCTCGCCGGTGAAGGCACCCCCGCCGAAATCGTTGAGGCACGCGGCCTCGCCGTGGTCTCTGACGACGGCGCGCTCACCGCAGCCGTTCAGGAAGCCCTGGCAGCAATGCCCGATGTTGCCGACAAGATCCGTGCCGGTAAGGTTCAGGCTGCTGGCGCTATCGTCGGTCAGGTCATGAAGGCTACCCGCGGTCAGGCTGACGCCGCCCGCGTGCGTGAGCTGATCCTGGCTGAGTGCGGCGTGGAAGGCTAAGCTTTTCTGCTGACCCGGCTCTAACGAAAGAGGCGCTGTCTCCCGAGGTGGGAGGCGGCGCCTCTTTCGTTTTCCCTAATTTCGCTTGGGATACGGCGTTCCGTCTGGCTCCGCTTGGAAAGGCGGTTATCGTCCTCGTTC
>NZ_KV800109.1:226536-248223 GCF_001810135.1 Rothia sp. HMSC069D01
TTATGGGTGCTAAAAAATCTTTAAAAAACTTCTAGAAACCTCAAAAATCTGCGAATTCCCCTCTCTGGACCCCCAAAACAGGGTCGAAAGGCGCCCAAAGCCCTCGCCAACAAAGACAAACCAAGAAACCCCAGAGCCAGAGGGTAGCAGAACGATACAAGAAGAGCCCCTCCTGACGGAGGGGCTCTCTAACAGACTCTGTATATAGAGATATATAGGTGGAATAGAAAAGGAGGGGCACTCCCCCACCGAACATTCAGTAATGAATACTTCAGTAGAGAAGAACCCCTCCCCCTCTATATGTATAGAGAAAGTCAGAAGAGACTAGACCAGCTCTACAGCACCCTGGTTCTTCTTGCCACGGCGAACCATCGCAAAACGACCGTGTAGCAGATCATCCTTAGAAATAGCTGCGTCCTCGCCCTGAACCTTCACGCCGTTCACCGAAGCGCCACCCTCCTTCAGAATGCGACGAGCTTCAGAGTTAGACTTCGCAAAGCCCAGCTCAGTCAGAACAGAAATCATGTCCAGACGGTCCTCAGACAGCTTCGCCGAAGGAAGCTCAGCAATCACAGACTCCAGGGTAGCCTCATCCAGAGCAGCGAAATCGCCCTTACCGAACAGAGCCTCCGAAGCAGCCACAGCCTGATCGGTAGCCTCAGTACCGTGAACCAGCGAAGTCACCAGGTACGCCAGAGTCTTCTGAGCCTCACGCTTAAACGGCTCCTTCTCAACCTTCTCAGCAAACTCAGCAATCTCAGCACGAGTCAAGAAAGTAAAGACCTTCAGGCGATCCACCACATCCGCATCCGCAGTGTTCAGCCAGAACTGGTAGAAAGCGTAGGGCGAGCACATCTGCGGGTTCAGCCAAATAGCGTTACCCTCGCTCTTACCGAACTTAGTGCCATCAGAGTTAGTAATCAGCGGAGTACCAATAGCGTGAACGCTCTTACCCTCCACCTTACGAATCAGCTCAGTACCGCTCGTCAGGTTACCCCACTGATCAGAACCACCGGTCTGCAGAGTACAACCGAAACGACGGTTCAGCTCCAAGAAGTCCAGGCCCTGCAGAATCTGGTACGAGAACTCGGTGTACGAAATGCCCTCATCAGAGTTCAGGCGCTTCGCAACAATCTCCTTCTTTACCATGGTGCCCACGCGGAAATGCTTACCAACATCGCGCAGCAGCTGCAGAGCAGACATCTGACCGCTCCAGTCCAGGTTATTCACCATACGGGCAGCGTTCTCACCCTCGAACGACAGGAAACGCTCAATCTGAGCGCGCAGAGACTTAACCCACTCAGCAACAACCTCAGGAGAGTTCAGCACACGCTCAGAAGTCTGACGCGGATCACCAATCAAACCGGTGAAACCACCCACCAGACCCAGCGGCTTGTGACCGGCAAGCTGCAGACGACGCATCACCAGCAGCTGCACCAGGTGACCCAGGTGCAAAGAAGCCGCAGTCGGATCATAACCCGTATAGAAAGTCAGGCTCTCCTCGCTCAGCGCCTTCTCCAGAGCAGCCTCATCAGTGCTCACGTGCACCAGGCCGCGCCACTTCAGTTCCTGCCAAATATTCTCGAAGGTATCGTCATTATGCTGCGCGTTGAGGATCTCGGCAGACATGCTTCTCCCATTCACAAGGTAACAACGCCCGAAGGCGCTCGAACAAAATATGTAACAAGCCTAGCACCGCACCAGCCCAAACGCTCAGAAAAACCCAAGCGAGCGCCCAAACCGGTGCAGCACCGGCTCAAAGAAATAACAGAAAGAGGCTACAGAGCTATGAAGGCTACAGGCCCGCGGGCATCCGCGAACCCACCATGTGCAGGCGCTGAGTCGGACGAGTCATCGACACGTACAAGTCGCCCACAGCACCACCAGCATCATCGATCAGCTGCTGCGGCTCAACAATCACCACAACATCAAACTCCAGGCCCTTCGCTTCCCACGGAGTCAGAACCAGCACCTGATTCTCCAACGCAGTCTGCGCGGTACCCGTACGATCAGCATGAGCACGAGCCACAGCCTGAGCCGTCTGAACATACAGGCTCGGCGGGCACACCACACCAATCAGAGCACCACCCGAATGAGCGACCTCCTCACTGACCACGGACACGGTCTGCTCCACAACAGACTCGGCGGCAACCTCATGCACCTGCGGAGGCCACTGGCCCTCACGCACCGCACGAGGCGCAGACACCTCATAGCCAGCAGCCTGCGCAACCGACACCGCCGCCTCAGCAATCTGCGCCGGAGTACGGTAATTAATCGTCAGCTCCTCCAGAGTGAAGCGCTCACCCACAAACGGCTCCAACGCCTGCGACCACGAGGAAGCAGCCGCAGCAGAAGAAGCCTGAGCAATATCGCCCACAATCGTGAACGACTTCATCGGGCAACGACGCATCAGCAGACGCCACTGCATGGGCGAGAGCTCCTGAGCCTCATCCACCACAATATGGCCATACGCCCACGTACGATCAGCCGACGCCGCAGCCGCAGCAGTCATACGCTCGCCACGAACCTCATTCATCATCGCAATCTGCTCAGGAGTAATCACGCCATCAGCGCCAATATCCTCCAGCGACTGGTGAACATTCTCCAGCGCCTTCGCAGCGTTCTCAAGGTTCGCGCGATGCTCCGCCGCAGCACGAGCCGCAGCAGCCGCACCGGTCACCTTCGAAAAATCACCCAAAAGCTCAGCAGCCTCATCCAACAGAGGAACATCAGCCTCCGTGAAAGGGGCATCCGCCGGGCGAGCCAACAGCTCACGCTCAGCCTTCGACAGCTCACGAGTCGCAGACTCCAGATAGTGCGGCTTCGAAAACAGCGAGCGCAACAGAGTCTCAGGCGACAGCGGCATCCACGCCAGATTCAAGGCACGGCGCACATCCATCGAGGCACGCACATCATCCTGCAGATACGGACGCTCCACCACACGACCCGCCGCACGGTTCAGCTGATCATCCAGCTTCGCAGTCAGCTCCTTCAACAGAATCTTCACGAACGTCTCACGAGCCTCATTATGCGGCTTGCCCGTCGAACGAGCACGAGAACGAGCCGAACGAACCATCTCCGGAGTCAGCTCAACATCAGTACCCTCAACATTCAGACGCTGAACCTGAGCCGGCACCTTCTGACGATCCGCCACCGCACACTTAATAACCTTCACCATGCGCAAATCGCCCTTCAACGCGGCAACCGCGCGGTCCTTCTCAGGCACAGCACGCAGACCCGGATACAGGGTCGCCAACGAAGACATCACCACGCCGGTCTCACCCAGCGACGGAAGCACACGCTCGATGTACCACATGAACGAATTCGAGGGGCCAACCACCAGCACGCCAGCCTTCGACAGGCGCTCACGGTTCGTGTACAGCAGATACGCCGCACGATGCAGCGCCACAGCTGTCTTACCGGTACCGGGACCACCCTGCACCACACGCACACCCGGCAGCTCCGAGCGGATAATCGCATCCTGCTCAGCCTGAATCGTCGCCACAATATCGCCCATGCGGCCGGTACGCTTCTTATTCAACGCCGCCAGCAGAGCGCCCTCGCCGTGGAGGGAATCCTCATCCTGCAGCATCTCCGAATCGAAGACCTCATCCTCAATATTGACGACAGTACGGCCCTCAAGCATCAGGTGACGGCGACGGCGCACACCCATCGAGTGGAAAGCAGTTGCCTGATAGAACGTACCCGCCTCCGGGGCACGCCAATCCATCAGCAGACGCTGCTGATTACTATCCGTAATACCGATACGACCGATATAGCGCACCGCATCAGCACCCTCACGGTCCATATCCAAACGACCAAAGGTCAGACGAGAATCCACAGCATTCAGCTGCGCCAAACGATCTTCATAGTGAGTAGCAAAAGAGTCACGCTCCGAACGGTTCTGATGACCGCCCACCGCCTGATTCTTACGCACAGCAGCCAGCTTCTCAGCCGTCTCCTCACGGAGCTCATCCAGGCGAGCATACACGCGAGCAACATACTCACGCTCCGCCGCCATCTGCTCAGCAAACAGCTTCTCAGCCGCCGAAGAATCAGCAGACTGCTGGGGTAGAGATTCAGATGACACGTAAGCTCCTTAAACCTATGGTGTCTCAAAGACAGGGTGCGATAGACACCCAAAAATACGGGTCACTATTTTACAGGACAGGCTCCGAAGGGCAGAAATATTACCCCCACAGAAAAGTGCCCCACCGGCTCAACCGGCGGGGCACCCCTCATCAATATCAGCTGCACACGCCCAAAGGACGGTACGCCTCAAACTCTATAAAACTACTTCGACGGCAGCGGGTACTCAGAGACCATGCTCAGCGTCTCAAGACGGTAACCGTCCAGCGCCTCACGACCGCCCAGGCCCTCCAGCTCCAGAAGAGCACCAACGCCGGCAACCTTCAGGTTCGCGCGCTCCACCAACTTCGCGGCAGCCACCAGGGTACCGCCAGTCGCCAGCAGATCATCCAGCAGAAGAACACGGGTGCCCGGCGCGAAATCACTACAGTGAATCTCGATCGCGGCGCTACCGTACTCCAGCGCATACTCCTCACGGTACGTCTCACGCGGAAGCTTACCCGCCTTACGGACCGTCATAATGCCGGTGCCGGTAGCGTACGCGAGCGCAGAAGCCAGCAAGAAACCGCGAGCCTCAACACCAGCAACCACATCAAACTGACCCTCAAAACGAGCAGCCAGCTCATCAATGCACGCCTTGAACACCTCAGCATCAGCGAAGAGAGTGGTCACATCGTAAAAGAGGATGCCTTCGTGCGGGTAATTCGGAATCGTAGCGCAAGCAGTCGGAATCAACTGCTCAATAGGGGTTCGCGAAGCCTCAGAAGCGGGAACGCTCATGCTCTCTCTTTCGTGAAGGGGATAGCCCCGGAAAAACTACCCGGGAACAATAACGCGGTAGAAGCCGCCTACAAGATTCTACCCCCTTCACCCGCGGTTGTCCTCAGATGAGCGATAAGAACCATCTGCCGGGATTAGCCCCGCTGAATCAAAACCCGCAAGTCACGCTTAAGAATCTTGCCGGTCGGCCCCAGTGGCATGCTCTCCACCATCACGTAGCGGCGAGGATACTTATACGCCGCCAAACGAGTACGCGCCAACGCATTCAACTCCGCCTGCAGCACGCCCTCATCAGCACCCGGACGCGGCATCACCACGGCGACAACCTCCTCACCCACACGATCATCCGGCACACCCAACACAGCTACCGACTGCACCTGCTCATGGGTATAGAGAACATCCTCAATCTCACGCGGATACACCGAATAGCCGTTACGCAGAACCATGTCCTTAATACGGTCCACAATAAAAATATTGCCCTGCTCATCCACGCGCGCAACATCGCCGGTCGCAAACCACTCGCCGTCAAAAACCTCAGCAGTAGCCGCAGGATTATTCCAGTAGCCAGCCATCACATTCTCGCCGCGTACCCACAGCTGACCGCTCACACCCGGCGCACACTCGGAACCCTGCGGACAACGGACCTGTACCTGCACGCCCGGCAGAACACGACCCACCGAACCGAGCACCATGCCAAACTCCGCCTGGTTAAACGAAACCACCGGCGAAGTCTCACTCAAACCGTAGCCCTCATACACCGGGCACTCAATCAGCGTTTTCAACGCAGAATGCACCGGCGCAGGTAGCGGCGAACCACCCGAAATACCGAAGCGGATGCGACCACGCAGCGAGCGCGCACGCTCAGGCTCAGCCTCCAGCGCCGCCGCCAACGACACATACATGCTCGGGACCGCAGCCAACACCGACACCCCTGCACACTCAATCAAATTCAGCGCACCATCAGGGGTAAAACGCGGCAGCAAAGCCACTGTAGCCGACGCCGCAAACGCCGCGTTCATCGACACCGTCTGACCGAACGCGTGGAACAGCGGAAGGCCACCAAAAATGACGTCCTCAGCGGTAAACCCAAAAACGCTCACGCAGCTACGAGCATTCGAGAGGATATTCGCGTGGGTCAGCGTCGCACCCTTAGGTTTGCCCGTCGTACCCGACGTGTAGAGAATAATCGCCGGGTCGCTCGCCGCCACCGGGACAGGCTCCAGAACAGTAGCCGACGGATCCGCATCCGACAGCGCGCTATCGGGAGGCGCATCAAAAGGAGCCACCGGTGAGCCCTCTCCCCCGGTGAAAATCTCGCAACGAACCGAACCGTTCTTCACCGGCACCGTCGAGGATGCCTCCGACGCCAGACGAGTACCCGCAAACGCAAAAAGCACCTTCGCCCCGCTATCGCGCAGATGATACTCCAGCTCAGCACCCGACAACAGCGGATTCAACGGAACACAAATCGCACCCGCAGCCACAATGCCGTAATACAGTGCAGGCATCAACGCCACATTCGGCATAGACAACGCCACACGGTCACCACGCTCAACACCGAGCGCCGCCAAATGACGCTGAACCTGCGCGGCCGCAGACGCCAACTGCGCGTAGCTCACCACCCGCATATCAGCAGATTCAGAAGCCGGAATCGCCAAAGCTGTCTTAGCCCCCGAACCAGAAGCAGCCTCAGCCAAAAGGTAGGCAATATTGTTCGCTGAATCGTGTATTTCAGACATGATAGAAAACTCTCACCACAGAAAAATCGGTATATCTAGAAAAGGAGAAGACGAGCTAGAAGCCCGGCAAAGAACCCGAAGACAGCAGAAGGGCGTACCTTCAACCGCTCCCCCCGAAATATCAGAAGAACAGCGCAAGATACGCCCCAGCTACTACTGAGCAGCAGACCAATCCAAGAAGCTCTCGGCAAGCGCAGCCCCACCATTGGGGTCACGAGTAATCACTATTACCGTATCGTCACCGGCAATAGTGCCCATAATCGCTTCAAGACCGCCCTGATCAATAGACGACGCCAAGAACTGCGCAGCACCCGGAGGAGTACGCAGAACCGTAATATTTGCCGAACCCTCAGCGGTAATCAGCAGTTCCTTAAACAGGGAAATCATACGGGCATCAGGTGCAGTACCGCCGCCACGACGAGCAGGATAATTCGGCACAGCATAAATCAAGCCAGCGCCTTCATCACGGATGCGCTCAGCGCCAATTTCAACAAGATCACGGGAAAGGGTCGCCTGAGTAACCTTCATACCATCATCGGCCAGGTACTGCGCCAGTTCAGCCTGGGAGCGGACACGTCGGGTCTGCAGCAATTCAACGATGCGTGCCTGACGCGCGATCTTGGTCGAGGGGAAAGGCATAATATCTCTTCTTCCTACGGTGCCAATCACGAATTCAGAACGGAGCTGCCCAACGGTGGCGCAGCGCGACATTCTTTACTACCCAAGATAATACATATGCACATAAATATGCGCACCAAATATGGATTATTCCAAGATATGGGGGAAATTTCAGGGTTTATCTCACCAACTGTCACGCAAAATGCCGCGAATGTAGCGTGTATCTACACATTCGGGCGCATAACCTCACAATGAATGCATAGCGTGCAAGAACATTGTGGACTGGTGCGCTGCGCCGGTCAAGAGACCTCCGGTAGGCGAGCGCGAAAAAGGAGCCCGCCTCCAGCAACATCACGTGCACCAGAAACAGGCTCCTTCAACAAAACTTCGAGGTGAATCCTCAGGACTCAGAACGCCTAGCGCTCATCCTCCACCAGACCATCCAGGTCCTCATACTCGACATCGCGCGAACGGCGGTTCAGCCACACAGCAAAACCCAGACCCAGCAGAAGCACCAGCACCGCACCAACAATACTTGCGATACCGGCAAAACGCTCGGCGTTCACGCTGTCCTCAGTCACAGGCTTCAACGTGCCCTTCTCGGCGGTGTAGACGACCTCAAGAGTGCCGCCCTTCTCCACCAACAGGCCGTCTACCTCACGCGGGAACTCCGAAGGAACGTCACCAGTCTGCGAACCACGGAACTCAATCGGAGCACCCGAAGTCACTTGATACTTATCCTTCAGGTTCGACACATACGTCTTACCGTTCAGCGCGTCATCAGCCGGCAAGTTGCCCTTATAACGAGCAACATTGCCCTTCGTAATCAGGTCAGGAGTCAAATCCTGGTAGGTGCCCTGAATGACCCAGCTCTTGCCAGCATACTCAGCGTTATTATTCACCGACGCAAAAGCACGAACACCCACAACAGCCAAAATAATGGAAAGAATAACCGCAACGACAGCAGAAAGAACCGACAGCCAGTTCACGCCCGGACGGTCATCCAGCTCTTCCTCACTCATCGCGAAAAGGGAGGAGTTCTCTTCCTCATCGTCGTAATCCTCGTACTCGTCGTACTCCTCATACTCAGAATCTTCATACTCAGAGTCATCGTACTGAGAATCATCGTACTGGGAATCCTCAAAGTAGGTTTCTTCGACCTCAGTAGACTGCGACAGCTCATCCTGTTCGCGCGAGTTCTCTCGATTAGCCATTACTCTCTCCCTCACTTCATCTATCTTCTAGGGTACCCATAACCACATGAGTTCACCAATGAAAGCGCTTATCAACGCTTCAAAAACCAACTCAACAGGTAAACCCACCACGCAACGCCAAAAGCTACGGGGTGGGAGCCAACAACTCCCACCCCGTCAGCACTAAGCGTTACGCCATAGGGTCAGACCCGATTAGACACGCGGTTCCGCACCCAGCTGCTCAACAGTCGCAGCCACAGCAGCCTCACGAGCAGCCGAAGCCTCATCAGCAGTCAGCGTACGATCCGGCGCGCGGAAACGCAGAGCAAACGCCAAAGACTTCTTCGACTCATCAATACCGACACCGCGGTAATCATCAAAGACGCGGATATCCTCCAGCAGCTCACCAGCACCCTCACGCAGAACACGCTCCACCTCAGAAGCAGGCAGATCGCGGTCCACCAGAAGCGCCACATCCTGAGTAGCAGCCGGGAAAGTCAGCACCGGAGTAGCCTGACGCGCCTCAACACGACCAGCAAACAGAGCCGAGAAATCCAGCTCAAACGCGCAAGTACGCTCCGGCAGGTTCAGCTCCTGCAGAAGCTTCGGGTGTAGCTCGCCAGCGAAACCAACGCGCTCACCGGCAGCGTTCAGAACCTCAGCCACACGGCCCGGGTGGAACGCAGTGTGCACACCATTACGCACCTGAATCTCAGCCGACACAGCAGCAGCCACCAGACGCACAGCGTCCAGAGCGTCACGCCAGTCGTAAGCGCGCGGAGCAGCACCCGGCATCGCCTCGTGCTCAGTACCTGCAAACAGACCAGCAATGAAAGTGGGCTGCTGCGGAATACCGGCATTCAGATCAGCCAGAACCTCATCCGAGGGGCGAGCTCCCAGCGGCGGAATAGACTCGGAGCCCAGCTGCTCACCCGGAATGAACACATGACCCGACTCAAAAATAGCCAAGTTCTTGAAACCACGAGACAGGTTACGCTTCAGAACCTCAACCAGACCCGGCAGCAGCGAGCGGCGCATCCAGCCCTCAGCCGAAGAAATCGGGTTCTCCAGGCGAATCGAAGGAACCTCAGTCACCGGGTTCTCGGGGGTGCTCGCCCACGGAGCCGACCACAGGTTATTCGCATCAGCCGACACGAAGGGGTACGCAAACACCTCAGTCAGACCGGAAGCAGCCAGCGCATTCAGCGCACGACGCTTACCCGCCTGCTCCGGAGTGTAACCGCGGCCCGCAGGAGCCACCGGCAGGGTCGAGGGGATGTTCGCATAACCGTCAATACGTGCAATTTCCTCGGTCAGGTCCTCCTTCGCGCGCAGGTCAGTACGCCACGACGGGACAGTCACCGCGTAACCAGACTCGGTACGCTCCACCGAGCAACCAATCTCACGCAGGCACGACTCAATCTGCTCCGGCGAGTAATCCACGCCGATACGACCAGCAGTGTAATCAGCAGGCAGGTCAATCACGACCGGCTCATAGCCGAGGGATACGTCAGTAACGCCCGGCTCAACCTGAGCACCAGCCAGCTCAACCAGCAGCTCAACCGCACGCTGAGCAGCCGCTGCCTGAATCAGCGGATCAACGCCACGCTCAAAACGCTTCGAGGACTCAGAAATCAGCTTGTGACGGCGAGCAGTACGAGCCACCGACACCTCATCAAAACGAGCAGCCTCAACCAGAATGCGGGTGGTCGAATCGGTCACCTCAGTGGAGGCGCCGCCCATCACACCGGCAAGACCAATCACACCGGAATCATCAGCAATGACAATATCCTCGGGGTGCAGAGTACGCTCAACGCCATCCAGGGTCACCAGCTTCTCACCAGCTGCGGCGCGACGCACCACAATCTCACCCTGAACCTTGTCAGCGTCGTAGAAGTGCAGCGGCTGACCGGTCTCCAGCATCACGTAGTTCGAAATATCCACCGGCAGCGACAGCGAGCGCACACCCGCCAGACGCAGACGCGAAGACATCCAGGTCGGAACCGGCGCATCCGCCTTCACGCCCGAAACCTCACGCATCACAAAACGAGTGCAGCCCGGGTTACCGTGAATCGGGGCGTCATCACGCAGAGCAACCGGGTGACCGGACTCGTTAGCCTCCGGGGCGCGCTCGCCGTACGCCAGCACAAAATCCTCGAAGGAAGAACCGGTAGCGTGGCACCACTCGCGAGCAATACCGCGCAGAGAGAACGCGTAACCGCGGTCCGGGGTCACGTTCACCTCGGCAGCCTGATCGTACAGGCCCAGCAGCTCCATCGCATCGGTGCCAAGCTCCGGGTCCAGGCCCAGGGTCGAAAGCACCAGGATGCCGCCGTGATCATCGCCAATACCCAGCTCACGAGTCGAAGCAATCATGCCAGCCGACTTGTGACCGTAAGTCTTACGGGCAGTAATCGCGAAACCACCGGGCAGAACAGCGCCGGGCAGGGTCACAACAACCTTGTCACCGGGCTTGAAATTGTGGGCACCACAAATAATGCCCTGCACGCCGGAAGGCTCAATGCCCTTACCGGTCAGAGTCTGCTCCTGGCCCTCCGGAACCACACGCACCTGGCACCAGTTCACGGTCTTGCCGTTAGAGTGGGTCTCCGGCTCCATGGAGAGCACCTGGCCAACCACAATTGGTCCGGACAGCTCATCAGAGGGGCGGTGAACGTCTTCTTCTTCCAGGCCAACCTTCACCAGGGTTGCCATCAAATCTTCAGCCGAAGCATCCTCAGCTACAGGCACGAACTCGCGCAGCCATGACAGGGGTACACGCATAATTTAGATCTCCATCCCGAACTGCTCAGAGAAACGGATGTCGCCTTCAACCATGTCATGCATGTCAGCGACGTTGTTACGGAACATGAGGGTACGTTCAATACCCATACCGAAAGCGAAGCCCGAGTACTCCTCAGGATCAATACCCGCAGCACGCAAAACGTTGGGGTTCACCATGCCGCAGCCACCCCACTCAATCCACTGCGGGCCGCCCTTAGCGTTCGGGTGCCACAAATCCAGCTCAGCGGAAGGCTCAGTGAACGGGAAGAAGTTCGGGCGCAGGCGAATCTTAGCGTCCTCACCGAACATGGCGCGTGCCATGTACTCCAGGGTGCCCTTCAGATCAGCCATAGTCAGGCCCTTATCCACGGCAAGACCCTCGATCTGGTGGAAGACCGGGGTGTGGGTCGCATCCAGCTCATCGGTACGGTACACCTGACCCGGGCACACAATGTACAGCGGCAGCTCGCGAGAAAGCAGCGAGCGCATCTGCACCGGCGACGTGTGGGTGCGCAGCAGCAGGTGAGCGTTCTTCGGCTCAACGTAGAAAGTGTCCTGCATTTCGCGTGCCGGGTGATCCGGCTTAATGTTCAGAGCGTCAAAGTTGTACCACTCAGACTCCAGCTCCGGGCCGTCAGCAACTTCCCAACCCATACCGACGAAAATATCGGTCAGGCGCTCCTGCATCAGAGCAATCGGGTGGCGGCCGCCCAGGGAACGGCGAGGCGAAGCAGCAGAAACGTCCACAGCCTCCTCAGCCAGGATGCGAGCCTCACGCTCAGCCTCCAGCTCAGCGGTACGAGCCTCAATAGCCTCAGTCAGGGCTGCACGAGCCTGACCCATCAGCTTACCCACCGGGCCCTTGTGCTGGTTCTGAAGATCACGCATCTGACGGTTCGCGATGCTCATGATGCCCTTCTCACCGAAGAAGCTCAGGCGCACCTCCTTGAGGCTGTCAAAATCGGTAGCCTTCTCGCGAATCTCCTGCTTGGCGCGCTCACGCTCAGCCTCAAAAGCCTCACGGATAGCGTCCAAACCGTTCTCGGGGTTCTCCTCCAGAACCTGCGCAATGCGGGCGAGAACCTGAGCCGGGCCGTTAAGACCCTCGTGTTCCTGCACGGAATCGGTCATTGTCACTCTTCTCTGCATACCACCGGCACTATGCCGGCTGGCTCGTTATACACCTTAGGCAGCACCATCTGCTCTCCCCCGGCTACCCGCACAGGGTGCGGAACAGGGGGAAGGCGACGGGCGCATATCCTATCTATTTTAGACCAGAGAGGCAAGCGCAAACAGCAGAACGCCCGGATAGTCCATCCGGGCGTTCTAGAGTATATCTTTTCAACAACAGGGTTGAAGAGGGTACTTCTACTTCAGAGCCTGCTTCACAGCCGGGTCAAAAGAAGCACGAATCCACAGCACGTTCGCAATGAACCATGCCGCGTACAGAGGCACGAAGCCGTAGCGCTGAGCGTCAATGACATTACCAATCAGAGACAAAATCGCCACGAACGCACCCAGAATCGCAAAAATCAGACCAACAGTCAGGCCCAGACGCCTGCCCTTCTGAATCGTGAAGTAGACCCAGATGTACACAACCGCAGAAACAACCAGCAGGCCGATACCGCCTGCAACGCCGACCTCCGGCAGACCCTTCAGCGGGGACAGGTTATCCGGTGCGAACGAGGAAATAACACCGTGAATCAAGCAGAGCAGCGCGGAGACAATCATAATCTCCTGCAGACGCAGAATCTTCGGGTGCTTGGTCGGCGAGTGGAACAGAATTCCGCGCGGCTCAGCGCCGCCTTCCTGAATATAAATAGCTTGAGTGTCCGAGGGAACCGCGTCGGAGCGGTAGGCACCCGGATCAAACGGGGGTTGAGCAGTCATCATTGTCTCCCAATACGTATGTGATTTCTCCCTCAATACTACCCGCCTGCTGGTTGGTTTCCAAAGCATGCACCCGTGTCGAACCCATATGTGACAAATTCCCCTCCCCCACAAAAACCCACAAAGAGACAGCCTAAGCGCCCCCAACACCCGCAAAATAGCGGCTGCGCACGCCTTAACAGGAGAAAGCAGGAGGTGACAACACCTCCTGCTTTCAACAACACAAACACGCCGCTTAGCAAGCCTAAGCAGGCGCTAGTCCCACACATCCACTAGCTGAAAAGACCCGAGCAGATGTAGTCGTTCTCATCCTTCACACCCGGCGGCACCGCAAACAGCGCACTACCGGTATGACGCAGATACTCACTCAAAGCGTCCGAAGAAGTCATCGTGCTCAGCATCGGAATAAAATGCGTGCGCGGATCGCACACATACGCAATGAAGAACAAACCAGCGTCCAGGCGGCCCAGCTCATCAGTACCATCCGTGTAGTTGAAGCCGCGGCGCAACATCTGCACACCCTGATTCTGATCAGGATGCATCAGACGCATATGAGAGTCTGCCGGAATCAGAGGACCCGAGCGACCCTTCTCCGAAAAATTAGGAGCCGTGAACTCGTCACCACCGGACAGCGGCGCACCAGTCACCTTCGTACGACCTACAATCTCCTCCTGCTCGCGCAGACGGGTGCGGTCCCACGTCTCAATATTCATGCGGATACGGCGAGCAGCCAGGTAGCTGCCGCCCTCCATCCACGCCGGGCTATTCGCCGAATTCTCAGAGGAAGTCCACACGTGCTTCTTCAGCAGGTTCGGGCTCTCCACCTTCAGATTATTCGTGCCGTCCTTGAAACCGAACAGGTTACGCGCCGTCACCTGGCTCGTCGAGGTCGAAGAGGTACGGCCGAAACCCTGCTGGTTCCACGCCACCACGGCACGACCGCCAGCAATACGAATCAGGTTACGAATCGCGTGGAACGCCACCTGTGGGTCATCCGCACACGCCTGAATGCAGATATCGCCGTTGCTTCGCTTTTCTTCCAGCGCATCACCGGTCATATGAGGGATGCGGACCAGTGCCTCCGGGAGCTTAGAAGCAAAGCCGAAGCGGTCCTTGCCCTCATCGTCAACGAAGAAGCTACGGCCCAGACCAAAGGTGAGGGTCAGGTTCGCGGCGGACAGGTCCATCGCCTCGCCGGTGTCCTTAGGAGGCGCCTCATAGGAGCGGTCCTCCCCCACCAGCTCGCCCGCCTGCAGCTTCGCAGCAGCGGCGCTCCATTCCTTGAACAGGGACTGGATTTCGTCACGGTCGGTAGTCTTCAGGTTCAGCGCCGCAAAATACATGCGGTCCTGAACCGCAGTCGAAATGCCGCTCTGATGCTCACCGTAGAACGAGTGGGAATCCTTCGCGGCAGTCGAGGAAGCGCTCGCAGAAGCCTGCGCACTGGAGTTAGAGGAGCATCCGACGAGCGCGCCGAGGGCGCCCAGAGCACCGGCACCCGCCAGTGCGGCGCCGAGCGCACCGCGGCGGGAGGTGCCAGCAGGCTTAGCGTCGGGGGCTACTTCCGGAGTGTGGTGGTTGGATTCGGTAGGCATGGGAAGGCCTTTCGTGTGATGTGTGAATGATTGAAGAATGCAGCGGCTATATGCGCCCTGCATGAAGAATGCACCTGTGCCGGGTGGAGACACGAATCAACCGTAGTCCCCACCCGGCAAGCCCCGCGGATATCACATACCGCGGCAGGTGAGCGTCGGCGGGATGCTACTTAGTGCCCGCGCCGGTCACAACCTCAGTCATCTTCGAAACCGGCTCAGACAGAGCTTCAACAGCATCGGACAGCTCGCGCACCTGCTCCTTGGTCAGCTCATCGTACGCAGCGAAGCTATCGCCCTTCTTGTACTTGTCGAGCAGCTTCTGAACGACGTCGAGCTTCTTCGCGATGTCCTCAGCCAGCTTCGGGTCCTTCTGCTTCAGAATCGGCAGAACGTCCTCATACGCCACGCGAGCACCATCAATGTTGCCCTGGAAGTCCGAGAGGTCAGTGTGCGACCAAATCTCTTCCTCACCGCTGATCTTGGTGTTTACCACCTCGTCGAGCAGTTCCTTAGCGCCGTTAGAAATCTGGAATGCCTCAAGCTTGAACTCGGAGGAGTGAACCTCGTCGTAGAGCTTCTGGGTGTCCTCAACGAGCTTCTTCGCCAGCTCTGCACGTTCCTGAGCGGTCAGCGGAGTGTACTCCTTGCCGCCGTTCTTCTCAGCGGTAGGCTGCCACAGGTCCTTCTCAATCTTGTGCCAGCCGGTCCATTCCTTGCCCTCTTCCACGTCTGCTTCACGTGCATCCAGTGCGGGGTCCAGGTCACCGAAGGACTCAGCGACCGGCTCAATGCGTTCGTAGTGCAGGCGCGCGGAGGAGTACAGCGCCTTCGCTTCTTCTACCTTGCCGGCGGTGTAGAGCTCAGCGAACTGCTCGGTCTTGGTCTTCAGCGCCTCCACCTGATCCTTGACGTAAGCGGTGTACTGGGTGACTGCGGTGTCGCGCAGTGCCTGCTCATCGGCGGAGATAGTTGCCGCGTTCTCGTTCTTGGTCACGGTGAAATCGCCGCGGATACCGTCGCCAACCATGCCGGGCTTGCACGCGGTCTTGTAGCTACCCTCTGCCAGTTCCACGGTCAGGTCACGGCTGAGGTTCGGGCCAATGTTCTCCACCTCAGAAACGATACGCAGGCCGTCGGAGCCGAGCACGTAGAACTCGTTGACCTTGGTGCCTTCGTTCTTGACCTTGAAGGTGACCTTGCCAGCCTTCACGGTGGTCGCCGACAGCTTGCAGGCATCGTCGCTAGCGCTGACGTTAATAACGCCGTCGGAGGATGCCGCGCCCGAAGCGGAGGACGCCACGTTCTGGTTGTTGGGAGTGCAGCCGGTCAGGGCGAGTGCGCCAACCGAAAGCAGTGCACCGGCGGAGGCGAGAGTCTTACGCATAGGTTCTCCTTATGTAGAGGTCCCGTGAAGGGTGAATGTATGAATAGTTAGGGTTCGCGGACAATCGTTGCCGCAAAAATCTAGGGGGCTGGTTCTCCCGTGCTGGTTCTCCCGTGGAGGCAGAACGCAACCTGGTTTAGGCGGTAGCCTTTTCGGTTTCCGGCTTCTTAGCCGCCGCCTTCAGACCCGGGCGCTGGGCACGGATGAACAGCGGCATCACAATGCCCACATACAGAATCCAGGCGCCCGCCTCAAGCCAGGTAGTGGTCGAGGACAGGTTGAACACAGCCTTGAGCAGGGTGCCGAGGAAACCGCTCGGGTCGATGTAACGGTAGGACTCGAACGCGGTGCTGTTCAGACCCGGCAGGATACCCGCCTCCTGCAGGTCGTGAATACCGTAGGAGAGCACGCCGGCGGCAACGATGACCAGGAACGCGCCGGTAATGGTGAAGAAGCGCGAAAGGTTAATGCGCATCATGCCGCGCATCATGCCCCACGCCATCACGATGGCGATGGCGATACCGACCAGCGCACCGAGCATGGGGGTTGCGTTCGCCTCCTGACCGGCGGTGCGGGTAGCCGACCAGATAAACAGGGTGGTTTCCAGGCCTTCGCGGCCCACGGAAAGCGCCGCCAGCAGAACCACAGCCCAGGCGCTGGTCTGTGCAGCGTCCAGCTTGCCCTTGAGTTCGGCAGAAAGCATGCGGGCGTTTTCAGCCATCCAGAAAATCATCCAGGTGACGAAGCCAACCGAAATGATAGACAGGGAACCGCCAATGGCTTCCTGCGCTTCGAAGGTGAGGGTTTGGGGACCGAAGGTCAGCAGAGCGCCAAAGCCGAGGGACAGTAGGACCGCCACACCGACGCCGGCCCACATGGGTGCCAGCAGGTGGGTACGCTGCGTTTTGCGGATGTAGGCGAGGAGGATACCTACGACCAGTGCCGCTTCGAGGCCCTCGCGCAGGCCAATCAAAAAGTTTCCGAGGAAGGCTCCCCAAAAGTTCATTTCAGTATCACCAATTAGACAGTTTTTCCTTACCTAATAAACATACGGTGATTGGCGCCGGATTTCATCCCGGGTTATGGGGCTGCGCACGCCTAAAACATGCCTAAAATCGCCTATATCTTTACGGTGCAGGCTCTTGGACACGACCTGTCGCCATAACTTTACGCACTGTGAATAAACACCCCAACAAACACGCAAGTCAGGATCACCTGGCGCATAACTCACCCTCAAAATATGAATAAAGGCGGGACTCCCCACAGGAAATCCCGCCTTCAAACAGTGTCGAAAAAGATAGAGAAAATTTATCCTGTTACCGCCGCGAACGTGTCACATAACGGTGACTTAGCCTCGCAACGAACTAACGCAGAGAACTAATACAGGGTCTTAGCGCTACAGCATTAGGATTATGCCTCGCCAACACCTGCATCCTGCAGCTGCTGAAGAAGAGCCACAACAATCGGCAAATCCGCCGGAATCCACGGCAAACCCAGCAGGTCATCATACGCCTGCGCGTCATCTTTAGACTTCGGCAGCGGCATCCACTGCAGAGCGCTGTGATCCTCCAGAGTATCCGGAGTACCCGAAAGAATCTCCGCGAAGAACACGCGCATCGCCAGACGCTCACTCAGACGCCAGCCCTGCGGGTACGCACCGGGCACCTCAGCACCCAGACGGGCCTGCACGCCCAGCTCCTCCTTCAGCTCACGCACCAGCGCCTGCTCGCAGCTCTCCCCCGGCTCGACCTTACCGCCCGGGAACTCCCACATGCCAGCAACTGTCTGCGGCTCAGAACGCTGAGCCACCAGCATGCGGGTCGGAGCCTCCAAAGAATCAACCACGGCGGCGCCAACCACCTGAACCTCAAACGAGAGCAACATATCACTCATCTTTCTCTACCTTCTTCTACGCTTTAGAATCCTTCGTCGGATGCGCATCCTCAGCAGCGTGCTCCGCTACTTCCTTCTTAGCATCCTCAGTATCCTCCGGCTCAGGAGCGTCCTCCACGCCTTCCTGCCACTCTTCTTCCTTATCATTCATATTCGAGGCTTCTGCCACCTCACGGCGAATAGTAGTGCCGTCATTGAGCAGAATGAGCAGGCGGTTACCGTTCTTGAACTCCATGAGGAAGACATCCTCAAGTTCGACCTCAGCCGCACGCAACTGCAGGTACACCCAATCCTCGGTCTTGTGCGCATCCGCGATATCGCGAGTAACCAAGCTACCCTTCACAATCAGAGCAAAGTTCGGCACACCGTCGCCCTTACGAATCACACTCAGCACACCATTCGGCTCAATCTGAGCGAACTCAATGTCTTCCAGGTCGTAAATACCCTGCGCACGAAGGTCAGCAATCAGGCGCATCGGATCAAGAACCACATCTGCCTGCTGGAAGCTCTTAATATCGATATCACCATCCGTAATGACCGGCACGCGCTGCTCACGCACCGCCATATGCAGAAAACGAATCTTCGTGGTCGCCACGTTCAGCAGCTGAATCATGCACAGCGTAAACACCATGTAGATGACAAAGTAGAACAGGCTAATCTGCTTGCTGTACAACACGCCACCGAACACACCACCGATGACAAAGTTACCGATGGTATCAATCGGGGTCTGGTGCCCCGCCTGAGAACGGTGAGTCAGACGCAGGTACACCAAAAGAATGATCAGGCCAACGAAAATCTTTAGCAAACCATCAACGATCATCTCAACGGTCATAACAAAAATCTCCTAGAGCTAGGCCCGGAAAATATCCGGTTCCAGATAAATGATGCGTGCCGCAGGAACAGCCTCGCGAATACGAACCTCAGCCGCGTCAATCTCATCAGCCACAGCGCGGCCGGTGTCGGCATCGTGAATACGAATCTTCGCCGCCACCAGAATCTCCTCGGGACCCAAGTGCACGGTCTTAATGTGGATAATGCGCTCGCTATCGCCATCCTCAATCGCCGCACGAATCTTCGCCAAATCCTCCGGAGAAGCCGCCTCACCCAAAATCAGAGACTTCATCTCCACCGCAAGGAACACGGCAATAAAGACCAGCAGCACGCCAATAGCCAGGGTGCCGAATGCATCCCACAGACCATTACCGGTCAACAGAGTCAGACCCACACCAAAGAGCGCAAAAATCAGACCCAGCAGCGCACCCGCATCCTCCAGCAGAAGCACCGGAAGCTCCGGGTTCTTCGAAGTACGCAAGAAACGCATCCAGCTCTGCTTGCCCTTCAGATCACGCGACTCCTTCACCGCCACGCGGAACGAATTACCCTCCAGCAGAATCGAACCCACCAGAACAGCCACCGGAACCCACTGCCACTCAGTAATACCGTGCGGGTCATGCAGCTTCTCATAACCCTCGTACAGAGCGAACAAGCCACCCAGGGCAAAGATAATAATCGAAACAATAAACGCGTAAATATAGCGGTTACGGCCATAACCAAACGGGTGCTCCTCATCAGCCTGCTTCTGCGAAGCGCGACCGCCCAAAAGAAGCAGAAGCTGATTACCCGAGTCAGCCACCGAGTGAATAGCCTCCGCCAACATCGACGAAGAACGAGTCAGTGCAAAAGCCAAAAACTTCAGCACCGCAATACCCAGGTTCGCACCCAGCGCGGCAATAATCGCGCCCGAACCCGAATGACCAGAAGGAGCAGACATAATTTCCCTTTCTCAGCCCTAAACTAAAACTCTAAAACCTATGAGGCTAAAGCGGCCCACCGCTGTACCACAGCCGTGAACCGCCCAAAACCTAGCGAGAAACGCCGCGCTGAGCCATCGCCGAAGCATACAGGCACACAGCAGCAGCCGTACCCACATTCAAAGACTCAGCCGAACCATAGACAGGAACAGCCACGCGCATCGTAGCGGCTGCCTTCTCTTCAGCGTTCAAGCCCTGCGCCTCATTACCGAAAAGCCACATCGTCGGCTTAGAAAGATCAAAATTACCCTTCACGCCGGACGGGGCGCTCGCCTCCACACCCGCGCGACGGGCCGCGGTGTACTCACTCAGCTCCTGCAGGTTCACCGCACCATAGCCGTCAGCAGCCAGCACCGCGGTCCCCTGAGACTTCACATCCTCCGCGAAGTCCTCGAGTTCCACACCCTGAATAACCGGCACGTGGAACAGCGAACCCGCGGTAGAACGCACCGTCTTCGGGTTGTACAAATCCACCGAGCCCTTGGTGGTAATCACAAGATCGGCGCCGGCTGCATCCGCCACACGCAGGATCGTGCCCGCGTTACCCGGATCCTGCACACGAGACAGCACAGCAATCAACTTCGGGTTCAACGCGCCCTCACCCCAGAGCAGCGAGAAGGAAGCATCCACCATGAAAGAAACCGCAATAATACCCTGCGGCGACACAGAATCAGCCATGGCCGCCAACACCTCTTCGGTCACCACACGCATAAAGACGCGGCGCCCCTCCTCGGGGGTGGGGGTGCCGTACACCTGCTCCAGCAGCTCGGCAATATCCTCATGACGGTCAAAAGCCGCCTCCGTAACGTAGACAGCATCCAGAATCGGCTTCTTCAGATGCGCCTTCAACGCCTCACGCACAGCCTGCGGGCCTTCCACCAGGAACTGGCCCTTCTTCGTGCGAGCAGCACGGGTACGCAGCTTCGCAATATCGCGCACACGGTCAGCCTGCGGGTTGGACATCACAACGGGGGTACTAATACGTTCAAAAAAGTTCACTCTTAAAGGGTACAGGCAAAGACGCACCCAAAAACGCAGAACAGTCACAACCCCAGATACGCAGAAAGCGGCCGCCCACACTCAAAGTGCAGACGGCCGCTCACGACGCTTAAGCATCCTACCCCGAACCTAGATTTTCGAGGTAAGAACACAACCTAGGCTAATTAAGCCTTGGGAGCCGAGGTGTCCTCGGGCAGGTTGTTCTTAGCAATCTCAACCAGTGCGTTGAAGGCAGCGGGCTCGTTAACAGCCAGCTCAGCCAGCATACGGCGGTCGACCTCAACACCAGCAGCCTTCAGGCCCTGGATGAAGCGGTTGTAGGTCAGGCCCTGTGCGCGGGAAGCAGCGTTGATACGCTGAATCCACAGGCGACGGAAGTCACCCTTCTTCTTACGACGGTGGTCGTAGCTGTAAACCAGCGAGTGAGTGACCTGCTCCTTAGCCTTACGGTACAGGCGAGAACGCTGACCGCGGTAGCCGGATGCACGATCGAGAATAGTACGGCGCTTCTTGTGCGCGTTAACCGCGCGCTTCACACGTGCCACGTGTGTCTCCTTCGTCTTATGTCCTGAACAGCTCACATATCACGCTGAACAGGAGCGAGTCTTTAATCAGTGCGCACCACTATCGGTGCGCCAGGTGCAGAGAGTAAGCGTTGCTTACTTACCCAGCATCTTCTTGACAACCTTTGCCTGGCCGCCGGTAACGATCTGGTCAGAAGCCAGACGACGGGTCAGACGAGAGGACTTGTGCTCCAGGTAGTGGCGACGGTTCGCCTGCTGGCGCTTAACCTTGCCGCTACCGGTGAGCTTGAAGCGCTTCTTAGCACCAGAGTGGGTCTTCTGCTTCGGCATAGCTGCCGTTCTCCTTACATTCATCCCCCGCCACAACGGCGGGGGAGCTTAGTGGGGG
>NZ_KV800109.1:248323-309784 GCF_001810135.1 Rothia sp. HMSC069D01
CCCCCCCGCCACAACGGCGGGGTAGCTTAGTGGGGTTGAGCGATACACGCATCAGCCCCAAGGACCAAAGGTGAGGCACACCTGACGAGGTGCCTCGGAACCGGCACCGGGTGAACCCGCAACACCCACCCAACGGTGGAGGCGCGTGCCCATCCTAAAGTGACGACCCGGTTCCCTACTCGGCGGAAGCCTGTGCCTTCAACTCGGCAGGCATAGCGTCTGCCAGAGAATTAGTTACGGGCTTCGCCTTGGTCGTGTCAATACGCTCGCGACCCTTGCGACCGCCGGCGCCCTGCTCACGGCGAGCCTCTGCCTTACCGCGAAGCGGAGCCAGAACCATCACCATGTTGCGGCCATCCTGGCGGGGGCGAGACTCAACGGTGCTCACCTCAGCCAGCTCAGCCGCCAGACGCTCCAGCAGACGCACACCCATCTCGGGGCGCTGCTGCTCACGACCACGGAACTGAATCATTGCCTTGACCTTGTCACCACCGGAAAGGAAACGACGAGCGTGTCCAACCTTGGTTTCGTAGTCGTGGGTATCAATCTTCAGGCGGAAACGGATCTCCTTCAGAACGGCATTAACCTGCTTCTTGCGGGATTCACGAGCCTTGATTGCGGCTTCGTACTTGTACTTACCGTAATCCATGAGCTTGCACACGGGCGGCTTCGCGTTCGGGGCAACCTCGACCAGGTCGAGTTCGGCGTCCTCAGCCAGACGCAGAGCGTCCTTCAGAGGGACAACGCCTACCTGCTCGCCACCGGGACCGACAAGACGGACCTCGGGAACGCGGATACGATCGTTAATGCGTGGTTCGCTAATGACTAGCTCCTGTGCTCTGTGGGTTTCCCCGTGAATACTATCCGTTGCGGGCGCTAAAAAAGCCCCCGCAGTTACACAAGCGGAGGCACAAACCAGCGTACGCCGAAATCGGCGGACGAACCCGTTCACCTCAAAACTCGCAAACAAACGCCTGCGGCGGTCAACCGGGTGGGAGACGCGCTCCACTTGCAAACTGCCTACAACCATACCGCAGAATCCCCGACAGACGCAAGGAAATAGACGCAAAACACCATAAAATTGCGGGGGCTCCCCCAGAAAGTCCACAGAAGCACCCACTCTTAAGGACGCATTTACCGAATTAAACGAAATGTGAGATTCTAGGGTTATGAGCACTGAAAACAATAACTTCCGCTTTACCGCGGGAGAAGAAACCCCCGTCCACGGCCACACCGAGCTCACCGAGGAGCAGGTCGAGGCCGTTAATGAGCAGCTGCGCGATATTGCAGACGTTCCCGCCATCGAAATCATTAGCTCCGCGGCCATCCACATGATGAGCGCCGCAGCCGTCAAGTGCGGCCTGGCCTCCGACGAGAACGCAGACGATCTCAAGGACCTCGATGAAGCACGCAAGCTCATCACCGCCCTGGCGGGCCTGGTCACCGCTGCCGCCCCCGAAATCGGTTCCCAGCACGCAGCACCCCTGCGCGATGGCCTGCGCACCCTGCAGTTGGCATTCCGTGAGGCTTCCCCCTTCCCGGACGAGCCCGGCAAGGGCCCCGGCGAGAAGCTGACCGGCCCGGTGTACTAAACCGTACCCGGTCTATTCGCAGCGAAGCCCCGTCTCCCTCACGTTGAGGAAGACGGGGCTTCGTCATATATAAAACCTATGCGGATAAGAAATCTACGCGGGCTAAAGCAGAGCGGTAGCTTTAGCGGGAGCCAGCGACCTCAAGAGCCTGTTCAAAACTAAAGTTACCCACATACAGCGCCTTACCCAGCACCACGCCCTCCAAACCATAAGGCACCATGGAACGCAGCTTCTCAAGATCAGCCAGCGACGCCACACCACCGGACGCCACCACCCGGCAGGCAGCCTGAGCCAGCACCTCATCCAGCAGCTCCGCACCGGGACCCGCCAGGGAACCGTCCTTGCTCACATCCGTAACGATATAGCGGCGCACGCCCGCGCTCTCCAGCCACGCCAGCGCCTCCGCCAGGTCAGGGCCCGACCAGTCGGTACCGCGAGCCACCGTCACCCAGCCCCGCTCAGGGTTATAGCGGGCATCGAGACCAAGAGCCAGAAGATCAGAATCAGCGTAACGAGCCAGAGTGCTTTCAAGCCAGGAAGAATCCGCCAGAGCCGCACTGGTCACGTTCACGCGATCCGGACTCAGGCTCAGGGCGCGCTCCAGGCTCTCAGCATTACGCACGCCGCCACTAACCTGAATACGAACCGGGGCAGAGCTCCGGGCGCTCTCTGCACGGACGGCGGCAACCACCTCAGCCAGAACCTCAGTATTCGTGCCGCGACCAAACGCCAAATCAAGGTCAACCAGGTGAATCCAGCGAGCACCAGACTTCACCCAAGTCAGAGCCGCTTCAACAGGGTCGAGGCGCTGCTCACCACCGGACAGGGTGCCACCCACCGGGCGCACCGCATAGCCTTCAGAAATATCAACAGCGGGCAGAAGTTCAAGAACGGGCGCAGACATTAGTTACCTCCCGCAGCAGTAGCGGAGTCGCCAGAAAGCAGGCGACCGGTCACCGTCAGGGACGCAACCCAGCGGCGCATAAACTCCGCCCCCAGCTCGCCAGAACCTACCGGACAGAACTGCACCGCCGTCAGCGGACCGTTCTCAACCGCCGCGATGTAGGCGGGATCGGTGACAGTCCAAGTCACTGCCGGAGGGGCAATATATTCAATGCTCTGATCAAAAGCCCACTCAAAAACGCCGTGCTCAGATTTGAAGTGAGCCTCGCCCTCAAGATCCTTGAGCAGCGTACTATCGGAGGAAGAACGCAGGGCAGAAACACCGGGCGCCAGGTCGCGGGTAGAAAGCTCCACGCTCTCACCGGGCCACTCCCCCATGCACTGAACCTGAACCTGCCCCATCTGCGGATGCTCCACCGTAATAGAGTCAAAGAGGCAGCTCAGTGCCGCACCGGCAACCAGCACCGGACGACCACCGGCAACGCGGCGGCCAATCACGCGCTCAGCGTCCTTAGCTTTCAGGTCTTCGTACGCCTCAAGAGAGCTCACACCGCCGGTAACCACCATACCGTCAGCCTCACGCAGCTGATCGGGCACGGTAGTGACGATAACGTCCGCCCCAGCATCCTGAAGAAGCTTCACCAAGGCGCCACGAGTTCCGGGTTCACCCAAAACGGCAACCACAGGACGAGCAGTCTGAGCATTCTGTACAGATTCAGTTTCCTGTGCAGATTCAATTTCGGTGAGTGTGGGTTCAACGGGAACAGGCATCGGTGCGCTCCTATTTCATAGGCTCAAGAATTTAGCTCAAGCGCTCTAGCTTGAGAGATAGAGGATTCGGAGTCAAGACATCAACCTCATGCAGAAGCCAACCACACACGGGTCCATGCTTAGCGCTGAGTCTGAGGAATTTCCAGACGCTGACCGGCATCAACAGAGGTACTGGTCAACGAATTCAACTCCATAATACGAACCACAGTATCACGGGTGTCACCCTGCGGATCCACCGCCTGAGCAATATCCCACAGGGTC
This sequence comes from Rothia sp. HMSC069D01, assembly GCF_001810135.1. Lineage (NCBI taxonomy): Bacteria > Bacillati > Actinomycetota > Actinomycetes > Micrococcales > Micrococcaceae > Rothia > Rothia sp. HMSC069D01. Next base: position 251,851 of record NZ_KV800109.1, read on the forward strand.
TCGCCGTGCTTGACCACAACGACGGTTCGAGTCGCCGAAGAGTTCTCCACGGAGGCTGAAGCCGCCGGGCCAAAGAAGCTAATAGCACCGAGCACAATCAGCGCCGCCAAAGTCAACAGAGGCAGGCCCTTCAGAAAACCGCGCACAGTGCCAAGACGACGAATAGAAGCGGGAACCGCGCGCAGAAGCTCGCCTCCCTTAGCCAGAAGAACACTCTTCGCGCCAGGCGCCTGAGCCGCAGAAGATGCCTGAGTAGAAACAGCAGGGGTAGAAGCAGCAGAGGCAGAAACAGCAGGAGCGTGGGCGGGCTGAGCCACCTGCGCAGGACGGGGTGCATGAGCCGCACGAGAAGAGCGAACAGACTACGAAGACGCAGGCACACGAGAACGCCCCTGCATGGTGCGGGCCGACACGGTGCTGGCGGACGCAGTGCGGGCGGGGTGAAGTACCACCAAACCTGCCGGAAGGTGTGCAGAAGTGCCACGAGAAGCAATAGGTGCTGCTGTAGTCATTGTGGTTCCTTTCTCTCAGCTCGCCCCGGGGTTGCCCCGCGGGTCTAGCAATGCCGAGCGATACCCGCTCGGAGGTCCTAGTTGAGTGATAACTATGGAGTGGTGATTGTTAGGCGATAACTATTGGGTAGCTAGTCCCTAGTTAGGTCAGAGCGTCGGATGCACCGGGCTGCGCTGGGTCGCACTGGGTGACCCCGGAACCCCATCCCCTGCGCTCTCTCTTCGCCAGATGCTCCCTAGAGCATCCAAGGTAGATCATGCGAAGAGAGAGGCAGAGGATTCGAATACATTCGAACACCCATTCACTCTCCTCTCCCGAAAGACTCCGGGTTGAATCTTCGAATATTTTTCGAACATTCACCCGTAAATCCTGAATTCCAGGAGAGATTCAAGAGTATATACGAACTCTTGTTCTAAAGTCTAGCAGAGATGTACTAAAAATTTCTTCGAGTTTCGAAGAAAAAATCTAGAATATTTGTTTGAGTTTTTCGGTGTAGTGTTCTACACTGGTGTCAAGAGACGTTCCACACGCTCCTGATGAGTCCTACTCACAGCAGGTTTCTGTACCCGTTACGGTTTGATTCTGTATCGAATGCAGGTGCTGCTGACTGAGTTTTATAGGGCGGAGGCGCATACTCGTTGCCTGCGTATCGCTCCGGTATCGCTCCGGCACGGATAGAATTCCTCCACCCCCTGACGAGATAAGACCCATTTCGGCAGAACCAAAAAATTTTTAGGACTTCACCAGAAAACGTGTGAAGCACCCATCCGTGCCCCGACCGGACTGTGTCTCAAACAGACTGCAGAGACCGGAGTACAGAATTCGGGGCACAGACCGAAGGAAAAGAAATGGCAACAGCACCCCGTCCGGCGCTGACCGCGCGCCAGCAGAAGATTCTTGACGCGATCCGCACCGAGATTGAACAGAAGGGTTACCCCCCGTCCATGCGCCAGATTGGTGACATGGTGGGTCTTGCGTCCCTGTCCTCGGTCACTCACCAGCTCGGTCGCCTCGAGACCATGGGCTACATTCGCCGCGACCCCAAGCTCCCCCGTGCCATTGAGGTGCTGGATGAGAACGGCATCGGCATCCACGGTAGCGCTTCCTCTTCCCTGCCCGAGCTGCCGAACTTCGAAGTCGGCGATGAGGACCTCGTACCCGTTCCCCTGGTTGGACGAATTGCAGCGGGCGGCCCCATCACTGCCGAGCAGTCCGTGGAGGATGTGCTCGCTCTGCCCCGCCAGCTGGTCGGTAGCGGCAAGCTGTTCATGCTCAAGGTCAAGGGTGATTCCATGATTGACGCCGCAATCTGCGACGGCGACTGGGTGGTTGTCCGAGAGCAGCACACCGCAGACAACGGCGATATCGTTGCTGCTCTGCTCGACGATGAAGCAACCGTAAAGGTGTTCCGTCAGGTTGACGGCCACACCTGGCTCATGCCGCGCAACTCTAACTACGAGCCGATTATGGGTGACCGCGCAACCGTTATGGGTAAGGTCGTCTCCGTGCTGCGTAGTCTCTAGAAGATACAAGTCTCTAAAAGTTGCAGTCTCTAGAAGACGCGGGCTCTCAACAGCACAGCTTCTAAAAGAAGCTGGTTCTAAACAGCACGGCTTCTAACAGACATAACCGTTAGGGCTCTTAGCTCTCTATAGAAATCACCCCGGTGATACGTAAACGTTCACGTATCACCGGGGTGATTTCTATATGTCTAAATTTATATGCCCAAAACGGGGCGGCGGCGCGGCAAGGAATGGATCTCGCCCGAGCTAACGCTCAATACTCGCCGAAAGACGAGCCAGCGCACCAATCACGGCTGCCTTATTCTGCGTCGACCACATCGGCGGCATCGCCTTCATCAAGAAACCGCCGTAACGTTTAGTCGCCACACGAGAATCCAGTACAGCCACCACGCCGCGGTCAGACACCGAACGAATCAGGCGGCCCGCGCCCTGCGCCATACGAATCGCCGCATGGTGAGCAGAAACCGCCATAAAGCCGTTACCGCGGTGACGGTTCACCGCCTCCGTACGAGCCTGCGCAATCGGGTCGTCCGGGCGGGGGAACGGAATGCGGTCCATCACCACCAGGCGGCAAGAGTCACCCGGAACATCCACGCCCTGCCATAGGCTCATCGTTCCGAACAGGCATGAGTCAACGTCCTCGCTGAACTCCTCCACCAGAGCCTTGAGCGAAGACTCACCCTGCAGAAGAATGTTCAGGTCGCTATGCTCACGCATGTACTCGGCGGCACGCTCAGCGGCACGCTTCGAGGAGAACAGGCCCAGGGCGCCGCCCTCCGACGCCTCGCACAGCTCACGCAGACGCTCCAGCTGACCCTCGTGCACACCAAATCCCGGAGGCTTCAAATCTCCGGCAACGTACATGATGCCCTGCTTGCGGTAGTCGAAAGGTGAACACACATCGATACTCGTCCAGCGCGGCGCACCCTCCCCTTGCAGTCCCAGGGCAGCGGCTGCAACATCAAAAGAGTCACCCACCGTCAGGGTCGCACTCGTCAAAATCACGGTGCGGTCAGCGAACAGGCCGTCACGCAACTGCAGGCCAACGCTCAACGGAGCGATATTCAGGGTCGCCGGGTCGGTATCGGAAGCAGCCACGTAGCGGCCGTTCTCCCAACCGCCCTGACGAGAAATCCACAGAACGTCCTGCTCGCCCGAAGCCTCCAGAACGCGGCTGCTCATATCGTGCACCTCAGAGACACGCGAGCGCGCCATCTGCAGGCCGGCGTCAACGTCCTGACCGTCCGGTTTGGTATCGGACAGGGCGGTGCGGGCGGCATCATTTACCGCAGAAATAGCGGTCAAAAGGCGACCGTCCAGGCCCTTCAGAAGGCCCTCGGCAAGACCCTCGAAAGCGGTCTCCAGGGTGCCGGCTGCCATTTCCAGTGCGCCGGAATCAGCCTTCGAATGCTTCTTCACGCTACGCGCCGCACGGCGAACCATCGCAACCGTCAAAGAACCAGACACGGCACCTGTCACGCGGTCCACCAGCTCATGAGCCTCATCAATAATGACCGTCTCATGTTCGGGCAGAACCTTCATGCCCTCGAAAGCGTTAATCGCCAGCAGGGCGTGGTTCGTGATGACAATGTCAGCCTCAGCGGCACGGCTGCGCGCCATCTCGCTAAAGCACTCTTCCACTAGCGGGCAGCGGCGGCCCAGACACTCGGCGGCGCTGACCGACACCTGAGCCCAGGCGCGGTCAGAGACTCCGGGCTTCAGCTCGTCACGGTCGCCGGTCTCCGTGCGGTCAGCCCACTCGCGCAGGCGCACCACTTCCTCACCCACGCGCGAGGTCGAAGAAGGCATGTCGAAGAGAGCATCCGGCTCGTCTTCCGGGTAGCCGCCCTCCAGCTTGTGCAGGCAGAGGTAGTTATTGCGGCCCTTGAGCAGAGCCACCTGCGCCTGCGACTCCGGGCGCGGCTCCAGCGCTTGTAGAAGACGCGGAATATCGCGGTTCACGATCTGCGCCTGCAGGGCAAGAGTCGCCGTCGCAACCACAATCGGCTGGTCCGACTCCCCCACCCGCGCCAGGGCAGGAACCAGGTAGCCCAGGGACTTACCGGTACCGGTACCCGCCTGGACCAACAGGTGACGCTGCAGTTCAAGAGCCTGCGCCACATGCGCCGCCATGATGCGCTGACCGGCACGGTTCTGACCGCCGGTGGCGGCAACCGCCTCGTCCAGCAGGGTCAGGGCATCCTTCGCACCGGGCAGGGTCTCAAGCTCCTGCCCGGTGAATCGGGTGCCGTCGGTTGCCGGTCCGGGTACAGTTCCCGGGGTGTTTTTGGGCACGTTGATGCTCTCGGTCACGCTCGTCCGCCCCTATAGAGCCTCAGCGGTGGAGGACTGCTCGGAAACAGAAGCGGTCGCTTCAGCCAGAGCGTGTGCCTCTGCAAGTTCCTCTTCCAGGACCTCTAGCAGGTCACCCTCCAGCACATACTCGGACAGTTCGGAGGCTACATCCTCACGGACCAGAGCCACCACGAAGGTGCCGTCCGATACGAAATCGGTGCTCTTAATTTCAGCGTCCCACTCGTGCAGGCGCGAAATAATCTCACCGTGCGAGTACGGAATCAGCAGCTTCACCTCAATGGAGGGGCGCGGAATGGTGTCCGCAATCTTCTGCTTCAGCTCCTCAATACCCTCACCGGTACGCGCCGAAACGATCACGTGCTCCGGCTCGCGCTGACGCATGCGCTCCAGCACGAACGGGTCGGCGGCATCCGCCTTATTCAGCACAATGATCTCAGGGATATGGCGGGCGTCAACCTCCGCGATGACCTCGCGGACAGCACGAATCTGCCCCTCCGGGTCCGGGTGCGAAGCATCCACCACGTGCAGGATGACGTCAGCGTCGGCAACCTCTTCCAGGGTGGAGCGGAACGCCTCGACCAGCTGGGTCGGTAGCGAACGCACGAAACCCACCGTGTCAGAGAGGGTGTAGCCGATACCGTCCGGGGTCTGAGCCTTACGGACGGTCGGGTCCAGGGTCGCAAACAGGGCGTTCTCAACGAGCACGCCAGCGTCGGTCAGACGGTTCAACAGGGAGGACTTACCCGCGTTCGTGTACCCGGCGATAGCCACCGAGGGCACACGGTTACGGCGGCGGTTCAGGCGCTTCGTCTCACGCGCCGGTGCCATCGCGGCAATCTCACGCTTCAGCTTCGCCATGCGAGCGCGCAGGCGGCGGCGGTCCATCTCAATCTTGGTTTCGCCGGGACCACGCGAACCGATACCCTCACCGGCTGCGGCACGGCCACCCGCCTGGCGGGACAGGGACGCACCCCAACCACGCAGACGCGGCAGCATGTACTCCAGCTGAGCCAGCTCAACCTGTGCCTTACCCTCGCGGGACTTAGCGTGCTGAGCGAAAATATCGAGAATCAGGGCGGTGCGGTCAATGACCTTGACCTTCACAATGTCTTCGAGGGCACGACGCTGAGAGGGCGCCAGTTCGGAGTCGACAATCACGGTGTCGGCGCCGGTCGCCTCCACGATGTCCTTGAGTTCCAGCGCCTTACCGGAGCCGAGGAAGGTGCCGGGGTCCGGCTTGAGGCGGCGCTGAACCAGGCCGTCCAGAACCTCGGAGCCGGCGGTTTCAGCCAGTGCGGCGAGCTCACGCAGGGAGTTCTCGGCGTCCTCTACGGTGCCTTCAGTCCACAGACCGGCAAGCACCACGCGCTCCAGGCGCAGCTGGCGGTACTCGACCTCGGTGACGTCTTCAAGCTCGGTGGAGAGGTTCGCGATACGGCGCAGTGCGCGGCGCTCGGCGAGATCTTCCTGGTCACCGTCATATTCGGAGTGTTCGCGCTGAACGTCAGAAATTTCGCGCGCGCGAGTATCCAGCACACGGCGGCTATTGTTGCCGTGGGTGCTGGAGGAGTTATCGCTGTGGTGCGCGGTACCGGCGGCGTCATACGTCGTGACGGAGGCGGCGGCCTGGGAGCGACCCAGGACGCGGTCTACGGTGCGGCGCAGCTGCTCATCGCTGGGCAGCTTTTCGGTATCAGATACGGGGGTGTTCTTAGAATTCATACGACTCTAATTCTACCGCCGTTGCCCGCATCGGGTAGGGGGTTCGGTCGCCTGTGCGCTCAGGGCGTGCAAGCTGTTGGCCCACCCCGCGCATACTCTACCGTGTGCGGCGGGATCTTGCCCTACCGGTACACTGGATAGCATGAGCGAGCAGCATTATTTCTCTGAAACCCCCGAGACCGAATTCAAGCCCCGCCCCGTGCAGGTGGAGCTTGCCGGCCGCAAGGTCACCGTCACCACAGCTAACGGCATTTTCAGCCCCTCCGGCATTGATAAGGGCACCGCTATTTTGCTGCAGGAAGCACCCGACCCGCAGGGCAAACGCATGCTCGACATCGGCTGCGGTTGGGGCCCCATCACCCTGACTCTGGCGATGCTCGCCCCGCAGGCACAGGTGCACGCGGTGGACGTGAACTCCCGCTCCATCAGCCTGACCGAACGCAACGCCGCCGCTCTCGGCCTTTCCAACGTCACCGTGGGAACCCCCGACTCCGTCGACCCCGAACTGCGTTTTGACACCATCTGGTCGAACCCGCCGATTCGCGTGGGCAAGGAGGTTCTGCACGAGATCCTGCTGACCTGGCTGCCGCGCCTGGCACCCGGCGGTGACGCCTACCTGGTGGTGCAGAAAAACCTGGGTTCCGATTCACTACAGAAGTGGATGGATGCGCAGCTTGAGGAGCTGCACCCCGGCGAGTTTGAGGTCTCGCGCTATGCGACCTCGAAGGGTTTCCGTATTCTGCAGGTGCACCGCTACGAGGACTAAGACCTCTAGCGCTAACTGCTTAAAACATAAAAGCGGCGGGTGTTTTCTGAATGTGTTGTCAGAAAACACCCGCCGCTTTTGTCTATAAAATCTCTGGTCTAGGACTGCTCGCTACCGCAGCAGACTATCGCAGCACGACGGTTGCAACCATCTGCGCCGGACCAGCCAGAACCACATGCTCCAGGTCATCCGGGCCCAGCACGAAAGTCACCGCGAGGGTACCGCCGGGCACGTGCACGAGCCACTCATCCGGAGCTTCCTCGCCACCCCAGAAACGGGTCGCCGCAGCCGCAGCACACGCACCGGTACCGCAGGAGAGAGTCTCGCCCACGCCGCGTTCGTGCACGCGCATACGGATAGCGCCCACCTGCGCGCCGCTCTCAACATCCAGGTCAACCGGCACCACAAACTCAACGTTCGTGCCGTTGACCGGGGCGGGGGTCACCTGCGGCAGGCTGTGCAGGTCCAGACCGTCCAGCTTACCGTCGGAACCGAGCATCACCACGGTGTGCGGGTTACCCATCGAAATGGACAGGCCAGCACGCGGAGTCTTCAGACCGCGAGCAGACACCAGGCAGTCCTCGCCGCCCTCGCGGGCAGCGTCACCGTGGATGAAGCTCCACGGACCCATGTCAATCGCGTAGCCCTCTTCGGTGCGCGCCACAGTCTTCACGCCGGCACGGGTACCAATCTTGACGGTCTCGCCCACCTCAAGCTCAATCAGGCCCTCAGTGCGCAGGTACTCCACGAACGCACGCACACCGTTGCCGCACATCTCTGCGATAGAGCCGTCACCGTTGCGGTAGTCCATGAACCAGACAGCGTCCGGGTGCTCCTCAAGCAACTTCTGACCCGCGCGGGAGGCGGTGCTGCGGGCAGCACGGATGAAGCCGTCCGCGCCGATGCCGAAGTGGCGGTCGCAGGCGCGGGCTACCAGCTCGGGGGTGAGGGCAATTTCTGCGTTCTCGTCCGTCAGAAAAATAAAGTCGTTACCGGTACCGTGACCCTTGGTGAGAGTCAGGCCTGCCAGCTCGCCCCAGATGGAAGGGTTCTCGCTCATATGCTGTCCTTAAGGTTGGTGACCTGTCCGTTTATGATTTTACCGCGCCGACCGGTTCGAGGGGGTATCTGTTCGGTGGCGGCTCGTTATTGTGGCTTATCGGGTGCTTTCGCGGATGATGGCTTCCGCTTCGTCGGCAAGGGTGGGTGAGAGCGCATCCAGCCAGTGCACGCGTGGGTCCGCACGGAACCAGGTCAGCTGGCGGCGCGCAAACTGGCGGGTGGCAATGGTCGTGTCCTCAATCGCCTGCTCCACGCTGTAGTCTTCATTCTCAAGGGCACGGGCAAACTGCGCGTAACCAATCGCGCGGGAGGCGGTCTTACCTTCCTGCAAACCCTGCTCGTTCAGGGTGCGAACCTCATCGAGCAGACCCTGCTCATGCATGAGCTCCACGCGGCGGTGCAGACGCTCATGCAGCAGGGCACGATCCATGTCCAGACCAATCTGAATACTCTCGGTCACGTACTCGCGCACCGGCATGAACGCCGAGAACGGGCGGCCCGTCACCTCGAACACCTCCAGGGCTCGAATGATGCGACGCTCATCCTTCACACGCGCAGCCGACTCCGGGTCAACCTCCGCCAGGCGGGCATGCAGAACACCAATACCCTCGGTACGTGCCTGCTCCTCCAGACGCTCACGCACCCGCGCATCCGTGCCGGGGAACTCCAACTTATCCAGGGCGGCACGTACATACAGGCCGGAACCGCCCACCAGAATCGGGTAGCGGCCACGGCCGCGAATCTGCTCAATCAGCTCACGGCTACGCTCCTGAAACTCCGCCACGGACGCCTCATCCCGCACATCCATAATGTCCAGCAGGTGGTGCGGAACGCCGCGCATCTCCTCTGCAGTGACCTTCGCGGTACCAATATCCATGCCCCGGTAGAACTGCATGGAGTCAGCGTTAATGCACTCACCATTCAGGCGCAGAGCCAGCTCAATGGCGAGCGCACTCTTACCGGTGCCGGTCGGGCCCACAATAGCGATAACGGGCAGAGTTTCGGAGATAGTCATGCGCCCCATTCTACCGGTTCCCTCACCCCCACTTGCGGTGAGGATGAGGGCCCGAAGAACAGGGCGCATGAATCGTTATAGGTTTTAGGGGCGCAGACCGATGGTCGGCATGCCCAGACCCACCGGCGCACCGGGTACCTGGGTGGTGCCGGTACCGCAAGAGTCAGCCTGGGAGCGGTCCCACGCGTCACCGGCGCGGGTGCGGCGCAGCTGGTACTGCTCGGCGGTCGGGTCAGAAATCAGGTGGAAGGAGCCGGCCTCGGTAATCGGCACGGTCACCATGTCGCCGGGGCGGGGAATCTCGCAGCCCTCGGGCACCGAGAAGTGCACGAGGCGCTGGTCCGGGCCGCGACCGGAGAGGCGGTGAGTCTGGTCAGCCTTACGACCTGCCTCGGCAACGACCATCAGCTCAACGGTCTTACCGAGCTGCTTGCGGTTCTCCTCACCGGCGATGCGGTCCTGCAGGGCAATCAGACGCTCGTAGCGTTCCTGCACGACCTCCTTCGGGATCTGGTTCTCCATGGTCGCCGCGGGGGTGCCGGGGCGGATTGAGTACTGGAAGGTGAACGCGGAGGAGAAACGAGCCTGCTCCACAACCTTCAGGGTGTCCTGGAAGTCCTCTTCAGTCTCGCCGGGGAAGCCCACAATGATGTCGGTGGTAATCACGGCGTTCGGGATGCGCTCGCGCACCTTGTCCAGAATGTTCAGGAACTTCTTGGAACGGTAGGAGCGGCGCATGTCCTTGAGCACCTTGTCGGAGCCGGACTGCAGCGGCATGTGCAGCACGGGCATGACGTTCGGGGTTTCCGCCATCGCGTCAATCACGTCGTCGGTGAACATTGCCGGGTGCGGGGAGGTGAAGCGTACACGCTCCAGGCCCTCAATCTCGCCGCAGGCGCGCAGCAGCTTAGAGAACGCCTGACGGTCGCCGAACTCCACGCCGTAGGAGTTCACGTTCTGACCGAGCAGGGTCACCTCAATGGCGCCATCATCAACCAGCGCCTGAACCTCAGCGAGAATGTCGCCGGGGCGGCGGTCCTTCTCCTTACCGCGCAGGGACGGCACGATGCAGAAGGTGCAGGTGTTGTTACAGCCAACGGAGATGGACACCCAGCCGGAGTACACGTGATCGCGCTTAGTGGGCAGGGTGGAGGGGAAAACTTCGAGGGATTCGAGCAGTTCTGCCTGCGCCTCGTGGTTGTGGCGGGCACGCTCCAGTAGCGCCGGCAGGGAACCAATGTTGTGGGTACCGAACACGACGTCAACCCAGGGCGCCTTCTCGATGATGGCGTCCTGGTCTTTCTGCGCCAGGCAGCCGCCCACGGCGATCTGCATGCCCTTGTGGGCGCGCTTGACCGGCGCGAGCTGGCCGAGGTGACCGTACAGGCGGTTGGAAGCATTTTCGCGAACCGCGCAGGTGTTGAACACGACCAGGTCGGGCTGGGTGCCTTCCTCAGCGCGAACGTAGCCGTTAGCCTCCAGCAGGCCGGACATTCGTTCGGAGTCGTGCACGTTCATCTGGCAGCCGAAAGTGCGCACTTCGTAGGTGCGGGGGCTGGTTTCGGGGGTCTGGGCGGAATCGCTGAGGGTCGAAGTCATGCCCTATAGGGTATCCGATGGGGGATAATGGCTCTATGCAGGTTTCCCTTAGTAGTAACTTTCCGGCTCTGTCACCGAACGATTCTTCCGCTCCCGCCCCTGACGGGGAGCTTCTGAGCGCCCTCATTGAGGAGGCAATCACCGCCTACTCCCCCGTGCCGCCTCAGGCGAGCGCCGATTCTGCCTCGATGCGTCAGAACCTGATGCAGCTGCTCTGCTGGGCGCATTCCCTGGAGCAGGTGGCTGGGCGCACGGTTGAGCGCGTGCAGATTCTGGGTACCGGTATGCGTTCCGTTGTGGTGCGTGTGGCGTATGAGCCTGCGGCCGAGTCTGCCCAGTCTTTCGAGTCTGCACAGTCTTTGCCGACCTCGATTATTGTGAAGCGTTACCGCCGTAAGGATTCGACGGTGAACGCGGGCGGTTTCGGGTACCTGCGTGAGCGCTACGGTTTGGAAGCGCTGAACCAGCAGGTTCCGGGTCTGTTCCCGCAGCTTTACGGTGCGGATGCTGAACTGCGCGTGCTGGCACTGGAGGATGTGAGCGACGGAACCGTGGAGGGCGAGCAGTATTCGGTCGCCCACGCCCTGCTGGAGGGCACCGAGGAGCAGGCGCTGGATGCGCTGAACTACTACATTGAGGCGTACCGTTCCCTTGCCGCCAGCGGCATTATGGGTGAGGCGGTCGAGGATTACCGCCTGAACCTGGCGCGTGCCGACCGCAAGGCGCAGTTCCCGGGTGCTATCGCCTCGCCGGGACTGGCTGAGCGCGGCTTGAAGAAGCTGTACGGTGTGGCTGATGAGGCGCGCGCACCCGAGCAGGGTGCTGACTCTAGCCCCGTCTCTGCCTCCGCTGAGCATGAGGATGCGCCCGTTCTTCCCGCCGCAGTTGAGGAGCTGTCCTTCCGCTTCCGCCGTGTTCTGCAGCCCTTCTTCACCAAGCGCCCGCCCGTGCCCGAGCAGTTCAAGCTCAACCGTGGACGTGTCTATATGCTCTCGTCGGGCGATTTTTCGCCGCAGAACGTGCTGATTGGTTCAGCGGACGGCGCGCAGGTGCGCATGGTCGATGCGGAGGGCACCTGCCTGCACCACCGAGGCTTCCCCTTCGTTGAGGCGATGCTGGGATTCCCCTCCTCGCCGGAGTACCCGCGCTACCGTGTGGACCGCAAAAAGGCGCTACCGGCGCTGTACTCTGCCCTCTTTGAGGACGCCCCGCTGGATGAGCACCTGGCGGAGGATTTGGCGGTGTGCACGGCGGTGACCGTGTGCGCCCTGTTGGAGCTGTACTCTTCTTCGGCACGTTCCGATCTGTTGCCTCGTATTCGCCGTGAGGGTGCGCAGCTGATGCGCTTGCTGTTGGAGATCGCCGGTTCTCAGGATGCAACCCTCGCCGAGTTCGCGAACCGTCTGGGAGCGGTCGAGTAACCAGCGGATATGGCCTTCGACAAGGTATTTTATAAATCTCAAAAACGTAAGGGTGAGCCCGCCACAGAGTGTGTCTGTAGCGGGCTCACCCTTTATAGTGCCTATTTTCTCGGTCACCCCGGCATGGGTCTATCCGTGCGTGCGGAATGTATTACTTCGCTCTCTACCAGAGCTCGTCCTCTGCACCGTAGGCGGCGAGTTCCTCACGAATCACCGACATCGACACCGAGGAGGAGTACCCGCGGCGAGCCAGCATCCCCAGCAGTCGGCGAGTCACCCTATCCTTTTCAGCGCGGTCGCTCAGATCCATGCCGGGGCGCAGCTTCTTACGCACCAGATCGGCGGCGTCCTCACGTTCCTGCTCGTCGGTGCGCTGAGCCAGGGCATTCTCCGCCTCTTCACCGCGCACCCCGCGTTCAGCGAGCTCACGGCGCAGCGCGGCGCGGGAGAGCTTCTTGGTGCGGCTCTTCTGCGCCACAAAGCTTTGGGCGTATTCGGCGTCGTCAATGAGTTTTGCCGCCTCGAACTTATCGAGCAGCGGCTCAATGAGCTCCGCATCGAAGCCTTCTGCCTGCAGCTTCTTCCGCAGCTGACCTCGGGTTTTTGCCGAGTACGCCAGCTGGTTGTACACGATGGTTTTAGCGCGTGTGTAGGGGCCTGTTTCTTCCGCGGCTCGGGCGGCACGCACCTTCTGCTTCCAGGAAGGCACGTTACTTTCCGGTTGTGAGGAAGCATGTCCCATCTGAGAGCCGCCCGGTTGGGAGCCGCGTGCTCGAGAACCGCCCTTTGGGGATCCAGCCGAAGCGGCACGGCGCTTTCCGGTACCAACGCCCTGCGCCTCCTCCTCGGCAATACCGCGGATGAGTGCTTCTTCGGCGGGGGTGAGTTCTTCGTTCAAACTACTTCCCTCCCTAAATAGGTTGCTCCCCGAGCCGCGGCCCGCAGGACTCTTGCGGGTTTCCTCGTCGTCACTTCGAGCCCCAAAGGCGGGCGCGTAGGGCGAACGGCTCCGCATTTTCTCTTGCTGCACCGCGCTCATGCGGCGGAACCCACGCTTGTAGTCGGTGTTCTTGGAGGCACGCGAAGATTTGCGTTTCTTCTGCTTATCCCGCTGAGCGGCTTGCCTCTCGATCTCTTCCTTCTCTTCGGCAGTGAGCCCCGATCCGATGGAGGCGGCACCCGCTCGACTCATGCGCCCCGCCGCCATAGGGCGCGGCTCGGCACCGCCGGGGGTGAAGGCACGAGCGGGCGCTTCGTCAATGGAGACGGCGGGCAGGTTCGGGTCAACGAGCAGGCTGCGGCGCGGCGATTCGCCGTCTTCCTCAGAGCTGCCATCTTCAAAGTTGGCGGGCACAGCCTGCAGGGGCAGCTCGGGTACGCGGAACTCCCCGGCGTAGTCGCCGCCGTTATCGCGGGCGATGCTTTCTTCAACAAAGCCGTGCGCGGCGGGGTGCCAGTCCGGGAACTCCTCAGCGGCTACCGAATCCGCGGTCCTGTTCCGCACCCACTTTTTGGGGGCGTTTTCTGTGGCCGCTGACTTCTTCTTAGGCGCTGGCTTCTTCTGAGGCGCGGGCTTTTCAGCCTGCCGCGCTTTCGGCTTGGTTTTCTGGGGTGCGGTTTCTTGGCCCCCACGCTGCTCCGCTATTGCTTCTGCGAGTGCCGCTTCGTCCGAGGGTACCCAATATTCCCCTGCGTACTCTGCTTCAATGTACGAAGGCTCTGCCGGATACGCAGGTTCGTCCTCGTAGGGAGGTTCGCCCTCATAGGGAGGCTCATCAGGGTATGGGGGTTCATCAGGGTATGGGGGCTCATCCTCATACGGGGGCTCTTCAACAGAAGGAGGTGTAACAGCGGCAGGCACCTCCCAGCTGAGGGTGGGCTCAGCCAGGGGCGCGGGTGCCTCAAAATTGAGGGCCTCGAAGCCGTCTACCTCAACCGGCGGGGCAACAGGCTCAAAGGAAACAAAGTTACCAAGCGCTGAGGAACCGAAGTGCGGTTCGGTCGCCTCCAGCGCCGCAAAACCGGCGTCGCCGTCACGCGCGCTGTTTTGCTCACGCTCTTCATGACCGTTCTGTTCCGTCATGCGCTGTTCCATCATGCACTGCTCCGTCATGTTCAGTTCCTCCTCTCCCCTGTGTTGGCGCTCGCTTGATGACCCGTGCGCCCGGCTATACGGCGCTCCCCCATTGTAACGAGGCGTTGTCTCGGCACCCCCGATACGCCCGTTAACGGGCTCCCGTTAACGACAGATTGCCGTGCACCGTGCGGAATGCACAGCACACGGCAATCAGTCGTGGCGTTAGCAAGAAGCTACGCGGGCGGGTTTAGAACTCCTCAGCCAGCTCGTCCAGCGGGTCGTTGCCCTCGGACTCAGCAACTGCCTGCTCCTCAACTTCTTCCTCAATGATGCCCAGCTTCACCAGAACCTTGTACTGCAGTTCCTCGGTGAGCTCGGGGTTGTCCTTGAGCAGCTTACGAACGTTCTCGCGGCCCTGGCCCAGCTGCTCACCGTCGTAGGTGAACCATGCGCCGGACTTCTTGACGATGTCGTTCTCCACCGCCAGGTCCAGGATGCCGCCCTCAACGGAGATGCCCTCACCGTAGAGGATGTCGAACTCAGCCTGCTTGAAGGGCGGAGCCATCTTGTTCTTCACGATCTTGGCGCGGGTGCGGTTACCGATCGGGTTAGCGCCGTCCTTGAGGGTCTCAATGCGGCGGATGTCGATACGGACCGAAGCGTAGAACTTCAGCGCCTTACCACCGGTGGTGGTTTCGGGAGAGCCGAAGAAGACACCAATCTTCTCACGCAGCTGGTTGATGAAGATTGCGGTGGTGCCGGTTGCAGAGAGGCGGCCGGTAATCTTACGCAGCGCCTGGCTCATGAGGCGAGCCTGCAGACCCACGTGGGAGTCACCCATGTCGCCTTCAATTTCGGCGCGGGGTACCAGCGCGGCGACGGAGTCGACGACCACGATATCAACAGCGCCGGAACCAACCAGCATGTCCATGATTTCCAGCGCCTGCTCACCGGTGTCGGGCTGAGAGACCAGCAGCTGGTCGATGTCCACGCCCAGCTTAGCCGCGTAGATTGGGTCCAGTGCGTGCTCGGCATCGATAAACGCCGCCACGCCGCCTGCCTTCTGAACGTTCGCTACAGCGTGCAGCGCAACGGTGGTCTTACCGGAGGACTCGGGACCGTAAATCTCGATGACGCGGCCGCGGGGCAGACCGCCAATACCCAGAGCGGCATCCAGGGCGATAGCGCCGGTGGAGATAACCTCGGTCTTGGTGATTTCCTTATCACCCAGGCGCATGACTGCACCCTTGCCGTAGTTCTTGTCGATCTGTGCCATCACGGCTTCAAGTGCCTTGGCGCGACCCTCTTCGGGAACGCGAGCTACGCTCTGAGACTTGGTGTTCTTAGCCACGGTAGTACCTCGTTCTTTGTGTTGTCAGTGGTTGACGGGAGTAATGTTTCTTCGGAATCGGTGGGACTCGTAATCGAGACCTTGAAGGTTTTGGCCTACCGGTTCCTTCTGAGACTACTCTAGGGTCACAGCCTGACAGGATAAGGCCATTTTTTAAAATCTGTGGAAAACTTTGAAGATTTTTCCGAAAAATTCCTGATGTGGAAAAGTCTAGCATGAGTCGAACAAAATTACGACCCGGTTTCGAATAAATCGGATAGGGTTTCGGCATATATTTTCGAAAAACCCCGGATTCTCGGCTAATTATTCGAAAATACCTCCCGCACAGGCGCCAGCACTCGAACAAACGCTAGGGAACAGACGGTGGGCACCGCCCATACGCTAGAACACGCCAGGCTCACTACCTAGCGCAGCGGTTCCTTATCCGGACCCAGGCGGCGCTCCTGCGGAATCTCCTGCTCATCACAGATCGCCAGCCACACATCCCTCGGGTTAACGCCCTGGTCCAGCGCCTCCGCAGCGGTCACATGACCCAGCGAGCCCAGCACCAGGTCCCGCGCAAGTACCGGAGCATACCCGGCACCGAACTCATACTCCATGCACGCCCAAAATTCGCTCAGCTTCACAAGCGCTCCTTCCGCTTCACCGCTAGTTTGCTTCATAATTCGTCACATCGCTCGGTAATAAACCGAGAATAAGCGATGCCGCACACCCACCTTACGGGGATGCACGGCATCGCTTCACGTTTAGTGCGGCATGTGCCGCCTCGCGTTACTTCGAGAGAATGTAGTAATCGCTCTTGTACTGCTCAGACATCTCAGCCGGAACAGTATCCGGGATCTGAACGCCCTCGAGAACCGCCATACGGTCGGCAACCTCACGCAGCATCTGGGACATCGGAATGTCCAGAGCCTGGCAAATCCATGCCAGCAGTTCGGAGGAAGCTTCCTTCTGACCGCGCTCAACTTCGCTCAGGTAACCGAGGGAAACACGGGCACGCTGGGAAACCTCACGCAGGGTGCGGCCCTGACGCTGGCGAACGTCGCGAAGGACCTCACCGATTGCCTGTCGCAGGGGAACAACCTTGGCTTCCTCAACGACCGGGGCGGCCTGTCGGGGGGTCTCCTCGATTTCCTTCCACTTAGTAATGCCATTAATCGATACGCGCTGCTTAGCCATGAGCTTCTATATCACTTTCCTGAGTAGGTATTCCCGACGCGCGGGACTGTACATAGTTAAGCCTAACTGATTTTTGGAGCGTGAGCTAGGAGCCCCGCCATTTTTGTCTTCTTCTTACGGCTTGTATCTATTCAAACAGACGAACCTATGCCTTTATTCCCTCGGAGCTGAAAGAACCCTGTGAATATATTTGAACCGTAAAATTTTTTCTCAGGTAGGCGCTGCACAGACGACTACACAGCCGTTCCAGGCGCCGCGCAGCACAGCACAGCACAGCACAGTCTAGCACGCTACGCCAGCTCATTCTTCAGAACCCCGCCAGCACCGCCGCGTACCGCACGCGCCAGCAGAGCAATCGCATCCGCACTCGCCGCCGCACGAATCTGCGCCCGGTCCCCCGAATAGTGCCGCTCAAACACCTCAGAACCGGACGGGGAACACACGCCAATATAGACCGTGCCCACCGGCTGGCCATCCGCAGGATCAGGACCGGCAACACCCGTAGTCGACACCGCATAATCGGCACCGCACACACGCGCCGCACCAACAGCCATCTGCACCGCCACCGCAGGATGCACCGCACCCTCACGCGCCAGCAGCTGAGCATCCACTCCCAGCACCTGCGCCTTCACCTCGTAGGCATAGGAAATCACGCCGCCGCGGTAATACGCGGATGCACCCGGCACCGTACAAATCGCGCCGCCCACGTCCCCGCCGGTCAGCGACTCAGCCGTCGCCACCTGCACCGGGCCCTCCTGGGCGGCGCGCAACTGCACCGCATCACGCAGTAACAGCGCCGCTGCCTCCGGGGTGCCGGAGAAAACCTCAGCGGAAGAAAGCTCAAGGGACAGAGCATCTTCAAGTACGAGGGGAACCATCATTCTCTCCTTTCAGCGGCGCACCGCCGCCCAAAACCTCACGCGGCGTACAACGCACCGCAGGTACAGCGAAGGGGAGCAGCACACGCCACTCCCCTCGCCTCTAGTTACCGCCGCCCTGGGAGGCCTGAGCCTGCAACCAGTTACGACGCAAAATATACGCATCACGCACATACACCAGGCCGGTCCACACGGTAATCGCGGTGACCGCGCCCATCAGAACCCAACCAGGAATCAGCCAGCCAAGACCCAGCTGACCCAGCGGCAGAAGCATCAGCACCAGCGCCACCGTCTGCAGCACGGTCTTAATCTTGCCGCCCTTACTAGCGGCCATCACACCGTACTTAATGACGAACAGGCGCATGATCGTAATGCCCCACTCACGTAGCAGAATCACAATCGTGACCCACCACCACAGCTCGCCCAGCGCCGACAGCACAATAAACGCCGCGCCGGTGAGGAACTTATCGGCAATCGGGTCAGCAATCTTACCGAAGCTCGTAATCAGATTACGCGAGCGCGCCAAGTAGCCGTCCGCCCAGTCCGTGAGCATGGCAAGAATGAAAATAATCCATGCGAGCCAGCGGTGCGTTGGATCAGCGGCACCAAAAGTACCGCCCGCAACCAGGGCAACGATAAAGAAAGGAACCGCAATAATACGCAGAACCGTCAACACATTCGGCACATTCCAGTTCGAAGGTTTCGCTGTGCTGACCGCACCTGCGGGTGCGGAATTGCGAGCTTCACTCATAACGGCTCCTTACGGGTAGATGGCTTTCGACGGTGAGAGACCGCGTACGCACCGACACCTAAACGTATCGGGGGTACGCAAACACCCCGTACCGTCCATTATACGTGTGCCGTAGCAGACATCACAGGGACGATGCGGGGTGCATGTCGCGCGCTCACTCAACTGAGTGGGTCAGCCGAGCGGGCAGGGCGCTGAGGCACTAGCGGCCGGTCAGCTGCCAGGCGTCCTCCGAGCCCTCATCATCAGGCTCATCGAAGTAGTCGGTGACCGCCTCGCCCGGGTCCACCGCATTCGCGTACGGGTCGGCAGCCGGAGGCTCCTCACCGCGAATACGCGCCAGGGTCGCCTGCAGGTCATCCGGGCGGATGAGCACCTCACGTGCCTTCGAACCCTCCGAGGGGCCCACCACGCCCTGCGACTCCAGCAGGTCCATGATGCGGCCAGCCTTCGCGAAGCCCATGCGCAACTTACGCTGCAGCATCGAGGTCGAACCGAACTGGGTCGTAATCACAATCTCCGCCGCCTGCAGCAGATCATCGAGGTCATCACCGATTTCCTCATCAATCTGCTTCTTCGCGGCAGAGACCATCACGTCCTCACGGTAGATGGTCGGCGCCTGCTTCTTCACGTGCTCAACCACGGCGTGAATCTCAGACTCAGACACCCACGCGCCCTGAACACGCATCGGCTTCGAGGCACCCATCGGCAGGAAGAGCGCATCGCCCTGACCGATCAGCTTCTCCGCGCCGGGCTGATCCAGCACCACGCGAGAGTCAGTAACCGAGGAGGTCGCAAACGCCATACGGGACGGAACGTTCGCCTTAATCAGACCGGTCACCACATCCACCGAAGGACGCTGGGTCGCCAGCACCAGGTGAATACCCGCCGCACGCGCCAGCTGGGTAATACGAACAATCGCCTCTTCCACATCGCGCGGAGCGACCATCATCAGGTCGGCGAGCTCGTCAACAATCACCAGCAGGTACGGGTACTCATGCACCGTGCGCTTGCTACCGGGATCGGGCTGAATCTTACCCTCACGCACCGCCTTGTTGAAGTCGTCCACGTGCTTGTAGCCGTAGTGGGCGAGGTCATCGTAGCGGGCGTCCATCTCACGAACTACCCACTGCAGGGCCTCAGCGGCCTTCTTCGGGTTCGTAATGATGGGCGTAATCAGGTGCGGAATACCCTCATAGGCGGTTAGCTCCACACGCTTCGGGTCAACCATCACCAGGCGCACCTGGTCCGGAGTCGAACGCATCAGAATCGAGGTAATCATCGAGTTCACAAACGAAGACTTACCCGCACCGGTCGCACCAGCGACCAGCATATGCGGCATCTTCGCGAGGTTCGCCAGCACGAAACCGCCCTCAACGTCCTTACCCACACCCATGACCATCGGGTGCTGGTTCGCGTGAGCCTGCGGGGAACGCAGCACATCACCCAGGGCAACGGTCTCACGGTCCGTATTCGGAATCTCAATACCAATCGCGGACTTACCCGGAATCGGGGACAGAATACGAACATCCGGGCTCGCCACAGCGTACGCAATGTTCTTGCTCAACGCCGTCACACGCTCAACCTTCGTGGCGGGACCCAGCTCAATCTCGTAACGGGTCACGGTCGGGCCGCGCGAGAAGCCGGTGACCTGCGCATCCACCTTGAACTGCTCCAGCACATTCGTCAGAGCCTCAACCACGTGCTCGTTGACCTCGGAAGATTCCTTGGCGGGAGGACCAGCAACCAGTATCTCCTCCGAGGGCAGCACATAGGTGCCGCGGGAGGACTGCACAACCTGCTCGCCGCGCGCCTGCTCGGTGGTCGCCACCTGAGTGTTGTTCTGCAGCGGGCGGGATGCGCCAGCCTCGGGCGCTCGCGAAGCCGCGGGAGCCGCGTTCTTCGGGTGCGCACCCGGCGAGTGCATGCGGGTCGGAATCGGCGGCTGCGCCGCGGGTGCGGCAGGAGCCTGGGATGCAGAAGCCGAGGCGGCGGGCTGTGCCGCAGACTGTGCAGGGTTCACCACCTGGTGCGGTTTCGTCTGCGGTGAAGCTTCCTCAGAAGCGCCGAATCCGTCATATGCCTCAACGTCAAAGAGAGGCTCCTCGCCAGGAATACGGTTCACGCGGCCGTTCGCCACAGCGGCGCGCTGCACCTGATCCAGGCGGGCTGCGGGCGCATCCGACGCCTCAACGTCGAAGAGGTCAGGGCTGCTCGAATAAGCGCCGTTCTGTGCAGAGGTACCCTGGGCTGACGCACCCTGCGCGGCCGGTGCCTGATTGAGGCGACCGGGCAGACGGGACAGACGGTTCGGCTTAGCCGCCGGGCGCGTCTGCTGAGCGGATGCCTGCGCAGAATCCTGTGCGGAGTCCTCCGGCTGTACCGGCATCTGCGTGGTCTCCGGGTGAGTCTCATCCACCACGGCGCTCACGAATGCTTCATCACCGGCGTACTCGTCCAGGGAAGAATCGGTCGACGTAGCGGGAGCAATGCCCAACCAGCCGCGCAGACGAGCGAACAGGCCGCCAGACTTCTGAGGCGTGCGTGCCGGCTTCTCATCGTCACCGTACAGGTAGCTGCGGTCATGCTCCTCAGCGTTCAGGTCCACGGTCTGAGTCGCATCCGAAGGGCTGTCCTTAACGGAGGTTCGAGTCGTGCCGTTCGGCTTCTCACCCAGAGCCAGACCGACCAGGTGCAAAGTACGCGGCACCACCTGACGAATCGGGGTATTCGTCAGAACCATCAGACCGGCAATACCCAGTAGCAGGTGAATCAGAATCTCAACGAACGCAATACCGCCGCTCACACGCACAATGGGGGTGCCCAGCAGCACGCCAGCCACACCACCACCAGCCCAGACGGCGTCAAAACCATCCGCGAAGGTCGGGTGACCCGCATGGCGAGCAAAGAACAGGGAGGTCGCCACCAGGATGATGAAGGAGCCCAACGCCACGCGGTTATTACGTTTAATCAGGTCGGGTCCACGGAAAACGCACCACGCCATGATGAGGCAGAGCACCGGGACCAGCAGGGCGCCCTGACCGAAAATACCGCCCAGCATGGTGTGCCAGGCGTCCAGGGGCGCACGCAACAAACCGAGGGAGGTGTGGGCACGCCAGTTGTACCACTCCACTCCGGCGCTAATCAGGCCGAACAGCAGGATGGTGAGCGCGCCGCCGTCACGGCGGTCTTCGGGCGCAAGGTCGGTGCGCACCGCGCCGATGGAGCGGAAGAGCCCACCGATAGCGTGAGCGATGCTCAGCCAGACGGAGGAGATAGCACCCGCTACAGGGTTCGCCGCGTTGGCACCGCGCTGGGCACCGCCTCGGGAGGTGGTGCGCTTGCGGGTAGTCTTCTTAGTGTTTGCTTTAGTAGAGGTCGTGTTACGACCCTTCGTGGTCCGTGGAGCCATACCTTTTAGGGTATCAACCTTCCCGTTAATGTACCGATTCTTTCGTTATCAGTGAGCTAAAAAGTGTGCCCCGCCCTGTGCCTGTGAGGGCATTGATAGGGCGCTGATGAGGCGCTTCTCCCCTGCTATGTTCGCTTTCGCGCAGCTTTCGCGCAGCTTTCACCCATCCGTTCGGCAGATACACAGCAGGCGGGGCCGACACAACGTATCGACCCCGCCTTTTCGCTATGACGGGCACCTAGCCTCGCGCAGAGTATTAGTTCTTCGCGGCCTTCGAGGTGTTCTCAACAACCACGGGAACGATCATGGGCTTGCGGCGCAGACGGCGAGAAATCCAGGCACCGATGGTGCGGCGCACAATCTGCTGCAGCTGCTGCACGGTGTGCACCTTCTCGGGTGCGCGGTGCAGAGCATCCTCCAGGGCGGCGGTAATCTTCGGAACAATCTCGTCGAATACCGCGTCGTCCTCCGCGATACCGCGAGCGTGAATATCCGGGCCCGTCACCACACGCTTGGTTGCACGGTCCACCACGGTCACGATGGACACGAAGCCCTCTTCACCCAGGATGCGGCGGTCCTTCAGATCGCTCTCGGTGACCTCACCGACGGAGCGGCCGTCAACGTACAGGTACTCGCAGGGAACCTCGCCCACCACGGACGCCACGCCATCGCGCAGATCCACGACGGTGCCGGACTCGCAGAGCAGCACGTTCTTCTTCGGAACGCCGGTCTCCATCGCCAGGTCACCGCTAGCAATCAGGTGGCGAACCTCACCGTGAACCGGCATAACGTTCTTCGGCTTGAGGATGTTGTAGCAGTACAGCAGCTCACCCGCGGCAGCGTGACCGGAAACGTGAACCTTCGCGTTGCCCTTGTGCACCACGTTAGCGCCCAGCTTCATGAGGGCGTTAATGATGCGGAAGACGCTGGTCTCGTTACCGGGAATCAGCGAGGAGGCGAGCACCACGGTGTCACCGGGCTCAATTTGAATCTTGTGGTCACCGTTCGCCATGCGCGACAGTGCCGCCATCGGCTCGCCCTGCGAACCGGTGCACATCATCACGATCTGGTCGGGGCGGTAGTCGTCAACCTTCTTCAGGTCCACCAGCACGTTGGCGGGAACCTTCAGGTAGCCCAGCTTCTCGGCAATGGTCATGTTACGCACCATGGAGCGGCCCACGAGCACGACCTTGCGGCCACGCTCAGCGGCTGCGTCCAGCACCTGCTGCACGCGGTGAACGTGCGAGGAGAAGGACGCCACAATGATGCGGCCGCTTGCGTCACGGAAAACGTTCGACAGCACCGGACCGATGTGCTTCTCGGTCGGGGTGAAGCCGGGAACCTCAGCGTTGGTGGAGTCCGGCAGGAACAGGTCCACGCCCTCCTCGCCCAGGCGAGCGAAGTGGCGCAGGTCGGTGATGCGGCCGTCCAGCGGCAGCTGGTCCATCTTGAAGTCACCGGTGTGCAGAACCTTGCCGGCCTTGGTGCGGATGTAGACAGCCAGCGCATCCGGAATCGAGTGGTTCACAGCAACGAACTCACACTCAAACGGACCGAAACGCTCCACCTGGTGCTCCTTCACCGCGAGGGTGTAGGGCTTGATGCGGTGCTCGGCGAGCTTCGCCTCAACCAGTGCCAGGGTCAGTTCGGAACCGACCAGGGGGATGTCGGGGCGGCGGCGCAGCAGGTAGGGAACCGCGCCGATGTGGTCCTCGTGGCCGTGGGTCAGCACCATGGCAACCACGTCGTCCAAACGGTCGACAATGTAGCTGAAGTCGGGCAGGATCAGATCCACGCCGGGCTGGGACTCTTCGGGGAAGAGCACGCCGCAGTCAACAATCAGCAGCTTGCCGTTGATTTCGTACACGGTCATGTTACGACCGACTTCGCCCAGGCCGCCCAGGGGCACCACGCGCAGGGTGTCCTTCTTCAGGCGGGGAGGGAGGGGAAGATTCGCTTCAAAGACGCTCATCGTGTGTCTCCTCTTTCTTCTATGTTTTCTTGTGATGTCTGTGATTCGTAGGCGACGCTTCGTACCGCAAGCACTACAGCCGGCTTTCTTGTGCCGAGGCGGTGGTGCTGCCGGTGCGTCCAAATCACCGAAAGTATTCAAAAGTATTCGGGGCGTAGTGCTCGGGTGCCTCTGCCTAAGGTGGGCCCCTGTCTGAGTGGGAGCCGCTTCATGTGGCGGTAAACCGCGACAATACGCCAGAGCGGACCCCTCACCTAGTGTTAGGTGCGGAGTCCGCGTCCGTTGGCTACATCACGCGCCCCAAAAGCGGGGCGTAGGGTAGCCGAAATCCTCTATATATACGCTCCCCGCGCTATTGCGTGCGCCGGGTATGCGTCAAAGTTTAGGAGTTCTTCAGGGTGTGAGCAATGCTCGAGGAGAGCAGGTCAGCTCGCATAGCCTGTGCCACCTCCGGCTCGGAGAGTACGTGCGGCAGGCGAACGACGGGCTCATCCAGCACACCCTGCCAGGAAAGAATTTCCTTGGCGGCAACGCAACCGGGCGCACGGCCCATAGTTGCGCGGACAATCGGAGTCAGTTCCAGGTGCAGACGCTGCGCCTCCACCAAATCCTGTGCAACAACAGCATCAATCAGGGCACGGAAGAGTGCGGGTGCCACATGTGCGGTCACCGAAACGAGGCCGACGGCGCCCATTGCCATCCAGGGAAGGGTCAGTCCGTCGTCGCCGCTGTAGTAGTGCAGGTCGGTGGTTGCCATGACCTCGGTTGCGGCACCGAAGTCTGCCTTGGCGTCTTTCACCGCTACAATACTATCAATTTCTGCAAGGCGACGGTAGGTTTCGGGTGCGATGGGGATGCCCGCACGACCCGGAATATCGTACAGCATGACGGGGGTCTCAGTTGCCTGCGCAACGGTCGCAAAATGGGCGTAGACACCCGGCTGAGTCGGCTTGTTGTAATAGGGGGTCACAACCAGCAGGCCGTCCACACCAATCTTTTCGGCACGGTGCGCCAGCTCAATAGTATGCGCCGTATCGTTCGAACCAACACCGGCAATAATCTTCGCGCGAGAACCGACGGTATCCTTCACAATCTGGAAGACGCGCTCGTTCTCGTCATCGGTCATGGTGGAGTATTCACCGGTGGTACCGCAGACCACCAGACCATCGTGGCCGTTCTCCACAAGGTAGTTCGCCAGGTCTGCGACCTGCTTTTCATCAACGGAGCCGTCCTTCGCGAAGGGGGTCACCATTGCGGTCAGGAGGCGACCGAAGACGGGTTCAACAAAAGTACCGGGGTTCGAAAGGTTCTCAGACATATGTCCAGAGTACGCCCGAAATGCAGATTTTTCCGTTAGAACGCATAAGTTTTCATGCGTGTTCTACTATTCGGACTCTTTCAAACCCGCGGTACTTCCACGAGAGCCTATGAAACCGGGCACATAGCCTCGGCGTTATCAGTCTCATACCGAAAATAAATGTGGCATTGACTAGGGATCGCAGGGTCAGAGCCTAACGCATGCCCTTCGCCTGACCGCCCGAACGCAACGCCCACGCGTTGCGCATCGCCGCACGGGCACGCTTGCGTTCACCACCGGCATCGTACATGCACGCCAGGTTGAACCACGCCTTCCAGTTCTCGGGGTCCTGCTCAACCGCCGCCGCAAAGCCTTCAAACTCCACCGCCGCCGCCTCACGGTCCACACGACCGGAGGGGGTGCGCGGCAGGGTATCCTCCGCCAGCTCACCCGAAGCAGCCAACTCCTGAGCCATACGCTGAATACGAGCACCGAAAAGCACCTCACGCACCAGCGCCCACGCACCCAGAATCGGCAGCAAAATCATACCCGCGCCAAGCACAATGCCAGCCACCGAACCGGAGGTGAGCATCACGAACCCCTGCTGCGCAATGTGTACCAGGTACAGGGTCAGCAGCGCGCAAGTCAGTGCCGCGAAGGTCTTACCCCAGCCGCCGGCATCCACCGTCACAAAGACGGCACTAAAAATCAGCACGCCCAGGATAGAGGCACGCGCCGCCAGAGGCAGCGGCAGAATCAGCACGGTCAGCACCATCAGCACGCAGGCGCAGACAGTCCACAAACGTAGCGAAGTCCACCAGGGGCTACGAGCCTCGGAAGATACCGGCGAGGTGTCGGGTGAAGTCTGTTCAGACAATATTCTCTCCTAGGACAAATCCATGTAGGCGTCCAAGCCCACGCTCAAACCCGGATGCGCCGCCACCTCACGCACACCCAACAGCACGCCGGGCATGAAGGAGACACGGTCAAAGGAATCGTGACGAATCACGAGCTGCTGACCGGGATCGCCCAGCAGAATCTCCTGATGCGCCACCATGCCGCGCAGACGCACCGCGTGTACGTGAATATCGTCGACCACGGCACCGCGCGAGCCCAAAGGATCGGAGGTGGTGGCGTCCGGGCTTGCACCCACGCCAGCCTCCGCGCGGGCGGCGGCCACCTTGCGGGCGGTGTGCACAGCGGTACCGGAGGGGGCGTCCACCTTGTTCGGGTGGTGAATCTCAATGATTTCTACCGATTCGAAGTAGCGTGCCGCCTTCGCCGCGAACTCGGTGGCGAGAATCGAACCAATCGCGAAGTTCGGGGCGATGAGCACACCCACCTCGGGGTGCTCGGTCAGCAGTTCGCGCAGGGAGTCCAGGCGTTCGGGGGTCCAACCGGTCGTACCAACCACCGCGTGCATACCGTGCTCCACCGCGAAACGCACATTCGCCTCGCTGGATTCGGGAACTGTCAGGTCAATAACAATCTCTGCGCCGGCATCGACCAGCTCCTGCAGGTCATCGCCACGGCCCAGTGCCGCCACCAGGTCCATGTCTGCGGAGGTGTTGACGGCGCGCACCGCCTCAGAGCCCATGCGGCCTGCGGCACCGAGTACCGCTACCTTCCAGATTTTTTCGTCGCCCTCGTGGGCCATCTTCTCTCCTCCGTAGCTTTTGTGCACCCCGACTATGGGGCAGACGCTGTGACGTACAGCCTCTATTATCCCCCGTGTGGGCGCGGTGCACGCCATCGCACACGCTGGGTGAGATACCCCGCGGAACCTCAGCGGTCTAAAAAGCGAAGTAATCTAACCGTCATACAAGCCGTTTAATACGCTATCTAAAGTTAGCAACCATATAATTAGGAAGTATTTCTATAATTTCCATCCTACGGAGTGCTTTGACAGTATGAAGTCCCTCTTTACCTCCTCCGTGCGTCCAGATGAGGCTAACCGGCGTTATATTCTGCCGGGTCTGGACGGTCTGCGAGCAATCGCCGTGCTCCTCGTGATGGTGTACCATTTCTGGCCCACCGTACTACCCGGCGGCATGATTGGCGTGGATATTTTCTTCGTCATCTCCGGTTTCCTGATTACCTCCCTGCTTCTGCGTGAAGGTGCTCTCACCGGCAAAATTGCCCTGGGCAATTTCTGGATCCGACGTGCCCGCCGTCTGCTTCCCGCCATTACCCTGCTGATTCTGGTCATGGGACCGGTCAGCCTGCTCATTGGCGGCGATATTCAGGTGAACCTGGGCCGTCAGCTCGCTGGTGCGGCGACCTTCTCGTCCAACTGGATTTCTATTTTTGCCGGTAACGACTACTTCACGCAGACCTCCCCGGAGCTCTTCACGAACTTCTGGTCCCTGGCGGTGGAAGAACAGTTCTACGTGGTGTGGCCGCTGCTGATTGTTGCGGCTGGTCTGTTGCTGCGCCGCCGCTGGCGTCGTTTTAGCGTGGTCATGGTGCTGGGTATTATTGCGTCGCTGAGCACCGCCACCGCTCTTCTGATGTCTGGCGCACCCATTAGCCGCGTCTACTACGGTACCGACACGCACCTGTACGGCCTGCTGCTCGGCGCCCTGCTGGCGTTCGCGCGCCCCTGGTCGCTGTACCCGCCGCTGCAGCAGTCCGTGCTGTACCGTGTGGCTCAGCCCTTCGGCCTGGTCGCGTTCGCCCGCGTCATGATTAGCTGGCTGTCCCTGTTCGCGCTGATTCCCTACGCAATTCTGGTTCCCGAGTCGGCACCCGGCGCGATTCCCTGGGGTCTGTTCGGCGCCTCCCTGCTGGCGCTGGGCGTGATTCAGGGTATGCTGCCCGACATGCTCGCTGGTGCCTCCGAGATGCTGCGCCGCCTGCTGAACTTCGCGCCCCTGCGCTGGGTGGGCGAACGTTCCTACGGCCTGTACCTGTGGCACTGGCCGCTCGCCGTGGTCATGCACTACCTGATGGGTGCGGACCGCTCCCCGCTGGTAAATGTGGGCGTTTTGGTGGCGACCTTCGCTATTGCGGAGATGTCGTACCGCTGGGTTGAGACCCCGATTCGCCGCTACGGTTTCCGCGGTAGCGCTAATCGCGTGGTGGCGGCTTTCCAGTCTTCACGCACTAAGTTCCTGCCGGTTTCGGTGGCTCTTGCCGTTGTTGTGGCGGCTGCTTCGACCGGTCTGGCGGTGCACACCGCTCCAGCAATGACTACCGCCCAGCAGTCCGTTGAGGACGGCAAGCGTGCCGCCGCTGAACGCCTGAAGGCTCGTCAGGAGGCGCAGGCTGCGAGCGCATCGGCAAGCCCGAGCGCTGCGGGTAAGGACGCGAAGGCTTCGGCAAGCCCCTCGGCATCGAAGGCTGCAACCGGTTCGGTGGACTCTTCGCAGGTGACCATTGTGGGTGACTCCATTGTGGTGGCGGTATCCCCCGAGCTGTACGACAAGATGCCCGAGGCATCTATCGATGCGGCTGAGGGACGAACCATTGCTAAGGCCCTGCCGATTATTAAGTCCATGGGTGCCAACGGCCAGATTCGTAAAACCTTCGTGCTGTCGGTGACCGCGAACTCGACCATTCTGGATGGTCAGCTCGACGAGGTTCTGGCGGCTATGCCCGCCGATTCTAAGCTGGTGCTGGTCACCGGTTACGGCCCGCGCAACCTGACCTGGATTGACTACTCGAACGGTAAGATTCGTGAGTTTGCGGCTCAGCATTCTGATCGTGTGATCATTGCGGATTGGAACTCTACGATCCGCCAGGCTCTGCAGACTCAGAGCGGTCTGCTGGCCTCTGACGGTGTTCACCCTGAGGTTGCTGGTCAGGAGCTCTACGCCCAGGTGCTGATGGAGGCTATTGCCAAGGCGCAGAAATAGTAGCTCTCAGCAGTAGCTTTTCGGGTTCTGCCGCTCATGCTGAGCGTCAAGAGCATGGGCAGCAGAGCGCCCGGAAGCACTTCTTGGAGGCATCTCTTTGACTTGGAGGCATCTCTTTGATAGGTGCCGATACATACAAAATACCCGTTCCCTCCCCCTCAGATGGGGTGTGGGAACGGGCGTTTTTATGCCTTATCAGCGTTGTGCGTTAGGGATGTTCAGGGGTTAGCGCACGATGGTGGTAATCATCTGCTGCTCACCCAGGTACGCCGCCAGGTCGCGGACCTCTTCCAGGGAGACCGCGCGAATCTTCTCCAGCAGCTCATCGGTGCTCGTGAACAGTCCAGAGTCCAGCTCGGCGCGACCCAGGCGGGACATGCGCGAGCCCGAGTCCTCGCTACCGAGCACGGTGGAACCAGCCAGCTGGCCGCGGACCTTCGTCAGCTCCTCCTCGGTAATACCGGCGGTGGCGAGCTTATCGAACTCGTAGCCCATAACCTCGCGCACCTGCTCGGTCTTAGCGGGCAGGCAGCCCGCGTACATGCCGAAGTAGCCGGCATCCGAGTACGCACCGGAGAACGCGAACGTGCTGTAGGCGAGGCCTCGCTTCTCACGAATCTCCTGGAACAGGCGCGAGGACATGCCCGCACCGAATGCGCTGGTCAGCACGCTCATCGCGTAGCGGCGGTCGTCACCGGCGATAATGCTCGGGCAACCCATCACAATGTTGGTCTGTTCGAAGCCCTTCTCCACCTCACGCAGCTCCCTCAGCGGAACAATGCCGCTGTCGGTGCGTACGCGACGCGGTGCCGGTGCCACGCCCTCCTGCAGGTTCCAGCCGTAGCGGGTCAGCGCCTCCAGCACGAGGCGAACCATGGTGCTGTGCTCCAGCGAACCTGCGGCAGAAATAACCAGGCGGTCGGGGGTGTAGTAGCGCTTGTAGTGCTCCCACACGGCGTCACGCGGCACCTCGGTAATCTCCTGCGGGGTACCGCCGATGGGGCGGCCCAGCGGGTTCTCACCCATAAGCTGCTCCACGAAGTTCTCGAAAGCAACGTCGGTCGGGTCGTCCTGGTCCATGGCGATCTCTTCAAGAATCACACCGCGTTCCTGTTCCAGGTGAGCCGGATCCAGCAGGGCGTTGGTGACCATGTCGGTAATGACGTCCACCGCCATGGGCGCGTCATCGTCGAGCACACGCGCGTAGTAGCAGGTGTGCTCCTTAGCGGTCAGGGCGTTGGATTCGCCGCCTACCGCGTCGAAGGAGGATGCGATGTCCAGGGCGGTGCGGGTGCCGGTGCCCTTGAACAGCAGGTGCTCCAGGAAGTGGGTGGAGCCGAGCATGCCGGGGGCTTCGTCGCGCGAGCCGACTCCCACCCAGAATCCGATGGATACGCCGCGGGTACCGGGCATTTTTTCGGTAATCACGCGTACGCCACCGGGCAGGATGGAGCGGCGCACCTCGTTACCGCCTACACCCTCGTAGATGAGGCGGCCGTGCTCGTAGTTGAGCTCTTCGGCGATTGCCTCAAGCTCGACGGGCAGGGAAATAGACATAGAGAGAAGAACCTTTCAACAGGTACGTCTGAAGGTAAGCATTCCCGCCCCACTACCTGTAGGCAGTCCCACAGTTGGTGGGCGGGTGAGCATCAAAAGATGCAGGGCAAGCACAGCGAAGGGGCGCCCGGCACACCCGGCGGGGAATGAACCGCACCGGGTGCGCCGAACGCCCCTCATCACTTAGCGGGGGTTACGACTACTCGTCGTCGCCACCCTCAACGACCGGTGCCAGCGAGAGCTTGCCACGGTCATCAATCTTGGTGATCTCCACCTGGACCTTCTGGCCCACGGAGACAACGTCCTCAGCGTCAACAACGCGCTTGCCGCCGTTGAGCTTACGCATCTCGGAGATGTGCAGCAGGCCGTCCTTACCGGGGGTCAGCGAGATGAACGCGCCGAAGTCGGTCACCTTCACCACGGTACCCAGGTAGCGTTCGCCCACCTCGGGAACCTGCGGGTTAGCGATAGCGTTCACTGCCGAACGTGCAGCCTCGGCGGAGGGGCCGTCAGCTGCGCCGATGTACACGGTGCCGTCGTCCTCAATGGAGATGTCTGCGCCGGTGTCTTCCTGGATCTGGTTGATCATCTTACCCTTGGGGCCGATGACCTCACCGATCTTGGCTACCGGGATCTTCACGGAAATAATGCGCGGTGCGAACTCGCTCATCTCATCCGGTGCGTCAATCGCGCTGACGAGCACCTCGAGGATGTGCAGGCGAGCCTCACGTGCCTGGGTCAGTGCGCCAGCGAGCACGGATGCGGGGATACCGTCGAGCTTGGTGTCCAGCTGGATAGCGGTCACGAACTCGGAGGTACCTGCAACCTTGAAGTCCATATCGCCCAGTGCGTCTTCCGCGCCGAGGATGTCGGTCAGGGCTGCGTAGCGGGTCTCGCCGTCAACCTCGTCAGAGACCAGGCCCATTGCGATACCTGCAACGGGTGCGCGCAGCGGCACACCGGCGTTCAGCAGGGACAGGGTCGATGCGCAGACCGAACCCATGGAGGTCGAGCCGTTGGAGCCCAGAGCCTCAGAGACCTGACGGATTGCGTAGGGGAACTCTTCGCGGGAGGGCAGCACCGGGGTGATTGCGCGTTCTGCGAGTGCACCGTGGCCGATTTCGCGGCGCTTGGGCGAACCCACGCGGCCGGTCTCACCGGTGGAGTACGGCGGGAAGTTGTAGTGGTGGATGTAGCGCTTGGACTTGACCGGGTGCAGGGAGTCCAGCTGCTGCTCCATCTTGAGCATGTTCAGGGTGGTGATACCCATGATCTGGGTTTCGCCGCGCTCGAAGAGAGCGGAACCGTGAACGCGGGGCAGGATTTCAACCTCAGCGGTGAGCTGGCGGATGTCGGTCAGGCCGCGGCCGTCAATACGGACCTGCTCGGTGAGGATGCGCTGGCGAACCACGTGCTTGGTCAGTGCCGCGAATGCTACGGAGACCTCGTTGGCGCGCTCTTCGAATTCCTTGCCTTCGCCGGTGAGAGCTTCCATGAGCTCGTCCTGCAGCTCAGCTGCTGCGGCTTCGCGCTCCTGCTTGCCAGCGATGGAGTACACCTCTGCCAGGCGGTCTGCTGCGAATGCCTCAACTGCTGCGTCAACGTCCTCGCCGTGGCCACCGAAGAAGGGCAGCTCGAGGGCGGGCTTGCCGGCGCGGGCTGCCAGGTCGGACTGAGCCTTGCACAGGGCGGCGATGAAGGGCTTAGCGGCCTCCAGACCCTGGGCGACGACCTCTTCGGTGGGGGCGGTCTGGCCGTCCTCCTTGATGAGCTTCCAGGAGTTGTCGGTGGCCTCAGCCTCGACCATCATGATGGCGACGTCTTCGGTACCGTCAGCCTTGGTGACGATACGACCGGCAACAGCCATGTCGAACACAGCGTTTTCCAGCTGGGAGTACTTGGGGAAGCAGACCCACTGGCCGTCAATCAGTGCCATACGCACGCCACCGATGGGGCCGTTGAACGGCGCACCGGAGAGCGTGGTCGATGCGGATGCAGCGTTGATCGCGAAGGTGTTGTAGATTTCGTCCGGGTTGTAGGTCAGGACGGTCACGACGACCTGCACCTCGTTGCGGATGCCCTTGGTGAAGGCGGGGCGCAGCGGGCGGTCAATCAGGCGGGCTGCCAAAATCGCCTCGGTGCTGGGGCGGCCTTCGCGGCGGAAGTAGGATGCCGGGATCTTGCCGGCGGCGTACATGCGCTCTTCCACGTCCACGGTCAGCGGGAAGAAGTCGAAGCCCTCGCGGGGAGACTTGCCGACCACGGTTGCGGAGAGCAGGGTGGTCTCGTCATCGATGGTGACGAGCACCGAGCCGTTAGCCTGCTTGGCGAGACGGCCGGTTTCAAAGCGCACGTGGCGCTTTCCGTGAATGCCGTTGTCGATTTCGACTTCAGCAAACTTGATTTCGGGACCTTCCACGGTTCCTTCTTTCTTCTTGGTAGGCCGTACGGCGCACGAGTCGGCCTTCGATAGGAAACCACGGCACCGCTCCCCTACATATGCCGATTTTTATCAGCAAGGTTGTGGGGTGGTGTTGTTCCGTAATTCGCTACCGAGGACCGCGGCGTGTGTGCCGGCACGGCCTTCTGTTCTTTCTTTCAGGTGAGGCGGCATCTTCTCACGCAGCTTTGGAATCTAGCCAAACATCTAGCTAGGAATTTAGCCAGCGGAAGATGCGCCCCTCAACGCGGCAGTACGGACGCGCTGGCGCTACCCGCCTCCGAATTGGAGGGCTGGTAGTGCTGACAGCACGTCCGCACACACCGCCTAAAGGCGATTAATCACCACAAAAGCGTCAAGACGCTCCTGTTTTATCGGCGCAGACCCAGGCGCTCGATCAGCGAACGGTAACGCTCGATGTCGACGCTCTTCAGGTAGCCGAGCATGTTGCGGCGACGACCAACGAGGATCATCAGGCCACGACGGGAGTGGTGATCGTGCTTGTGGAA
The DNA here is from genome assembly GCF_001810135.1 of Rothia sp. HMSC069D01. Lineage (NCBI taxonomy): Bacteria > Bacillati > Actinomycetota > Actinomycetes > Micrococcales > Micrococcaceae > Rothia > Rothia sp. HMSC069D01. The sequence continues at coordinate 285,065 of NZ_KV800109.1, forward strand.
CTTCAGGTGCTCGGTCAGGTCGGCGATACGACGAGACAGAACTGCAATCTGAACCTCGGGCGAACCGGTGTCGCCCTCGTGGGTTGCGTATTCCTTGATGATTGCCTGCTTGACAGCGGGATCCAGTGCCACTTTTAACTCCTAGAGTTAGTACCGCATACGTCCCGTACGGACGGTTGCCGCCGGGTGGTGGGCTTACGCCCTGTAATACACGTCGTCTACTGCGGACTGCAGACGCGTTCTTCCCATTCTACGCTACCGGGGCGCTTTCGTGGAAGGGTGAGCAGAAGCCCGGCAACAGGTAGCTCATCACACTACCGGTCGCCGGGCTTCACAGCCGGGCTCTCACGCAGGGCTCTCGCACCGGGCTTTACGTTGAGGATTCAGCGTTTATGCTTCTGCTCTCTGTGATTCTGTTCTCTACGCTTCTGTTCTCTATACTTCAACGCGAGCGCGGACCACCACGAGGCGGTAGTAGCCCAGCAGGAACAGGCACCAGATTGCGCCCATCACCAGCGCCAGCTGGGTGTCGGCGAAGCAGCCGAAGAGCACCACGATAAAGATCATGAACACCAACGCCAGGTAGCTCAGCCACAGGGGCTGGCGTACCGGCTGCGCCTCGGTATCGGCGCCGCTGCGCTTGAAGGCAATGTGCGCCAGCAGAATCATGACCCACACGAACACCGTCGCGAAGGTTGCCAGGGAGGCGACCACCTCGAACGCGTTCTCAAAGAGCACGTTCACAATCACGCCGACTGCCATGACCAGCACCATGATGAGGGTGGTCATCCAGGGTGCGCCGTTCTTGGTAACCTTCGCGAAGGATGCGGGGGCGAGGTTCTGCTTTGCTAGGCCGTACATCATGCGGCCGGCACCGTACACGTCCGCGTTCAGCGCAGAGATAGCGGCAGTAATGATGACCACGTTCAGAATCGAGGCAGCCGCCGGAATGCCCAGACCCTCAAAGATCTGCACGAACGGCGAGTTCGCCTTGGTCACCGAGTACCAGGGGTACAGGGACATGATGACCGACAGGGTCAGAATGTAGAAGATGAGGATGCGGAACGGCACCGTGCGAATCGCCTTGGGGATCGAGGTGCGCGGGTCCTTCGCCTCACCGGCGGCAATACCGATGTTCTCAATACCACCGAAGGCAAACATCACCACGGTAAAGCAAGCGAGGAAGCCGGTAAATCCGTTCGCGAAGAAGCCGCCTTCAAGAGCCCAGAGGTTCGTGACGGAGGGCGCCACGGAGTCGTGCGCCTGCACACCCACGAAGAGCAGAACCACGCCGCCAACGATCATGGCGATAATGGCGCTGACCTTCACGAGGGTGAACCAGAATTCGGTTTCGCCGAACGCCTTGACCTTCGCCAGGTTAATGGCGAGCAGAATCAGCAGAACCGAGACAATCCAAATCCAGGAGGGGCTGTTCGGGAACCAGAACTTCATGTACACCGCGAAAGCGGTCACGTCCGCGATGGCGACCAGCGCCATTTCCAGGGCGTAGGTCCAGCCGGTCACGAAGCCAGCCCAGCGTCCGAGGTAGCGGGTCGCGTATTCAGAGAACGCACCGGAAACCGGGTGCGCCAGGGCGAGTTCGCCCATTGCGCGCATCACCATGAACACTGCCGCGCCGCCAATAACGTAGGCAAGCAGCACGGAGGGGCCCGCCAGCTGAATGGCGGATGCAGAGCCGTAGAACAGGCCCGTACCAATGGCGGAGCCGAGGGCGATGAACATGATGTGACGCAGGGAGAGTCCACGCGCTAGCTGCGGGCTCTCGGAGGTAGCCTCAGCTACGCCCTGCTGTACCGGGGATGAGTCCGGAGTGGTATTCATCTTCTTCTTTTCCTTTACCTCGTGGGGTGTACCCGCCGGTGGCGGGGAAACTTATCGAGCGGTGCCGCAGCTCAGCAGGTGACTGAGAGCGGTACCGGTTGATTCACTCCCCATCGAGTGATGGGGCGTTGCGCAGAAAGTGTTGCCTTCGCGCGTCGCCCCGGCGCATCCCCACCCAACCGGTACGGTGGGAGGGAACGCAAAAGACGGCGGGAAGGCAACGTTGCCTTTCCGCCGTCTTTTCGTCAAAGACTACTTCTGTCGCTTACGTCCAATGACGATAGAGCACAGAGCGGTTGCAGCAGTCACGGTGTAGACTGCAGGCCACGCGCCAAGCTTCTTGGCGAGCGGATGAGCGGCGCCAAACGCGCCGAGGTAGACAGCGGTGAGGAAGGTGGCACGGCCTGCGCCAGCCTTACGCTTCCAATTCTTGTAAGCCACGGCACCGCACAGTGCCAGGACAGCGCCACCGAGCGGGCGGATGCCGGTGCTAGATGCAACCTTGTAGCCACCGAGCAGACCGGTGACGGAGGCGAGAGTCGGGCAGAACTTCACGACGTACTCCTCTGTGAGATCGGACAGTTTCCTCATTCATAGTACTCCACAACACACAGAATGTATATTCACCACGGTTAATATTTCTGCGTTTCTTACGGACCGGGTACATCAAAGTGCCTGATCAGAAAAAGACTGGGGTACAAAAACCAGTACAAAAAGACCGGCATAAAAGGACCGGGGCGCAAAGAGCGGGGCGCAAACCATTCAGGTTCACGCCCCGGCACTTGCCGCATGCGAGCTCACATCGTGCCGCATGCTCTAGAACTTTAGAGAGCCAGCTCCAGCGCCTCCAGCTGCGCCTCGGTCCACAGCTCAGCGGCCAGCTGCAGCGCGTAACGAGCCGAACGAGGAGCCACCACGTCCACGGAGAGGTGGAAGTCCTGGTCAGCCTCCGGGCCGCACAGATCAGACACGCAACGCACTCCGATAAACGGAATCTCGTAGTTGTGGCAGACCTGCGCAATAGCGGTGGTCTCCATATCGGTGCTGATGGCGCCCTCGAACGCCTCGCGGGTGTCCTTCACGTTGTGGGCGGTTACGAAGGAGTTACCCGCCAGCATCTGGCCGCGGCGCACCTCCCACACGCTCTCAGCCTGCTCACGCACCGGCTCAAGTGCGGCGAGCGCATGCTCCAGAGCATCCTGCCACTCGTCCGCCTGGCCGTCGTAGCTTTCGGGCATGCCCGGAACCTGGCCGCGCGCGTAACCGAAGGCGGTCGCGTCGGCGTCAGTGTAGGTGTAGTTCTCGCCAATCAGCACGTCGCCCACGTTAATGCCGCGAGCCAAACCGCCGGCGGTACCTGCGCTAATGACGCCCAGGCAGTTCGAGGAGTAGCTGATCGCCTCGGTGACGGCGCTCGCCGCGTTCACCAGACCGATCTTGGAGCGAACCAGCAGCAGCGGAACCTGGTCCTCACCCACCTGCAGGTAACGCGGATGGAATACCGCCGCCCCCTCGGTGAAGGACGGCTGCAGCTCCTCGGTCACCTTCAGGAAAGGTGCGAGTTCCTCATCCATTGCCACCTGAATAATGATGGCGTTGGACATGCCGTCCATCAGCTCAAACATGCTGTTGAACGCCTCAGCCGGGTCGAAAGCGTTCGGGTCAAAGTCCACCGGGTTGAAGGCGGATGCGAAAGCGTCAGGGATCTGTGCGCTCATTACGCCATCACCTGAGCCCACTCATCGCGTGCCGCGAGGAACTCGCGAGCCGCAGCCTGCGCGCCTTCGAGGGTGTGGTTGGCACCCCAACCGCACTGCACCTCGTTCGCTGCCGGAACCTCGGTCGCGTTGAGGATATCGTTGAGGGTTGCTTCCAGGATGGGGAAGAACTCCTCGGGCTCCAGGCCCAGGGTCAGCGCGTAGAAACCGGTCTGGCAGCCCATCGGGGAGAAGTCAATCAGACGGTCGGTGTGGTTGCGCATGTGCTCGGCGCTCAGGTGCTCGATGGAGTGCACAGTCGGCATTTCCAGGTGCGCGGTGTTCGGCTGAGTGAAGCGGATATCGTACTTGATGAGGGTGTCGCCACCGGGCAGAACCTTGCGGTCCGCGATACGCACGTAGGGTGCCGCCACGGCGCGGTGGTCGAGGTTGAAGGATTCGACGTTCATTTTTTCCATGACTCTATCTTCTCTTAAAACGGGGACGACTAAAACAGGGGTGCCTCACGGGAGGCGCAGAACGTCAAGGCGTGCAGCGCAGAACGTCAAGGCGTGCGGGGCACGAGGTTTCGTCGGAAGGCGCGGGCGGTCAGGTGCGAAGAAGGTGCCCGCTTTTGCGCATCCGGTCGGGTACGCAAAGGCCCCGCGGCAGATCCGAAAATCTGCCGTCGGGGCTTCAAAGCCGTTAAAGGCAAAAGCTATGAGCGCAGGCTGTTGCTCTAGAGATGAGGATGCTTCACTTCCGCCTGTACCGGGCACTCCGGCGGACAGTAGTTCTTCGCATCCTCAGCCAGCACCTCGCGGGTCTGCACCACGTCATCGTTAATCTGCTCAATCAGCGCCTCAACACCGGTGTACGCCACCATCGGACGCAGACGCTTCACGAACTCAATGAGCACACGCTGACCGTACAGGTTGAAATCCTCCACGCGCTCCTCGGGACGGTCAATCACGTGCGCCTCAACCTGGCGGTGCTCAATACCGTCAAAGGTCGGGTTGGTACCCACCGAAATAGCGGAGGGGTGACGGTTACCGTGTTCATCCACGAGCCAGCCGGCGTACACGCCGTCGGCGGGAATCAGGCCGCGCGCCTCAAGCTCAAGGTTCGCGGTCGGGAAGCCCAGCTCGCGGCCACGCGCCAGACCGTGCACAACCTCACCAGCCATCATGTGGTGGCGGCCCAGCAGCTCGGTTGCGGCGGGCATATCGCCCTCCAACAGCAGCTGGCGGATGCGGGTCGAGGAGCAGCGGGTGTTCTCATCCACCATCAGGTCCTCAACGACCACGACCTCGAAGCCGTACTTCTCCCCCAGCTCACGCATCGTGTTCAGGTCGCCCGAGTTGTTGCGGCCAAAGCGCACGTCGTCGCCAATCACCACGTAGCGGGCATTGAGGCCGTCCACGAAGGTGGTCTTCACGAACTCCTCGGGGGTCTGCGCAGCGAACTCCAGGCTGTAGTGCAGCAGCAGGTAGTCCTCCAGGCCCAGCAGGCACATGAAGTAGCGGCGCGAGCCCTGACCCATGATGTCGTGGTGGGTCACCTCGGGACGGTGCACCTGCATCGGGTGCGGGTCAAAAGAGACCGCGATAGAGCTCAAACCGTGCTCTTCAGCAAGGGAGACCACGCGCGAAATCACGCGGGCATGTCCACGGTGCACGCCGTCAAAATTGCCGATGGTCACGACCGAGGGGCCGTAGCCGGCGGGGACCTCGCTCAAAGCGGTGTAGAGGGTCACGGGCTCTCCTGAAAAAGATAAATGTACCTATCCATCCTAGACCACAGGCGGCAGGATGCAGAATTCAAAACGGGAATCAACAGGGAATGGAACGGCGCCCCTCGCAGGCGGTGCCTTCTCCCCCACTTTTGCGGATGCGGCGGGGTATCTAACACGCAACTGTGCAGCCTCAGCACCTGGAAAATCCATGCGCAGCACCCACCCATAAGAAAGCCCGGGCAGGCACCCCACCGTGCGGCAGGAACCTTCCCGGGCGTTACGACTACTTACGAGCCTGGTTACGAGAAGCCTTCAGCATCTCCTCGCGAATCTTATTGGACTTGTTAATCCAGCCGTACCACACCAGCAGGCACGGAGGAATCACAAGCTCAGTCACCATCAGCACGATCAGCGACCAGTGCGGGGTGCCGAAGAACGCCCACGACAGGATACGACCCACGCCGCCCAAGAAAACCACCAGGCAGGAGAACACGAGCATGTTCACCCACTTGAACTTCAGGGCAATGAACACGAAGGACAGGCCCACACCCACATAGGCTGCCGCGAAGAACACGTAGTTCGACTGCACCGAGGCGTTCGCAAAGTCCTGAGGCGCATCCGGAATGACGCGGACACCGCCCAGAACCTGCCACACACCGTACGCAATCATGAACAGACCGTACAGCGCCACCGCCGCGCGGAACGCCGCACGGTTCTGAGGCTTAGCCGCCTCCTCAAGGCTCTTGGGGCGGGCAAACGCCTCGCGGGTTGCCTTCTTCTCAGCCTTCTTATCGGCCTTCTGCGACGCCTTATCGCCGGACGCCGGTGCGGCTACGCGAACACCCTCGGGTGCCTTCGCCGCAGAAATAGGCTCAGCGTTCTTAGCACCGGCAGCCTTCGCGGCACCGCTCTGAGTAGCAGCCCCGGTTACGGTAGCTTCAGCCTGTGCAGACTCCACTCGGGGTACCGGCGCGGTACGAGGCTCACTCGCCTTCTTAGCAGAGCTCTGGTTCTCGCTCATCTTCTCTCCTTCAGCAGGGCCGGGCGGCACCCGCACGAGTAGTCATGTGTGTTCAGGGGTTGTTTACGTTAGCGTGTTGAATGAATAGGGGGCGCACATTCGGTAGGGCGCATATTCAATAGGCACTGGATCAATCAGGCTTGAGGAATCAGGCTTGAAGGAATCAGGTGTGGGCAGGCGCAAACGCCGAACCCTCTTCGCCCATCATAAGCCCTCAACGCCTAGTTGAAGGAACGATTCGCCTCAAAAACCAGCACCGGAGCGGCCTGCACCTTCCCGCGCTGCTTCTTATTCTCCAGAAGGGCAACCAGGGTACCGTCCGGGGCGAAGCCCGCCACAATACCCTCAACGCTGGCATGCTGCACCGCGCCGGACTCATCCGCGCTCGCGTGCACGGAACGCTTCACCACGGAACCGTCACCGCTGGGGCTAATACGACGACCGTAAGAAATGTCGCTCGCCTCCGCGGCAGAGAGCTCACGCGCACCAAAGATGCGGCGTGCCGCCTCCTCCAGGGGAAGCAGCGGCAAATCTTCCAGCTTTGCTGACTCTTCACGGCGCTGCTTCAACTGCGCCAAATCGGCGGCATCCTCAAGCACCACCGCGCCCACACGGGTACGGCGAAGAGCCGTCAGGTGGCCACCGGTGCCCAGAATCTTGCCCAAATCACGCGCCAGGGCACGAATATAGGTGCCCGAAGAGCACGAAACCGTCACCTTGCAGTCAATCACGGGAACCGAGGTTGCCGCGTGTTCGCCCTCATTCTCGGGGTCCTCAATCACGTACTCGGCAAAACCAGGGTTGATGGAATGTACCGTGAACTCGCTAATCGTCACCGGACGCGCCGCCAACTCAACCTGCTCACCGCTACGCACACGCGCATACGAACGAACACCGTTGATCTTAATAGCGGACACCGCAGAAGGAACCTGCAGAATATCGCCGCTCAGCTGCGCCACAGCCTCCAGGATGCGCGCACGCATCTGCTCAGCGTCCAGACCGGTCAGCGCCTCGACGGCATCAGGATGCGCGGCGGTGTGCTCACCCTCGGCATCCTCAGTCAGCGTCTCAATGCCCAGGCGAATCGTCGCGTCATAGGTTTTATCCTGACCGACCAGGTAGGTCAGCAGCTTCGTTGCCTTATTGATGCCCAAAATCAGCACGCCGGTCGCGGCGGGATCCAGTGTACCGGCGTGACCGACCCGCCGGGTGCCAGCAATACGACGCATCTGAGAGACTGCGTCGTGGCTACTCATCCCGGCGGGCTTATCAATGACCATCAGGCCGGACGGGCCCTGAGGTTGCTTCTTCGCCACTTAGGCGTCCTCACCCTCGGCAGGCTCATCCTTCTTGTAGGGGTCAGCCTCACCAGCGTACTCGGCACCCTCAGCTGCAGCAGCCAGGGCGGCGTCGCGCTCGCGAGTCTCACGCAGAAGCGCCTCAATGTGGAAGGCGTTCTCGGGAACCTCATCAGCGACGAAAGTCAGGGTGGGGGTCAGGCGGGCTGTGATGTTCTTACCCACCTCGGCGCGCAGAATACCCTTAGCGGATTCCAGCGCCTTCTTGGTGTTTGCGGCGTCCTCTTCGGAGCCGAACACGGTGTAGTACAGGGTTGCGTGCTGCAGGTCGTTGGTCACGCGGGCATCGGTAATGGTCACAAAACCGAGGCGGGGATCCTTAACACGACGCTCCAGCGCCTTCGCCACAATTACCTTGATGCGGTCGGCAAGTCGTGCCGCGCGGGCTGCATCAGCCATGTGTTTCTCCTTGAAATATCGTGGCGCCTTCCGCGAACACTCGGGGTGTTACGGAGGCGTTCCAGGTAATGCGGAAGCGCCCGCCCCGCCAGCATCCGCCCCGCAGGCTCTAAGTTTTAGAAGCCTGCGGGTGCGGGAACACTAGCGGGTGACGGGCGCATCAGCGTGTGAGTCTTAGACACGCGGCTTTTCGCGCATCTCCCAAGTCTCGATAATGTCGCCTTCCTTGATGTCGTTGAAGGAGCCGAGGCCAATACCACACTCGAAACCTTCGCGAACCTCGGTAGCGTCGTCCTTGAAACGACGCAGCGACTCGATGGTGAGGTTGTCTGCCACCACGGAACCGTCGCGCACCAGGCGTGCCTTGGCGTTGCGCTTGATGATGCCGTTCTTGACGATTGAACCTGCGATGTTGCCCCACTTGGAGGAGCGGAAGACCTCACGGATCTCTGCGGAGCCGAGCTCCACTTCCTCGTACTCGGGCTTGAGCATACCCTTGACGGCCTGCTCAATTTCCTCAATCGCACGGTAGATGACCGAGTAGAACTTCATCTCGACGCCTTCGCGGTCGGCAAGTTCTGCAACGCGCTCTGCCGGGCGGACGTTGAAGCCGATGATGACCGCGTTGTCCACGGTAGCCAGGTTCACGTCGTTCTGGGTAATAGCACCCACACCGCGGTGGATGACGCGCAGCTGAACCTCGTCGCCACCGGCGTCGATCTTCATCAGGGACTCTTCCAGTGCTTCCACAGCACCGGAGACGTCACCCTTAATGATCAGGTTCAGGGTGTCCATCTTGCCCTCAGCCACAGCGGCATCGAAGGACTCGAGGGTCACGCGCTTACGACGCTTAGCCAGCTGAGCGTTACGATCAGCAGCCTCACGCTTCTCAGCGATCTGACGAGCGGTACGCTCTTCCTCGGTGGAGAGGAAGGTGTCGCCTGCACGAGGAACGGTGGACAGACCCAGCACCTGAACGGGGCGGGACGGGCCAGCTTCCTTCACAGCCTGACCGTTCTCATCGAACATTGCACGAACGCGACCGTGAGCAACACCGGCAACGATAGCGTCACCGACGCGCAGGGTACCGGACTGAACCAGGACGGTGGAAACCGCACCGCGGCCCTTGTCCAGGTTTGCTTCAATAGCAACGCCGCGTGCTTCCTTGTTCGGGTTAGCGGTCAGTTCGAGCACGTCAGCGGTCAGGGTGACAGCCTCAAGCAGCTCGTCGATGTTGGTGCCGTTGCGAGCGGAGACGTCCACGAACATGGTGTCGCCACCGTACTCTTCGGGGATCAGACCGTACTCGGTGAGCTGGCCACGGATCTTGTCCGGGGACGCGCCTTCCTTATCGATCTTGTTCACAGCAACCACGATCGGCACGTTAGCTGCCTGTGCGTGGTTCAGTGCCTCAACGGTCTGGGGCATAACGCCGTCATCCGCTGCGACCACGAGGATTGCCACGTCGGTGACCTTCGCACCGCGGGCACGCATAGCGGTGAACGCCTCGTGACCGGGGGTATCGATGAAGGTAATCGCGCGGTCTTCACCCTCAACGGTGGTGTGGACCTGGTATGCACCAATGTGCTGGGTAATGCCGCCGGCCTCACCCTCAATAACGTTGGTGTTACGGATAGCGTCCAGCAGGCGGGTCTTACCGTGGTCAACGTGACCCATGACGGTAACAACCGGGGGACGAACCTCCAGGACGTCCTCGCCCTCAGCTTCTGCTTCGGCTTCGAGGTTGATGTCGAAGGACTCGAGCAGCTCGCGCTCCTCATCCTCCGGGGAAACAATCTTGATGACGTAACCCAGTTCGGCACCCAACAGCTCGAAGGTCTCCTCGTCCAGGGACTGAGTCTGGGTAGCCATCTCACCCAGGTGGAAGAGAACCGTAATCAGCGATGCCGGGTTTGCGCCAATCTTCTCAGCGAAGTCCATGATGGACGCGCCGCGGCGCAGACGAATCTCGGTCGAGCCGTCGCCGCGAGGAACAACCACGCCACCGGGTGCCGGTGCGTTCAGCTGCTCCTGCTCATGGCGGCGAGCTGCCTTGGACTTGCGGCCCTTACGCTTGGAGCCACCGCGACCGAATGCACCCTGTGCGTTGCCGCGACCGCCGGGGCCGGGACGACCCGGACCGCGGTTGAAGCCGCCGGAACCGCCGCCGCGACGTGCGCCGCCGCCACCGTTACCGCCACCGTTGTTGGAACCGGACGCGCCGCCACCAACGTTGGAAACCTTGGGCATCATCGAGGGGTTCGGGCGTGCGCCGCCGCCACCAGCCGGACGGGGTGCACCGGGACGTGCGCCAGCTGCCGGGCGGGGACCACCGTTGCCACCGGGACGTGCGCCAGCTGCCGGACGGGGTGCACCGGGGCGGGGACCGCCGTTACCGCCGGGGCGTGCGCCACCGTTGCCGCCGGGACGACCGTTACGTGCCGGACGGGGACCGCCGGAACGCTGGGAGTCGCCGCCGTTACGCTTCATACCCTGCTGGGATGCGAAGGGGTTGTTACCGGGGCGAGGACCGGGCTTGGGGCCGGGCTTCGGAGCGGCAGGCTTGGGAGCGGCAGGCTTCGGTGCAGCCTCGGGGCGTGCCATGCCCTGCTGGGATGCGAAGGGGTTGTTACCCGGGCGGGGGCCGCCGGGCTTGGGTGCTGCTGCCGGCTTTGCGGCGGGCTTAGCTGCTGCGGGCTTGGGAGCTGCGCTCTCAGCTGCTGCGGGCTTAGCTGCAGGCTTGGGTGCCGGCTTAGCGGCAGGCTTTGCCGCTGCGGGCTTGGGGGCTGCCGCAGGCTTAGCGGCGGGCTTAGCCGCTGCGGGCTTGGGTGCCGGCTTAGCTGCCGACTCCGCGGGTGCGGCCTTTGCGGGTGCTGCCTTTGCGGCAGGCTTAGCGGCTGCGGCGGGGAATTCCGCGCGCAGCTTCTTCAGAACCATGGGGTTCAGGGTGGAAGAGGAGCTCTTAACGAACTCGCCCATATCCTTGAGCTTGGCGATAACTTCCTTGGAAGGTACGCCTACTTCTTTAGCAAACTCGTGTACTCGAGGCTGAGCCAAATTTTCTCCATTCCCGGTCCGCACCGGGAATGGTGCGGACACTAATGTTTACGGGGTGCACGCCCGAAGGCGCGCCAATTCGTGAAATTGCCGGTGGGTGAGCACGAAAGGGTACTCATTTCGCGGCACTCATTAGATATCCATCAGTTTTCTGACTCGCTTTCAGATAAGAAGTCGTCAAACTCGTTGACTTACAGAGGGCATATACCCGAAAAGCGTCTATGAGGGGGTCGAGTCCGCAATCACGGCTCGAATCTGCTCACAGCACGCCTGCAACTGGGCTGCAGGGACCGCTTTTTTGAAGGCGCGCGCCAGACCGTTCTTTTTCTGCAGAGCGGCTACGCACTTTTCGCTCGGATGGATCCAAGCGCCTCGCCCGGGCATAGTTCCCGCCGCATCGGGCTGATAGGGCGGGGTGTCCGCCTGCTCGGTAGCAGACGTGACGGGTGTGCGGGCGATGCGCAGCAGGTTGCGCTGTTCATCGCGGGCACGGCATCCGATGCAGGTGCGGACCGGTCCTTCAAACGCTTCGGAGGTTGCGGTGAGGTCGTGATCGCTCATGGTCCTCTCCCCTCTCTAGCGTGTGTAGAACCGCGTTCGCAGTACATTCGTGATGCTCCATCCGGTGTATGCGAGGGCGCGTTAAAGCGCCCGGTTACACACCGGCACATCTTAATAGTGTATCCCGTTTTTAAGAATCATGGGCAAAACTGTGACGCAGGCGCAAGAACACCGGGCACGTTACTGCCCGATCTCTTGCGCCTGCATCAAAAGGATATGCCGCGGGATACGCCCCTCACCGGGGCTAATGCTTATTCAGCGTCCTGTGCGGACTCTTCTGTTGCTTCTTCAATTGCCTTCTCAGCGGAAGCTTCTTCAGCCAGGCTACGAGCCACGCGAGCTGCAACCTCTTCCTCGGCACGAACCTGAGCGTACTTGGACTCGGAGAGAATATCGATACGCCAGCCGGTCAGCTTCGCTGCCAGACGCGCATTCTGACCCTCACGGCCGATAGCCAGGGACAGCTGGTCGTCCGGAACCACGGCACGAGCGGAGTACTCACGCGGGTTCGCGATAATGACCTCGGTGACCTTCGCCGGGGACAGCGCAGCAGCGATGAAGGTTGCCGGATCGGTCGAGTAGTCGACAATGTCAATCTTCTCGTCGTTCAGCTCGGCAGCAACCGCACGCACGCGGGCACCCATATCGCCGATGCACGCACCTTTAGCGTTAATGGTCGGGTTCTTCGCGGACACCGCAATCTTGGAGCGGTGACCAGCTTCACGGGCGATGGAGTTAATAGCAACCAGGCCCTCAGAAATCTCGGGAACCTCGTGCTCGAACAGGCGCAGAACCAGGTTCGGGTGCGAACGAGAAACCACAATCGAGGGGCCCTTGGGGCCGCGGCGAGCCTCAACCAGGTAGGCGCGCAGGCGGGAGCCGTGCGGGTACTTCTCGCCCGGAACCTGCTCGTTGCTGGGCAGAACAGCTTCAACGGTGCCCAGGTCAACCTGAACCATACGCGGGTTGTTGCCCTGCTGGATCACGCCGGACACCAGGGTGCCCTCACGGTCCTTGAACTCGCCCAGAACGGATGCGTCCTCAGCGTCACGCAGACGCTGCGAGAGCACCTGACGTACGGTTGCGGCAGCGATACGGCCAAAGTTGTTCGGGGTATCGTCGAACTCGTCAATCTTCTGGTTATCCTCATCAAGCTCAGGAGCCAGAATGACGAACTCGCCGGTGGTGTGGTCGATGACGGCACGAGAGCCCTTAATAGCGCCGGGCTGCTTCATGTACGCGAGCAGCAGGGCGTTCTCAACCAGGGTGAAGAGCTCCTCCATGACGAGAGAGCGCTGCTTCGCCAATGCGCGCAGTGCGCCCAGGTCAATAGTTTTAATATCCTCCACGCTTTTCAGCCTTTCCCAGTTAGCACGGCGCCGGGACGCTCAACGCGCCCCGGCTCCCGAACGGTATATACCTGACACGGAACACCCCGTGCCTGAAGCTTTAATAACTCTATTCTACCGGCTCAGCGGGCGAATTGAAGTCAATCTCGACGTGAGCAGAAGCAATATTTTCCCACGGAAGCAAAGACGGCTCGTGGTACGACTCCTTCTGACCCTTCTTCGTGTTCTTCTTACGAGCCAGCACCGGGCCCTCATCCTGCACCTCGTGCAGACGCGCCAGGTACTCGGTGCCGTCGGGTGCGGTCACCGCAATCAGGCGGGTGCGGGCACGCTCCCAGTGGCGGCGCTCGGTCAGGGCGCGGGTAGCGCCGGGCGAGGACACCTCCAGCTCGTACGGGAAGAACTCGTCATTCTCATCCGCGCGGTCCAGAGCGCTCGAAATCGCGCCGGAAATCTCCGCCAGAGAATCCAGCGACAGCGAATCGGTACGCTCAGCGGTGTAGTCCACCGTAATCTTCACGGTACGGTTCGCCGCCGGGCCCGAAATCTTCAGGCCCTCCAGCACCAGCGAGAACTCGGAGATAACCGGGGCAATCGCATCGGCAACCTCTTCCTCACGGATCGCGCGGATACCCACGCGCACCGGTGCCTCCACCACGGGCTCACTCTCAGCGCGAGTGCGGGGAGCGTTCACACCATTCGCCACGCGGGATGCGGCACGGCGAGCGCGCGCATTCGGGGCGCTCTTCTTAGAGCCAGAACGCTTCGGCTTATATGCCATAGTTCTCTTCTTTCATTCTTCCGCCGCTACCCTGCCCCACCTCCGGGGAGGCGGGGCAGGTGGCGACGGTTTTACGTCTTAGCGGGCTAGTGGCGTGCCTTAGGCGCGCGCACCTCAGCGATGACCTCAGCCACCGCGTTCTCGACGGACACCTCGCGAGCCTCACCGCTGCGGCGGTCCTTCAGCTCCAGCACGCCGTCCTTGAAGCCGCGACCAATCACCAGGATGGTGGGCACACCCAGCAGCTCGGCGTCGCCGAACTTCACGCCGGGGCTGGTCTTCGGGCGGTCATCCAGCATGACCTGCAGGCCGGCGGATTCCAGGGATGCGCTGAGCTTTTCAGCGTACTCGTGGGATGCTGCGTCCTTGCCGGTGATGACGATGTGCACATCTGCCGGTGCCAGGTTGCGCGGCCAGATCAGGCCCTTCTCGTCGTGGTTGCCCTCGGCGATAGCAGCCAGTGCGCGGGTCACGCCCACGCCGTAGGAGCCCATGGTCACGGTCTGCAGCTTGCCGTTCTGGTCCAGAACCTTCAGGCCCAGTGCCTCAGCGTACTTGCGGCCCAGGGCGAAGATGTGACCCATCTCGATGCCGCGGGCTGCCACCAGTTCGCCGGAGCCGTCCGGTGCCGGGTCGCCTTCGCGCACCTCGCACGCCTCAATGACGCCGTCGGCGGTGAAGTCGCGGCCGAAGACCAGGTTCGCCACGTGCTTGCCCTCTTCGTTTGCGCCGGTCACCCAGCGGGTACCGCGCACCACGCGGGGGTCAACGAAGAAGGGAATGCCGGTTGCGGAAGCTACGGCGGCCTCATCCTCGGTGTGCGCACCGAACAGGGGCGCATCCAGGCTCAGGCCGGGGCCAATGTAGCCCTTGACCAGCTGGGGGTATGCCTTCAGGTCCTCTTCGCTGGCTGCCTCAACCTCAACCTCGCCGCCGATGCCCAGCAGGGCGCCGATGTTGACCTCAACGCGGCCCAGGTCCACGGCACGGTCGCCGGGAACGCCCACGGCGAAGACCTTACGCTCGCCGGAGGGGGTGATGACGGTGCCCAGGAAGCACTTGAGGGTCTGCGAAGCTTCCAGGGTGCCGCCGGTAACCTCGGAGTGCAGTTCGTTCATGCGCTCCACCAGGGTCTCAATGGTGGCGGAGTCGGGGGTGTCCACAACGATTGCCGCCGGGGTGTCCTCGGTGATTTCGATTTCCTCGGGAACCACGGTGGTGACGGCCTCAACGTTTGCCGCGTAGCCGCCCGCGGAACGCACGAAGGTGTCCTCACCGATGGGGGTCGGGTGCAGGAACTCTTCACTGCGGGAGCCGCCCATTGCGCCGGACTGTGCGGTCACAATGACAATCTCCAGGCCCAGGCGCTCGAAGATGCGCTGGTATGCGGCGCGGTGCGCCATGTACGCCTCGTTCAGGCCCTCATCGTCAATGTTGAAGGAGTAGGAGTCCTTCATGACGAACTCGCGGCCGCGCAGCAGACCCGCGCGGGGGCGCGCCTCATCGCGGTACTTGGTCTGAATCTGGTACAGGTAAACCGGAAGGTCCTTGTAGGAGGAGTACAGGTCCTTGACCAGCAGGGTGAACATTTCCTCGTGGGTGGGTGCCAGCAGCATGTCGGCACCCTTGCGGTCCTTGAGGCGGAAGAGGTTATCGCCGTATTCGTCCCAGCGGTTGGTTGCCTCGTAGGGCTCGCGGGGCAGCAGTGCGGGGAAGTGAACTTCCTGCGCGCCGATGGCGTCCATCTCTTCGCGGATGATGTTCTCGACCTTGCGCAGTACCTTCAGGCCCAGGGGCAGCCAGGTGTACACGCCGGGGGCTGCGCGGCGGATGTAACCGGCGCGAACCAGCAGCTTGTGGCTGGCGACCTCAGCGTCTACGGGGTCCTCGCGCAGAGTGCGCACGAAGAGGTTGGAAAGGCGAAGTACCACGATTCTCCTTGAAAGGTCGATAGGTTTAGGTAGGGTGCCCACGGCTCACCGGGTAAGCCACGAAAAAGGCACAGTCGTCTTTAATTTTATAGCGTTTTAGGGTTCGGCGTGTTTAGCGCTCAAAAATGATGGTCGAGAACTGCCCAATCTGCTCCCAACCGGTCCCCCGGTACATGGCAAGAGCGCGGGCGTTGTAGTCGTTCACGTACAGGCTCAAATGCGGGTAGCGGCGCTGCAGAATCTGCGCGGCGGCGGCAAAGAACGGCTTAGCCAGCCCGTAGCCGCGGTAGTCCGGGTGCAGCCACACGCCCTGCACCTGCGCGGCATCCAGGTTCACGATGCCCGCATCCGCCTTGAAGATAACGCGACCGTTCACATCGGTGACAATGGCGCAACGCTGACCGGCAATCAGCGTGCGCAGGCGCGCCGCGTAGCCCTCCCCGTAGCGGGCAACCGGGTCGAAGCCGACCTCCTCGGTGAACATGGCGGCTGCAGCGGGCAGAAGCTCCCCCAGGTCCGCGGAGGTGGCGAGGCGCGCATACCCGGCAGGCTCACCGCTGAGTTGGACAGCACCGGCGGGGCTCTGCCCCGGCTTGAGGGGCTCGGGTTTGATGGGCACGGGTTTGAGAGGCGCGGGCAGGTGCGCCGGCAGCTCAGGAAGCTCCGCCTCGTAGAAGCGGGCGAGGTCCTTCTCCGGCGGCAGATACAGCAGCGGCTGATTGGGACGCTCCGACAGAACCCGCGCACGGTGATCGCAACCGTCACCCAGGCTCGGCTGCAGCATCTGCAACAGCGGGCTCTTACCGCCGCGAGTCTGCTCGCACAGCTCCTGCATGCGCGTCCACAGGGGCATCACGAAGGCGCTCTCACCGAACATGGAATCCAGGCGAGCACCCACCTGCAGTAGCAGCTGAGCCAGCGCGTCACGATGCGCGAGCGCCGTAGCATCCAGAGCGGGGGCATCCGCCGCTTCAGCAACGTGAGAGTCGGCGCCATGAGAATCCGCATCGTGTTCAGCGTGTTCAACGGCGGCGTGTTCAACCGCGGCACCGCACAGGCGCACCGGCACCACATTCGAACCCAACAGCAGCACACAGCACAACTGCCCGTCACGCTCACAACCCACAAAACCCTGATAGTAATGCAACGGAATACGCGGGGACCTCACCGGAAGAGGGCACGCCAAATAATGCTCAATGGAGTACAGATTCGGGACCGGGTCACTGAACAGGACCTCCTCCAGCTCATCGCACCACCGAGCATCCAGAGCAAAAACGTGTTCCTTCACGCAATCAGGCATAGGGGAAGAGCCCATCGACGAAACAGCAGCAGACGAAACAGCAGCACGCCGGGCACGATTAGCCTTACGGCGGCGAGAAAAAAGAGTGAACATGACCTGTTGAGTGATAGAGAATGAGCGACAAAAATAAGTGAAAACACGGGGGTACGCACCCCCGAAAAAGCAGCCGGATCCTGCGGCCACAACCAGCAGCGGCAAACACCAAGCCTGCCACCACAATAACCGGAAAAACGCGGAGGCACCCCTCACCAGGGCGCCTCCGCGCACAAAGCTAACTAGCTCACCGAAACAGCCGGGGAACCCTCGGGAACATACTCGCCCGAAGCCTCCATCTCAGCCGCAATACGGGTCGCCTCTTCAATCAGAGTCTCAACGATCTGATCCTCAGGCACAGTCTTAATGACCTCACCCTTCACAAAAATCTGGCCCTTACCGTTACCGGACGCAACACCCAGGTCAGCCTCACGAGCCTCACCCGGACCGTTCACCACGCAACCCATCACGGCAACACGCAGCGGAACCTTCATGTGCTCCAGGCCCTTAGTCACGTTCTCAGCAAGCTCCCACACGTTCACCTGCGCACGACCACACGACGGGCAAGACACGATATCCAGCTTGCGGGGGCGAAGGTTCAGCGACTCCAGAATCTTGGTGCCCACCTTCACCTCCTCAACCGGAGGAGCAGACAGCGACACGCGAATAGTATCGCCAATACCCTGAGACAGCAGAGTACCGAACGCCACCGAGCTCTTAATAGTGCCCTGGAACGCCGGACCAGCCTCAGTCACACCCAAGTGCAGGGGCCAGTCACCGCGCTCAGCCAGCTGACGGTACGCCTCCACCATCACCACAGGGTCATTGTGCTTCACAGAAATCTTGAAATCACGGAAACCGTGCTCCTCAAAGAGCGAAGCCTCCCACACAGCAGACTCAACCAGAGCCTCCGGAGTAGCCTTACCGTACTTCTCCAATAGACGCTTATCCAGCGAACCAGCGTTCACACCAATACGCAGAGAAACGCCGTGGTCCGAAGCCATCTGAGCGATTTCCTTCACCTGGTCATCGAACTTACGGATATTACCCGGGTTCACGCGCACAGCACCGCAACCAGCCTGAATAGCCGCATACACGTACTTCGGCTGGAAGTGAATATCAGCAATCACCGGAATACGGGACTGCTTCGCAATAATGGGCAGAGCCTCCGCATCCTTATCAGTCGGGCACGCCACACGCACAATATCGCAACCGGCAGCGGTCAACTCAGCAATCTGCTGCAGAGTCGCACCAATGTCGTGGGTCTTAGTGGTCGTCATCGACTGCACCGAAATCGGAGATTCAGAACCAACACCGACAGAACCCACCTTAAACTGGCGAGTCTTACGACGCGGGGACAGAACCGCGGGAGCGGGCTTCGGCATACCAAGGCTGACCGACAAGGTTTTCCTCCATACATGGGTTATGAAGGACGTACGACGCATCCTTCGTTCAACTTTTTATTGTGCCACTGACGCGAAAGAAAGCACTAATACGGGTACCCTTACCGCGTGCAACAACACACTAAAACAGGGTGATGGGCTTAACAATATCCGCCACAATCAGAATGACAGACATCACAATGAACGCGCCCGCCACCACATACGTCAACGGCAATAACTTCACCGGATCAAACGGACCCGGATCCTTACGCCCAGTCAAACGCGCAAAGAAACGACGCACACCCTCCCAGAGCGCACCCAACACGTGGCCACCATCCAGAGGCAGAAGCGGAATCAGATTAAACGCAAAAAGCATCAAATTCATATTCGCCACCAGCGAGACCAACATCGCAGCCTTCGCCTTCACATCAATACGGTCAGTAGCCGTCACCTCACCGGCAATACGACTCACACCAACCACAGACACCGGCGACTCGGCGCTACGCTCACCACCAGTCACCAAAGTCACCGTCAACTCCCACACACGCTGCGGCAACGACAACATCGACGAACCCACACGCGAGAGCGTATCGCCCACCATCGCAGGCACCTCAGTAATAGAACCGGGCACCAACTCACTCGACGGGGAAACACCCACAAAACCGCCGCGAGTCGTCGCAATCGAACCATCCGCAGCACGCGCATACTGGCCCTTACCATCAGAAATCGGGCGGATCATCTCAACCGGAGTCACCGACAAATCCAGACGCTGACCATTACGCTCCACCGTCAAAGTGCTCGGGTGAGAACCCGCCGCACGAATCGCCGAAGACACAGCCTCCCACGAACCAGTCTGGGTACCGTTCACCGCCACCACGCGGTCACCCACCTGCACACCAGCAGCCTTCGCCGGCGACGGAGTGGACTTATCAGTACATTCGCCATAGCTAATCGAATCATGAGTGACATTCACGCTCGGCACGCACTCAGACACTGCCGACACCTTATTCGTCACCTGAGCCGTACCAAAACCACAAATCAGCACAGCAGTACACAACACACCAATCAGCAGGTTCATGGTCGGGCCGCCCAACATAATCACCATGCGCTTGAGCACCGGCAACTTATAGAAAAGGCGGTTCTCATCACCGGGCTTCATGCGCTCAGCATCCGCCGCACGCGCCTCCTCAGCCATGGACGCAAACGGGCTGGTACTGCCCGAATGGCCCTCCTCATGGTGCTCCTTCACCTCAGCAGGGCTCGGCGGGTACATGCCAATCATCGAAATGTAACCGCCCAACGGGATTGCCTTGAAACCGTACTCAGTCTCGCCGCGGCGGAAAGAGAACACGGTCTTACCGAAGCCAATCATGTACTGCGGAACGCGCACATTAAATAGCTTCGCGGGCACCAGATGCCCCACCTCGTGCAGGGCAATCGAGACGGCAATAGCGATTGCCATGAGGATAATGCCCACAGCGTACAGCAGGATTTCCACGCTTTTTCTCGTTTCGGTTCGGGGATACGAAGCTTCTAGGATACTCGCTCAGCCTGTGAAGGCGCCCTCCCCTGCTTTCTTTTGGGCTGGCTGGCCACTTTCTTTGGGCAGAGGAGGAGGCGGTGTTCGTCCTCGTTCCTACAGGGGCACCCGCCCTCGCTTCGCTTCGGGCACCCTGATGTCACTACGGACGACACCGCCCCTCCAAACCCTACTCAGCGCGACTAGCCTGCCGCCAGGGTCTGCGCCGGGTCAATACGCGAAGCCTTCGCCGCCGGGTACAGACCAGCCAACACACCAACCAGCGCACCAGCACCCAGGCCCAGCAGAATAGTGTCGGCACTAATAATCGGCGTCCAACGGTTCATCAAAGACACAATCGAGATGCCGTTAACCGCCAGCACAATACCAGCCACAGCGCCCAGGATGCCGGTCAGCAGCGCCTCCGCCGAGAACTGCAGCAGAATACCCGAAGGGCGCATACCAATAGCCAGACGCAAACCAACCTCACGGCGACGCTCCATCACCGCAACCAAGAACGTATTCATAATGCCCATCGCACCAATCACGAGGGTAATAACGCTCATGGCAAGAAGCATCGTGCGTTGCTGCTGGTCGACAGCCTCACGAAGGGTCTTCGGCTCCGGCGGCACACTCACGCTATACAGGGCGGGACGTTCCGGCGAGAGCGCGTACGGTGCTTCCTCCGCAATCTGGTTTGCGGCACCGGCAACAGTACTCACCACAATCTGAGTGGAACGCTTACCGGTCTGCGCCGCAGCGGCACCACCACCGGCAGCGGGCTGCGCTTCTTCAACATCGGCACCAGGCTTCGCGCCCAGAGGCAGGTAGACCGAACCGTACGACAGAGTCAGCGAGGGATTCTCCCGCACCACACCGATGACGGTGTACGGCTCATCGTGAATATAAACCGTGACCCCGGGGCTATAGGGCAGCCCGAGCTGGCGCATCACGCTTTCGCTGAGCACCACGACTTTATCGTTCCGCTCCATATGCCCCTCATCGAAGGTGCGACCCCACACCAGCTCGTGGCCCTGCACGCTAAAGATGCTGGGCGTTGCCGCCAGAACGGACGCCGTCACGTTAGCGCCGCGCTCGCCAAAGTTGTCGGGACCGCGCTGAATATCGGTGGATTCATCCAGCTGATCCACCAGCGCGGTACCGGTCACTCCGTTCAGCTGGCTAACACGCCGATAATTCTCGCTTGCCGCTAGGCTCAGAAGTTCAGCCCGGCTCATAGCTTCGGTTCGGGTAGAGCTAATCGTCAGGTGCTTAGCCCTAAAAATGTCGAAGCTGTCAGCCAGCTGCCCAGAAATGGTGGCGGTCAGACCAACAGTCAGCACGAGCGAAGCGATACCCAGAACCACACCAAGCATGGTGAAGATATTACGCCTCACCCGGTGAACGGTAGCGTCCCACGCTTCTTTGAGAGAGGCGAGCGCCCAGGGTGTGCGTCCGCTCCCCTGCGGCTTAGAGGCTTGTTCCTCAGCAAAGCTAGGCTGGTTCAGAAGCTCACGAGCGGTCGTTTCTTCCTGCCGCGGCGCATCCTGCTCGATGAGCTGCCCCTCGTGCATACGCAGCACCCGGTCGCAGTGCTCCGCCACGAGCGGGTCGTGGGTAATCACAATCGTGCTTTGCTGATCGCCCGTACATTCGCGGAGCAGGTCAATCACTTCACGGGTGAGCTCTTCATCCAGCGAGCCGGTCGGCTCGTCACAGAGCAGCAACGCCGGTTCCCCAATGAGCGCACGCGCAATAGCCACACGCTGCTTCTCGCCACCGGAGAGAGTGGTGATGGGCGCATCCGTCCGGTGGCTCAACCCCAGCAGGGCGAGAGTATCCGCAACACGTTGCGCTCGCTCCGCTTTGGGCACACCACGGTAAATGAGCGGTAGCTCAACGTTGCGGTACACGTTCTTATGCTCGATGAGGTGGAACGCTTGGAAGACGAAGCCGATGCTGTCCAGGCGCGCTTCAGCTCGCTGTGCCGCGGTGAAGGTTGCGGTGTCTGTACCGTCCAGCAGGTAGCTGCCGGAGGCGGGCGTGCTGAGCAGGCCGAGGATGTTCAGCAGGGTTGATTTGCCACTGCCGGACGGCCCCAGGATTGCGACGACTTCTCCGTAGCGGACTTTCAGGTCAATATTTTTGAGCACGTCAATTCGAGTGTCACCCTGCATAAAGTGCTGGGACACTCCCTGAATATCGACGCTATAGGCTGGTGGGTGCGCGTGAGCAGCGCGGGAGTCAGTCATGGCTACTCCCTACTTTTTCTCGCGCATGATTTTGACGCTGTCGCCTTCGTGCAGGTCACCGGTGACGGCGTTCTTGCCGTTGGCGTTGCTGATGACGGTAACGGTTACCTCGCGTTCTTCACGTGCCTTCGATCCGTTGGAGCTTTCGGGACCGAGCACGATGACTCGGGTCTGTCCGTCACGGGTGTAGAGCGCCGATGAGGGTACGACCAGGTGCGCTTCGGGGGTTTCTTCGAGGGTGAGTTCCGCGTTGACGGCGCCTCGGAGGCTGTCCGCCTTATCCCCTACGTCGAGAGTGAGGATACGTTCCCCTTCGGTGCTTCCAGCCGCGCCGGCTGCGCCCTTGAGGTTGGAGCCAGCCGCGCCTTCTACACCATTGGCCTGGCGACCGGCCTGGCTGTTGCCTGCGGCGCCGGCAGCTTCGGTGGTGTTCTTGTATCCAAGGGTTGCAACGTACTCAGTATCACCGAGGGAGGGCACGGTTACCTTCTGACCGCTACGAGCTTCGGGGGTGAGCCTGCCGGTGGTTCCGGTGCAGCTGAGGGTCTTGCTACCTTCTGCGATGGTGGCTACGGGGCCGTCCGCGATGGCGCCGGTTGCGCGGGGGTTGCCGGTGACAACTCCGGCACGGTTGATGATGAGGAAGTAGCGGGCGGGAATGGGCTGGTCAGTCTTCACGTGCGCGTAGCCGAGGCTGTCGAGGAGGTTGTTGAGAGCCTCGTAGGTGTCTTCGGTGATGCGCGCGGGCTGCGGGCCCTGGCGTCCCATGGCGGTTAGTGCCTCGTTGAGGAGTGCGGCGTCGGGGCCGCTGTCGTCGAGTTTGAGGTCGCGGTAGAGCGCGAAGCCGCCGGTGAGAGTGATGAGAGGTTCACCGTTGACTTCTGCGATGAGGGTGCCGTTGCCGACGGTGTCACCGTGTTTGATGGTGATTGCGGTGTACTGTCCTTCGCCGCTGTAGCGTAGCGGGGTTGAGGTGGCGTAGTTGGCGGTGCAGGTCAGGGGCACGGTGGTGCGCAATTTTTCGCGGGTAACCGTGGCGGTGATGGTGGAGGGGTCCGGGGGTGCCGCTTCTGCGTCTTTTTGGGCGGTGGTTTTGATGTTTTGGGCGCTGATGAGCGTACCGACGGTAAGGATGAGGAGCAGGGCGATAATACCGTAGAGCCAGAGGGTTTTCTTCTGGCGGGTGGGGGTGGCGCTCATGGTGTCCCTTCTTTGGGTGCGCGTGTGGGAACGCTATTGTCTGTGCCGTTTGGGCTTAGGCGGCGGTGCCGTGTGGGGTTAGTTTGTGCCCGGCACGGGGATACGTGCCGGGCACAATACGCTGTGACGAGGTGTAGCTGCTGCAGCTACCCTGTACGCCTGTTCTGGTTAGTCCGGAGGGTTAGTCCAGCCTGGTTAGTCCGGAGGGTTAGCTCAGAATCTTTCGGGCGTTCTCTTCAGCAGTTTTCTTGGCGGTGGTCACCTGTTCGATGAGGCCCTGCTCCTTTTCGAGGAAGGAACTCAGGTAAGCGATAGCCATCTTTCGCTGTTCGGTATCCAGCCCGGTTGCTTCGCGGCAGGTCGCATCGTTGATCGCCAGCTCGTGGGTGTCCTGGTTGTTCTGGCGGTACTGTTCGCGAGCCATATCCGGAGACGTGTAGTCGCCTCCGAAGCGTTCCTTCATGCACTGTGCCCACTTCTCGGTGGCAGGCCCAAGATCTTTGAAGATTGCGTCGTTGTTAAGGTAGTGAACCGCAGTGACGTTGACCTTTTTTATGATCGCACGGGATTCTTCTGAACCGAAGACTGCGCGGGTGGCTTCTTGCTGGCAACCGCCCTTTCCTTCAGTGCCGTGAAGAGCCTGCATTTCGGCGTCGCTCATAGTGCGGCTCTGCTCTTCCAGCTCAGCAGTTACCAAAGACCAGCGCTCTTTGTATCCGCGAGTGCGGGCATCCGCGACGGTGAGAGGTTCGAAACCAGCGGTCTGTAGCAGCGGGGGTTCAGTTTCTCCGGCAGGAACCTTGTAGTTCGGGAATCCTCGTTCAGCCATGCACTGGCTCAGGGAACGCTGGTAGGCACGGGCAACGTTGTCAGAAAGTGAGGCGAGGTTCTCCACTTTTTCGATAGCTTGACTATCGGGGCTCTTGGAGGCGCTATACGCCTTCTCAGTGTTAGCGGACGCCGAGGAGTCGGCGCTGGGCTGCCCGGATGCGCAGGAGCTAAGCACCAGGGTTAGCGGGAGTATAGCCCCGGCAAGGGCTCGTAGGGTGTTCGGTCGACGCATAGGGGCACTTCCTCGTGAAATATATGCTGCATATTTGTCTGCTCATTCAGGGGCTCTTCGTTGTTTGCCCTAGAGAGAACATATTTTGAACACTAGCCTACTATGGGCCGGGGGGGGAGGCAAGGGGGACGGGGTTCGCCATCGTACCCTATGCAGTGTTTGGGAGGCACCCCGAATGTTTCTCCATCGGGATACGGCTGGAGGGGCAGTGTTCGTCCTCGTTCCTACAGGGGCACCCGC
>NZ_KV800109.1:309884-310127 GCF_001810135.1 Rothia sp. HMSC069D01
CCTGATGTCACGTTCGGACGATACCGCCTTTCCGCGCTGGGGTACTGTGCGGGGGCGGCAGCGTTTTCCGGTTGGGTGCTCGGGTGACCGCTCAGCGAGCCGCTCTCGGCCCCACGGTTGGAGCGTGCCGGTGCACCTTCCGGAAGCGACATCAGGGTACCCTCTCGGGTGCTCTCCGCAGCGAAGCAAGGAGAGAGCGGAGCGCCCGAGAGGGTGGGTTCCCCTGTAGGAGCGTAGGAAGGT
>NZ_KV800109.1:310227-325558 GCF_001810135.1 Rothia sp. HMSC069D01
GGGTGGGTTCCCCTGTAGGAGCGTAGGAAGGTCCGCACCGGCCGCATCCCATAGAAATGCGAATACCGCCTCAGAACCGATTAGCGTCCGGTCATACCCAGCAGCTCATTCGCGCGCACGCGAGCCCAACGCTCCGCGTTCAGCACCGCATCCAGCGTCAAATCAGCGTCAGAGACAGCCTCGGCGCTGCCGGTGTGCTCCTCCAGCACGCGCGCCACCGAATCGACAATATCGGTAAAGCGAATCGCGCCCGCATGGAATGCAGCGACGGCTTCCTCATTGGCGGCGTTGAACACTGCCGGGTGGGTGCCGCCGACCTTACCGGCGTCCTTGATCATTCGCACGGCGGGGAATGCTTCCTCGTCCAGCGGCTCAAAAGTCCAGGATGCAGCCTTCGACCAGTCACAAGCAGGCACAGCACCGGGGATGCGGTACGGCCAGGTCAGACCCAGCGCGATGGGCAGAACCATGCTCGGCGGGGACGCCTGCGCAATGGTCGAGCCGTCCACGAACTGCACCATGGAGTGCACGACGGACTGCGGGTGAACCGCCACGTCAATACGGTCCAGGTCCACGCCGAACAGGTGGTGCGCCTCGAGCACTTCGAGTGCCTTGTTGACCATGGTTGCGGAGTTGGTGGTGACGACCAGGCCCATGTCCCAGGTGGGGTGTGCGAGCGCCTGCGCGGGGGTCACGTCGTGTAGCTGTTCGCGCTTGTAGCCGCGGAACGGGCCGCCCGATGCGGTGAGGATGAGTCGGTCGATTTCTGTGTCGGTTCCGGAGGCGAGCGCCTGCGCGAGGGCGGAGTGTTCGGAGTCGACGGGCACCATGGGGGTGTTCAGGGGGGATGCGTCGACGGCGGCGCGTACGAGCGGGCCGCCTGCGATGAGGGATTCCTTGTTTGCCAGTGCCACGCGGTAGCTGCTGTTGAGGGCGGTGAGGGTCGGTTCCAGGCCGATGGAGCCGGTGATGCCGTTGAGGACGGTGTCTGCCGGGTGTGCTGCGGCCTGTACGGATGCTTCGGCGCCGTGGGCGATTTGCGGGGTGTAGCCGGTGGCGCCTGCTTCGGAGGCTACCGCCTCGATGAGTTCACGTAGGCGCTGCGCGTCTTCTGCGGTGCCGCTGGTGGCGACCAGTTCGGCGCGCACGTGCACTGCCTGGCGTGCGAGCAGTTCGAGGGATCGGGAGCCTGCGGAGAGGGCGACGACCTTCAGCGGTGCGTCGGCGGCGGAGGCGCTGGTGCCTTTGAGCGCGGCGAGGTGGTCGATGACTTCCATGGCTTGGGTGCCGATGGAGCCGGTTGAGCCGAGGAGGGTGACGCGCTGCGGTGCGCGGGTGAGTTCTGTGAGGGCGTCGGTGAGGCGGTCGCGGCTGCCGCCGACGCGTGCTGAGGATCCAAACTTCATGGTTCTAGTGTCTCATGAGCTCGCGGGTGGATTCGGGTACTGGCGCCGCCTCTCATCTTAGAAAGCCTCAGCATAGATAAACCCCAGAATAGATGAGCCCCAGCTTAGAAGACCCCAGAGCAGAAGAATCCCCCACCCTGTCATACGGGGCGGGGGATTCAACACTTCACGTTTTAGAGCAGATCCTGCAGCAGCTCAATGCAGCGGTCTAGGAAAGCGTCCACCTGGGATTCCTCGTAGCTGACGGTGCCCGAGGCGGGACGGAACTTTGCGTGGCGCACCACGGAGGGGTCCAGCGGCTCTTCGCTGTTGAGCTGGGCGTACACGCGGTCGCAGATGGCGTCCACGTCGCCGACGAAATAGCCCATGTGGCGGCGCTTGCTGGGGCGGCGGAAACGCTCACCGGCGGGGCGTTCCAGGCGGCCAGCGAGCAGTTCGCCGGTCTCTACGAGGGAGCGTTCCCAGTTGTCCAGGCCGTACGCCTCAATGTAGCGGCTGCGTTCGAGCTTGGCGAAGCGTTCCTCAATCTTTTCGAGGGCTCGGTCGACCACATCCAGCTGGTAGCCGCCGGGTTCTTCGCGGAAGACGACCTGGCGGATTCGTCGGGAGGTGTAGAGGTCTTCGGGCAGTTCGGCGGCTCCGCTGAGCTTCTCGTAGTCCTCGGCGAGGCGGGTGAACAGGCGGTCTACTTCACTGCGCTTGTAGCCGGGTTCGGTTTCTGCTGCACGGGCAAATCCGCCTCCGTGGGTGGTGCTTGCCAAGGTGGGCTCCTCTCGACGATTGAACTTTAAGAATACCAATGCGCAGGCTACCTGGTGCAAGGTGGGCGGGCGGCGTCTTAGATATAGCCTTTTACGCCTCTATTCACCGGGTACAGCGAAAGCGGGCACGGCAAAGGCGGGGCGCCCCTCCCCCACTCGTGGGAAGAAACGCCCCGCCTCCATAAGCGATAAAAGCTTCAGGCTTTAGAGCGGCATAATAAACCGGAAAATCAGGCAGCCAGCCGCCGCAGCGAAAAGGATTGAGTCCAGGCGATCCATCATGCCGCCGTGACCGGGCAGGATATTCGACATGTCCTTCACACCCATACGGCGCTTGAACACGGACTCCACCAGGTCACCGGCAGTCGAAGCGACCACCATGACCGCCGCCAGCGGAATAGCCCAATACCAGGGCGAACCCATGACCGCCAAGGCGATAGCGCCAACAACCGCCGAGCCGACGAAGGAACCAGCCAGGCCCTCCCAGCTTTTCTTCGGGGAGATCTTCGGCGCCATCGGGTGCTTACCCCAATTCACACCGGCAATAAAGCCGAACGTGTCATTGCAGATGGCCATCAGCAGAATCATGAGGATGCCGCGCTCGCCGTGGTCCGTCTGGAAGTAGACCATGGCAATGCCCAGCATCAGCGGCACCCACAGCAGAGCCAGGGCGCTACCGCTCAAAGACTTACCCAGTGAGACCTGACGGTCAGCACGCACGAGAGCAGAAGAAAGCAGCAGCGCCAGCAGGCTCACCGCCAGGGCGATGCCCAGCCCGGTAAAACCGAACAGGAAAGACACCACCACAATTGCGCCAGACAGGGCACCCAGCAGGTATTCCGGGATGCCGTAGCCGCGGCGGGTGTTGAGCACGTGCCCAATCTCCCAGGCGCCCAGGCCAGCCGCGGCAGCTGCAAGCGCCACAAAAACCGGCTGGTAAATGAGGCCCAGCACCAATAGCACGCCGAAACCGACGCCCACACTAATAGCGGCGGGCAGGTTACGGCCAGCTTTGGCGCTGCGCGACTTCACCGGCGTTGCAGCGGTCTGCGGGCTCGGCTGTGGAGCAGGCGGCGCGCCTCTCTCTTCTTTCGCTTCTTTGCGTGTACTCATTAGGGTTTAGACCTCGAGCAGTTCAGCTTCCTTGTGCTTGTACAGTGCGTCGACCTGGTCGATGTGCTTCTTGGTCTGTGCGTCCAGTTCCTTCTCAGCACGTGCGCCTTCGTCTTCACCGATTTCGCTGTCCTTGACCAGCTTGTCAATAGCGGTCTTAGCGTGGCGGCGAACGTTACGGATGGAGATACGAGCCTCTTCAGCCTTGTGGTTGACGAGCTTGGTGTATTCCTTACGGCGCTCAGCGGTCATTTCGGGCATGACAACGCGGATAGCTGCACCGTCGTTGCTGGGGTTAACACCCAGGTCGGAGTCACGCAGAGCCTTCTCGATAGCTGCCAGTGCGGTCACGTCGAAGGGAACGATCTTGACGGTACGTGCGTCCTCAACGTTGAAGGACACCAGCTGCTGCAACGGGGTCGGTGCGCCGTAGTACTCGGCGGTCAGGCCGCTGAAGATTGCGGGGTTCACACGGCCGGTACGAACCTTAGCGAACTCAGTCTTGGTTGCTTCGATGGTCTTTTCCATCTTCTCGCCGGCTTCGGCAAGGATTTCTTCGATCACGAAAGGATCTCCTTTGTCGGAATTCTGGGGTACCAGAATTGTCGGTGGGCGTTCGCTCAGCCCTCATTATTCCCCGCCGGTTTGCGGCGCATCCGAGGCGAAAACCTTACGGATACTGCGAAGTCAGCGGGAAAGAGGCAGAACGTCGTATTTGATATAAGTCTAGACGGTACCGGCGGGCATAAGCGAGTTTTAGCGCTTACCCGCGCGGTACCGTCCAGAATAAGTCCGCGCTATCGAGCACGGTCACAGTGTGAGGGGGCGTTCCGTACGCCCCGCCCTAAAAATTTAGGGGTTAGCGAGTAACGAGGGTACCCATCTTCTCGCCCAGAATTGCACGGGTCACGTTACCCTCACCCTGCATGCCGAACACGCGCATGGTCACATTGTTGTCGCGGCACAGGGAGAACGCAGTCTGATCCAGCACGCGGATGTTGCGCTGCATTGCCTCATCGTAGGTGAGGTTGTACAGGCGCTCAGCGTTGGGGTCCTTGTTCGGGTCAGCAGTGTAGATGCCGTCCACGCCGTTCTTAGCCACCAGAACCTCATCTGCGTGGATTTCCAGGGCGCGCTGAGCAGCCACAGTGTCAGTGGAGAAGTAGGGCAGACCCGCACCAGCACCGAAGATCACGACGCGGTCCTTCTGCATGTGGCGGATTGCGCGGCGAGGAATGTAAGTCTCAGCAACCTGCGGCATGGTGATAGCGGACTGAACGCGGGTGTCAATACCCTCCTGCTCCAGGAAGTCCTGCAGAGCCAGGGAGTTCATTACGGTGCCGAGCATACCCATGTAGTCTGCACGGGAACGATCCATACCCGCCTGAGAGAGTTCAGCGCCACGGAAGAAGTTGCCGCCACCAATCACGATGGAGGTTTCAACCTGGCCGACGGTTGCGGCAATCTGCTTGGCGATGCTGCGCACGACCTCGGTCGAAATACCAACTTCACCGCCACCAAAAACCTCACCGGAAAGCTTGAGCAAAACGCGGCGACGGCCGGTCTCGTCATGGTGAATCGGGTGCGAAATAGCTTCGGGCATGGTTCCTCCAGTGGCTTACCTAGGGGTTGTTATAGGTGATCGGGGCGGACTTCCTGCCGCCTAGTCCTTATCAAGGATACAGCAAAGCCGGGTAGCCACCAGTGGTGACTACCCGGCTTCAGGCTATAATCCCAACCTCATACGACTTCCCTTACCGGGAACCCGCAATACGGGAGGGCAGAACTGCAGCGAGTCCTTATGCGCCCACGCGGAAACGTGCGAATGCGGTAGCGGTTGCGCCAGCCTCGGACAGAACCTGTGCGACAGACTTCTTGGAGTCCTTCGCGAAGTCCTGATCGAGCAGGGTGTTCTCCTTGAAGAAGCCCTTCAGGCGACCCTCAACGATCTTGTCCAGAATCTTCTCGGGCTTGCCCTCAGCGATTGCGGTCTCGCGAGCAACGCGCTTCTCGGTCTCGATCTGGTCTGCGGGGATGGACTCGGAGTCCAGGTACTTGGGGCTCATTGCAGCAATGTGGACTGCAACGTCGTGTGCGATCTCGTCGGTGTTCTCACCGGAGACAGCCAGCAGAACGCCAACCTGTGCGGGCAGGTCCTTGGAGGTCTTGTGCAGGTACACTGCAACGTGCTCACCCTCAACGCGTGCAATGCGGCGGACAACGATCTTCTCGCCCAGCAGTGCGCCAGCGTCGGTGGTCAGCTCCTCAACGGTCTTGCCCTCGTAGGATGCAGCCTGCAGCTCTTCCAGGGTGGAAGCGTCAGCAGCAATAGCAGCCTCGAGCACGTTCTGGCCGAAAGCGATGAAGGGGTCGGACTTTGCCACGAAGTCGGTCTCGGAGTTGACCTCAACCATGTAGCCAACGCCGTTCTCAACGCGTGCAGCCACCAGGCCCTCAGCGGTTGCGCGACCCTCGCGCTTGGTGATGCCCTTCAGACCCTTAACGCGGATGATCTCGGCAGCCTTCTGCTGGTCGCCGTTAGCCTCGTCCAGAGCCTTCTTGACGTCGAGCATACCTGCGCCGGTCTTCTCGCGCAGTGCCTTGATGTCTGCTGCGGTGTAGTTCGCCATTGTGAACTCCTTGTGTTGCTGTAATAATCGGGAAATTTCCCGGTGGTACTATGGCGGACGGCGCCGCGCCCAGGTCAGGGCGGGCGCCGTCCGAACGTGGTCCCCGCGGGCGGGGGGCCACAAAGCATAAAGCTTAGTGGGCTAAGAAAGCTTACTTAGCTGCCTCTTCAGCCTGTGCAGCCTCGTGCTGCTCCAGGAGCTCGCGCTCCCAAGCTGCCATGGGCTCCTCAGCTGCTTCAGCCTTGCCGTTCTTCTTAGCGTTGCGCTCGATCAGGCCGGCTGCCACTGCGTCAGCAATCACGCGGGTGAGCAGGTTGACGGAGCGGATAGCGTCGTCGTTACCGGGGATCGGGAAAGCAACCTCGTCGGGGTCGCAGTTGGTGTCGAGGATAGCAACAACGGGGATGCCCAGCTTCTGAGCCTCGTTAACTGCCAGGTGCTCCTTCTTGGTGTCAACAACCCACAGGAGGGAGGGAACCTTGGACAGGTTACGGATACCGCCGAGGGTCTTCTCGAGCTTCTCGAACTCGCGACGCATGAGGAGCAGTTCCTTCTTGGTGTAGCGAGAACCTGCTACATCGTCGAAGTCAATCTGCTCGAGTTCCTTCATGCGCTCGATGCTCTTGGAGATGGTGCTGAAGTTGGTCAGCATACCACCGAGCCAGCGGTGGTTCACGTAGGGCATGTTCACGCGGGTTGCCTGCTCAGCGATAACTTCCTGAGCCTGCTTCTTGGTACCCACGAACAGGATGTTGCCACCGTGTGCGACGGTCGACTTAACAGCCTCGTATGCCTTGTCGATGAAGGCGAGGGACTGCTGCAGGTCGATGATGTAGATGCCGTTGCGCTCGGTCAGGATGAAACGCTTCATCTTGGGGTTCCAACGGCGGGTCTGGTGACCGAAGTGAACGCCGGAGTCCAGCATTTCACGCATAGTTACGACGGGCATGTCGTCTCCTTTGTGGTGCCGCGCGGACCTCCCATTCGGGCTAGCCCAACGCGCGCATAGTAGTTATCAGTTTTTCCTGGCGGCGGTTAGCGTTCACGGTTACCCGTTCAGCTCAGGCCCTAACCACCCCGTATGGGTGGACCGAAGGTCCCTTATCGGCTCCCCATGTGAGGATGCCGCTCACGCCGCGCGTCGTCAGTGGTACTGTGCGGAATCCCTTGAAGAGGGAGAATACCCGCGCAGGCACACTGCAATACGACATTGTACCGTATATTCCGCGATTAATCCGCCGGGTTGGGGTTAAAACCTGCGCGGGCGGTGCGGGTGTGTGCAGGGGCACTGTGGATAAAGGATTTTAAGGCGCAAACAGCGGGGTTATCCACAATTTTTCGTGAGGCGCTGCGGGGCGGGGCGATTCGTGATGTGCTCAGAAGATGAAGCAGAACATGATGACATTAGCGATAACGCTACGGCGCGCGATGCTGATGGCGTGCTGCCTGCTGGGTGCACTTGTGAGCGCGGGCGGGCAGGGCTACACGGGTGGGCAGAGCTACGCGGGCAGTCAGGGTTATTTGGGCAGTCAGGGTTATTCGGGCTGGCTCAGTTTTACAGGCGGGGCAGGGTTTACTGACGGTGCCATCTCAAGTGCACAAGCTCCCAGCAGCGCACACGTTCCCCACACCGTTGAGCTCACCGCGAGCCGACTACGCTACCGCTCCCCCACCGCCGAATCCAGACCGCGGGTGATCCACCCCTTTGAGAAGCCCGCCCAACGCTGGAGCGCCGGGCACCGCGGCGTAGACCTTGCCGTACCCGAGAACGACCGGCACGTCTACGCACCGGCACCGGGAAAAGTGGTTTTCAGCGGCACGGTCGTCAACCGCAAAGTGTTGGTCATTGCGCATCCGGATGGGCGGCGCAGCACCTTCGAACCCATGGATGAAACGCTCCCGGTCGGCACCACCGTTACAGCCGGTGAGGTCATCGGCACCGTCGCAGGCGCGGCGGGCGGCAACAGCGAGCGCCCCTACCGGCGATGCTCCACCCCCTGCCTGTACTGGGGCGTACGACAGGGAGGCACCCGTGGGGACGGCAGCGGCAAGGACGCCGAGTACATCAACCCCATGAGCCTGCTGGGCTCGAAGGAGCCGAGCATTCTACTTCCCGTGCCGGGCGGATACTAGGGGCGGACACTCGCACTGGCAGTCATTGGGTACGGCTGTGGCCCGTCACCTCCCCAAAAGGAGGCAACGGGCCACAGGAGCCAGTCTAGGTTGTGCTCACTAGCGTAGGTGCTAGAGGCAGCTACTTACTGGAGGACGTCACCGTCATCAGCACCGAACTGGTTCGGCTGTACAGGCTGCTGAGCAGTCTGACCGGGCTGAACCTGCTGACCGGGCTGAGTAGGCTGAACCGGCTGTGCAGGCTGTACGGTCTGCGCGGCCTGTGCATCGTACGCGGGCATTGCCTTGGTCGGTTCATTCTCACCATAGTTCAGGCCGTGCTGCGGGGTGAACACCTGAGTCGGCGAATCATCACCGGCGGTGTAGGCGGTGTTCTGTGCCGGGTAACCGGGCTGAGCAGCATAACCGTTCTGTACCGGGTAGCCGTTCTGTGCCGCGTATCCGCCCTGTGCCGGGTAGCCATTCTGTACGTCAGCCTGGGTTGCACCGTAACCGGTCGCAACACCCGCCGCAGCACCCAGTGCCGCAGCCGAAGCGGCACGACGTTCACGGCCCTTCGCACGAGCCGCCGCGATCTTCTTGCGGAAGACGAAGAGCAGAACCAGGATGAGCAGCAACAGACCCACGATGATTGCATCCACAATCACGTCAGTCATGCTCAGACCGGACACCGGAACAGTCAGACCGGAGGTGGTGCTGACACCGCGGTCAGTCTTGACGCTCAGCTCGCCACCGTTGACGGTGAGCTGCACGTGCTGAGAGTTCTTCGCGAGGCTGTTCGCAGCATCAACCTTCTGCTGATCCAGCGAGGAGAAGGTCGGAGCCTTGAAAGTGAACTCGAAGGGAGCCGAGTAGTAGTTACCCAGCTTCGAAGAGAGCTTGATTTCAGGGGTCACCGTGTAGTCGGAGCCGAAGGGGTGGTAGCCACCGGGGCGGGTAACGGTCACCTTCGAATCGGGCAGGTATTCGTTCAGACGCTGGTTGAACTCGTTCTGATCCTTACCGCGAACCTTCACGCTCACAATGGTGGAGTCGCCGTCCTGACGGACCTCAGTCTCGTCATTGCTGCCGCCTGCGAAAACGTCCTTGAGCTTCTGCTCAGCACCCGCAACATCCTCGGTCGGGAATGCGTAGAGGAAACGCGCTTCCATGGAACCGTCCAGACCCAGGGAGGTAGCGACCTTCATGCTCTTCATCTCAATCTGACGTGAAGAAACACGGTCAACCGCGATGAGAGTACTGCTACCGCCCGAACGGGAGGAGCTAGCGCGACCCTCGGGGTCAACCATGTAGGACTTATCGTTGCTGTCCACGATGGTCAGGGTCAGGCCATCACCGTTCGGGGAGCACAGCAGAGAGCAGTCCAGCAGACCCGAAATCTTCTTCTGAACGGTGAAGTTATTATCCTTCGCCACTACCTCACGGCTGGCGGAGAAATCGGTGCTGCTTGCGCCAAACAGCTTCTTGAGACCACTGCCCAGGTCCTCAATCGAAGAAGCGCTAAAGGTCAGGGTACGACCCACTTCTTCCTTCGCACTGGCGGTCGATGCGGAAGGAGCGTATGCCTTCGCCTGCGAGGACTCCAGGCCCTTCTTCAGCTCGGAGCCCTCAGGCTTGACCTGGTTCAGGTAGGCGTCGACCGCAGAAGCGGTCTCGGTGTTCATGATTTCCTTCGCGACGAAGGAAACCATCACGGAGTAACCGCCGTCCTTCTCCTTTACGTCAAGAATGACGTTACGGAAACCGCGGTCCTGAACATCCTTTGCGGAAATCTTAGAACCACCGGAGTTCTTCACTTCCTTCTCGCCAAACTTCACAGTGGTTTCATCGCTGCTGCTGAGAACGCTGTTCTTATTGGAAGCAGACACAACACCGTCCACTACCAGAGCTTCAGGAAGCCAGCCCAGCAGATCGCCCGAGCTGAAGTTTTCCTTCACCTGAATACCCTGCACCAGACCCTGGTCAGAGTTGACGATGCTAATCTGCGGCTTGATGTCGGAGCCCGAAGCCTTCAGCAGAGAGGTCACCTTGGAGTGGTACTCGTCCACGGAGGAGAAGGATACCTTGAAAGTCGCACGAGCCTTGTCACCCTCAGACTGAATACCTTCGTATTCCAGGCCCTCGGGCAGGTGCTTACGTACGGACGCATCCAGCGCCTGGGTTCCACCCTTAACCTTGTCCTGGTTATCCTTCATGTTGAAGGAAACCAGAATGGTGCGGGTACCCTTCTCAGCGCTCTCAAGGCCCAGCTGAGTCTCAATCTTTGCGCTGCAGGCGCTCAGAACCAGGGCGGCAATGGTCAACAGAACCGCCAGGAACATCCAGCGCTGACGAGTCGGCGCGCTCGGGGTGTGAGTCATCGCGTGCATACTAGGCTCCCATCAGGCGAATCGCCACGTAATAGACGACCATGGACGCCAGAACCCATGCGGTGCTCAGCGCCGCGTGCATGATAATCGGGGACTTCGCGAAGCGGCCCAGACGGTTCAGACCCAGATAGGTGAGAGCCTCACCCGAGAACACGGCGAAAGCAAGCACCAGGACTATGAGCATGGTCAGGAAGAACGCACCACCACCGCTACGGGTGAGGGTCAGGAAGAAGATGAGCAGGTTCAGCACCAGGAACGAAGGAATCAGCGCCAAAGAAGACACCGACACCGCGTGCATACTCGCGGTGAAGGAGGTCGGCGCCTTACCGATACGCGCGGTCAGCTGCAGCTGCACACCGCGCAGAACCTGCACACCGAAGATTGCAAGAGCCATCAGCACGTACGCCAGAATCATGCGTCCGGTCGGTACAGCCTGTGCTGCGTAGGCACCACCGTAAGCGGCACCGCCTCGACCGCCGAACATGTAGCCCACCATGGACATCGCGATAACGGCAGCCAGGATAATCAGCTGGCTGAAGAAGAAGGCACCCACCAGCGCCTGCAGAGTCGTGGGAACAATCCAACCCCACGCACCGGCGGCAGAGATGCGGGCGTGCGCGGTCGCCGGGTTGCTGGAGAAAACGTCCAGGAACGCGTTCCAGGTAGCGCCCAGTGCCTTCACCGCCGGATGCGGTGCGCTCGGCGCATAGGTTGCCTGGCCGGGCTGACCGGGCTGCGCGGCCCCAGGCTGAGCAGTACCGGGCTGGGGTGCGGCGGCAGGCTGACCGGGCTGTGCGGGGGCTGCCTGAGCCTCAGCATTCGGCTGTGCATGAGCGCTCGCAGGAGTGGGCTGGGGTGCCTGCTGAGGCTGGACGGGCTGCTGCGGTGCTACCGGCGCGGCAGGCTGAGCAGCATTACCCTGCTGGCTTGGTTGCACAGGCTGGCTCGGCTGAGCAACCTGAGCTGCATTACCCGGCTGAGCAGCCTGACCCGGAAGCGAAGCATCCTGCGCGGGGTGTGCGCCGGCGTCGTAGCCGTAGCCGTAGCCGCCGGCTGCACCCTGCGACGGGTTGTTGGGAGTGTTCTCCGACATTGAGATCCTCTCGTATGGTGTGTGGATGCAACACCTACCGGCTGAATCGGCATCTACCGGCGGCATCACACTGTCTTTCGTGACAAGACTCTTCAACCCTACCGTATTGAACGCTATGGTGCGTCTTCGTTCGTCATTTACTCATTTTCATCACCGTTGATGCATTCCATGAACAAAAATAGGCACCCTGAGTGCACGACAAAAGAGCACGAAAAGAGGGCACGAAAAAGCCCCGCCCGCCGACAAGTGGGTGAAGTCGACGGGCGGGGCCGTAGGGAGTGCGGGGCTCGAACCCGCGACCAAGGGATTATGAGTCCCCTGCTCTAACCGGCTGAGCTAACTCCCCATCCGGTGCAGTGACGGCACGCTATGGGTGCCAGCACCATCCTCTAGAGTACCTGAACGGCGGCTGAGAACGAAAAACACTCTACTCCTACTCAACGCTCAGAATCTAGAGAAGCTTAGCGGCGCGAATCCAGGTAGCGCTGGTACGGAGCGTCACTCACGTACAGCTCCTCGAAGGTGCGCCAGGTGTTCTCAGCACTGTGGAAGCCCACGATACGGCGGGACTCGCGGCCCATCTGCTCGCGCTCAGCAGCGGGCAGGGAGAGCACCGCCTCCAGCTTCTTCGCCAAATCCTGAGCGTTATTGGGTTCGAAGAGGTAGCCGTTCACGCCATCCTCCACCAGGTGCGGCAGAGCCAGCGCGTTCGCAAGCACCACGGGGGTGGAGGCGCTCATCGCCTCCAGGGAAACCAGGGACTGCAGTTCGGCGGTACCGGGCTGGCAGAACACATCAGCCATCTGGTACACCTCGGGCAGATGCTCCTCCGGAACGAAGCCGCGGAAAATCACGCGGTCGGACACGCCGCAATCGTGCGCCTTCTGTTCGAGAGCTTCACGCAGCTCGCCGCCACCGGCGATATCCAGCACCACGTGCTCGAGAGTATCCGGCAGCAGGGAGAGCGCCTCGATGAGCACGTCCACGTTCTTCTCTTCAGCCAGGCGGCCCACGAAGGCGATACGCAGCTCACCGGGAACCTTGCCGGCGTCAGCACCCTCAGCCAGCTCGTAGTCGCTGATCTCAATACCGTTAGAAACGGGCATGACGGGGCGATCAAAATGGCCCAGGTCGCGCATCGCATCCGCACCAATCTGGGTGGGGGTGGTGACGACCGCAGTCTTGGAGAAGCAGAAACGCATGTCCTTCCAGGTGATCTTCTCAATCACACGCTTCACTGCGGAGGGGAAGGGCAGGAACGGGTCAAGGTTCGCCGGCATGAAGTGGTTCGTGGAGATGACGCGGATACCGCGGCGCTTCGCCTGGAAGATGAGGGCGCGACCAATAATGTAGTGGCACTGCACGTGCACCACATCCGGGCGGACCTCGTCGAGGATTGCGCCGACCTCGGACCAGATCTCCCAAGGCAGGCAGATGCGGTTCGTCTCATGGGTCGGGGGCAGGTGCGAGCGCAGGCGGTGCTCCACGATGCCGCCTTCTACTTCGGTGCGGTAGCTGGGGCCGGGGATGGGGCTGGCTGCGACTACGTGTACGGAGTGGCCGCGCTTGAGCATGGAGGTGGCGAGGCGGTGACCGAATTGTGCCGCACCGTTGATGTCCGGCGGGTAGGTTTCTGCGCCAATCAGAATCGTCTTTGCCTGTTCCATGACGGGGCTCCTCATCGGGGTGTAGTGTGTCGGTGACTTTGGGGTTTCGGGTGCGACGGTGCGCCGCTTCTACCTCTGCCTGCCGCGTGAACCGGGTGGGTCCAGTACGTACAGCACTTGTCTATTCTACCTGTGAGCTGCGTCCTTCTCCGACTTGTGGCCGGGGCCTTTGGCTGGGAGTTGCCTCTAAACCTCCCGTTGAAACAGAAGCCAGCAGCCTGCCTGTAGACGCACAAACGCCCCGATACGAGTATCGGGGCGTTTGGACGCCGACGTTAAACCTGTGCCGGTTTGAGCGGCGACTGGGTTTATGGTGTACCGGGTTTAGCGGCGTACCAGGCGGTTCAGGAAGTGCAGGACGGTTGCAATGGATGCGCCCAGTGCTGCGAAGGACTTCCAGCGTGCCTGCAGAACCTCGGGCTTGCGCACGTTCTCTGCCAGGCCGCGGCCGGTAGCTGCTGCACCTGCAGCAACCTCGGAGGGCACTGCCTTGAGAGCGTCCAGAGCCTGCTGGGTGTTGTTCTGAACGTCGCCGGTGTAGGACTGCAGGTCGTCGCGCAGGGCTGCCAGGTGCTGGCGGCGTTCTGCGGTGCGCTGCTTGAGCTCTTCGAAGGTCGGCGGCTTGGGCTCTTCCTCGCCGCGTGCCTTGCGCTCTTCAGCTTCCTGACGTGCGCGTTCTGCTGCTTCTTCAGCTTCCTTAGCCTTCTGCTCTGCACGCTCTGCCTGTTCCTTCTTCAGGCGCTCAGCGGACATGGCGGTACCTTCCTTGAGTACGCCGAGGTCGAAGAGCAGACCGAAGATTGCGGATTCGGGCTTGAACGGCAGCTGTGCCTTAACCTTCTTCAGACCGACCAGGGCGCAGATTGCCAGGACGATGAGGAAGATCAGGGCAAAGATCAGCGCGGATGCCCAGTAGGGCATGACGGTGCCGAGGCCGAGGATTGCTGCGGCGACCAGCGCAATGATCAGGAACAGACCGAAGACTGCTGCGACACCGAAGAAGGCTGCGCCCTTACCAACGGCGATGCCCTTGGTCTTCAGCTCGTGCTTTGCAATCTGGATTTCGTCCTTGACCTGGCTGGGTCCGAGGGTCTTGAAGGTTTTGCCAGCGTCGATGATGTTCGCGACGCCGGACTTAATCCCGCTGATGCCAGCAAAGAAACGCTTGGGTGCCTTGGGATTAGT
The DNA here is from genome assembly GCF_001810135.1 of Rothia sp. HMSC069D01. Classification (NCBI taxonomy): domain Bacteria; kingdom Bacillati; phylum Actinomycetota; class Actinomycetes; order Micrococcales; family Micrococcaceae; genus Rothia; species Rothia sp. HMSC069D01. The sequence goes on from NZ_KV800109.1 coordinate 324,585, forward strand.
AGTAGTGGTCATGACCACCTCTCCGTGACGTGTTTTTGGAGGCTTCTTTTTCGCACTCCACCTCCTATAGTTTAGCCCCTTATGGTGCACCCGCGTGACCGTTTGAACGGGGGTTTACGCTATCTCTTCAGGTATTTTCGACTTTCTGACCTCTGTATTGAGCTGCGGGCGTAGCATTCTGGGCTTGGTTGCGCCTGTGGATTTGCTCTGGAGTAGGCGTAAGAGGATGCCGATGCGCCGCTCCCCCGCTACGCGCCGAGTGGGCGTGTGGTTGATGTGGGTGGGGAACTTTCCTGTGCGTTAGACTTCACATTTTTGCAGGGTACATTTTTACAGGGTGAAGTATCTTTGCCTCGCCGGGGGCGTAAGCCCGAGGAGTTACTCATTCACGACTTGGAGAGAACGTTCCGACTGGACTCGATACAGCGGGGTGACGGTTTTTCCGAGCGCGCGAGGAAGTAAAAACCGTTATCCCGCCGAGGGCGTAAGCCCGAGGGGTTGCTGGTTCACGACTTGGGGAGAACGTTCCGACTGGACTCGAACTAGCGAGGCGAAGATTTTCCGAGCGCGCGAGGAAGTAAAAACCGTTAACCCCGCCGAGGGCGTAAGCCCGAGGGCCCGAAGGGAGCGCCCCAGCGCTCACGAAGGGTGGAGTGGTTACTGGTTCGAGCCAGAGTAACGTATATAGCAAGAACCCCGGAACTTCGTTCCGGGGTTCTTGCTATATCTGCTCCCCCGACTGGACTCGAACCAGTAACCCTTCGATTAACAGTCGAATGCTCTGCCAATTGAGCTACGGGGGATTATTTTGTTTTTGTTGTTTGGTTTCCCTTGCAACGAGTAATAACTATACCGGGGCTGTTTGGGCTCCGCAACTCGAAATAGCGTGAAGTGTATCACTCTTTAGATTGGGAGCTTGGGCTCCGGTTAACCCGCGCTACTCCCCCCCCCCCCCCCCCCCCCCCCCCCCCCCC
>NZ_KV800109.1:325658-345267 GCF_001810135.1 Rothia sp. HMSC069D01
CCCCCCCCCCCCCCCCCCCCCCGGCTGTCTGCGGAACGTAAAACGTTGAGCAGACAGCCGGGGCTCTCACAAGGAACCGTGTTTAGCCGCGCTGCGCGCTGAGCTGGCGGCGGCGCATTTCCAGTTCGAGGAGCTGACGCTGTACCGCTTCGAACTCTTCGTCGTCGGGGTTTGCGCTGAGCTGCTCTAGGCGCATCATCAGGTCGGATTTTTGGCGGGCGATCTGCTGTTCAAACAGGGCATTGAGTGCGCCAGTCACAAAACCGGGCAGACGCTCAGCGCTGCTGACCGGTAGCGGTGAGACGGCGAGCTCCGCGATGGCGGGGTGTACCCCCTCCACAGCGCCGGAGCGCACGCAGTTGATCCATTCGATGCCGGGGGTAGGCGCCATGACGGTTGCCGCGTGAATAATGCCGGCGGCCACCTCGCGGTGGGTGCGGTAGCGGAACTGCACGGTGGCGAGGTTACGCCACTGTTCCACGCTGATGAGCTCGGGGTGCTGCAGGGCAATCTCGAGCGCCGCCTTTTCGAGGCGGGCAACCGGGTCGCGCGGGTCGGGGGTGAGGAATTCCTCGACGGCGGGGGCGGTCGCCTCCGGCTGGGGTGCGGCGGGCTGAATGCTGCTCGGCGGGTGCGCGGCAGCGTTCTGCCCGGCGTAGGCGCTGGGTGCGGCGTGGTCATCCGGGGGCGGTGCGTCGTAGGCGGGGTCATAGGGCGCGTCAGCATGAACTGCCCCCTGAGCGCCCGCGTAACCCTGAGCGCCCGCGTATCCCGGCGTGCCCGGCACTCCCTGCGGCCCCTCGTTCAGACGCTCGTAACGCGGTGCGGCTGCGGGAGCCTCCGCCTGCTGGGAGCGAGAAAGCTTCGGGTGATTCTGCGCGTACGCCACGGCACGCTGAATCTCGTCGAGCTCCAGCCCAAGCTGGCCGGACACCTTACGCATGTATGCGGGGCGCAGGTCGCGGTCCTTAATGCCGGCAATAATCGGGGCGATAGCGCGCATCGCCAGCACGCGGCCTTCAAGGGTCGCCAAATCGTACTTGGCGAGGGTCGAATCAATCGCGAACTCGAACAGCGGGCGGCGCGAAGCAATCAGGGAGCGCACGGCGGCGTCGCCCTTGTGTAGGCGCAGGTCGCAGGGGTCCATGCCGTTCTCGGCAACCGCCACGAAGGTCTGCGCGACGAAGCGCTGGTCCTCCTGGAAGGCGGCCATGGCGGCTTTCTGGCCTGCGGCATCACCGTCGAAGGTGAAGATGATTTCGCCGCCGGAACCGTCATCGGTAATCATGCGGCGCACCATCTTGATGTGGCCGGGACCGAACGCGGTGCCGCAGGTGGCAACGGCGGTGGTGATGCCGGCGAGGTGTGCCGCCATGACGTCCGTGTAGCCTTCCACGATGACGACCTGCTTGGTCTTGGTCATATCGCGTTTTGCCAGGTCAATGCCGTAAAGCACCTGGGATTTCTTGTACAGCTGCGTCTCGGGGGTGTTCAGGTATTTGGGGCCCTGATCGTCGTCGAAGAGACGGCGGGCACCGAAACCGATGGTTTCACCGGCGATAGTGCGGATTGGCCAGATGATGCGGCCGCGGAAGCGGTCGTACAGGCCGCGGTTGCCCTCCGAGAACATGCCGGTCGCCTTCAGCTCCTCGTCCGTGAAACCCTGGGAGCGAAGGTGCTTGAGCAGGTGGTCCCAGCCGCGCGGGGCGTATCCGACACCGAACTTGCGGGTTGCGGCGGGGTCGAAACCGCGGGCGCCGAGGAAGCGCTGCGCCTCCTGAGCATCAGCGCTGTAGAGGTTACGTTCAAAGAACTCGGCGGCAATCTTGTGCGCGTCGAGCAGGCGGCGGCGCATACCCGCCTCGTAGCGGTCGCCGGGCTTACCGCCCTCATAGTGCAGAGTGTAACCAATACGGGCGGCTAGACGCTCCACCGTCTCAACAAAGCTGGTGTGCTCCATCGCCATGACGAAGGAGTACACGTCACCGGATTCACCGCAACCGAAGCAGTGGTACGAGCCGACCTGCGGGCGCACATTGAAGGAGGGCGTGCGCTCGTCGTGGAACGGGCACAGCCCCTTGAAGGTGCCTATACCGGCGCTTTTGAGGCTCACGTAGCCTTCAATGATTTCGCGGATATCGGTACGGGCGCGGACTTCGTCAATGTCTTCTTTGCGGATTAATCCAGCCATAAACTCAATTCTACGGTGGGGGTCAACAGGTAGCGCCTGTGGGCGTTACGGGGGCGCCAAAGAGCGGCGCGAACAGGCTCGAAAAAAAGGATGCGCCGCGACGCGCAAACAGCACGCCGCGGCACACAAGTACGGGGGGGGTTAGCCGCCGGAAATATCCAGCTCAGCCTCCGCCAGACCCAGACGCTCAGCATCGCCGAGGATGCGCGAATCCAGCCAGCCGTCGGGCAGGTGCGGCTGCTTGGGGCTGCCGGCGCGACCGCGCGAACCCTCCACGGCGGCGCCGGGGTAACCAATCGAGTGGTCCAGTTGAGCAATCAGCTCACGGAACGTCGCCAGGTCGGGCACCTGAGCCATCTTTGCGCGCAGCTCACCGCCAACCGGGTAGCCCTTGAAGTACCACGCCACGTGCTTGCGGATTTCGCGCAGGCCTCGAGTCTCATCGCCGAAGGTTTCCACCAGCAGTTCTGCGTGGCGGTAAATCATGTCCGATACCTCAGTCAGGGTCGGGCGGATACGCTCCGACGAACCCTCAAACGCATTCTGCAGGTCACCAAACAGCCACGGGCGACCCTGGCAGCCGCGACCAATCACGACGCCGTCCACGCCGGTCTGCTCAACCATGCGTACCGCATCCTCGGCGGAGAAAATATCGCCATTACCCAGGATCGGCACATCCGGAATCAGCTCACGCAGCTGCGCAATAGAATCCCAGTCAGCCTTACCCGAATAATGCTGAGCTGCAGTACGACCGTGCAGAGCAATCGCCGCGACACCGGCATCACGCGCAATTTTGGCGGACTCCAAGAACGTAATGTGGTCATCGTCGATGCCCTTACGCATCTTAATAGTCAGCGGAATATCGTTGCGGGATGCCTCCTTCACCGCGGTCTGCACAATCGCAGTGAACAGGTCAGTCTTCCAGGGCAGGGCGGCACCGCCACCGCGGCGAGTCACCTTAGGAGCCGGGCAGCCAAAGTTCAAGTCAATGTGGTCGGCACGGTCCTCTTCAACGACCATGCGCACAGCCTTACCGACGTTGACCGCGTCCACACCGTAAATCTGGATGGATCGGATCTTCTCGTCCGGGTCATGCTCAATAATGCGCATGGACTCGGGCTTACGCTCCACCAGGGCGCGCGCAGTCACCATTTCGGTAACGTACAGGCCGCCGCCATATTCACTGCAGAGGCGGCGGAAAGCCTTATTGGTCACGCCAGCCATCGGGGCGAGAACTACGGGAGTATCAACGGTCAGATTGCCCAGTTTCAGGGGCGGAAGGGTAAGACGGGGTGCTTCAGAATTCACCCCTATATTGTGGCATACGGGGGCAAATCGAGAACCGGACTCAGCTGAGGGGGTACAGGAGCACAGTGTAGTGGCACAGCGGCACGGCGCAGGCTCAGCAACCGTGAGGAGGCGCAGGTACGCGAGAGGGGCGGAGGAGCATTCCACTCCCCCGCCCCTTCAGCAAGAGTCAGCCAGCAGGCTCGGTACCGAGAATCTACCTAGTAACCTACTCGGTCACGTAAATATAGGTCGGGTCGCCCTCCACCGAGGCGGTACCGGCACGCAACAGCACGTCAGTCACCTGAACCAGCGCCTCCATGGCATCATCAACCTCAACCAGCACCGGGTACTTAGCGCTCAGCAGGGACAACACCTGCATAATCGCCTCCACGGCGCCCTCATTATCGAAGTCGTAGCCCAGCAGCAGTTCCGTGGCGGTCTTCTCATCCACCAGCGCCGCCTCCGGGTCAGTCTCAAAGGGATGGTAGCTCACCGCAAACGCCACAATCGGGCCCTTCTTACCCTCTGCGGCAGCCTCACGAATATGATCGCGAAGCACCACGGCGCCAAAGGCACGCACCTCATCCGAGAGGAAGTAGCGGTTCACGGTACCCAGACCCACCTCGGCGGGAACATCCCACTGATGCGAGCGGCGGTAGAACTCCCAGAGGGTGGCGGTCAGCTCCACCGAGCCGGTCGCCAAATCCTCAATCGCCTGAGTCTCGTTACCGTCGGCATCCTCACGCAGAGACACCGGGGGAATTGCGCCCGGCTCCACACGCACCATGCGGGAACGCTGAACCAGCTTCATGCCGGCAGCCTGTGCGAACTCCTCACCATCGCTAAACGGGGCGAGCTTCACGCGCAGAGCAGTGGTCTGGCCGTGCGCCGCCGCAATCTCACGCAACGCATCCAGCAGGGCAGTACCAATACCCTGACGGCGGTGGTCAGCCGCGACCTCCACATAGGACCATAGACGCGTCGGATGCAGCATCGAAGCCACCACAGTACCCGCAGCCACCGGCACACCAGAAATAGTCACCACCAGGGTGCGGCTAAACGGCGCATCCGTATCCGGGCCGAAAAGGCCACGCTGGCGCTCCTCAACCTCATTGCGGGCAGAGTTCCAAATCTCAAGCAGGGCAAGGTCATCACCCTCCTGCCAAGGACGAATCTCAAATTTTTCGCTGAGGCGTTCAGCCATATCCGTGCACCTTTCCTTCGCTCGCGTCAAACGTGCCAATCAGTCTAACCAGGGTAGCCCAAATACACGACGGCGGGTAGCCTCTTTCGCTCTAAGAGGCTACCCGCCGACCATGTTATAAATTATTTTTAGCCTGCCAGGCGTGCAGCCAGGTAAGACTTCACCTGATCCAGAGCCACACGCTCCTGGTTCATGGTGTCACGCTCGCGGATGGTCACAGCCTGGTCCTCAAGAGTGTCAAAGTCCACGGTGATGCAGAACGGGGTACCGATCTCATCCTGGCGGCGGTAACGGCGGCCAATAGCGCCCGCCTCGTCGTAGTCCACGTTCCACAGGCCACGCAGCTCATTCGCCAGCTTAGTTGCCGGCTCAGACAGTTCAGCCTTCTTCGACAGCGGCAGAACAGCGGCCTTCACCGGTGCCAGACGCGGGTCAAGCTTCAGCACGACGCGCTTATCCACGCCACCCTTAGTGTTCGGTGCCTCATCCTCAACGTATGCGTCAACAAGGAACGCCATCATGGAGCGGGTCAGACCGAAGGACGGCTCAATCACGTACGGCACGTAACGCTCGCCGGTAGCCTGGTCGAAGTACTCAAGCTTCGCGTTGGAGTGCTCGTTGTGCACGCCCAGGTCGTAGTCGGTACGGTTCGCAACGCCCATCAGCTCGCCCCACTCGGAACCCTGGAAGCCGAAGCGGTACTCAACGTCAATAGTGCCAGCCGAGTAGTGTGCACGCTCCTCCTTGGGGACGTCGAAGCGGCGCATGTTATCCGGGTTAATGCCCAGGTCAACGAACCAGTTCCAGCAGTCCTCAACCCACTCGTTGAAGTACTTATCAGCGTCATCCGGGTGCACGAAGTACTCGATTTCCATCTGCTCGAACTCACGAGTACGGAAAATGAAGTTACCGGGAGTGATCTCGTTACGGAACGACTTACCGATCTGGCCAATACCGAACGGCGGGCGCTTACGAGAAGCAGTCACCACATTGTTAAAGTTCACGAAAATACCCTGAGCGGTCTCCGGGCGCAGGAAGTGCAGACCCTCCTCGTTGTCGACCGGGCCCAGGTAGGTCTTCATCAGACCGGAGAAGTTCTGCGGCTCAGTCCACTCGCCACGAGTACCACAGTTCGGGCAAGCAATTTCATCCATGCCCTCAGCCGGGCGGCCCTTCTTCGCCTCAAAGTTCTCCAGCAGGTGATCCTGACGCAGACGCTTGTGGCAGGACAGGCACTCAACCAGCGGGTCGGTGAAGGTCGCCACGTGACCGGACGCCTCCCACACCGCACGAGGCAGAATAACGGAGGAATCCAGGCCAACCATGTCCGCACGAGAGCGAACGAAACGCTGCCACCACTGCTGACGGATGTTTTCCTTCAGCTCTGCACCGAGGGGGCCGTAGTCCCATGCGGAGCGGGAACCGCCGTAAATTTCACCGGCCTGGAAAACAAAGCCGCGGCGCTTCGCGAGCGCAATAACGTTATCGAGGGTGGACTTTTCAGCCATAGTTACTCCTTCTGCCCCGCCACCGGCTGTGACGTGCGTGAGTTCGGGTTCATAAGGGACGCCGCCCAGAACGGGGCGCCCATATTCGCGCTCATCGGCGCAATATGCACACTTTTTGATGCAAGACACTAGGGTACCATCACCACCCCACCCCTGGGTATGCCTACCCAACCCACCACTCCCCCATTTTTGCCGAACACCAGAATGCACCCGGCGGGATAAACTAGGAAGCATGGAAGAAATTTTTATTCGCGACGACATGATCCGCCTCGGCCAGTTCCTCAAACTCGCCAACCTCGTAGAGGACGGCGCGCAGGCACGCGAGGTCATTCAGCACGGCCTGGTAAAGGTCAACGGCGACATTGAAGAAGCACGCGGCAAGCAGCTGCACCCCGGCGACACCGTGACGTTCAACGGCGTGACCGTGAAGGTCGCGCACGAGGACTAACCCGACCTCTTATTCCGTTTGAGATAGGCCTTTGTGGCAAGGCTAGGAGGCAGTGCTCGTCCTCGTTCCTTTCCCTACCCCCTACCGGAGGCGGGGCGCGCCGCATATTTCCTCCGCGCCTACGCAGGGGCACCCGTCACCCGGACGCTCCGCCCCTCCTCGCTTCGCATCGGAGAGCGTCCGGGCTGACACCCTGAGGGCGCATCCGGAAAACGCGGCCGCGCCCGCACAGCTCTACGGACAGGCCTGCTAACTCCAGCGCAGAAAGGCGGTATCGTCCGAACGTGACATCAGGGTGCCCGAAGCGAAGCGAGGGCGGGTGCCCCTGTAGGAACGAGGACGATAACCGCCTTTCCAAGCGGAACCGTGCATCCCACGCGGAAGCAGAACTACAGCAAAGCCCCCGAGTCATCAGACCCGAGGGCTTTTTCCTATAGCCGTTTTAGGCGTCAGAGCCTTCCGCGGTGCCGGTCGCCTCCGCAACCTTCTGCGCACGAATACGCGGCTCCTTACCCTGCACCTTCACCTCCAGGAACTCGCCCACGTGACGAATCTCCATGGCGCTCACGCCGTGACCCGCACCGGCGTACAGCACCTTAATGCCGTCGGTGTACTTGCGGATCCAGTCGTAGGTGTAGTTCACCATCTCCTGCGGGATGACGGGGTCTTCCTGGTCGCGGCCGAAGAACACCGGCAGTTCGGTCTTCTTCAGCTCCTCATCCTTGAAGTACAGCGAATCTGAGTCCACCGCGTAGCCGGACAGACCCACCACGGCGGCGAACTCGCCGGGAGCGTGACGCACCATCGAGGTTGCGATACCCATGCCCTGCGAGAAGCCCAGCAGGGTCACCGAAGCGTACGGTTCGCGGTTCGCGCGTACCCACTCCAGCACGTAGTCGCTCGCCTGCTCGATGGCGCGCTGATCGGATTCGAGCTGCTGGTTCAGCGGGTACCACTGGTAGCCGATAGCGTCCGCAGCGATGTAGGCGCCGGTCGAGTCCGCGGAGAACTGGCTGCCAACCGGCTGCGGTGCACGCATGGAGGCGTAGGTGAAACCCTCCTGCGGAAGGTGCGCCGCCAGGGACAGCAGGTCGTGCTCCTGGGAGCCGTAGCCGTGCAGCATGAGCACCAGGTGGGTGCCTACACGTTCGTTCTCGGGGCGGGTGTATTCGACGACGTATTTGTTTTCGCTCATGCACCCATCTTAGCGAGGACTCCTCCACAAACCTGCACCGCAGGTTCCGCCGCTAGCTTGACCCTCACCTAACGTGAGGTTTTAGAGTGAAACCATGGACGCGAACAGAACACCGCCTGACGGGCAACACGAATACACCGTAGGAGAAGCGGCATCATTGCACGGGCTAACAGTGCGCACGCTTCACCATTGGGAGCAGCGGGGCTTACTCAACCCGGCACATGATGAGTTCAACGGGTACCGGTACTACACCGATACAGACCTTGAACGAATCACCGTCATCATGGGATACCGCGCCACCGGCATGAGTCTTGACGCTATTCACAAAATACTGCAGGACGAAGCGAACAGCACCGAGCATCTGCTCGCTCAGCGGGATATGCTTCAACGCAAAATCGCCGCGTACGGGCGCATGCTTGAAACCATCGAACACCTTTTGGAGGACACCATGGCACCTAAGAATGAGCAGCTCAGCGCTGCCGAAAAAGCAGAGATTATGGGTGAGGGGTTCAGCCTCGCCCACCAGCAGGAAGCGCAGGAACGTTACGTGAAAACTGACGACTGGGCTGAATACCAGCGCCGAACTGCAACGATGAACCGTGCCGACTGGCAGAACGGCAAACAGCAGGTTGACGAGGTAGAGCAGGCCCTCGTCGAGGCATTCAACCGCGGCGTGCAGCCGGGCAGCGAGGAGGCGAACGCGCTCGCCGAGCGGCACCGCGCCTCTCTGTTCTTTTTTGAGGTCACCCCCGCCAAGCACGCTATTCTAGCCCGCGGCTACGTTGAGGATGCCCGCTTCAAGGCTCACTACGAGAAGCTCGCGACCGGGCTTGCAGAATGGTTGCGGGATGTCATCTACGAGAATGCTCGTGCACACGGTGTCGACCCTGATGAAGCCGCCTGGGGTTAAATCTTTGGCTGAAAATACCCAGTAGCTAGGGGTGAGTAGCTGAGTGTGAAAGCTGAGCACAGAAAAACGCCCGGTATTCCCAACGTTGGGAATACCGGGCGTCGGCGTGCATACCTGCATGAAAATTAGACGGCTATCTAGCGGGTGCCATCGAGGTGACGGCGGTGCTCCTGAATACGGCGATCCAGGTGCTCAAGGTTCTGCTGCAACCCCACAATCTCATCCTCAATCTTCTGACGGGCACGCTCCATCACATCAATAGATAGAGCGTGGTCGTCCGGATTGCTCAAAATCGTGCGAATATCGGCAAGACTCATTCCGGCCTGACGGCAGGTAGCAATAAACCGTGCCGAGGAGATGGACTCCTCGTCAAAAACGCGAGTTCCGTGAGCATCACGGGGCACAGCAATGAGCCCTTCTTTTTCGTAATAGCGCAGGGCGTGGGTGCTCACCCCCAACTGCTCCGCTACCTCTTGAATACTTACCACAGCTTTAATGCTATGGGGTTAGAGCGGGTCTAAAGCAAACCGAGAACCTTTACCTTCCAGTGCAACAGGAGGCTACTTCCGCGGTATCTCGCGGAGCTTTCAAAAAGTGCCAGAAAAACCGGAAAATATTCCCTGACTTGGCACAACACACTTCAAAAAGATAGAAAAAATGCCGGACGCTCGCATCATACGAACGCCCGGCATTCTATTACATAACCCTAAGGGTGAAGGTTAATTCACGGTGGGCGGAAGGACAGTTGAGAATACCCAGCCATTCCCTCACAATCCCACACCCACTGTTTGGATAAAACAACATTCAACAGGATGCGTGAAACGCCTTCGGGTGCCGGTTGAGTTAGCGAGTAACAGCGCCGTACAGACGAGTCATCGAGTCCAGCGCCTCACGCTCACGCTGCGCCTCGCTCGGGGTAGCAGATTCATCTTCAACACCCAGGGCGCGCGCCAGAATCTTCTCCACCTGCTTCGCCTCAATCAGGAAGCCGTCATGGCCGTGGTTCGACTCGATAATATCCACGGCGACCGGGGTGGGCAGCGCCTCCGCCAGACGGTGCGACTCGTGCGGGAAGAACAAGCGATCCGTGTTCACCGCCGCAATCGTCCACTCGCAATCGGTATGCGCCAGCGCCTGCGCCAGAGTGCCGCGGCCACGAGCCACATCATGCGAAATCAGTGCCTCGTTGACCGCCAGGTAGCTGTTCGCGTCAAAACGCTCAACCAGCTTGGCGCCGTGGTGGTCCAGGTAGCTTTCGATGGCGTAGCGGCCACGCGGCTCACCCAGCGAACCGCCCACGGTGCTTTCGCCACGGTTCTCTTCGCGGCCGAAGCGGTGCTCCAGCTCGGCGGGGCTGCGGTAGGTGGTGTGCGCAATACGGCGTGCCAGGGCAAGACCGGTCAGCGGCGCGGGACCGTCATAGTAGTCGCCACCGGCAAAGTTCGCGTCCGAACGAATCGCAATATTCTGGGTGTGTGCCCACGAAATCTGTTCCGCCGTAGCCGAAGGACCGGAGGCGATGACCGCGCATCCGCGCACCAGCTCGGGGTTGGTTGCCGCCCACTCGAGGGCGCGAGCGCCACCGAGGGAACCACCAATCACGTAGCGGAAACTCGTCACGCCCAGTGCACGCGCCAGACGCGCCTCCGCACGTACGGAGTCGCGGATGGTTACCTGTGGGAAGCGGGAACCCCAGTGCTCACCGGCACCCGGGTAGCCTTCGGGAATAATGCTTGCCGGTCCGGTGGAGCCGTAGCAACCGCCCAGAATATTGGGGGCAATCACGAAGTAGCGGTTGGTGTCTACGACCGAGCCGGGGCCCACGATGCCTTCCCACCAGCCGTCCGACTCGATAGCGCGAATCAGCGGGGCGGGCATGTCGGGGGTGGGGACGCCGCGGGAGACATGCGTATCGCCAGTGAGCGCATGCAAAATCAGGATGGCATTATCGCCAGCCTCATTGAGCGTACCCCAGGTTTCGTAGCCGATGGTGACCTGCGGCAGGGTTACGCCGGATTCGAGCTCCAAGTCGCCGATGTTCAGCTGACGCAGGTGGCCTTGCGCTTCGGGGTGCTCGCGCTGGGTGCCCGCCACGGGGATGGGCGCGGTAACAGGCTGGTTGATAGTGCCGGATTGCTTGGAACTGGACAGCGTGGTGCCGGACTGGCTAGTGCTCTGGGTGGTCATGGGGTTCCCTTCACTGGGTTGGCCGGCAAGGTAGTGCCGGGTGTGAGCGGGGTACTCGTCTACGGGTAGAAGAAGCAACGGGTGGGGCGGCATCAGCGCCGCGCAGTGACAAAACGCTCCCTAACGGGGAATCCGCAGGTGGACCGAAAAGCCGTAGCTTGCCGGTCCACCTGCGGGTTACATCACCGTTTAGGAGAGGGTGTCAAAGCCCAGCTGCAGGTCGGCGAGAATATCATCAATGTTCTCAATGCCAACTGCCAGGCGCACAAAGTTCGGGTACACGCCGATCTTCTCCAGCTCCTCAGCGGCAAGCTGGGAGTGGGTGGTGGAGGCGGGGTGAATTACGAGCGAGCGCACGTCACCGATGTTCGCCACGTTGGAGTGCAGCTTCAGGGCATCTACGAAGTCGCGGGTCTGCTCCAGGGTTGCGTCCTTGAGGGTGAAGCCGAGCACCGCGCCGGGACCCTTGGGCAGATACTTCTGTGCGCGCTCGTACCAGGGGGAGGATTCCACGCCAGCCCAGATGACCTTGTCGACCTGCGGGTTTGCTTCGAGCCAGTGGGCGACCTTGGTGGCGTTCTCAATGTGGCGTTCGATGCGCAGGGAGAGGGTCTCCAGGCCGATGCCGATGTTGAAGGCGTTGGTCGGGGAGATGGCGGCGCCGGTGTCGCGCAGCAGGGAGACGCGCGCCTTCAGGATGTAGGAGAGGTTCGCACCGAATGCGGAGTCCTTGCCCAGGTCGCGTGCGTAGACAAGGCCGTGGTAGCCGGGGGCGGGCTGGTTGAACTTGGGGAACTTCTCGGGGTCTGCACCGTAGTCGAAGTTACCGGAGTCAACAATCACGCCGCCGATGGAGGTTCCGTGGCCACCCAGGTACTTGGTTGCGGAGTGAACCACCACGTCCGCGCCGTGCTCGATGGGGCGCAGCAGGTAGGGGGTGGGTACGGTGTTGTCCAGGATCAGGGGCACGCCGTTTTCGTGCGCAATCTTGGCGATGGGCTCGATGTCGAGCACGTCGTTGCGGGGGTTAGGCACGGATTCTCCGTAGAACAGCTTGGTGTTGGGACGAACCGCGGCGCGCCATGCGTCCAGGTCGTCCGGGTTCTCAACGAAGGTGGTTTCGATGCCGAGGTCGGCGAGGGTGTACTTGAGCAGGTTGTAGGTGCCGCCGTATATGGAGGGCGATGCAACCACATGGTCGCCTGCGCCGGCAATGTTCAGGATTGCGTAGGTGATAGCTGCCTGACCGGATGCCAGCAGTAGCGCGCCAACGCCGCCTTCCAGGGAAGCGATGCGGTTTTCGATTACTTCCTGGGTGGGGTTGTTCATGCGGGTGTAAATGGGTCCCAGCTCGGCGAGAGCGAAACGGTTCGCTGCCTGCTCGGCGCTGTCAAAGACATAAGAGGTGGTCTGGTAGATGGGTAGTGCCCGAGCTCCCGTTGCGGCATCCGGCGCCTGACCTGCGTGAATCTGGCGGGTTTCGAACTTCCAACCGGCGGGGTTGGCGGGAGTCGGGACGGTAGTGTTGTTGCTCATGCGTGGCTCCTAATGGGGATTCTTAGGGGGCCGCATGCCGACGGTACAGGAATCGTCGTCGAATAATCCTGTCACGATTGATGTACCGTTATCGGTCACATCGGTCCCGCGCTTGCGTCACGCTTTTGCGTGCCGCCTGGTCTTCACCCAGGGCACCCCACCGCGGAGGAGGGTTGCCGGCCAGCTAGCTGGGGCTTATCGCTGGCGCTCTTGACCTGTATTCAGGGTGTCATAGGGCGTTGGGTGGGGTCAAGGGTTTTGTGGGTGAACGGCACTTTAAGACATTTCATTGCAAAGATGACGTTTTTTAACGCCCGTAACAAAAAACCGCCTGCAACAAAACGTTAGTGACGATGCATGGGCAATCCGAGGGCGAGGCAATCGAGATGCGGAGGTACCCCCCCCCACCCATATAGTAACCCCCATCACTTTTACCTGGGGTTTCGGTACACTGGGACTACGCATACACTCGTGCGGGGCTTCGCACACGTCCCCCTCGCGTACCCTTCCGGCGCAGAAGCCGGAAAACCGACTTCAAAGGTTTGTCCATCATGTCTCTCGTTCTCGATGCGGCACAGCTTAGCCGCGTCTTTGGCACAGGCGAACGCGCCTTCACCGCCGTCGACCGCGTGTCCCTTCGCATCAGCTCCGGCGAGATCCACGCCCTCCTCGGCCCCAACGGCGCGGGCAAAACAACCACCGTGCAGATGTGCTCAACCCTGCTCACCCCCACCAGCGGCACCCTCACCGTGAACGGCATCGACGCCATCGCCCACCCGCAGCGGGCGCGCCGTCACGTGGGTCTCGCGTTGGGCGGGGATAGCGGCTTCTACCCGCGCGCCAGTGCCCGCGATAACCTGCTCTTCTTCGCCGATGTTGCGGGGGTTTCCGGGCGGAGCCGGCGGCGCGAGGTGGACCACGCCCTAGCCCGCGTGGAACTCACCGATGCGGCGGCGCGACCCTTTCAGGAGTTTTCTCGCGGCATGAAGCAGCGCCTGCACATCGCTCGCGCGCTGCTCGGCTCCCCCGCCCTGCTCCTGCTGGACGAGCCGACCAACGGGCTCGACCCCGATATCGCCCTGACCGTGCGAACCCTCATCCGCTCCCTCGCGGAGGACGGCGCCGCCGTTCTGCTGACGAGCCACCTGCTCGGCGAAATTGAGGACCTAGCGCACACCATCACCGTTTTGGGCGCCGGTTCCGTTGCGGTGAGCGGCAGTCTCGAGGACGTTGCCGCACACGCCGGTATTGCCGCCACGACTGTGGTTCAGGTGGATCCCACCGCCACCGAGGGTCTTGATACACTACGCGGATTCCTCCACGATAAGGCGGCGGTACTTTTTGCCCCGCGTGGTTCCGGCTGGGAACTGACCCTCTACTGGCACGGCGAGCGCGCCACGTTCGAGGCGGGCGAGGCTCACCGCATCCTGGCGGATGGACTTGCCACCGCACGCATTGGGGCACGAACCGAACCGTACACACGCCCGGCAACCTTGGAAGAGGCATACCTGGCAATGGCGGAGGGGCTCAAGCGATGAACGCTCAGACGCAACGCTCGGAAGAGTTCCAGCGGCAGGGTCGACGGTACGACCTGTGGCAGGAGTGCGCCCGCCAACTGCGACTCATGGGCTTTAGCCTGCGCCAGTTCCTGACGGTCCCCTACTTCATTCAGCTGCTCATCAGTACGGTACTCGGCTCGGTCATCCTTCAGGCGCTCGCCGTGCATGCGGCGGCGCAGAGCTCCGCGGGTCACTCCGTTGACCCGACCCTCGCGTGGACCCGCGCGGGCATTGTGGGCATGTGGTCGGTCTGCATCGTGTCTGCGGGCATCATCAATTTTGAGCGTTTCCGCGGGACCCTCGTGTACCTGTGTTCGGGGTCGATTTCTCCGGTGCGGGTGCTGGCGGCTATCGTTTCGAGCGCCTCCATTGTGGGTTTGGCGGCTCTACCTCTGTCGTGGGCGTTTTGGGCTCTTGTGACGCTTAACCCGCAGGTCACCGACTTTTCTGCGCTCTGGCCGCGCTACGTTCTGGGCGTTCCCCTGCTGTGGCTTGCCTGCCTGTCGGTCACGTTCATGATTGCGGTGTTCTTCGTGGCAACGCCGAACGCTATCGCCTACGAGGAGCTATTGCTCGTGCCGGTTTTTATTCTTTCCGGGGTTCTCTTCACGACCATTGAAGCGCCCGCCTGGCTGGATGCCGCGGGCGTGCTCATTCCCCTGCAGGCGCCGGTTCACCTCCTACTTGGGCGTACCGCCATCACTAACCCGACGGATGCGCTCCTGCCCGTAATTCAGACCCTGGTCGTGAGCTTCATCTGGGCGTTGTGCGCGTTCCTCTTTGCTCGGAAGGCTCTCGCCTCCGCCCGCCGTCGCGGCACCCTGGGGGCGATGTAGCGTGCGTGTTCTCTCTTCTGCTGCTCTGCCTAGCGTGGCGCGTCGGGCACTGTCGACCGCCTCTATTGGCTGGTCGTCGTCGATTACCTTCGCAACCCTCGGAACGGCTGTCACGACCCTGGTTCTCGTACCCGGTCTTAACGTGCTTTTCACGGTGCTTCTGGGTGCTGATCTTGCCGCGAACGATACGGTGCGCATCGGCTGTGCAACCGCCCTGATTGCCACCCTCAGCTCGGTGGCCGCCGGCATTGTTGCGCGCGTCGCCACAGACCGGTGGATTGGCGTCTTCGAGTACGTGTGCACGGCGCGCCCCGTGGATGCGGGCTACTGGCTGGGCGCGGCGGCGGTACCCGCGCTGCTAGCCTCCGTGACGGGTCTGAGCAATGTGGGCATCGTGTGGTTACTGTCCCTCACGGCACCCTCTACCGGGGCGGCTTCGGGGCTTCTGATTGGAGCCATTGCGCTGATGCCGGTTGCGGTTCTGGGCGGGGTCTGCCTGGGCATTTTTGCCGCCGGGCTGGGCCTGTACCTGTCCGATCCGTACACGGGATCCAATTTTCTGTCGATTATTCTGCCGGTCAGCGCGGGTGTGATCGTTCCGGTGAGCACCTACCCCGCGTGGCTTACGTGGCTATGTTCGTGGGTTCCCGGGTCCCGGCTGGTGCAGGTTTTAGACGCCTCTAGCGGTATTGCGAACGGCACCACCCCGGAGCTCTTCGCGTCCCTGGGGGCAGACGCGGCACTGGCGGTACTCTACGCCGCGGTGGGGTTGGGGCTGACCTTCCTTGCCGCCCGCCGCATCCGTGCAGGCGCCCGCGCCTCGCTGCTATAGGGTGTGAAACCCAAAAAGAACGAACCTTTTAAACACCCTCTCCCCCGGCGCGCTATCCGGGCATGAAAACCGACCGGGCGCCGTACCCAGCCGGGCACCGCAATCCAGAAAGACTATTCCTGTGACCATTGCTCCCGCTTCATACACCTTAGAGACCCTAGGGTTCGACCCCTCCTGGCAGGGTTCAGCAATCCGCGCCGCGTTCACCCTCGGCGGTACCCTCGAAAACTTTACCCTCGCCCGTGTCAGCGCCGTGCACCGCACCCGCTGCGAGCTACTGACCTGCGAGCGGGGTGAGCTCATTAAGCTTTCCGCTCCGCTGCGTCCGGTTGAGAACGACTACGGCGAAGAAGAGTACCCCGTCGTCGGCGACTGGGTACTCACCCAACCCATCCCCGGAACTGGCGGTGCAGCCCATCCGGCGGAGCATAAATTCCTCGCGATACTGCCCCGGCGAAGCTACCTCACCCGCCCCAGCGCCACCCGAGAATCCGCGGATCAGCCTGTCGCCGCCAACGTGGATATGCTCTGCATCGTTGAGCCCTGCTTCCCCGAGCCGTCCATTGGGCGAATTGAACGCTACACCGCCCTGGCGCACGCTTCCGGGGTGCAGGTCGCACTGATTCTCACCAAGGGTGACCTAGTAACGGCTGAACAGCTCACCAACTACAGGGACTCCCTCGCAGGTGGTGTGGATGCGGTACTCGCCGTCTGCACGGACAACGGCTACGACCCTGCCCCGGTCGCGGAGCTTGTCGCCGGACGCACCGCCGCATTCCTGGGCCGTAGCGGCGCAGGCAAATCTACCCTCGTCAACGCTCTGCTCAACCCCGGAGTTGACCCCCGCGAGGATAGCCAAGAATATCAGGTGCAGGTCACCTCCACGGTCCGCGATGCTGACGGCAAGGGGCGCCACACCACCACCAGCCGCCAGATGCTTGTTTTACCCGGTGCGGAAGGCTCAAGCGAAGGAGACTCGACCAACGCAAAATCATCATCTGGCACGGTGCTGATCGACACTCCGGGCGTACGAGCCCTAGCCGCAACGAGCGATAGCGCCGCCATTGACGAAACCTTCGACGACGTCTCCAGCTACGCCGCCGCCTGCCGGTACAGCGACTGCTCCCACGGCTCCGAACCCGGATGCGCGGTGCAGCAGGCGCTCGCCGACGGTTCCCTCGACCCCGAGCGCTTCGAACGCTACCGCAGGATGATGGCGGAATCCGCGCGCCTGCGCCTGCGTTCTCAGGAGCGCGAGTACCGGCAGAGTAACCGCGCCTTCACGAAGGCGAACAAGGCGGGCCGCCGCACGCTCATGTCCATTAAGGGACGCGCCAACTAGCCGATAAACGCGCACGCCCCGGCGAGGCTACCGCGGGGCTTCCACAGGCTGAGCCGGGCAGCCCCGCACATGCCGCAATATAGTAGCCTGCCTCACTCTTCGATACACTAGAACTAGGCGTGCCCACACTCCCCCGCGCATCCTCCCCGCCACCCGGCGGCGCAGGAACGCGGGCGCAGACGGCACACACCATTCACAAACCCATAACTCAATGAAAGAGGTGGCAGCATGGCTGAACAGAACCTCACCCCGCCCGTACCGAAGAAGGTCGAGCACCGCCGCGAACACCACGGCGACGTCTTCATCGACCCCTACGAATGGCTCCGCGACAAGGAAAGCGAAGAGGTCCTCAACTACCTCAAGGCAGAAGCCGAATACACCGAAGCTGTCACCGCAGACCAGCAGCCCCTCCGCGAATCCATCTTCAACGAAATCAAGGACCGCACCCTGCTGTCAGATCTGACCGTCCCGAACCGTATCGGTGACTGGTGGTACTACAGCCGCATGGTGCCCGGCGGCCAGTACCCCGTCTTCTACCGCTACCCCGCCCTGCACGAAGGCGACGAGGTGGTGCGCTACACCCCGCCGACCATCACCCCCGGCGAAGTACTAGAGGGTGAAGTCGTCATCCTCGACTGCAACGAATACGCCAAGGACATGGAGTTCTTCTCCCTCGGCAGCTTCCAGCCCGCACGTAACGGCAAACTGCTGAGCATCTCCGTGGACGAAAAGGGCGACGAACGCTACGAGCAGCGCTTCCTCAACATGGAAACCGGCTCCTTCCTCGAGGACACCATCCCCAACATTGCGGCGGGCTCCTTCTTCATCAACCACGCCGAGCAGCTCATCTACCTCGTACCCGACGAGTCGTGGCGCCCCTGGCGTGTCTACGTGCACGACGTCGGGCAGGGCACCGAAGACCACCTGATCTACGAGGAACCGGACAACACCATGTGGCTCGGCGCCGCCATGAGCTCCGACCGTTCCTCCGTAGTCATCACTAGCTCCAACTCCGAGTACACGGAGGTGCGCCTCATCCCCACCCGCGAGCCCAAGGGCGAGCCGACCCTGCTCATCCCCAAGAGCGCGGGCATCGAATACTACGCCGAGCCGCTCAACATTGCCGGTGAGCAGCACCTGCTGATTCAGCACGACTACAATGCGCTGAACTCCGAGCTGGTGCTTGCCGACATGCCGCGCGAGGGCGAAAGCCTCGAAGAGTACGCGCAGCGTTGGGTGCCGGTCATCCGTCACAGCGAACACGTGCGCCTGGAAGGCTTCACCTTCACCGCAACGCACCTGGTTGTTACCGCCCGCGCGGACACGACCACCCGCATCTTTCTCGCACCGCGTGAGCAGCTACCCATCCAGTGGCGCCGCCGCCGCCCGGCCGGCGTGACCTTCATGGAACCTGCCGGCTTCGACGAGGAACTGTACACCGCCTCCGTGCTGCGCGCCGAGAACTACTCCCCCGTGCTGCGCATCGCCTACACCTCGTACCTGACTCCGCGCCGCGTCTACGACTACTTCCCCATGTCGCAGACACTGCTGCTGCGCCGTGAAACCCCGGTGCTGGGCGGCTACAACCGCGAGGACTACCGCGCCTACCGCGACTGGGCACCTGCGGCGGACGGTACGCTCATCCCGATCTCGGTGATTCACCGCGCCGACCTGGACATGAGCAAGCCGCACCCGGTCATCCAGTACGGTTACGGCTCGTACGAGTCGTCCATGGACCCGATGTTCTCCATCCCGATGCTGTCGATCCTGGACCGCGGCGTCATCTACGTCATTGCGCATATTCGTGGCGGCGGCGAGATGGGCCGCTCCTGGTACCAGAACGGCAAGAAGCTCGCGAAGAAGAACACCTTCACCGACTTCGTGGACGTCACCAGCTACATTGCGGCTAAGCCGTGGGCTGATGAGGCGCGTATCGGCTGCTACGGCGGTAGCGCCGGCGGCCTGCTCATGGGCGCCGTGCTGAACCTCGCCCCCGAAAAGTACGCCGCCTGCCTGGCTGCCGTACCGTTCGTGGATGCGCTGACCACCATCCTCGACCCGGAGCTGCCGCTGTCGGCGATGGAGTGGGAAGAGTGGGGCAACCCGATTGAGGACCCGGAAGTGTACGCCTACATGAAGTCGTACACCCCGTACGAGAACATCCGCCCGGTCCGTTACCCGGCGATTGCTGCTGTGACGAGCCTGCACGACACCCGCGTGCTCTACGTGGAAC
Organism: Rothia sp. HMSC069D01; assembly: GCF_001810135.1. Classification (NCBI taxonomy): domain Bacteria; kingdom Bacillati; phylum Actinomycetota; class Actinomycetes; order Micrococcales; family Micrococcaceae; genus Rothia; species Rothia sp. HMSC069D01. The sequence goes on from NZ_KV800109.1 coordinate 344,930, forward strand.
CCGCCAAGTGGATTGCGGCGCTGCGCGAGCAGATTGACCCATCGTCGCCGGTGCCGCTGCTGAAGATTGACATGTCGGGCGGTCACGGTGGTGGTTCCGGCCGGTATACGCGTTGGCGCGAGATGGCGTGGGATTACGCGTTCCTCATGAGCAACCTCGGCGTTACTGAATAGCTGGTCTCTTAAATAGAACGCTCCGTCTGTATCTAAGTGATACGGACGGAGCGTTCTTCGTTTTCGTTCTGAGTATGAGGGCCGGTGTTCGTCCTCGTTCCTCTCCCCTTACCTAAGGATGCGGCCGGTGCGCACCTTCCTACGCTCCTACAGGGGAACCCACCC